>NZ_VFNL01000001.1:2400000-3000000 GCF_006715565.1 Microbacterium sp. SLBN-154
GTTGTCGGGGCCGGCGACCTGTCCTGCCGCGCCGACCACCGCCAGCACGGGCCATCCGTTCTCGTCGGCGTGCGATCGCGAGGTGAGGACGACCGCGGAGGCGCCGTCGGAGATCTGCGAGGAATTGCCCGCGGTGATCGTGCCGTCCTTCGCGAAAGCGGGACGCAGGCCGGCGAGGGTCTCGACGGTGGTGTCCGGTCTGATCCCCTCGTCCGTCGCCACCACGAGGGGCGCGCCCCGGCGCTGCGGCACCTCGACGGGCACGATCTCCGCGTCGAAGATCCCCTCGCGCTGGGCGGCCGCCGCGCGCTGATGAGAGCGGGCCGCGACGGCGTCCTGCGCCTCGCGCGTGATCCCCAGCGCTCCGTTGTGGCGCTCGGTGGAGGCGCCCATGCTCTCGGCGTCGTACGCGTCGGTCAGTCCGTCGAAGGCCATATGGTCGAGCACCTCGATCGACCCGTAGCTGTAGCCGTCGCGGGAGTTCATCAGCAGATGCGGAGCTCGTGTCATCGACTCCATTCCCGCGGCGACCACGACGCGCGCGTCGCCCAGGCGGATCATGCGCGCGGCATCGATCACGGCCGTCAGACCCGACAGGCAGACCTTGTTGACGCTCCCGGCGTGGACCCGCCAGGGAATCCCCGCCCCGACGGCCGCCTGCCGCGCGGGATTCTGGCCCGCTCCTGCGGCGAGCACCTGGCCCATCAGGACCGCGTCGACGGCATCGGGGGCGATCCCTCCCCGCGCGAGCGCACCGGCGATCGCCGCACTGCCGAGCTGCACCGCGGAGAGCGGTGAGAACTGGCCCTTGAGCCGTCCCTGCGCGGTGCGGGCTGCGGCGACGATGACGACGTCTTCGTGGTTCATGCGTGCTCCTCGAGATTCTTCGAAACGATGAGCGGCGGCTCGGTCTTGGAACGCACCTCGTCCACGCTCACCCCCGGTGCGAGCTCGGTCAGGACGAGCCCCTGGGACGTGACATCGATCACCGCGAGATCCGTGATGATGCGATCCACGACTGCGCGCCCGGTCAACGGCAGAGTGCATTCGAGCACGATCTTGGGTGAGCCGTCCTTGGCCACGTGCTCCATGAGGACGATCACCTTCGCGGCCCCATGGACGAGGTCCATGGCGCCTCCCGGGCCCTTCACCATCTTGCCGGGAATCATCCAGTTCGCCAGATCGCCCTGTCGCGAGACCTGCATCGCACCCAGGATCGCGGCATCGATCTTGCCGCCGCGGATCATCCCGAAACTGGTCGCGGAATCGAAGAACGCCGATCCGGGGAGAACCGTGACCGTCTCCTTGCCGGCATTGATCAGGTCGGGATCGACGTCCGCGTCGGCCGGATAGGGTCCCACGCCCAGAATCCCGTTCTCGGACTGCAGGACGACCTTCACCCCCGCCGGCAGGTGATTGGGAACAAGGGTCGGCAGGCCGATTCCGAGATTGACGTACGCGCCGTCCCGGAGCTCCTGCGCCGCGCGCGTCGCCATCTGGACCCTCGTCAGTGCCATGTCAGCGCCCTTCCTTCACGTCGGATGCCGCGACCGTGCGCTTCTCGATGCGCTTCTCGACGTCGGTGCCGACCTCGATGATGCGATGAACGAAGATCCCGGGGAGATGGATCTGATCGGGGTCGAGCTCCCCGGGCTCGACGAGCTCTTCGACCTGAGCGATGCAGACCCGGCCGGCCATCGCGGCGAGAGGATTGAAGTTGCGCGCGGACTTGTTGAACACGAGGTTGCCCGCGCGGTCGCCACGACGCGCGTGCACCAGGGCGAAGTCGGTGACGATGGCCTCTTCCAGCACGAACTCGCGAGGAGAGCCGTGGACGTCGAAGACCCGGACATCCTTCGGCGGCGAGGCCACCGCGATCGATCCGTCCGGGTGATAGCGGCGGGGCAGACCGCCCTCGGCCACCTGTGTCCCCACCCCGGTCTGGGTGAAGTTCGCCGCGATTCCCGAACCGCCCGCTCGCAGCTTCTCGGCGAGCGTCCCCTGCGGGGTGAGCTCGAGCTCGAGCTCACCGGAGAGGAACTGACGCTCGAACTCCTTGTTCTCCCCCACGTACGACGAGGTCATCTTGCGGATGCGGCGGGCCTGAAGGAGCACCCCGAGCCCCCAGTCGTCGACACCGCAGTTGTTGCTCACGACGCTGAGATCCGTCGTTCCCTGCGCGAGGATCGCTTCGATCAGGGCGATGGGGTTGCCCGAGAGGCCGAACCCGCCCACGGCGAGGCTCGCGCCATCGGGGATGTCGGCTACCGCAGCAGCTGCAGAAGCGAAGGTCTTGTCGATCACGCGCACTCCCCGGGGTTCGTCGGTCGGCTCCTTCCATCCTCGCCGCGAGAAGATCGCAGGACCACCCGGTGCTTGCGATGTGGATGATCCGGCGCGTACCGTCCACATCATGGACAGCGCCGAACGCCAGAGCGTTCCTGGCACGCAGGCGATCGGGCGCGCAGCCCGCCTGCTCCGGATCGTCACCGCCGCCGGGGGCGGGGGGGCCTCGATGAGAGACCTCGCCGCGGACGCCGGCCTGACCCGGCCGACCGCCCATCGCATCCTCCAGGCGCTGCGGCACGAGGGACTGGTGGACTTCGACGAGCGCCTCGGCAGATGGCTTCCCGGTCCGGAGCTCTATCTGATGGGAACGGTGGCCGCCGCTCGTTACGACATCACCGATCTCGCGAGGGACATCGTGCGCTCCCTGGCTGTCCGCACCGAGGAGAGTGCCTTCCTGTCCGTGCGACGCGGGGACGAGACGGTGTGTCTGCTCCGCGAGGAGGGGAGCTTCCCCATCCGTTCCTTCGTGCTGTCCGAGGGGGTACGCTTCCCGCTGGGAGTCGCATCGGCGGGCCTGGCCATCCTGTCGTTCCTTCCCAACCACGATGTGGACGCCTACCTCGAGCGTCATCCGGATCTCGCCGATCGCTGGGGGGCGTCCCACGCACCGGCGCGGCTTCGCACCCGTATCCGCGAGACGCAGGAGCGCGGCTACGCGGTCAATCCGGGCCTCATCGTGGAAGGAAGCTGGGGACTCGGCGCCGCCGTCTTCGCCCGCGACGGTCATCCGCAGTGGGCACTGAGCCTGACCGGGGTGCAGTTCCGCTTCTCGGCCGACCGGCTCGCCGATCTCGGCAAGACCCTCCTCGCCCACGCCCACCAACTGACCGCGCGCATCGCCGCGACCGGTCGATGAGCCGACCACCCCGATAGCATCCCCCGCGCCCTACCCTGTGCTCATGCCCTCCTCCCCTGTCGGCGCCCCGTGGCGCCGGTCCCTCGCTCTGGTCTGCGTCACCGCGGTGCTGTGGTGCGCCGGCTGCGCATCGCCGACACCCGAGGCCGCGACCAGCACGACGGCGTCGCCTGTCACAGACGAGGTCATCGCGGGCGAACTGCGAGAGGTCCTCTCTCTGATCGCAGAGCGACTCGCCACCGCACCGGCTGTGGCAGCCGCGAAGGAAGTCGGCGGCCAGCTCGTCACGGACAGGGATCGAGAGCAGAGCGTTCTCGAGGCTGCGCAGACCGAGGCCGAACGGCAGGACGTCGATACGTCTTGGGTCCGCGAGGTGTTCGCCGATCAGATCACGGCGAACAAGGACGTCCAGTTCGCGCTTCTCGACGACTGGCGCGTCGGCGTATCCCCCGCCCCGACCCAGGGACCCGACCTCGCCGCCGAGGTGCGACCGATCCTCGATCGCCTCACACCCGCGCTGATCGGCGCCCTCGCCGGGCTCGAGCCGTATCGAGGCGCACCCGGGTGCGCCTCCGTGCTCGCCGAGGTACGGGACGAACTCGACGGGCAGGTGGAGCCGGCCGTCGAGACCGCCCTCGTCCGCGCGACGGAGAACCTCTGCATGGCGTGATCGGCGCCTGCCCGTCACGGGGCCTGCAGAGCGCCGACGACCTCGTCCGCCACGACGGCACCACCCTCGGGGGTCAGCAGGATCGAGTAGTGGTTGAAGCCCGCGACACGCCGGTGGGAGATGGCGGGTCGTTCGCGAAGGAGCGCCGAGAGATGGTCGGGCGGGTAGAGCCCCGGCTCCTCGTCTCGAAGGCCTCGCGGGACGGTGAGCAGCCTGGTGGGGTGACCGAGCGCGTCCACCGCGACGCGCAGAGCCGATCCCGTCGTGAGATCGACGGTGTCCTCGATCGTGACGGCCTCGCTCGTGGCCGGTCGCAGCGCACCGTTATCGGCGTCGAGGAGGTCGTAGCGGAAGTAGTCCTCGAGCTCCGGCGTCCACGGCGGCGGAAAGGCCGGGTGCGCGCGCCAGAATCGCAGATAATCGGCCTCGTCGTCGAACCTCATGCGAAGCCGGGCGGCCGTGGGCCCGAGGATCGCGGCGACCGTCTCCTCCGGCGAGAGCCCCTCCGGCGCCCGCAGGGGCAGGCCGCCGTCGACGAGCAGCAGCCGATCGAGGAGATCCGGATGCCGGTGGGCCAGCACCACAGAGACGAACCCGCCCATCGAGTGACCGACGACGACGGACGCCCGTCCCGAGGTCTCGGCGAGGACGAGGGCGAGATCGTCGGCGTGGCGCGCCATGCCGGCGGGGCGGTTCGCGGTGCTGCGGCCGCGGCCGCGCAGGTCGGGGGCGATCACCCGGATCCCCGGCAGCCTCTCGACGGTGTGCGCCCACACACGGTGGGACGAGGTCACACCATGGACCGCCAGAATCTCTCCGCGCACAGGTCCGGTCGGTTCCCACACCCCGACACGGAGGGCACCCCCGGGAACGGGGATGTCGCGGGTGCGATAGCGGTGGAAGCGGTGCCCGCTCATCGCGCGGTCCAGCCGCCGTCCATCGTGTAGGTGGCCCCCGTGACCATGCCCGCGCTGTCGCCGACCAGCCACCCCACGAGGGAGGCGACCTCCTCGGGCTCGATGAGGCGCTTGACCGCCGTTTCGGTGAGCATGATCTTCTCGATCACCTCGTCTTCGCCGATGCCGTGCAGCCGAGCCTGGTCGGCGATCTGCCGCTCGACCAGGGGCGTTCGGACGTAGGCGGGACTGACGCAGTTGCTCGTCACGCCGGAGCGGGCGCCCTCGAGCGCCGTGACCTTCGACAGGCCCTCGAGTCCGTGCTTGGCCGTGACGTAGGCCGACTTGAATGCGCTCGCTCGCAGGCCGTGGACGCTGGAGATGTTGATGATGCGTCCCCATCCTCGCCGGGACATGCCGGGCAGTGCCGCCCGGATGAGCAGGAAGGGACACTCGACCATGAGCCGCTGAATGTGCCGGAAGTCCTCCGGCAGGAAATCGACGATCGGGTTGACCCGCTGCATCCCGACGTTGTTGACCAGGATGTCGACATCCAGCCGGACGTCCTCCAGGGCGGCGGTGTCGGCCAGGTCGACCACCCATGGCTCGGCACCCAGCTCCTCGGCCACCGCCTCGGTCTGGTAGACGTGGTGATCGGCGACGATGACGTGTGCACCGCGGCGACGGAACTCCTTCACGCAGGCCAGCCCGATGCCGCTTGCGCCGCCCGTGACGACGGCGCGCTTTCCGTGCAAGTCGCTGTCTGTCATCCCGGCTCCTTCGCTCGCTGGCGCCGGCACGAGCGGCACCCGACCTCAGCGTAGGACGTCGACGGGGACGGACACACGAAACGCCCCGGCGAACCAGGGCGTTTGGTGAGGTGGTGCGCCCCCAGGGACTTGAACCCTGAACCCACTGATTAAGAGTCAGTTGCTCTGCCGATTGAGCTAGAGGCGCGAACCCGGTCGCGTCGATACAGACCCGCGAACCGAGGGTCAACATTACCATCACGATGTCGCCACGGTGAAATCCGACCCCGCGCGCCACCTATCCTTGACCGTGTGACCCTGCCCCCTGCGGATAGCGTTTTCGACACCCCTCACGACGGGGACCTCGCCGAGGATCTCGCCCTCGCCCTGCGCCTGGCCGACGTCGCCGATGCGGTGTCGATGGCCCGGTTCGACGCCTCTGATCTGGACGTGCGCACGAAGGCTGATGCCAGTCACGTCACCGAAGCCGACCTCGCCACCGAACAGGCGATCCGCGGGGTCCTCGCGGCGGAGCGACCGGAAGACGACGTGTTCGGCGAAGAGTTCGGCTCCTCGGGAGCAGGCGTCCGACGCTGGGTCATCGACCCGATCGACGGCACGGCGAACTACCTCCGGGGCATACCCATGTGGTCGACGCTCATCGCGCTGACGGTCGACGGTGTGCCGCGCGTCGGCGTCGTCAGTCAGCCCGCGATCGCCCGACGCTGGTGGGCGGCGAGCGGTCTCGGCGCCTGGACGAACGCCGCAGACGGCGGCCCGCGGCGTCTCGCCGTGTCATCCGTCGACTCCCTCACCGAAGCGAGCGTGAGCTTCCAGAGCATCGGGCAGTGGCGCGAGGCCGGTCAGCTGGCGGCGCTCGAGAGGCTGACCGCAGCGGTGTGGCGCGATCGCGGCTACGGCGATGCCTGGCCGTACATGCTCCTCGCGGAAGGGCGCTTGGAGTTCGTCGCCGAGTTCGGCGTGCAGGAGTACGACATCGCCGCGCTCGTGCCCATCGTCCACGAAGCCGGCGGGCGGTTCACCGATTTCACCGGCACGGATACGCTGACCGCCGGGTCATCGCTGGCCACGAACGGCTCACTCCACCGGACGTTCCTCGACCTGCTCCACCCCCCCACCCCGGAGATCGATCGATGACCTCTGCCCTTCGTCGCCTCTCCGCCGGCGGCGCGCTCACCGTCGCGCTAGTCGCACTCACTGCGTGTGCCGCGGAGACCGGCGACGCCCAGCCCTCCCCGCCCCCGTCGCCGGTCGCTTCCTCGCCCACGGCTGAACCCTCGGCCCCGCCCACCGAAGAACCCGCGCCCGCCACCGACCCGACGTGCGAGACAATCATCCCCGAGACCACGGTCGCCGATTACGACAGCGTCGGCTGGAGCGCCCAGGCCTCGCCGTTCACCATCACCGGTGAGGAGATCCCGGGCGGCATCGAATGCGTCTGGGCGAACTTCGACGGTCCGGCCAGCGACCAGCTCCACATCTACGGCTGGGCTCCGATCGATGAGGCGACGGCCGACGAGGCGCGCGCGCGCCTTCAGGCGGAGGGGTGGACGGTCGAGGACGATCCGGAGGGCGTGTACGTCACCGAGCCGGCCGAAACGGCGGTGACCACCGATGAGAACGGGTACGGCATCACCTACTTCTTCCAGGCGGGAACGGTGAAGATCGCCGACACCAAGCAGAGCATCCTCCTGATCGAGTGGGGATGAACACGCCCGAGCGGGTCTCCGCGGGCGCCGTGACGCAGTTCGCGGTGCTCGACGCGCTTCTGGCCGGCGCGTACGAGTCCGGGATGCCGGTCGAGGATGCGCTTCGGCACGGCGACTTCGGCATCGGATGCTGCGATCGCCTGGGAGGCGAGGTGGTCATCGTCGACGGGATGGCGTACGCGTGCACGGTGGACGGACCACCCCATCGGATGACCGGCGAGGATGTCCTTCCCTTCGCCGACGTCTGCGCCGAGCCGTCCGTGAGCCCTGTGGCCACCGGCCCTGCGGACCTCGCGATCCTCACATCGCTTGTGGAGGCCATGACGGTCAGCCGCAACCTGTTCCACTCCGTCCGCGTCGACGGCGAGTTCCGGATGATCCGCGTCCGGGCCACGCGGCGGGAGCACTTCCCGCTCCGCCCCCTCGCGGAGGTCGCAGACGATCAGGTCGAAACCGTGCTGAGGGAGGTCGAGGGGACCCTGGTGGGCTTCTGGGCACCGTCGATCTATCAGGGCATCGCGGTCGCGGGGCTGCACGTGCACTTCCTCGCCGCCGATCGCCACGCCGGAGGCCATGTTCTGGATCTCGCGCTGAACGTGGGAGCGCTTTCGGTCGGCGCCTTCGCGCGGTTCAACCTCGTCCTGCCCACGGATGCGGGCTTTCTCGCATCGGAACTCACCCACGACGACGACCATCGGATCGTCGCGGTCGAGGGAGGCGCGGCGCGCTCTTCGGGTCGTCAGCGGTAGGGATTGGCCCAGCCGGACTCGGCATTCCCGTCCGCGGTCGTGGCCCGACCAGCGGCGAAGCCGCGATCCCAGGCGTCGCCGCGCTCCTCGAGATCGCGCGAGAGGGCGTCCAGCCTGAGCACACGCTGCGCGAAGCGCACCCACTCCCCCCATGTCGCCTCGCACGGCGCGCCCTCCGCGGGCATCATCGTCAGCCGCCAACGCTCCGGCGCCTCCGCCGGAGCGAACTGCAGCGGGCCGACGCGCGTGGGCTCTCGGCGGGGGTCGGGCACGGCATCCTCCTCGGCTGGGAACTCTTCGAGCATGCCGCACGGGCCGACTCAATCGCCGTGTGCCCGGCGCGCGTCGACCAGGTCCGCCAGCGCCGTCTCGGGAAGGGCGATCCATCCTTCGACCCGAGCGAGGTGCGCCGCGTCGGCGGGGACGGGGGTCGTGGCGCCGATCGCATGCGCACGGGCGTTGAGCGCTGCCACGACGGCGTCGAATGCGTCAGCCGACCTCAGCATCTCCGCCTTCATCGCGGTCGGGATGTGCAGCCACGGCGCGGCGGCGGTCAGCGTCGCGACCGCCACACCCCGCGCGGCGGGGTCGACCTTGTACGCCGGGACGGAGATCCCCCACAGGCGCAGCGCGGCAGCCGGGTAGACCTCGACCAGGACGCCCGCTCCCGATCGATCGACGGACACACCAGCCGCGCCGAACAGCGCGGTGAGCTCGGCGCAGCGCATCGCGGTCAGCCCGAGCCGATCGGTGGCGACGCTGAGCGGCCACCGCCCGGTTCGCTCGCGCACGACGCGGTCGGTGTGCCGATAGGCGAGACGGCGTCGCCATTCCAGACCCGAGTCGGTGCCGGAGGGCGGCTTCCCTTTCGCGTGCTGCGAGACGAACTCGACGAAGTCGACAGGCCATCCCAGAGCGCAGTCGATGCCGACCGACGCCGCCCCGCGCGCAGCGGAGACGATGTCGCGGTCGCCGATCCCGACGATGAGTGCGGTGACCTCGGCGGCCCGGTCACGCCAGTCGATCACGGCCACCGCGGTGCCCTGAGCGGAAGCTGCGAGGTCGACTCCGACGGTCTGCACACGCCCACGCTACCGACCGACTTCGTCCCCTTCGCGCCGAAGGGGTACGAAGCCGCGCTACGGTTTCCTCACACGCCCGGCTCGGCGATTCGGGAGGCATGAAACGAATGGGTTTCGACCACGCCATCGTCATCGGCGCAGGCATCGGCGGTCTTCTCTCCGCTGCGGCGCTGTCGCGTCGGTACGGCAGCGTCACCGTCATCGAGCGCGACAGGCTGCCCGACGTGCCCCTCCATCGCCGGGGCGTTCCCCAGGATGAGCAGATGCATGCCATCCTCGCGATCGGGCAGGAGTCGTTCGAAGACCTCGTTCCCGGTGTGGCTGGCGAATTCCTCCGAGCCGGAGCGGCCTGGTACGACTCTCCTCGGGGAATCGCGAGCCTGAGCTCGCAGGGGTGGGCCGCCCGCGGTCCCAGTGAAGCGTGGATCTACGGCATCCGCCGCGTGGTCCTCGAAGACGCCCTCCGCCGCAAGGTCACCGAGATCCCGCAGGTGCGCATCGTGGAGGGCCAGGTCGTGGGACTGCACCCAGGAGGCGAGGACGCTGTGAGAGGCATCGTCCTCAAGGGAATCGGCAGACCACATCTCCACGCCGACCTCGTCGTGGACGCGTCAGGCCGTACCTCGCACGCGTCGGACTGGCTGGCGGAGCTCGGATTCGTCCCGCCGCCCGAGCAGGAGATCGTGAACACGGTGAGCTACGCCACCGCCGTCGTCCGACTCGCCCCGGGGACCCTCCGCGACGACATCCAGGGCTACCTCATCCCGCCATTGCCCGAGAGCCCTCACGGGGCGGTCCTGCTGCCATGCGACAACGGTCTCCACCAGATCGTCGCGCTGTCGCAGTCCGACAGTCCGCCGCCGGCGACGCGCGAGCGCCTCATCGCCCACCTCGAGGCGGTGAGATCACCCGTAGTCGCCGAGGCTGCGCGCCGAGCGGACTTTCTGGGCGATCCCAAACCGTTCCGCATCCGTGGGTCGCGTCGGCGCCGGTTCGAAGACATGCCCGTGCACCCCGATGGATTTGTGGCCATCGGCGATGCGGTGCTCGCCCTGAACCCCATCTACGGTCAGGGGATGTCGGTTGCTGCGGTCGAGGCGCGGACGATGCGCGACATCCTGCTCGAGACGCCGGATGCCACGGGGGCCGCGGGACGCATCCAGGAGGCTTTCCGCCCGACTCTCGACTTCGTCTTCGATTCCGTCGTCCGAAGCGACGGTGTCTTTCCGGGCGCGATGCTGCACGGGCTGGAGCGGCCCGCCGCACCGAAGTCCCGCGTGCTCGGCGCCCTGGCGACGGAGGACTGGAAGACGGCGGTGGCGCTGCGATACGCCGGTCACTACTTCAGTGCCGAGCCGCTGCATGCCCCCGAGATCCGCAGCCGCGCTCGCGCCTGGGCCGCCAGCGGCCGAAAGCCCCGCAGACACGATCCGCGAGACATCCCGCGGGCCTTCGACGGGGCACCGCTGCCGCGATAGCGTCGAAGGCACGCGGCGTCGATCGCGGACAGGAGGCGGCGATGGAGCACGTGGACACGATCGTGGTGGGGGCTGGGGTCGCCGGGCTGACCGCCGCGAGACTGCTGCGGGCAGCCGGCCAGCGGGTCATCGTGCTCGAGGCCCGTGAGCGCGTCGGCGGCAGGGTTCACACTGCCCGCGCCGGTGGGCGGGTGACCGATCTCGGAGCATCCTGGATCCATGGGATCACCGACTCCCCGGTCGCCGACGCCGCCCGCGCGTTCGGCATGCGGATGACGGAGTTCACCGTCGGCAGCTTCCAACCCGATGGCCGCCCGATCGCGTATCACTCTCCGGATGGCACACGGATGCCGGAAGAAGCGGCGGCCGCCTTCGCCGCCGACGTCCGCACCGTGGACCAGCGCCTTCTGGAGGTTATCGCCCGATCGGGGCCCGGGGACTCGTACCGCGACGTGACCGAACGCGCCATCGCCGATCAGGGGTGGGATTCCGAGCGCGCCCTCCGAGTGAGGGAATTCGTCGAGCATCGCACGGAGGAGCAGTACGGAGCGTGGATCGAAGACCTCGCCGCCCACGGCCTGGACGACGATCAGGTCGAGGGCGATGAGGTGGTGTTCCCCGACGGATACGACCGCCTCCCCGCTCACCTCGCCGAAGGTCTCGACGTGCGCCTCGGTCACGTCGTGACCCGAGTCGCCTGGCACGCGTCGGGCGTCGACGTGACGAGCGACCGGGGCACGGTGACGGCCGCGGCGGCGGTGGTCACCGTCCCCGTGGGGGTGCTGCAGTCCGCGTCGTTCACCTTCGACCCGCCCCTTCCGCCCGCCGTCGCGGAGCCACTGGCGCGGCTGCGGATGAACGCCTTCGAGAAGGTGTTCCTGCGTTTTCCGACACGGTTCTGGGGCGACGGTGTCTACGCCGTGAGACAGCAGGGACCCGAGGGACGGCGCTGGCACTCGTGGTACGACCTCACGCCGCTGCACGATGAACCGACGCTCCTGACGTTCGCCGCCGGGCCCGCGGCGAGGGAGATCCGCGCCTGGAGTCACGATGAGATCGTCGCATCGGTCATGGAGCAGCTTCGGAGACTCTTCCCCGGAGCGCCCGACCCGGTGGACGTGGAGATCACCGACTGGCAGGGCGACCCCTTCAGCCACGGGTCCTACGCGTACATGACGGTGGGGTCTGTCACGAGCGACCACGACGACCTCGCCGCGCCCGTCGGCGGCGTGCTCCACCTCGCAGGCGAGGCGACGTGGACGGATGATCCCGCCACTGTCACCGCGGCGATGTGCTCCGGGCATCGTGCGGCTGAGCGCGTCCTCGGACGGCACGTCGCGATGGAGAGCGTCTGGAACACCGCGTTCTGACGACGGCCGGCGGCGTGATCACGCCGGCTGGGCGAACCGGGGAAGATCCAGAATTCCGCGTCGCGCCTCCTGCACCGCCGCGCACACGGCCCCGAGCGAGACGATGTCGGCTCCGAGCTCAGAGGCGACGATCCGCGGGGCGGGGAGGTGGAGTGTGTCGGCCACTGACCTTCGGGCCGCCTCAATGAGCGGCGCCGCCCCGTCGGCGACGGCGCCCGAGACGATCAGCAGCCGGGTGTCGAACAGACTCCCGAAGACACCGGCGATCACGGCGAGCGATCCGCCGATCTCGTCGGTGATCCGGCGGGCGCCGGCGTCGCCCTGGGCCGCCGCGGCGAAGACGTCCTTGCCCTCGATGTCGGCAGGCGCCATCCGGCGCAGGATGCTCGAGGTCGGGAGCGCGCCCGTCGCCATCGCCGTGCGGGCGAGCTCGACTGCCCGGTGACCGAACCCCCACGCGCTGTCGACGCCCCGGACATGATCGAAGGCGACCATCTCGCCGGCGCCGCCGTGCGCGCCCGTGAGCAGACGCCCGTCCACCCAGACACCGGCACCCAGACGCTCTCCGGCGAGGAGGACCACGAAATCGTTGCACCCGCGTGCAGCGCCCAGCGTGCGCTCGGCGACCGAGGCCAGAGACGCGTCGTTCGCGACCTTCACGATGGGCACCCATTCTCCGAACATCCGCGCGAACCCCGGGTTCATCCGCGTCCAGAATTCCGCCCGGTCGGTCGGAGATTCGCCGTGCGCGTCGACGGGCGCCGGGAGACCCACGCCCATCGCCGCGACCTCCGATCGGCCGACTCCGGCGATCTCGAGCGCGCGGTCCACAGCGCGCACTGCTGCGCGTCGCCTGATCTCGGGCGCATCGTCATCGGCATCCACGACGAGGTGTTCGACCGCTCGGGTGTTCCCCCGGAGATCCGACACCGTCGCGGTGAGATGGCCCCGGCCCGCGTCGAGGCCCACGACGAAGGCGGCATCCTGACGGAATGCGAACCGACGTGCGGGACGACCCTTGCGGTAATCGCCGACGGCGCGGGCGTTGGGGAGTTCGACGATCAGTCCGCGGGCGACGAGCTCGTCGACGACATCGATCGCCGTCGACCGCGTCACCGCGACGCTCTCCATCACGTCTGTCGCGGTGAAGACCTCCGCGTCCCAGGCGTACCCGATCACGCCCAGAAGGCTCGCTCGCCGCGGCGAGAGGGGGACGATACCCGGGTATGACAAGGGGTTGACCTTTCTCGTGTTCCTTTGCATTCTGGATGCCAGGAACTTGATTCGCGGCATAAATTTAATGCGGCGAGCAAGTGAGTGACAACTCTGACGAAGGACGATGACGTGCCTCCTGGAACCCCTGCCCGTCGCGCTGCCGCGACGATCTCCCTCCTCGCCCTCGCCGGCGCCCTCCTCGCGGGGTGCTCCGCCGACGGCCGCGAGACCATCCGCTTCACCTTCAGCAAGAGGGAAGCCCTGGACTTCATGAACCAGCTCGTGTCGGACTACAACTCCTCCCAGGACCGTGTCCGGGTGGAGATGGACACGTCGGGCGTCGACGTGGTGTCCGCCAGCTTCGTCCGCGGCAATCCCCCCGACATCATGCTGGCCAACTACAACTACGAGGTGGCCCGCTTCGTCGACCGGTGCGCGCTCTCGGACCTCTCCGACACGCAGGCGGCATCGACGGTGCGCGACGACCTCGACGTGCTGATGGCGCAGTACGGCTCGTGCGAAGGCCGGACCAGCGCCCTCCCCTACTCGGTGATGGCGTCGTCGGTCATCTACAACCGGGCGATCTTCGAAGAGAACGGCCTGGAGGTCCCGCAGACATGGGACGAGCTCATCGCCGTCTGCGACGCGCTCGAAGCGTCGGGCGTGACACCGTTCTACGCCACCTTCAAGGACGACTGGACGGTCGCCCAGGGCTGGTACGACTACGCCATCGGCGGTTCCATCGACGTGGTCGACTTCTTCGACCAGCTCGCGGCGGAGGGTGCCGATGTCGGCGAGGAGTCGGCGGTGTCCTTCCAAGACCAGTTCGCCGAGCCTCTGGACAGAATGGCCGAACTCACGGTCTACACCAATGCCGACGCCGACTCGCGTGCCTACAACGACGGAAACCTCGCGTTCGCGCGCGGTGAGGCGGCGATGTATCTGCAGGGGCCCTGGGCGCTCGCCGAGATCGCCAAGACCGATCCCGACCTGGATCTGGGAACCTTCCCGCTGCCGATGACCGATGACCCTGCTGATCTGAAGGTGCGCGTGAACACCGACCTCGCCGCGATGATCCCCGAGGAGTCGCGCCACCAGGATGCCGCTCGCGACTTCCTGGAGTTCCTCTATCAGCCCGAGAACATCGAGGCCTACAACGAATCCCAGCTCGGATTCGCTCCGACCGAGGGGGCACCCCCGCCGAGCGATCCGCGCGTCGAAGGGATGACGGACTACTACGACGAAGGAAGGTTCTACCAGGGCCCCTCCGTCCTCGTGCCCAAGACCATCCCGGTCTTCAGCTACGCGCAGGCCTTGGCCCTGGGCGCCGACACCGAGTCGACCCTGCGGACGATGGACACCGATTGGGCTCGACTGGCATTCCGCTCGCCTCTTCCCTCGAGCGAGACCGACGCGCAGGGCGAGGAGGCCACGCAATGACCGCCACCGAGACGATCGTCGCAGGATCGGCGGCGACACGCCGTTCCCGGCGGCGAGTGGAACCCATCTACTACCTGTTCCTCCTCCCGAGCCTGGTGCTGTTCACCCTCGCGATCACGGTGCCGGGGATCGTCGGGATCTTCTTCAGCTTCACCGACTCCATCGGCATCGGCTCATGGAACTTCATCGGCCTGACCAACTACATCGCCCTCTTCAGCGACCCCGCCATTCTGCAGAGCTACCTCTTCACCTTCGGGTTCGCCACGGCGACGGTCATCGTCGTCAACATCGTGGCGTTCCTCTTGGCCGTGGGGCTCACATCCCGCATCCGGTTCCGCACCGGGCTCCGGACGATCTTCGTCATCCCGATGGTGATCTCGGGGATCATCATCGCGTACGTCTTCAACTTCCTGTTCTCCAACTCCGTACCCTCTCTCGGTCAGGCCACCGGGATCGGATGGCTGCAGGAGAGCCTGCTCGCCAATCCCGACCTCGCCTGGGTGGCGATCGTGATCGTGACCGCCTGGCAGGCGATCCCCGGCACGCTCCTCATCTACATCGCCGGTCTGCTGTCGGTTCCCGGAGACGTCTACGAGGCCGCGGACATCGACGGGGCCAACAAGCGCCAGCAGCTGTGGCGCATCACCATCCCCCTCGTCGCGGGATACGTCGTCATCAACGTGATCCTCGGATTCAAGAACTTCCTCAACGCCTACGACGTCATCGTCGGCCTCACCAACGGCGGGCCGGGAACAGCGACCCGAAGCATCGCGATGAGCATCATCTTCGGTTTCAACAGCGGCGACTACGCCTACCAGATGGCCAACGCGACCATCTTCTTCATCGTCGCCGTGCTCATCTCCATCCTCCAACTCTCCCTCACGCGCGGAAGGAAGGTCTTCCGATGACCACGCAACCCGCTCTGTCCGCCGAAACCGCCGAGGGCGAGCTCATCGCCGACCGCGAGAACCGGAAGTCCCGTTCCGCCGACGAACGGCCGAGGCCGAAAGCACGAGGCCGCGTCGGCCAGGAACGCGTCAACTGGTCGACGACGGTGATCCTGATCCTCTGCGCCGTGACCGTCCTGCTGCCGCTGTACGTCACCATCTCGATGTCGCTGAAGACGTCCGCGCAGGCCGTCGACGGCAACGCGTTCTCGCTGCCGGCGCCCTTCAGCTTCGACGGCTTCGTCGAGGCGTGGACCCTCACCCGCTTTCCTGTCGGCGCGGCGGTGTCGCTCTTCGTCACCGCCGGCACAGTGATCCTGACGATCATCCTGGCCGCCTTCGCCTCGTACGCGATCGTCCGAAACTGGGATCGACGGCTGTTCCGCTACTCGTTCTTCTATCTGCTCGCGGCGATGTTCATCCCGTTCCCGGTGGTGGCACTTCCCCAGATCCAGCTGACCGGACGCGTCGGCCTGGACAACCCGGTCGGGGTGATCCTGCTTGCCACGATGTTCCAGCTGAGCTTCAGCGTGCTGCTGTTCACCGCCTTCCTGCGCTCGATCCCCTACGAGCTCGAGGAGAGCGCCCGCATCGACGGTGCGAGCACCTGGCAGACGTTCTGGAAGCTCATCTTCCCGCTTCTGGCGCCGATGAGCGCCACGGTCGGCATCTTCGCGTTCCTCTACGCGTGGAACGACTTCATGATGCCGTCGCTGATCATCTCCGACCCGAACCTGCAGACCCTGCCGGTGCGCCAGAACCTCTTCCAGAGCCAGTTCAGCAACAACTACAACGTCGCCTTCGCGTCGTACCTCATGGCCATGGCGCCGGCGATCATCGCCTACCTGTTCACGCAGCGCTGGGTGATGGCGGGCGTCACGCAGGGCGCCGTCAAGGGCTGACCCGCACACCCTCCCGAACCGATCACCTGAAAGGAAACCCGTCCCCGTGACATCCGCCGGCACCTCCGCCCTCCAGACCGCCGACCCGCACGAGATCGAGCTGCCCGAGTGGTGGCGCCAGGCCGTGGTGTACCAGGTCTATCCCCGCAGCTTCGCCGATGCCGACGGCGACGGCATCGGCGATCTGCGCGGCATCCTCTCGCGTGTCGACCACCTGCGCGAGCTCGGCGTCGACGCGATCTGGCTGAGCCCGTTCTACCCGTCGGAACTCGCCGACGGCGGATACGACGTCGCCGACTATCGCGATGTCGACCCGCGCCTGGGAACCCTCGACGACTTCGATCGTCTCGTCGACGCGCTCCACGCTGCAGGCATCCGCATCGTCGTCGACATCGTGCCGAACCACACCTCCGACCAGCATGCCTGGTTCCAGGAGGCCCTTGCCGCCGGGCGCGGTTCGCTGGCACGGGATCGCTACATCTTCCGCGACGGCACGGGGCCTGACGGCTCTGAACCGCCCACCGACTGGGTCTCGGTCTTCGGGGGGCCCGCCTGGGAGCGCGTCGCAGACGGCCAGTGGTACTTCCACAACTTCGCCGTGCAACAGCCCGACCTCAACTGGGACAACCCCGACGTCCGTGCCGATTTCGTACGCACGCTGCGCTTCTGGGCCGACCGGGGCGTCGACGGGTTCCGCATCGACGTCGCGCACATGCTGACGAAGGATCTCACCGAGCCGCTTCCCTCGCGGACGGAGTTGGACGCACTCCCCCGGGACGGCCGGCACCCCCTGATCGACCGCGATGACGTGCATGAGGTCTACGCCGAGTGGCGCGCGGTCTTCGACTCGTACGATCCGCCCCGCACAGCCGTCGCCGAAGCCTGGGTCGACCCGGCACGCATCCCGCTCTACGCTCGCGCGGAGAGCCTCGGTCAGGCGTTCAACTTCGATCTGCTCGAGGCCGACTTCGACGCGGGGCAGTTCCGTCGGATCGTCGGCTCCAACCTGCTGCTGGCGGCGGAGTCGGGCTCGTCGACCACCTGGGTGCTCTCCAATCACGACGTCGTCCGACACGCGACGCGCTACGGCCTCCCCGACGCCGAACGCGGAGGTGACGGCCGACCGGTGCGCAAGCACGGCAACGAGTGGCTGCTCTCCGGCGGCCGCACGCCCGAACTCGACCGGGACCGGGGACTCCGCCGGGCACGCGCGGCGATCCTCTTCGTCCTCGGGCTCCCCGGCTCGGCCTACATCTATCAGGGCGAGGAGCTGGGTCTGCACGAGGTGGCCGAGATCCCCGATTCGCACAGGCAGGACCCCACCTTCTTCCGCAGCCCCGGCGAGGACATCGGCCGGGACGGATGCCGCGTCCCCCTCCCCTGGTCGGCAGACGAGCCGGCCTTCGGGTTCGGCGGCAGGTCTCCGCATCTCCCGCAGCCCGCCTGGTTCGCGCAGTCGGCCGCGTCGGTGCAGACGGATGACCCGGCGTCGACGCTCCGTCTGTACCGCGACGCCCTCGCCGCGCGGCGACGCCTGCAGACAGCCGAGAGCCTGGAGTGGGTCGAAACCGGGCGCGATGATGTGCTCCATTACCGACGACCCAACGGCTGGACCGTGATCACCAATTTCGGCACCGAACCCTTCTCCCTGCCCGAGGACATCGGGCCGGTCCTCTCCTCCGGGCCGGTCGCGCAGGGCCTGCTCCCGGGAGAGACCACGGTCTGGTTCGACGCGCTCTGACGACGCGAGCCGCCGTGGTGGGCTAGGCGTGAGGGGTGGCGGTGTCCCCGCGAACGCCCGGCCGGGGGCGCCGCACCGTGATGCTCTCTCCGGGGACGAGGGTGTGACGTGCGTCGTCGATGAGGATCGTCACCGGCTCGGGCGAGCCGCCGTGCGCTCGCAGTTCCAGCGCTGTGTGGGTCGCGGCAAGCTCGAGCCGATGGCCGCGGTAGCGCAGGCGAGTGGACAGCCGTGAGATCGCGTCGGGCAGCTGCGGATGAAGGATGAGGACGTCGTCACGCACCTGCACGCCGAAATAGCACCGCTGCAGGATGTCCACCGTCGCCGCCATCGCTCCCAGGTGGATGCCCTCGCGGGTGGTCCCGGGGTGGATGTCGCGGATGTCGGCCCCCAGCGCGTCGCGCAGGAGATGCCAGGATGCGTGTCGATCTCCTCGCACCTGCACCCACGCGTGCACGACACGGCTGAGCGAAGACCCATGGGTGGTGCGAGCGAGGTAGTGCGCGATCGTGGCGGGGATCGAGCGGGGGTCGAAGGCGTAGCCGAGGCGATGCAGGATCTCGGTCAACTCCTCGGCGCTCAGTACGTAGAAGAGCATGAGGACATCAGCCTGCTTGGACACCCGGTAGCGATGGGCCGAGTCCCCCTCGGCCTCGAGAAGAAGATCCAGCCGGCTGATATCGCCATACGTGCGGCGATACTCGTCGAGATCGAGGTCGGGGAGCGCTCCATAGCCGTCGAATTGGGCCAGCATCCCGTCGTCGAGGAACGGCACGAACAGGTGACGACTGACCGTGTCCCATCGCTGGAGTTCATGTTCGGTGACGCCCAGATGCTCCCACTGGTCGTCATCGCGTGCGCCGAGCACGGCATGCGCGCGCAGGACGGCGCGCAGCAGCCACGAGGTCATGATCGCCACGTAGGCGTTGTCGTCGATCCCCTCCCCGGGACGGTCGGGATACCCGTCGTGGAATTCGTCGGGTCCCATCATCCGGCGAAGATGAAACCGTCCCGACCGGGGATCCTCCTCGACCCGTGACACCCAGAATCGGGCGATGTCCACCAGCATCTCCGCCCCGTAGGAGGCGAGGAAGTTCCTGTCCCCCGACACCTGGTAGTACTGCCACACGTTGTAGCCGACGGCGAGGGTGACGTGGTGCTGTCGCCAGGAGTGATCAGGCACCCACCGGCCCGAGTGCGGGTTGAAGTTGGCCGGCGCCGTCTCCTCCCTTCCGTCGCTTCCGCTCTGCCAGGGGAAGAGCGCTCCCTCGAAGCCCAGTTCTCGGGCCCGGCGACGCGCCTCGGGAAGTCGTCGGTATCGGTACATGAGCAGAGCGCGCGTGAGCTCCGGCATGCGCAGGTTCAAGACCGGGAAGACGAACAGCTCGTCCCAGAAGACATGTCCCCGGTAGGCCTCACCATGCAGCCCTCGAGCGGGCACACCCACGTCGGCGTCGGCCGTGTGCCTCGACAGAGTCTGGGCGACGTGGAACAGGTGCAGACGGATCTCTCGGCGTGTGGCTTCCTGCTCCCCCGCGTGCGCGGCGTTCAGGGTCACGCGCAGGCGCAGCTGACGCCAGACGTGGCGCCATTCGCCTCGATGCTCCTGGGCGTCGCGCTGCGCGGAAGCCATCGCCTCCACTTCCCGACGGGCGGCGGTCAGCGGTTCGGAGATCGCGTGGTCGCGCGAGGTGAACACCGCGACGGACTTGTCGATCCGGATCACCTGCCCGGCGGTTCCGACCACGTCGATCGCCAGGGCTGCCCCCGCTCGGTCGCTCCTGCCCCACCTCACGGCGTCGACATCGACGGAGGTCCTCGTGGCGAGTGCGACGTCGATCCGGGACTGTCTCGTGCGGACCATGACCCAGGCATCGCTCCCTTCGGTTCCGGTGAGCGGCACCTCGAGGTGCCGGTTCTCCAGGCCGGTGAAAGAGGCGACTCCGTCGTTGGTCACCGCGGCAGAGATCTCCGAATCGATCCGCAGCATGCCACTCCACGCGTGCGGTGTGACACGGGTGACAAGCCGCGCGCGGTGGGGGTGACGCAGCGAGACCCAGCGTTCCTGATGGATCGAGGCGGCGAAACCGTCCGGTCCGCGCACCCTGGCTTCGCGGATGAGGACCCCGCGGCGCATGTCGAGAAGGCGATGGTCGTGCTCCACCGTCGGCGCACGCGTCGCGGCGTCCGGAGAGATGGTCAGCGAAAGCCAATCGGGAAGCCGGACGATGCTCTCATCGACGCGGATGCGCCCGGCGGTGACCGTGGTGGCCCGGTCGAACACGCCGGCGACGTAGGTGCCGGGATAGCACCATGGCTCGAACCGGCGGTCGGGAGCCGCGCCGCGGGTGGCGAGGTAGCCGTTCGCGAGCGTCGTCAGTACCTCGCGCGTCCCCTCGAGCGCCGGATCCACCTCGGGCAGGTCGAGCTCCCACGCACTTCGGCGCCGGCGACACAGCGGACACGGAGCGACAACTCCTTCGTCGGTTCTCTTCGCTCCGGCGGCGGCGTCTTCCGCGGGAGCTGGGCACATGTCCACACCATCCGTCGCCGTGCGATCCGCCGACGGGACGAACGTCCCCTCGCCGGCGACGCAGCCGCCTAGGTTGGGCTCTCAACCGATCAGAACCCAGGAGGCGGACATGTCCCAGGTCGCGAAGATCACCACGCTGAGCTCCCGGTCGGAGCTGAGCTTC
Organism: Microbacterium sp. SLBN-154; assembly: GCF_006715565.1. Classification (NCBI taxonomy): domain Bacteria; kingdom Bacillati; phylum Actinomycetota; class Actinomycetes; order Micrococcales; family Microbacteriaceae; genus Microbacterium; species Microbacterium sp. SLBN-154. The sequence continues at coordinate 2,420,871 of NZ_VFNL01000001.1, forward strand.
GAAGACGCCGTGCGGGGAGGTGTCGAGCGGGCTGCGGCGACGTTGCGTCACGTCAGCGGCGCGTGGGTCAAAGAGCAGACCGTCGAGGTACGCGAAGGATCCATCGTGGCTTTCCAGGTGGTCCTGGAGGTGACGTTCGTCCTCGAGGATTCGGACGACTGATCCACCGGGTCTGCTGGTCCACCTCACACCTTCGCATTCTGGCGGGGCACCACGATCTCGCGGATGATGAGCAGGATCGACGCCATGATCGGAAGGGCGACCAGCACGCCGATCACGCCCATGAGCGTCCCCCCGACGAGCGCACCGATCAGAACGAGCGCCGCGGGAACGGAAATGGCCCGATTCATCACCCTCGGGCTGATGACATACGACTCGAGCTGGATGTAGATCAGATAGGCGATGGCGAAGATGAGCGCCTGGGTCGGGCTGCTGAAGAGGGCGACCGCCGAACCGACGATCCAGAAGATGATGGAGCCGAAGAGCGGGATCAGCGTGAGGACGAAGGCCACCACCGTCATCAGGGCGGCGAAGGGGAGTCCGATGACGACATGCAGGATGAAGACGGCGGCGGCATTGAACGACGACAGGATCACCGAGCCGATCAGAGCGTGACCGACGGAGGATGTGATCCGCTCGGTCATGTCCCTGAGTCGAGGTCTGCTGCGGGCCGGGGCGAGGGAGAAGAAGGCCTCCTTGATGTCATCGAGTGCCGCGAGGAAGTAGAGCGTCAGTGCGACGACGATGAAGGTCGACGTGATCGTCGTCACGATCCCGACGCCGACGGCCCACGCCCCGCCGCCGATGGCACCGATGGTCGCGGGGTCGGAAAGCCAGTCGGCCCATGCGTTCAGCAGTGCCGTCACCGTGGCCTGCGCGTCCTCGCCGAGTTGCGCGAACCACGCCGACGTGGAGATCTCTGAGACCGCTCGCGACGCGCTTCGCACGAGTTGGCCGACTTGACCGACGATCGGCGGAAGCACGAAGACCACGAAAGCAGCCGTCAGGAGGAGGAAGCCGCCGAAGACGATGGCGATCGCGGCGCCGCGGTGGACCCGACGGCGTTCGAAGACGCGCACGATCGGATCCAGTCCCAGCGCCAGGAACATGGCGAGGACGATCGAGACGACGATCGTGGAGATGGAGCCGAGCGCCGCACCGAGAACCAGGGCTCCGAGCACGCCGAGGGTGACGAGGAAGCCGGTCAGGAGGGGCCTGTCGAGCAGGGCTACGGTGCGACGCATGCCGCCGGACCGGCCTCCCCCGGAATCACCGACATGCGCCGCATTGCCTCCCGCGCGATCGCCGCCCATGCCGCCAGGATGGCGCGATGCGCTCGCGGGGGGATCATCCGATGCGGGCGATCTCCCCCACCTCGATGAGCCCCAGATCGGCCGCGCGTTCGATCGCCTCGTCGCGGCCCGTCACCCCGAGTTTCCGATAGATGTGACCGACGTGCGTCTTGACGGTGTTGACCGATACGTAACTGTGGGCGGCGATGTCGGCGAACGTCATGCGTGTCGGCAGGTAGGCGAGAAGCTCTCGCTCTCGATGGGTCAGGTGTTCCACCAGCTGTCCCCGAGCCGGCGCGGCACCGGCCGCGCGCGCCGCATGGACGGCAAGACGACGGAACTCATCGGCGGGGCCGGGCAACGCCTCCAGCAGCCGAGCGACCTCCGGTCCCGCGGCAGCGAACGGGAAGAGCAGCCGTCCGGATGCCGCCAGCGCCAAGGCGGCCTGGAGGTGGCTCCGGGCCTGCGCGGGCTGTCCGGCAAGGGCATGGGCCCAGCCGAGCAGAAGATCTCGCTCGACGGCCACCGCGGGCGACGATTCGCCAGGTGGCTCGAACTGCGCCAGTCTGCGTGCCGCCACGGGCGCGTCACCCGTCGTCAGGAGGCCGGCGATCTCCTCGAAGGCGATGACAGACCACGTCGACGCCGTCCAGGTCGGCCTCGAGGGCATTCCTCGCAGTCGCGCCCGTCGGTGCGCGAGCGCCGTGAGGGCGTGGCGGACGAAGGGCGGAGGCGGTGCGGCCAGAGGGGACGTCGGGAGTGACGACTCTTCCGCCCCGAGCATCACCGATGCCAGATGAGCCAGCCACAGCAGCTGGGTGCGTTGATCGGATGCCGCTCGCACGCGGCCCTCGGCGAGCGCGGCGGCTCCGGTCTCCCCGTCACCGCGACCGAGACTGGCCACCGCACGGGCGAGGAATGCGTCGCCGGCAGCGGGATGGTCCAGCAGTCGGAACTCCTTCGCCAACGAGAGGGCGCTGTCTGCGAGTTCTTCGGCCAACGCCATCCGCTCCGAGAACGCCTCGGTCAGAGCGAGTGAACCCAGCGCGTGCAGCCGAAAAGGGCGATAGGCCGCCCCCTCGCCCTCGAGCGCGAGCCGGAGCTGCTGTCTCGCAGCGTCGAGGTCGCCGAGGAGGAGAAGCGCGCGGCCGTAGGACGCGCGCGCCACCAGGTTGAGAAGCGGTCGGCTGGTGACGCCCAGGAGCGAGGGCGGCTCGATATCCGGGGGCTCCTGCGCCAACGCGCTCAGGGCGTTCTCGGCCGCCTGCGCGAAGAACTCGGGCGGCGGCGCGAGCTGGACGCAGGCGCCCAGGTAGGTCTGGGCGACCAGCCGCTCCCCCGCACTCAGGTTCCCCTCCTCCAGCAGCCCGCGGAACGCATCCATCGCTGCGACGCCGTGCCCGCTCATCCCTCGAGCCATGGCGAGCAGGAGTTCGGCCTGCGGCCGTCGGGCTCGCTCTTTCTCCGGTACCGCTTCGAGCCACCCGACCACCTTGGCCACGTGGAAGTCCTCGTAGACCTCTCGGCGCAGGGTGAGGACGAGGTCCAGGGCGGCGACCCACGACCGAGCCCGCAGGTGGTAGCGGATGGCGTCGTCGACGAAGTCCTGCTCCTCGCTCCACCGCGCTGCGGCGCGAAGGACCTGCCGTTCCACATCCGGCCCCCGTGCCCGCAGTCGCAACAGGAGGAGATCGCGGAACAGTCGATGGAATCGGTACCACCCCGGACGCCCGCTCAGGGGGAAGAGGAACATCGAGTCCTGCTCGAGGTCCGCGATGAGCTGCGCCCCGTCGGCGCCGAGAATCGCGTCGACGAGTGGCGCGCAGAACTCGTCCACGGCGGCGATTCTCATGATCGCCGAGCGTCGGGGCGGATCCTGGGCATCGAGGACTTCTTCGCTCAAGTAGTCCGCGACGAGGCGATCGGTCTCGGTCAGCGCAGAGACCGATCGCTCCGGATCGGCGGAGAAACGCAGGCTGAGGGCGGTGAGCTGCACGCCCACGGCCCACCCCTCCGTCCGCGTTCGCACCCGTTCGGCGGTCTTCTCGGTGACGGGTCGTCCGGTGATCTTCTGCAGCACCTCCGCGGTCGTCGCACCGTCGAACGCCAGATCGCGCTGACGGATCTCCACAAGGTTGTGCTGCAGACGGTGCCGGCTCCACCCCAGCTTCAGATCGACGCGCGACGCGAAGACCACGTGCACGTTCGGCGGCAGCTGATCGACCAGACGCCACAGATCGGTCAGAACCTCGCTGCCGCTCATCCGGTCAAGGTCGTCGAAGACGATGATGATCCTCCCGGCAGATGCCAACACCGTCGAGAGGTCCTCCAACAGCGCCTCCCCCAGGCGTCGATCCGAGGTGTCCACGGGTGCGAGGGGGCCCTGCAGGTGCGGCGCGACCGAGGTCAGAGCGTCGACGAGATGGCGGGAGAAAGCGATGGGGTCGGCGTCGGCCTCCGTGACGTCGACCCACGCGACGGCGTGATCGGCGCGCGACCGCACCCACTGCGAGAGCAGCACGGTCTTTCCTGCGCCGGCCGGTGCGACCACCAGCGAAAGCGGTGAGTCCAATCCCGCATCCAGCTGCGCCCGCAGCCGACGGCGGTCGACGGCGTGAGGGGGAAGGGTGTGTCGATGGCCGATCGGCATGCGGACCTCCTCGCGCTTCGCGGGGGTGGATCAAATCATCCCACCCGGGTGACGCCGGCGCGAGACCCTCGGCGAACACTCTCTCCCAGAGACCGGCGGCGAGGGAAAGCCGTCGACGGCCCGACGACGAGCAACCCGGGAGGACCTCACGTGAACGGACAGGTCCTCGAGGTGGTCGTCGACGGACGCTTCGGACCCGATCTCACGGCAGCCCTGTCCGAATTCGACGTCGAACCGGTCGGGGGAGGTCGCACGCGCATCGTGGGCCGGGTCCCCGATCAGGCCAAGCTGTTCGGCCTGCTCGAGCTCTTGGACGAACTTCACATCGAAGTGATCTCCGTCAACCGCCTCCCTCCGGAGGAGATCTCACCCCTGCGGGGTGACGCGTGAGCCCGCTTCGCCCTGCAATCCTCGGCTCGTCGGCCGCCCGGCCGGACTTCACAGATTGGCAGACACATGGATTTCTGGGGACTCATCGCCTGGTTCTTTTGGATCTTCGTTTTCGCCGCGTACCTCATGGTCCTGTTCTCGATCATCGCGGACCTCTTCCGGGATGATTCGGTCAGCGGATGGCTGAAGGCGGTCTGGATCATCTTCCTGGTGTTCGTGCCCTTCCTGACGGCGCTGGTGTACCTGATCGCCCGCGGGGCCGGGATGCAGAAGCGGACCTACGACGCTGCGATGCAGCAGCGAGAGGCGCAGGACGCCTACATCCGGGCCGCAGCCGGCACATCCTCCGCCACCGATGAGATCGCGAGGGCGAAATCGCTGCTGGACTCGGGGGCGCTGACGGCGTCAGAATTCGAAGCGATCAAGGCTCGAGCTCTGGCCGAGCCTGCGGTGCAGCGACGCTGACCACGTTCGTCGAAGCACCGGTCGCGATCGCCGAACTCCTCCGAACGACGCAGCGCCCTCCCGGGCTCGACGACCAGCCGTTCCGGCCCACTGAGGGATGGACTCTTATGACAACACCGCAGCCGTCACCGCAGCCCGACCTCCTCTCGCTTCAGCAGCGGATCCTCGAGCTCGAGAAGGCCAACGATCAGCTGCGTGCGCGCGCCGGCGGTGCGGTCGACGACGACCGCCCGGCGCGACCACGCGCACATCTGTGGCGCCCCATCCTCTCGGCGATCTGCATCGTTCTCGCCTCGGTCATCCTGCCGTTGTCCATCGCCGGCGCGTGGGTGCGCGCGACGCTCGTCGACGAAGAGCAGTTCGTGGCGACCATGGCTCCGCTCATCGATGATCCGGCCGTGCAGTCGCTCATCATCGACGAAGTCTCGGCGGCGGTGTCCGACAGGGTCGATGTCACCGCACTCACCGACGACGTCTTCGACGGCCTGGCCACACTCGATCTCCCCCCTCGCGCCGCTGCAGCGATCGATCTGCTGCGAGGTCCCGCAGCTGAGGGACTGCAGAACATCATCGACCAGACCATCACTCGCGTCGTCGCCTCCGAGGCCTTCGCCGACATCTGGAGCGGCGTCCTCCGCGCAGGCCACCGTGCCCTCGTCACCGCGGGCACGGGAGAGGGCGCGGGTGGAGCGATCACGATCGATCAGGCCGGAACCGTCGGCATCCAGCTCCAGCCGATCATCGCGGCCGTCAAGGAACGTCTGCTCGAACGCGGCATCGGTCTGGCCTCGGCGATCCCGGAGGTGAATCGAACGATCGTCGTCGCCGAGAACGAGGCCCTCGCCTCCGTCCGGGTCGTCTATGCGACGGCGACAGCGCTGGGGTGGATCCTTCCCGTGGTGACGCTCGGGCTCCTGATCATCGGAGTCCTCGTTGCTCGACGACGGACGACGGCGTTGTTGGGCGCGGGTGTCGGCATCGCGGCCGGCAGCGCCGCGATGCTGATCGGGATGACGGTCGGTCGCACCGTTCTGAGCATCCAACCGCCGGGCGATCTCCCACCCGGCGCTATCGTCGCCATCTACGACCAGGTCGGCGAAGACATCCGCCAGACGGCCATCGTGGGAATGACGCTCGGTGTCGTGATCGCGCTTTTCGCCTGGTTCCAGGGTCGCTGGCGTGGCGCGGTGGCAACGCGGAACATCGTCACCCGGGGCAACACCTGGATCCGCACTCGGGGCGCGGAACAGGGTCTGCGGTGGGAGGCGCTGACCGGGTGGATGGACCGGCAACGGGTGCTCGTCCGGGTCGTCATCGCCCTGTCGGCGATCGCCTGGCTCTGGGCGCTGCGTCCGCTCGACACCGGCGAGATCATCCTCGTCGTCGTCGTCGCGCTGCTCGCGTGGTGGATCGCTGAAGTGCTTCGCACCAGAGCCGATGAGCCAGTGCCCCAGGGCTAGGTGCGGAACGGCGCGGCCTCGAGGAGGCTGGCCAGGCTCGCAGTCATGTGCGCGAAAGGCCCGAGCCCCGCGGAGGTGCGGGACTCGGGCCTTTCGTGTGACAGCGGCAGTGGTGGAGATGGGGGGAATCGAACCCCCGTCCATCGCTGGGATACTGCGTCTTCTCCGGGCGCAGTCTGTGCAGACGTTCTGCTCGGCCCCGACCTTTGTCACAGACACCTAAGTCGACAGGCCCAGCCTGGGAAGAGTCCCGCGTGACGTCCAGGCGCCGTCACGCAGCAAGTCCCCTAGATGACGCCAGAATCCGTAGCGGGAACACCTACGGTCTGACGGAGTTCAGGCTCGCTTAGGCAGCGAGGGCGAACTCAGTGCGCTTAGGTTCGGCACTTATTGGTTCGCAGAGATCGTTAACGAGATAACTCTGCATCCTCGGCCCGCTTCCCGCAGATTCACAGGCGATGTCGAAACCGATCATCCCCATGCACCCTCGAGAGGGAGCCGCTGTCACACTGTGGAATTGCCATCCTCGGCCGAGGATCGACCGAGCACATCAGAATACAACGGATGCCGACGCCACGCCATTCCGCGAGGATGGCGACGCACCGGGTGCCTCTTCCCGGCGCGTCGCCACCACGTCAGGCGAAGTCCAGCGCTCCGCGCACGATCGAGTCGCCGGAGTGGGTCGGATCGCCGTCGACCGGCTCGTCGGAGACATCCACGAGCACGTACTCGCGAAGGTCGATGTTGTCGGGAACCACGAACTCACCGGTCTGCCCTTCGAGCATGCCGAGACTGATGATCTCGGTCGCATCCTCGGTGATCAGCCACACTTCGCGATTGCTGTCGGGATCGACATCAGCGTCCAGGGTCACTTCGATGACCGTCTCGTCTCCGCGTTCGACCACCACCGCGGAGCCCTCGGCGCCGGGGTGATCAGGGAAGGCGGCGAGCTCGGCAGAGGCCAGCTCCACAACCGTCGCCTGCCGTGTCAGAGCCCATCCCCCCACCGCGACGCCCAGGACCGCCACGCTGGCGGCCAGCACGAAAAGCCCGCGGATGAGCCCGCTGCGCCGACGACGCGGTGCGGATGCCCCGCTGGCTCCGCCACGTGGGGGTACCGCTTCCGAAGCCCCGGGGTCCATGAGGACGGTTTCGACACGGGGGTCGATCTCGGAAGTGGCTGCCGCGTCGGAGATCGCCGCCGGAGCCGAGAACCCCAGTTCCTCTGAGATCCGTGACCAGACGCGCTCGGGCGGGGCTTCGAGGTCTTCGAGCAGGACGGTGGAGCGCCCGGCCACCACCGTGCGCGTCAGAGCGGACAGCTCCACCGCGCAGCGAGGGCAGGTGCTGAGGTGATCCTGTTCTGCGGGGGTCGCCACCGGTTCCCCGATCGCAAGGAGCGTCAGGACTTCGGGATCGAGATGCGACTCAAGATGCGGCATGGCTCACCTCCAATCGGGATCGCAGACGGGTAAGGCTTCGGCGGATATGGCTTTTGACGGTGCCCAGCGGCATGTCCAGGCGGGAGGCGATCTGCTGATGCGTCAGGTCGTCGTAGAAGGCCAGCTTGACCACCTCTTGGGCGTCGGGCTCCAAGCGGCTGATCTCGTCGGCGAGAAGAATGGTATCGCCGATGTCGACCTCCGGGGCGTCACGACCCATGGGTTCGGCGTACCTCTCCAACTCTCGTTGCAGAGCGCCGATGCGTGCACGCGCTTCGTGGGTGTCGGCGATCCGGCGGCGGGCGATGGCGATCAGCCAGGTCGACACACGAGCTTTCGCGGGGTCGAAGCTCGCCCGGGAACCCCACGCCGAGACGAACGTCTTCTGGGTGACGTCTTCGGCGTCGCTGCGATCTCCGAGGGAACGCAGGGCCAGGGTGAAGACGACCGGCGACCACCGCCGGTAGATCTCCTCCAGGGCCCGTTCGTCTCCGTCTCGAAACCGCTCACCGACCCCTTCGTCAGCCGCTCCCGGCGGTGATACCGCCGAATTGTCGATGCTCATGGTGGCGCTCACTCCTGTACGGGGGTGGCGAGGGCCACCACGTTGTCCTCGTAGCGGCCGATCGATGCATCGAACGCGCCACCGCAGGTGATGAGCACCAGCATGGGGGAACCGGACCGGGCGAACAAGTCATCGACAGGAAGGTCAGCCTTCTTGTAGTAGGTGACCGAGTCCAGACGGTAGCGGGTGAGGTTCCCGGTGTCATCGGTCACCTCGATGAGCGTTCCCTGCGCCAGATCCCGGATGCGGCTGAAGGGGCCGATTCCGTATCCCGGCATGTCCACGTGGGCGGAGATGACCGCGCGACCCTCCGGGGACTGAGGACCCGGACCGAAGCGATACCACCCCGCCACCGCCGGGTCTTCCGGCAGTTCCATCGCCTGGTTGGCGTCGACGCCGACCGGGATCACCGGAACATCGATCCCCGCATCGGCCACCGACACCCGAACCGGTGCAGGTACGACCGCGGCCGGCGCCGGCGTGGCCGGTGCGACGGGGATCTCGACCGACGGAGCCGGCGGTTGCGCTGAGATCTGAGGAGCGGGAAGCGTGGTGGCCGGCTGCGGCGCCGATTCGGCCGGGGTGCCGCAGCCGGTGAGGGCGAGGACGAGCAGTGCCACCAGGGGAACTGCCCGCCTCGCCCTCATCATCCTTCTATCCTCGCCGATCAGCGTCCGCTGCGGGCGCGGACGGCGACGACGGTACCACCGGCGACGCCGAAGGCGACCAGCAGGCCGGCGGCAAGCCACGCACCCTGCACGAGCGTGTCCTGCGCAGCCAGCTGTCCACCGGCACCCGACGGGACGCCGCCCGAGGGGCCGCCGTGCAGACCGTCGATGGTCTGCACCGCGAGAGCGAGGTTGCCGGCCTCAGCCGAACCCCACGCGTAGACGATGGTCAGCGTACCCTCGGCGACGTTGACGTCTGCCGGGCCGATGACCGGATCGGTGGTACCCGCCAGCGCGACCGCAGCCGACACGGTGCCAGCCGGGAGGTTGAGAGTGGCCTCGTTCGGGTTCGTCAGGTCCTCGACGACGGGGGAGCCACCGGCGAGGATGTCGACGGCGGGTGCCGCGGCGACGTGGCGGACCGTCAGACGGCCCTCTCCCGCAGCGGTCTGCGCGGTGTCGTTGACGAACGCGTTGAGGGCGGGCTCGCCGGCCTCGTTGAGGTTGGCGGTGGCGGTGTAGTTCACGCCGGCGTCCAGCGTCACGGAGGCCTCGAGGATCGCGGCGCTCGCGTCCGCCGCGTCGGTCGCCGTCAGGGCGATGTCGTACGCGCCGGCGGGCAGGGCCAGCGGGCCGGCGAGGTCACCGGGCTGGAAGTCGTCGAGGGTCAGATCGCCGTTGACGTAGACGTCGACGGGGGTGTCGGGGATGCCGTGCAGCACCGAAAGCTGAGCCTCGCCGCTCGTGCTTGCGTTCGCGGGAAGGGCGAGGCCCAGTGCCGCGACAACGCCGACCGTGAGGCCGGCAACCATGGTCTTGCGCATGAAGATCCTCCTGGATGTGTGGCAGTGAGGTTCACCGCCTTTCATGAAGTACTTCCCGGCGCCACCGTCATTTGGATGCAGCAGCATGAGATTTTTCTGGATCGGCGTCGTAGAGTCGCCCTCATGAGTGAGGTCGTTGTGACGGTGCACGGGGAACACGTGGCTCGGGTGGCCCCTGAGGAGGCCGTGGCAACCCTCGTGGTCCGCGCCGAGGGCGCGGCCCGTGACGGGGTGGTGGCCGACGTCTCCGCCTGGAGCGCGCCGCTGCGCGACGAGCTCGAGTCCGCGCACGCCGAGGGGCGTGTCGCGCAGTGGTCCAGCGACAGTGTGTCGGTGTGGTCGGAGCGACCGTGGAATGCCGAGGGCAAGCGGCTGGCACCCATCTTCCACGCCACGGTGAACCTGTCGGCGACCTTCACCGATTTCGACGCCCTGTCCGCGTGGGCGAGCGAGGTCATCGAACGCGACGGTGTGCAGTTCACCGGGGTCGACTGGCGGCTGTCCCCTCTGACGCGGGCCGCTCTGGAGCGCTCGGTCGCCGCTGAGGCGGTGACCGTCGCCGTGGAGCGCGCGACGGCCTATGCCCGCGCGCTCGGACTGTCGGATGTCACCGCCGTCGAGATCGCGGATGCCGGGATGCTGACCGATGATCGTGGCGCGCGCGGTGAGTCGATGCGTCCTCTGATGGCGCGCGCGGCGTTCGCCGGTGATGCGGGTGCTGCCGAGATCCGGCTTCAGCCCGCCGATGTCGTCGTCAGCGCCACTGTCGACGCCCGCTTCGTCGCCCGTTGACTGCGGGCGTCAGCCTGGTGGCTTCTCAGTCACCGAGACGATTGCGCGTGCGCATCGCCCGCTCCGCCTCGCGGCGGTCCTGACGCTCGCGCAGGGTCTGCCGCTTGTCGAATTCGCGCTTGCCCTTTGCCACGGCGATCTCGACCTTGGCGCGACCGTCAGAGAAGTACAGGCGCAGAGGGACGAGCGTGTACCCGCCTGCCGAGACGGCGTGCGAGAGCTTGACGATCTCGTCCTTGTGCAGCAGGAGCTTCCGCGTGCGCTTGGCGGCGTGATTGGTCCAGTGACCCTGCGAGTACTCGGGGATGTGGACGGCGTCGAGGAAGGCCTCCCCGCCGTCGATGTAGGCGTAACCGTCGGTGAGGTTCGCGCGTCCCTGACGCAGCGACTTCACCTCGGTGCCGGTGAGGACCAGTCCTGCCTCGTACGTCTTGTCGATGAGGTAGTCGTGGCGCGCGCGACGATTCGTCGCGATGACCTTCTCACCGCGTTCGCGTGCCATGCCTGCATCCTCCTTCTGGGCCGCGCAGACGCATCCGGTCGTTCGGATCGCGCACGGCAGCCCGCCAGTCTAGCAAGCGGTCAGGTCCGCAGCCACCGGCGGATGGCGAAGCTCGCCGAGAGCGCGGCGAGGACCACGCCGATGGCGACGATCACGGGGATCACGACGGCGACGTCGCCGCCGTCGACCCACGTGGTGACGAACTGCACGCGTCCGCGGAGCTCTTCGACGCCGAAATGCAATCCCAGCACGACTGTGACGCTCGCCAGGATCGAGCCGATGAGGGCGGCGAAGACACCCTCCAGGACGAACGGGGTCTGGATGAAGCGGTTGGATGCACCGACCATGCGCATGATGCCGAGCTCGCGCCGCCGGGCGAAGGCCGACAGCCGGATCGTGGTGGCGATGAGGAGGACCGCGGCGATGAGCATCAGCCCCGCGATCCCCACCGCGATGTAGGTCGCGACGGTCAACGCCGAGAAGAGCGGATCGAGGTACTGCAGCTGATCCTCCACGACCTCGACGCCCTCCATGCCCTGGAACGCCTCGATGATGACGTCGGAGCGGCGATGGTCGACGAGGTTGATCCGGAAGGTTTCGTTCAGCTGATCGGGGGTGATGACGCTCGCGTAGTCCTCGCCGAGCAGGTCGATGACGTTCGCGTAGGCCTCGTCGCGATTCTCGAAGCGCACCGCATCGATGAGGGGAGCGATCGCCGGACTGTCCAGTTGCGTCTGAACCGCGGCGATCTGCTCGGGCGTCGCGACACCGCCCGCACAGGTGCCCTCCTGCGTCGAGACCGAGGTGCACATGCTGATCGCGACCTGCGCCCGGTCGGCCCAGAAGTTCTCCATCTTGCCGATCTGCATCTGCATGAGAATCGCCGCGCCGACGAAGGTGAGCGAGACGAACGTGACGAGCACCACCGAGATGACCATCGACGCGTTCCGGCGAAGACCCGTGAAGGCCTCGGCCAAGACCAGACCGACCCTCACGAGGTCGGTCCGACTTCGTCGTCCCGGTCGCGTCGACCGAGTCCGAGGCGATCGGCGACGCCGAGCTCGGCGACCTCGACTTCGGGGATGTCCTGCACCGGCACCGGCTGCGTCTGCGGCCGCGTGATGCCGTGTGGCGATGGCGCCGGGGCGTGGTCCGGCTTCTCTGCCTGCGCGCGGGCCGCAACCGTCTCGGGCTCAGGAGCCGGCGCCCGCGTTTCGCCTGCCCATGGTGGTGCCTCGGCCTCGGTCGGGAGGCTCGTGCCGGCCATCGCTGCGGCCTCGCGCTGGAGTTCGAGCACAGCCGTGAGGGCGGCGACGGCGGCGGCGCCCCGCTCGGGCTCGGGAGCGAGACTCGGAATCGCCGAGGTGTCGCCGTACCCGCCGTGACGTTCGTCGCGCACCATCTCGCCGTTCTTCAGTTCGATCACCCGTCGCTTCATCTGGTCGACGAACCCCGCCTCGTGGGTGGCCATGACCACGGTGGTGCCGTTGGCGTTGATGCGGGCGAGCAGCTGCATGATGTCCACGGAGGTGGCGGGGTCGAGGTTTCCGGTGGGCTCGTCGGCGAGGAGGACCTGCGGGCGATTGGCCAGTGCCCGCGCGATCGCCACCCGCTGCTGCTCACCGCCGGAGAGTTCGTGCGGGAACCGCTTCTCTTTGCCGGCGAGCCCGACGAGCGCGAGCACCTCGGGAACCGCCTGCTGGATGAAGGCGCGGGACGACCCGATCACCTGGAGGGTGAACGCCACGTTCTGGAACACCGTCTTGGACGGCAGCAGCCGGAAGTCCTGGAACACCGCTCCGATGTGGCGACGGAAGTAGGGGACCTTGCGGTTGGAGAGCGTGCGCACATCGCGGCCGAGCACGACCACCCGACCATCGCTCGGCACGTCTTCGCGCAGGATGAGCCGGAGGCACGAGGACTTGCCCGAGCCGGATGCGCCGACGAGGAAGACGAACTCACCGCGGAGCACCTCGAAGTCGACCTTGTTCAGGGCAGGGCGGGAGGTGCCGCGATAGTGCTTCGTGACGTTCTCGAACCGGATCATGGCGTGACGAGCCTAAGCGGCGGCACGCCGGAGGCGCCGAGCGACACCCGGCGCGGCGTCATCCGTCAGTCGTCGTCATCCTTGCGCTTGCGCCAGCGGATACCGGCGGCGATGAACCCGTCGATGTCACCGTCGAACACCGGCGCGGGGTTGCCGACCTCGTGGCCGGTGCGAAGGTCCTTCACCAGCTGCTGGCCGTACAGGAAGTACGAGCGCATCTGGTCGCCCCAGCTGGCGGTGATGGTTCCCGCGAGCTCCTTCTTCTTCGCCGCCTCCTCCTCGCGCTTGAGCAGCAGCAGGCGCGTCTGGAGCACGCGCATCGCCGCCGCGCGGTTCTGGATCTGCGACTTCTCGTTCTGCATCGACACGACGATGCCGGTGGGAAGGTGGGTGATGCGCACCGCCGAATCGGTGGTGTTCACCGACTGACCGCCCGGCCCCGAAGAGCGGAAGACGTCGACCCGGATGTCGCCCTCGGGGATGTCGACCTCGACGGCCTCCTCCATCACGGGGATCACCTCGACGGCGGCGAAGGAGGTCTGTCGCTTGTCGGCGGCACCGAACGGACTGATCCGCGCGAGGCGGTGGGTGCCGGCCTCGACCGACAGCGTGCCGTAGGCGTACGGCGCATCGATCTCGAAGGTGGCGGACTTGATCCCGGCGCCCTCCGCGTAGGAGGTGTCCATGACCTTGACGGGATACTTGTGCCGCTCAGCCCACCGCAGGTACATGCGCATCAGCATCTCGGCGAAGTCCGTGGCGTCGTCGCCGCCCGCGCCGGAGCGGATCGTCACCACGGCGGAACGGTCGTCGTACTCACCGTCGAGGAGCGTCTGCACTTCGAGCTGTCCGATCACGTCTTCCAGCTCGGCGATCTCGTGACGGGCCTCTTCGGCGGAGTCTTCGTCTTCCATCTCGTTGGCGAGTTCGACGAGCACTTCGAGGTCGTCCAGCCGCTGCTCGATGTCGGTGATGCGCTTGAGCTCGCTCTGGCGGTGGCTGAGGGCGCTGGTGACCTTCTGCGCTTTGTCCACGTCGTCCCAGAGGTCGGGGGCGCCGGCTTCCTCGCTGAGGCGCGCGATCTCGGACTCCAGGGCGTCGACGTCCACGACGGCCTTGATGTCGGAGAACGTGGACCGGAGGGCCTTGATGTCGTCGGACGGATCGAATTCGAGCATGACAGTCCAGACTAACGTGGATGACCGTGCCAGATCTGCCGCCTCGCTCCCCCGGCGCGGCGGCGGTGCTCGGCCGCTTCGCGCCGATGATCTACGGCCCGACCCTCCTCTTCGCCGTCGGGGAGGGGGCGATCCTCCCCCTCATCCCCGTGATCGCGGCACGGCTGGGCGCCGACATCGCCTCGGCAGCACTGGTGGCCTCGGCCCTCGTCGTCGGCCAGCTGTGCGGCAACATCCCCGCGGGCTACGCCGTCGCGCGCATCGGCGAACGGTTCACCATGGCGATCGCCGGTGTGCTCTCCCTCCTCGGCGTGGTGGGCATGGTGTTCGCACCGGGGCTCGGGGTCTTCGCCGCATCGGTCTTCCTCATCGGCTTCTGCGCGGCAGCGTTCGGACTCGCCCGCCACTCCTTCATGACCACACGCGTGCCGCTGTCCTTCCGCGCGCGGGCGCTGTCGCTTCTGGGGGGCACCTTCCGACTCGGGATGTTCCTCGGCCCCTTCCTGTCGGCGGGTCTTCTCGCACTCTTCGGGGACGAGACGGCGAGCATCTGGTTCTTCGGCGCCTGCCTCGCCGCGGTCATCGCGCTCGTCCTCTTCGGCCCCGATCCCGAGCAGGCCTTGATCGCCGAGCCGCATCGCAGCGGAGCCGCGCGTTCCGCGTCCGGTGAGCGGGACACCGGGGATGGGGAAAGCGACACCGGCGAGCCTGTCACCACGGGATCGGTTCCCGTCCTCGGTCGACATCGGCCACGCGAGGGCGTCTTCCGCACGATATGGCGCTACCGCGCGGTGCTCTCTCGGCTGGGCGTCGCCGCGGCATCCCTCTCCGCCGTCCGGTCCGCCCGGCAGGTCGTGCTGCCGCTCTGGGGCGTGTCCATCGGTCTCGACGCGCAGACGATCGCGCTCGTGGTGGGGGTGTCGGGTGCGATCGATTTCGCACTCTTCTACGCCAGCGGCCAGGTGATGGACCGGTTCGGCCGGCTCTGGGCGGCCCTGCCGGCCATGATCCTCATGGGGGCGGGCTTCCTGGCACTGGCGTTCACGCACGACCTCGCCTCGGCCGATATGTGGTTCGCGATGTTCGGCGCCGTGCTGGGGGTCGGCAACGGACTCTCCAGCGGCATCCTCCTGACGCTCGGCGCCGACGCCGCACCCCCGGACGATCCCGCACCCTTCCTCGGCTCCTGGCGCACGCTGACCGATGCCGGGGGTGCACTCGCACCCCTCGCCGTGTCCGCGATCGCGGCGGCGGCATCGCTGTCGGTCGCGGCGGCGGTGATCGGTGTCGTGGGATTCGTCGGCGCCGGAGCCTTCGCCCGGTGGGTGCCGCGGTTCGTGCCGCGCCCCTGACCGAGATCGGGTCGGGCGTACGCTCGAAGGATGGTCGTCGTCGGGCTCGTCTTCGCAGCGATCGCTGCCCTCATCCACGTCTACATCTTCGTGTTGGAGTCGCTGACATGGACGAGCACCCGCACCCGGAAGACCTTCGGCATCCGCAGCCTCGAGGAGGCGGAGGCGATGAGGGCGATGGCCTTCAACCAGGGGTTCTACAACCTCTTCCTGGCCGTTTCGGCTCTTCTCGGAATCGTGCTCGTCGCCGCCGGCGTCATCGCCGTGGGTGCAACCCTGGTGTTCGTGGCGACCGGATCGATGGTCGCCGCGGGCCTCGTGCTCGTCCTGTCGAATCGCCGGATGCTGCGACCCGCCGCCATCCAGGCTGTGCCGCCGCTGATCGCGGTCGTCGCGCTCGCCGTCGGACTCGCCGTCTGACCGCTCGGGTGCGCGGCGATCATCGCAGCGCGGTACGGCTGGTCGCCGTGGCCTCCAACGCCACGCCATCGGGGACGAAGAGCGTAGCGATCGGAGGCCGCCACGTGCCCGCGACCGTCACCCGGGCGGATGTTCCGTCGGGCGTGCCCGCGGCGGTGACCCGCAGATCGTCGCCCCACTGCTCCACGAGAGCGACGGCGAGTTCCCCGACGTCGTCGTCGGTCAGGAGGGCGCGCGGTTCACCGGCGTCGACCACCAGCTCGAAACCGTCCGCGCCCGCGAGTGCCGCGGCGTCGGCCGCCGCATCGACCCGCTTCTGTGCGAGGTAGAGACTCGTGGCGTCGACACACACGAGGACGACCACGAGCGCGAGCACGGCGTAGCCGAGGGTGAGGAGCAGGACGCTGCCGGTGTCGTCCGACGCGTCGGCGGCTTTCCGGCATCGACGCGTCATCCGCTCTCCCAGAATCGTGACACGCGCTGCGCGGCTGTCGCCTCCACCGGAATGACGGCGACGCGGTCCAGGCCGAATACCGGCGGCACCAGCGGGAGGGCGACGGTGGTGCGCACCCCCACGAGCAGAGTCGCACCCGCCCGCGGGCAGGCGCCGCCCGACGGAGCGCACGCGAGCGAAAGGTCGAGGCGATCGGGGTCGATGCCGTACTCCCCCGCGACCGAGGCGATGACGTGCTCGGCGCGCCGGTCGGCATCGGCGGCGTCGCTCGCACCGGCCACAGCCCGCGCGACGTGTCGGGCGCCGGCCTCCACCCCGAGCGCCTGTCCTTGGATGAGCCCGAGGGACACGACGACGTAGACGAGGGGAACGAGCAGGAGCAGACCCACGACGATGAACTCCAGTGCGGCCGAGCCGCGGTCGTCGGGGTCATCGGCGAGACCCGCGAGGTCCGTCGCCTCAGTCGAACGATTCGACGGGCGCATGGGCCTTCACCTCCATCAGACCGGGAAGACCGATCAGGCCGATCGCGGGAAGGGGCGCCCGCACGGTCACCTCCACGGCCGGGTAGCCGAAGGAGGCGGTCTCGGTGACGACGACACCGTCGGCGTACGCCGCGCCGACGGTGCGCGTGACGATCTGCGACGTACGCTCTGCACCGTCGAGGAGGGAGGTGTCGGCGAGGGCGGCGTGATACGCGCCTTCGACGGCTGCGTCATGGATGACGTTGCGGATGTAGATGCCGAGTCCGAGTTGCAGGACGCCCAGCGTGAGCGCGGTCAGCATCACGCCGACCAGGACGAACTCCACGGGTGCGGAGCCGCGCTCGTCAGCGGCATCCGCTTCCCACGGCCGGATCGGACGACCCGTGGCGCGCGCTCCCGCGGGCACCTCAGAAGCCCGAGACGCGCTCGATGGCCTGCTCGAACAGCCCCGCCAGCGCCGGACCGGCGAGGGCCCAGATCACCACGACCAGTCCGGCGGTCATCAGGGTGATCAGCACCCAGCCGGGCACGTCGCCGCGGTCGTCGGCGATCACGTCGCCGAACGCGGTCCGCGCGCGGGTCCAGTTTCGGCTCACGGACTGGCGCATGCAGTTCTCCTTTCGTCGGGGCCTCCGGGCCCTGTCATTCCGGGTGCTGAGGCGGGTGCGGATCATCCGATCCCCAACCGCAGCAGGAAGATGCCGGGGAACACAGCGAAGAGCACGCTCAGCGGCAGGATCAGGAAGACCAAGGGCACGAGCATGGCGATCTCGTTGCGCCCCGCGCGTTCGATGAGGGCTCGTTTGGCGTCTTCGCGGGCGTCCAGCGCCTGCGCGTGCAGCACCTGGGCCAGCGGCGCACCGCGGTCGATCGCAGCCGCGAGGTGATCGACCGCGCGTGAGACCGCAGGGGAATCCACCCGAGCCGCCAGATCGGTGAGGGCGTCCGCGAGCGACGATCCGGTTCCCACCGCGACGACCGCGCCGCGCAGCTCGACGGTCATCTCACCGCCCGACAGGTCGCCCACACGACGCAACGCATCGAGGATGCCTTCACCGGCAGACAGACACAGCGCGAGGAACTCGAGCACCGTAGGGAGTTCCTCCTCGATGCGGGCGCGTCGCTGCCGAGCGGCGCGTGAGAGCTGCAGATCGCAGGCGATGGCGCCCGCCGTCGCGAGCAGCGGCGGGAGAAGCACCGCCGCGGGCGATCCGCGGCCGGTCAGCATGAGCACGACGACGACCACGGCGCCGACGGTGAGGCCGGCGAGCGCGAAGCCGAGCTGGCGTCCGCGAAAGGCGGCGATGTCGCTCGTCCACGCCGCCTGGCGGAGGCGCCGCTCCACCGAGGCGGAACCGGCCAGACGCGCGGCGATCGTGTTCTGCATCCGCTGCCAGATCGCCGCCAGATCATCACCGAAGCCCCCGGTGAGGGGCGTGGCGCCGATCGGATCGGTGATGTCGCGGATGTAGGGGGCGATCCGCTGGCTGAGCGTGGCCGATCGCCAGCGCGGAGCGCGGGAGACAAGGAGCAGGATGCCGGCCCCCAGGGCGACGCCGAGCAACACCGCCAGGGACACGTCGGTCAGCGCGAGAGCGGTCATCGCGCCCACCTTCGGGCCTCGGGGAGGCGGCCGATGCGCAGCATGATGCGGAACGCGACCACCGACACCACCGCACCGCCGACGATCAGGACCATCCCCTCCGCGGTCGCATAGGCGGCAGCCCCCTCCGGACGCAGCGCCAGGAGGGCCAGGATCACCCAGGGAGCGGCGGCACCGAGGACCGCAGCGCCGCGGATCCATGACTGACGCGCGTCCACCTCTGCGCGAATCGCCGCGTCGGAACGAACTGACGCCGAAAGTGCGCGAAGCACCGTGCTCAGCTCGGTGCCGCCGACCTGACGGGCCATCCGGAGGGTCTCGACGACCCGATCGGCCACCGGGTCGGCGAGGCTGTTCTTGAGGGCGAGGATCGCCGAGTCGAAGTGCCCGGATGCCGCCAGATCGCGGGCGAAGCCGCGGAAGTTCGGACGGAGGGCGAGCGGAGCCGACTCCGCCAGACTGGCCACCGCGTCGGGAAGCGACATGCCCGCGCGCACCGAAGCGACGAGGAGGTCGCACACATCGGGCCAGAGCGATCGCCTGTTCTTCCTCATCCGGTCGCGCCGGGCCCGCACCCACCAGTAGGGGGCGACCGCCGCCCCTGCCAGGGCCACCAGCGCGAGCGGCAGCACGGCGGTGATCAGGAAGACCGACGCGGCGACGACGACGGCGAGCAGCACCGCGATGACGACGAGGGCGAGGGGAGTGACACGGGCCAGCCCGGCCTCCCGCAGGAGCTGGGTCATCCGGCCGCCCTCTGCCGCGGAGACGGCCGGTCGCTTCTCCCCGGTGGCGGGCCAGAGCCAGGGCGACAGTGCGAGCAGGATCCCAGCGGCCAGCACACCGCCCCAGAGGAGCGTCATCGCTCCCCCGCCCGATAGAGGACGCGTGACGCGATGACACCGTCGCGGACACCCGTGGGCTCGACGATCTCGCCGACGCGACGGCGCCCGTCCACCGCTCGCTCGCAGTGCACGACGAGGTCCACGCCCTGGGCGACCGCGGGGACCACGAAGGCGGCGTCGATGTTGCGGCCGGCGAGAAGCGGGAGGGTCGAGAGCTTCACCAAGGCCTCGGGCGCGGAGTTCGCGTGGATGGTCGCCGCACCCGGCACCCCGGTGTTGAGGGCGAGGAGCAGGTCCAGCGCCTCGGCGTCGCGCACCTCACCGACGACGATGCGGTCGGGGCGCATCCGCAGAGCCTCCTTGACGAGTCTGCGAAGCGTCACCTCGCCCGTTCCCTCCAGACTCGGCTGTCGCCCCTGCATGGCCACGAGATCGGGAGCCGACACCGCCAGCTCGAACGTCTCCTCCACCGTCACGATCCGGTGCGCCCGGGGGCTGGCGGCGACCAGCGCGCCGAGCAGCGTCGTCTTGCCTGCGTGGGTGGCCCCAGACACCAGGACGCTCCGCCCCTCGCCCATCGCCCGACGAAGCAGATCCGCCGCGCAAGGCTCGAGGGAACCGACCGCGACCAGCGCGTTCAGATCGCGATAGGCCGGGAGGAACTTCCGGATGTTGACGGCCCAGTGTCGCCGCGTGATGTCGGGGATGACCACGTGCAGGCGACTGCCGTCGGGAAGAGACGCGTCAACGAACGGCTGGCTGAGGTCGACCCTGCGGCCCGTCGCGTGCAGCATCCGTTCCACCAGGTCTCGGACCGCTGTGTCGGTGAGGTGCAGGGGAACCCGCTCGGGCACCCCACCTCGTGCCACATACACGCGATCAGGCGCGTTGATCCACAGCTCCTCGACCCCGGGGTCGTCGAGATAGGCCTGCAGGGGGCCGTAGCCGGTGACCTGCGCGACGACCTCGCGGACGGCGCCTGATTCGTCATCGATGGTGGCCAGACCCCGGGCCAGGGCGTAGTCGTTGTGACGCCGAACCTCGTCGGCGGCGATCCGCGCCGCCGCATCCGGGTCCTTCGTCGGATCCGCGCTCTGCGCGCGCAGCCGATCACGAACGCGAGCCACGACGACCGTGGTCGAAGCGTCGTCGAGACGGGCGGTGGAAGTCACCGGAGCATCCTTGCAAAATCGCGCCGATCGTCCCCGGATGTTATCCACAGCCCGCTTCGACGAGGCGGTGTGACGTTGGTCCCGCCCACCGTCGCGCCCGACCATCAGGCTGGCGGGATGACGACAGACCGCGGACACGACCTGATCATTGCGGCGGTCGACGGCTCACCGTCGTCGACCGAAGCGCTCCGTTACGCGTCTCGCCTGGCAGATGCCCTTCACGCGCCCCTCGACGCCGTCATCACCTGGAGCTATCCGCCCTACAGCGACCCGGCGTTCATCTCCGCGTGGTCGCCGAAGGACGATGCCACGACGATCCTCGACGACGCCATCCGACAGGCCTTCGGCGAGAACCCTCCGGCGGAGATCGGGAGGCGGGTCCTCGCCGGGGCAGCCGCCCCTACGCTCATCGAGCTCAGTGGGTCGGCCGCGATGCTCGTCGTGGGCAGTCGAGGCCTCGGCGGGTTCGCCGGTCTTCTCCTCGGCTCGGTCAGCGCCGCCTGCGCCGAGCACGCCCACTGTCCGGTCCTCGTCGTCCACCCCCGCGTCGCGCCCGCCTCCGTCGACGCGGCCGCCGTGCAGCAGAGTGCTCATCGGTGATGCTGTCACGGCGCGCCTGAGGCGACGTGTGGAGGGCAGGAGCATGACCGCGGTGGAAGGGGCGCCCAATCCCTACCTGCGCCGACCGGCGCCTGACCCGCCGACGCCGGGGGCGCTCGGTGTGCGGGAGCTCTCCGCGGACGAATGCTGGCTGCTCGTCCGTCGTCAGTCTCTCGGGAGGTTCGCTTTCCCTCAGCGGGAGCGGGCTCCGCTGGTGTTCCCGATGAACTACCTCGTCTTCGAGGACACGCTCATCGTCCGCTCGGCACCGGGGACGAAACTGGAGAACCTGCTGCACACCTCCCTCGTCACCTTCGAGCTCGATGGTACGGACCGGGCGCAGTGGTGGAGTGTCGTCATGGAGGGGTGTGTCCGGCGGATGGACGCCGACGATGAGATCGAACAGACCGGGGCTGTCGACCTGGTGTCGTGGAATCCGGTGCCGAAGTTCGATTTCCTTCGCATTACTCCCACGCTCATCACCGGCAGGAGATTCCCGAACCCGACTCGTCATCCGTCGACGGACGGACATCGCGTGCTGTGGAAGGCCCCCATCGACAACGGGCGACTCAAGCCCTCCCCCATCCCGCATCTGCCTCCCCCGCGGCAGCGCGGGACGGGTATGGACCCTGCTACGTCGAGATGAGAGAGTGCTCCTGTGATCACACCGAGTGAACCTTCCAACCGTTCGACCGTGCTGAAGAGTGCAGCCGAAGGCGCTGCGGCGGCCACCACCGTGGCCCCCGTCGTCCGCGTGGCCCTGGGGCTCCTCGGCATCGTGCAGGCCGCATTCGCGTTCCTGGCGTTCTGGGACCTCGCCCATCGAGACAGCCGGCAGGTCACCGGACCGAAGCCCGTGTGGATACCCGTCATCCTCGTCAACTGGATCGGGCCGGCGGCCTACTTCCTCTTCGGCATCAAACGCTGATCCGACGGTCGGAGCTCTCGGGTTATCCCCATGCTCCCGCGGGAACCGCTCGCCTAGACTGATCCCACCCGCGGGAGTGGTGAAACTGGCAGACACGCAGGATTTAGGTTCCTGTGCCTCCGGGCGTGTGGGTTCAAGTCCCACCTTCCGCACGCGCATTCCGTTCGTTCCACGGCGAGATGCCGCCCCTGCCGCCGCGACCCGACGGGACTCACGTGTACACCGTTCCCACCGCTCTCATCCCCTGGCTCGATCCCGCCGCGATCATCGCCGCGGCCGGCCCCTGGGCCCTTGCCGTGGTCTGCTTCATCGTGTTCGCCGAGACCGGCCTCCTGGTGGGGTTCCTCCTCCCCGGTGACACTCTGCTGATCATGGCGGGCCTGCTCTCGCACCCCTCCGAGGTGGCGCCCAACGGTGTCTTCGGCATCAGCGCATGGTGGGTGGCACTCCTGATCGGACTCGCCGCGTTCGTCGGCGGTGAAGTCGGATACCTCATCGGGCACAAGGGCGGTCCCGCGGTGTTCGAACGAAAGGAATCCGGCGTCTTCAGCCGGCGCAACGTCGAGCGCACCAATGCCTTCTTCGAGCGGTGGGGCGGACTGACGATCATCCTCGCCCGCTTCGTGCCGATCGTCCGCACCTTCGCGCCCGTGGCGGCCGGCGTCGGCCACATGCCGTGGCACCGCTACACCCTGTACAACTTCATCGGCGCGGTCATCTGGGGCTTCGGTCTGACGATGATCGGCTACGGCATCGGATTCATCCCCGGCGTCGGACAGTTCGTGACCGACTACATCGACGTGATCCTGCTCGTCGCGGTCGGCGGCACGGTGATCTTCATCGTCTGGCACTACCTCGCCGAGCGCCGGAAGGCCAAGAAGGCCGCGGCGGCGGGCGAGGACGTCGACACCGACGCCGTCGAGGCGCGCCAGCTCGTGCTCGACCCCGACGTGTTCCAGCGCGGGCCCGAGCACCGCCCGGGAACGACCCCCGAGGGCTGAGCGCCGTCCGGCCCGCCCTTCTAGGAGCGGGGCGCCGGGCGTACCCTCGGCGCATGTCCGTCATCCGCATGCCCGCCGAGGGCGAGGTCGAAGACGCTGCCGCCAGGCTGTACGCCGACGATCGCGAAACTCTCGGCTATGTGACGACCCACACCAGGGTCACCGCTCTGAACCCCGAAGCCGTCGCCGCATTCGAGCAGCTCATCCGCGCCGTCGTTCCCAGCCTCGGGATGCGACGGTACGAGCTGGTCACGCTGGCGGCGGCCGGTGCACTGGGCTCGACCTCGTGCCGCGCCCACCACGGCGTGAAGGCGCTCGGTCACATCGATGCCGACGAGCTCGAACGCATCGCCCGCGATTACCGCACGGCGGGACTCGCCCCCGACGAGGTCGCGATGATGGCCTTCGCCGAGCGACTGAGCGGGGACTCGGCGTCCATGACGTCCGAGGATGCCGCTGAGCTGCAGCGGCTCGGGTTCAGCGATCGCGAGATCGTCGACATCGCCTTCGCCGCCGCGGCGAGGAACTTCTACAGCCGGTCGCTGCACGCCCTCGGCGTCGAGCCAGACATCCCGCCCGCCCTTCCCGCGTCGCTGCGCGAGGCGCTGCTCAAGGGGAATGCGCACGCGCGAAGCGTGACGGGGCGCGGCGCTAAGACGCCTTCGCGGTCTTCTTGCGGGGCGCCTTCTTCTTCGCCGGGCCCCCCGATGCGTCCGAACCGCTCGCCTTGCCGGACGCGCCGTCATCCTTCTTCCCCGACCGTGCCGCGCGCGATCGCTCCACGCTCGCGCGCAGCGCCTCCATCAGGTCGATGACCTCACCGCCGCCCTCACCTTCGTCCTCGGTGCCGAACGTCTCGGCGGTGTCGATCGCGTCGCCCTGCTCGATCTTGGCCTTGATGAGGGTGCGCAGCTCCTCCTGGTAGTCGTCGGTGAACTCGGTCGGGTCGAAGTCGCTTGCGAAGCTGTCCACGAGGGCGGCCGACAGCTCGAGCTCTTTGCCCGAGATCTTCACGTCCTCCTCCAGCGACGGGAACGCCGCCTCGCGCACCTCGTCCGACCACAGCAGCGTCTGCAGCACAAGCACGTCTCCGCGCACGCGCAGCGCGGCGAGCCGGGTCTTCTGCCGCAGCGAGAATCGCACGATCGCGGTGCGCTCGGTCTGCTCCAGCGTGCGACGCAGCAGCACGTACGCCTTCGGCGATGCGGAGTCCGGCTCGAGGTAATACGCCTTGTCGAACAGCAGCGGGTCGACCTGGTCGCTCGGCACGAACTCGACGACGTCGATCTCGCGGCTCTTCTCGGCGGGCAGCGCGTCGAAGTCGTCCTTGGTCAGGATGACGGTCTGTTGGCCGTCGTCGTAGGCACGGTCGATATCGCTGTAGGGCACGACCTCGCCGTCGATCTCGCACACGCGCTGGTAGCGGATGCGCCCGCCGTCCTTGTTGTGCACCTGATGGAGGGACACGTCGTGATCCTCCGTGGCCGAATACACCTTGACCGGCACGTTGACCAGCCCGAACGTCAGCGCGCCCTTCCAGATCGACCTCATCACACCAGTGAACACCTGTCACACCGCTCCCGGCTACCCTTGCCCCATGCCCGGCGATGAGCAACTGGTCCGCATCGGCGGCCGCCGGCTGCGCTTGACGAACCTCGACAAGGTGCTCTATCCCGAGACGGGGACCACCAAGGGCGAGGTCATCGCCTACTACACCCGCATCGCACCCGTCCTGCTTCCCCACGTGGCCGGGAGGCCGGTGACCCGGAAGCGCTGGCCGGAGGGCGTGGGAACCGACGCACATCCGGAGATGTCGTTCTTCGCGAAAGACCTCGAGCCCGGCGCCCCCGACTGGGTGCCCCGGATGCCCATTCCCCACTCCGGCGGCACCAAGGAGTACCCGCTGGTCGAGGACCTTCCCACCCTGGTCTACCTCGCGCAGGTCGCCAGCCTCGAGCTGCACGTGCCGCAGTGGCGCTTCACGGCCGACGGCGAGCGCGGCGACGCAGACCGTCTGGTTCTCGACCTCGACCCCGGTCCCGGTGCCGGCCTCGCCGAGTGCGCGCAGGTGGCGCGATGGGCCCGCGACATCCTCGCTCCGATGGGGCTCGAACCCTATCCGGTGACGAGCGGCAGCAAGGGGTTGCAGCTCTACTGCGCGCTCCCGCCCGGCCAGACGAGCAACGGCGCCTCGCGCCTCGCGCGCGAACTCGCCCGATCGATCGAAGCCGATCACCCCGACCTCGTGGTCAGCAGCATGAAGAAGGCCGTCCGCGAGGGGCGGGTGCTGATCGACTGGAGTCAGAACAACGGTTCGAAGACGACCATCGCCCCGTATTCCCTGCGCGGTCGGCCCCAGCCGACGATCGCGACGCCGCGCACGTGGGCCGAGCTGGATGATCCGCAGCTGCGTCATCTCCGATTCGACGAGGTCCTCGACCGCGTCGAAGAGATCGGCGACCCGCTGGCGGCGCTCGATCGCGACGCCGCGCCGGATGTCCGCGTCGGCGGCGACGCACCGCTGACCGCCTACATCGCCAAGCGCACCGCCGGCGCCACGCCTGAGCCCGTTCCCTCGGCTCCCGTTGCGCATCCGACGCCTCCCGACGGGCTGCCCAGATTCGTGATCCAGGAGCATCACGCCTCTCGCCTGCACTGGGATCTGCGCCTCGAACGCGACGGTGTGCTGGTGAGCTGGGCGGTGCCCCGCGGCATCCCGCATTCGACCGCCCGCAACACGCTCGCCGTCATGACCGAAGACCACCCCATGGAGTACGCGACCTTCGAGGGCACCATCCCCGCCGGCCAGTACGGGGCCGGCACCATGACAATCTGGGACTCCGGCCACTACGAGCCCGAGAAATGGCGCGATGACGAGATCATCTTCACCGCCGAAGGCCGCCCCGGCGGTCCGCTCGGTCGGGTCCGGCTCGCCCTGATCCGCACGGAAGGTCAGGGCGAGAAGTCCTCCTGGCTCCTGCATCGCATGAAGACGGATGCCGCGGGCAGGCCGCAAGCCGATGCGCAGCCGGTCACGGCATCGCCCCCCACGCCCTCCTCGCGGCCCTCCGACCCGGAGCGGGAGCCCGATCAGAGCGAACCCGACCTCGACGCCCTCCTCGCCGCTGCGCCCGACGCATCGTGGCCGCCCCGCGGGCGCGACCTCGCCCCCATGCTCTCGACGTCGGCCACCCCGGTCCGCGCACGCTCCGACGCCCGGCGCTGGGGCTCTCCGGCGTGGGCGGAGGCGAAGTGGGACGGCATTCGTGCCATCGGGGTCTGGGACGGTCGGCGCCTACGACTCTGGGCCCGTAGCGGCAACGAGCTGACGACCCGCTATCCCGAGATCAGCGGTGTGGACGTCGCCCTCGGCGACAGTCCGGCGATCGTCGACGGCGAGCTCGTCGCCCTCGATCACGGCCGCCCGAGCTTCCCCCTCCTCCAGACTCGGATGAACCTCGTCCGCGAGGGGGACATCGCGCGCGAGGCGGCCCGCACCCCCGTGCACTACTACCTGTTCGACGTGCTCGTCGTCGAGGGGAAGGATGTCACCGGGCTGCGTCTGCGGCACCGGCGAGCGATGCTGGAGCGTCTGGCCGCGTCATCCGTTCCGGCCGTCGTGACGCCGCCGGTGTTCGAGGATGTCGACATCGCGCTCGAGACGAGCCGACAACTCCGGCTCGAGGGCGTGGTGGTCAAGGACCCGGCATCGCCGTACCGGCGGGGGGCACGGTCGGAGTCGTGGCTGAAGGTCAAGCTGACGCGCACCCAGGAGGTCGTCATCGCAGGGATCCGGCCGGGTCAGGGCGGCCGGGCCCGCACCTTCGGCTCTCTCCTGCTCGGCATACCGGGCGAGGAGGGTCTGCGCTATGCGGGGCGTGTCGGAACGGGTTTCACCGACCGGGACCTCCGAGCGCTTCAGGAGCGTCTGACCCCCCTCACCACGGATCGGAACCCTCTCGTGGGCGTACCCGCCGTCGACACCCGAGGAGTGCAGTGGGTTCGTCCCGAACTGGTGGGCGAGGTCGAGTTCGGCGAATTCACCCCGACGGGCATCCTGCGTCACTCGCGCTGGCGAGGGCTTCGTCCCGACAAGCATGCCGATGAGGTCGTCCGCGAGGACTGATCAGGCGTGGGCGTCATGCTCGACGTGCCCGGCGCCTTCGACCTGGAAAGTCGAGTGGGCCACGTCGAAATGCTCGGAGAGGCAGCCCTGCAGATCGCGCAGCACGGCGTCGGACCGGCCCGTCATGATGACGTCCGGCGACACGACCACGTGCGCGCTGAAGACCGGCGCACCGCGGGTGAGCTGCCACACGTGGACGTCGTGCACGTCGACGACGCCTGGGGTGCCGAGGATGTGCGCGCGGATGTCGCGGACCTCCATGCCCCGCGGCGCGGCTTCACTGAGAACAGAGGCGACTTCTCGAAGGAGCGTGACCGCCCGCGGAACGATCATCGCCGCGATCGCGAGCGACGCGACCGCATCGGCGGGTGCCCAGCCGGTCATGAGGATCACGACCGCGGCGATGATCACCGCGATCGAGCCGAGGAGGTCGCCGAGCACTTCGAGATAGGCGCCGCGGACGTTGAGGTTGGTCTTCTGTGCAGCACTGAGAAGCCACAGGGCGGCGCCGTTGGCGACGAGACCGATCACCGCGACGACGAGCATCACGCCACCGGCGACCTCCACCTCGGCGGGGTCGATCAGGCGCGAGACGGCCTCGATGCCGATCCACACCGCGAGGATGATCAGGATGACGCCGTTGGCGAGTGCTCCGAAGACCTCCGCTCGCTGGTAGCCGTAGGTGCGACGGTCGGTGGCAGGGCGCGCCGCCACGACGGCGGCGAGGAGGGCGATGACCAGGCCCGCCGCATCGGTGAACATGTGCGCGGCATCGGCGATGAGGGCGAGCGATCCGGAGAGGATCGCCCCGACCACCTGGACCACCATGACGGCGGCGGTGATCCCGAGCGAGACCGCCAGGAGCCGGCGGCTAGAGGCGCTTCGCCAGCCGCCGGCGGGCTCGGGATGGTTGTGCACCCCTCCAGGCTAGATCTGGGGGGAGGTTCCGGGTGAGCCGGGCGCGCCTGTCGGGAATGAGACTCCTTTTCAGCCGCCGCCGGCCCGCAAGCACAGACTCACAGGGCTGACAGCAGCGGCGCGAGGCGCTCGAAAGCGCGGGCCCGATGGGACTGGGCGTTCTTCTCCCCCGCTTCCCACTCGCCGACCGTTCGCTCCGACGCGCTCGGCTGGGCGTCGGGGATGAAGATCGGGTCGTAGCCGAAGCCGCCCGTCCCCCGCTCGGCGGTGGCCAGCCGGCCCGGCCAGATGCCCTCCACCGTCTGTTCCTGCCCGCCGGGTACGACCAGGGCGATCACCGAGACGAACTGCGCCGCCCGATGGGGGTCGCGGACATCGGACAGCTGATCCAGCAGCAGGCTCCTGTTGGCGGCATCGTCCTTGCGATGCCCCGCCCAGTACGCCGAAAACACCCCCGGCGCTCCGCCGAGCACATCGACCCGGATGCCGGAGTCGTCGGCGAGAGCGGGAAGACCGGTGTGCTGGGCGGCCGCCCGCGCCTTGATCAGCGCATTCGCGGCGAAGGTCACTCCGTCTTCGACGGGCTCCGGACCGTCGTATCCCGAGACCTCGAGGTCGGGACGCACCCGCGCGACGATCGCCTGGAACTCGGCGACCTTGTGGGCGTTGTGGGTGGCGAGGACGATCCGCTGCGGCATCCTCACTCCTCACCGGCCCCCAGCGATGCCGCCTGGATCTCGCGGAGATCGGCGCAGCCGGTCAGGGCCAGTTCGAGCAGGGCGTCGAGCTCGCGCTTGTCGAAGGGCGCCCCCTCGGCCGTGCCCTGCACCTCGACGAAGAGCCCTCGGCCGGTGACCACGACGTTCATGTCGGTCTCGGCGCGCACGTCTTCGACGTAGGCGAGGTCGAGGAGCGGCTCGCCGTCGACGATTCCGACCGAGACCGCCGAGACGGAGTCGTGGAGCACCTGAGCGCGCTGACCGATGAACTTGCGCTCCCGACCCCAGGCGATGGCGTCGGCGAGGGCGACGTAGGCGCCGGTGATCGCGGCCGTGCGCGTGCCGCCGTCGGCCTGGAGCACGTCGCAGTCGATCACGATGGTGTTCTCGCCGAGCGCCTTGGTGTCCACGACCGCACGCAGCGCGCGACCGATGAGGCGGGAGATCTCGTGGGTGCGGCCTCCGATCCGGCCCTTCACGCTCTCACGGTCGTTGCGATCATTGGTGGCGCGCGGGAGCATCGCGTACTCGGCGGTGACCCAGCCCCTTCCCTTGCCGGTGAGCCAGCGGGGCACGCCGTTGGTGAAGGAGGCGGTGCACAGCACCCGGGTTCCGCCGAACGAGATCAGCGCGGATCCCTCCGCCTGCGTGCTCCACCCCCGCTCGATCGTGATGGGGCGGAGATCGTCGGGGCGGCGACCGTCGGCACGGGTGATCTCGGACATGTGTCTCCTTCAGGCCCGGGACGCGGGCAGGTCGATGGCGCCGGTGTGGACGAGACGCACGTCGCGCACCTCGCGTCCCATCAGGCGGTGGGCAAGGCGAACGAAGTCGTCGGCCGAGGCGCCGGTGGCCTCGTACACGTGGCGCGCGACGGCGTCGGGTCCGGCGAGCAGGTCGCGGCTGACGAGCTGGCGGTAGACGTCCTTGGCGGTCTCGGTGTCGCTGGAGACGAGGCTCACACCCTGTCCCATGACATAGCTGATCGCTCCCTCGAGGAAGGGGTAGTGCGTACAGCCGAGGACGAGGGTGTCGACGCCGGCATGGCGGAGTGGGGCGAGATACTCCTCGGCGGTCGCGAGGACCCGCGGCGTGTCGGTCTCCCCCGCTTCGACGAAGTCGACGAAGGCGGGGCAGGCCTGGGCGAACACCTCCAGCCGGGCGTTGACCTCGAGCATGTCCTGGTAGGCGCCCGAACCGATCGTCCCGTCCGTGCCGATGACACCGATCCGACCGTTGCGCGTCGTCGACATCGCGGTGCGGACGGCGGGACCGATGACTTCGACGACCGGCACGTCGTAGCGCTCGCGCGCGTCACGCAGCATCGCAGCCGACGCCGTGTTGCACGCGATGACGAGCATCTTCACGCCCTCCTCGACGAGGGTGTCGAGGACCTCCAGGGCGTAGCGACGCACGTCGGCGATGGGTTTGGGCCCGTACGGCGAGCGGGCGGTGTCGCCGATGTAGAGGATCGACTCGCGCGGCAGCTGCGCCGAGACGGCACGGGCGACGGTCAGACCGCCGACCCCCGAGTCGAAGATTCCGATCGGCGCATCGTTCACGATCAACCAGCCTACGCCGCGGCGCCCCCGCGTCCCGCCCGTCGATAGAGTGACCGCCATGAGCCCTTCCGCCGCGCCGTCCAGCGCGCTCCTGACCGATCGGTACGAGCTGACCATGCTCGACGCGGCCCTCCGGGACGGGACGGCCGCGCGCCGCTGCGTGTTCGAGCTCTTCGGCCGGCGCCTTCCCGGCGCGCGCCGTTTCGGCGTTGTCGCCGGGACCGGCCGGTTCCTGCAGCAGTTGGCCGACTACCGTTTCGGTGACGACGAGCTGCGGTTTCTCCGCGACCACCGCGTGGTGGATGCGGAGACCCTCCGCTTCCTCGAGCAGTACCGCTTCACGGGCACGATCCACGGCTACCGCGAGGGTGAGGCCTATTTCCCCGGCTCGCCGATCCTCGTCGTCGAGAGCACCTTCGCCGAGGCCGTCGTCCTGGAGACCCTGGCGCTGAGCGTCATGAACCACGACTCCGCGGTGGCGACCGCGGCCGCCCGAATGAGCGTCGCCGCCGGCGACCGCCCGCTCGCCGAGATGGGGTCGCGGCGAGCGCAGGAGCGCTCGGCCGTCGCTGCGGCGCGTGCGGCCTACATCGCCGGTTTCTCCGCGACCAGCAACCTGGAGGCCGGCAGGGCGTGGGGCGTTCCGACGATGGGGACGGCCGCGCACGCCTGGACCCTCCTGCACGACACCGAGGAGGACGCCTTCCGCTCGCAGATCGACGCGCTCGGGGTGGAGACCACGTTGCTCGTGGACACCTACGACATCGACACGGGTGTGGAGACTGCGGTGCGGGTCGCCGGGTCCGAGCTCGGCGGGGTGCGGATCGACTCGGGCGACCTCCCCACCGTCGCTGCGGCGGTGCGCGCGCAGCTCGACCGTCTCGGTGCCACGCGAACGAAGATCACGGTGACTAGCGACCTCGACGAATTCGCGATCGCCGCCCTTGCGGCCTCACCCGTGGACTCGTACGGGGTCGGAACCTCCGTGGTGACCGGGTCGGGATCACCGACCGCCGGCATGGTCTACAAGCTGGTCGCAAGACAGAATGCCGCGGGCGGCTGGGTGCCCGTGGCGAAGGCCTCGACCGACAAGGCCTCCCGCGGTGGCCGGAAGACCGCCTTCCGTACTCTGGAGGCGGGTACCGCGACATCCGAACTCATCGCGGTCTCCGACGGATTCGAACGGATGGCGACCGCCGTCGACCATCCCGATGCTCGGCCGCTCCAGGTGGCGCTGGTGGAGGCCGGGGACACCGATGCGGCCGCGCTCGGATCGGACGGAGTCGCCCGGGCCCGCGTGCATCACGCCCGTGTTCGCGAGGAACTCCCCGTCAAGGCGCTCGCGCTCAGCCGCTCCGATCCGGCGCTGCCGACGGTCTTCGTCGACGTCGCGTGAGCGCTCAGACCATCGATTCGTAGATCTCTTTGCAGGTCGGGCAGACCGGGAACTTCTCGGGGTCGCGGCCAGGCGTCCACTTCTTGCCGCACAGCGCCCGCACAGGCTTGCCCGTCATCGCCGACTCGAGGATCTTGTCCTTCTTGACGTAATGCGAGAACCGCTCGTGGTCTCCCGGCTCGAGGCTCTCTTCCCGAATGAGCTCTTCGAGTTCGCGGTCGAGGGTGGCGAGGCCGCCCTGGTCAGGGCTGTCGAGGGGCGTGCTCATGAGGGAAAAGTGTACCCGCGCTGTCGGACGCCCGGCAGGACCGACGGCTCACGACGACTCGGCGAACTCCATGATGCGGCTCCCCCGCCGCTCGAAGACGGCGGAGCCGACCGCGATGCCGGCGATCGCCGTGAAGCCCCCGATCGCAAGGCCGCCCCAGAGAGCGAGGGTCGTCGCCTCCTCGTCTCCGCCGAGAGACAGCCATCCCCACCACGCCACGGGGGCGCTCAACACCATCGCACCGATCATGACGAACGCCTGAGCGAGCGCTCCGCCCGAACCCGTGCGCTGCGGCTGCTGGAAGGGACTGTCTCCGGGACGGGTCACGGGGTAGGGCCAGGTCGCCGACGTGATGCTCGAGAGCCCGAGCCCGCACAGGAACAGCGCGGCGCAGAGCCCGGTCATCGTCGGCAGCGCCGACCACCGGCCGTGGAGCGAGATGCTGATCGGAACCGCCACCGCCAGCAGGACGACGCCGATGAGGATGATCGGGACGAGTCGCCCGATGCGATCCGAGGCGCCGCGAACACCGCTGCCGATGTGCATCCACACCGCGGTGGAGTCGTACGCGAGATCGTTGTGGGGCAGCCATCCGAAGAAGAGCGCGGCGACCGGCACGGGGACGAGCACCGCGATCTCCAGCGGCACACCCGCCACTAGGAGCGGCACGACGGTGAGCGCGGCGGCGACCGGGATCACCAGTACGTTGACCAGATACCGCCTGTCGGTCAACCAGTACAGCAGGCTTCGCGCGGCGATCGCGCCGCCCGGAGTGCCCGGGGCGACAGCGAACCAGCCGAGACCACCGCGCTCACGACCGGTGAGCGGACGCTCGGATGTGGTGAGGAGGACCCGGACCAGCCAGAACCACAAGCCGGTGAGCGCGGCGACGGTGAGGAAGGCCACGAGGAACGACAGCGGGGCGGCCTCGGCCCCGGTCACCACCAGTCCAGGGAAGGCCCACGCCGCACCGAGCGGTGTGAGGGCGAGGATCTCGACCGCCTCCGACAGCTGAGACGGAACGGTTCCGCGCCACTCCAGCGACGCGAGGAACACGCCGACCGGCACGACGACGACGAGGACGGCGAGGATGAACAGTCCGGTGAGTTCGCGAGAGCGGCGCTCGCGCAGGAACAGGGACGTGACCGCCATCCCGACGCGCGCGAGCAGGCCGCAGGTGACGACAGCGAGGATGATGCCGAGCGCGCTCGCCCACCACGGCGTGCCGAGCTCGCCCCAGGTGACGCCGGCCGCCACGGCGACGGCCGTCAGCGCAGCGATCGGTACGCTCACCAGCCCGACGGCCGCGATCGTCGCGGCGAGCGGGGCCGGGGCGAGCCCCAGAACGGCGAACCGGCGGGGATCGAGCGGGTCCGAGACCGAGGCCACGACCGGCGCGAGCGCGAACCCGAGGGTGACCCCCGAACCGCCGAGCACCGTCACGGCGAGCACGACGCCCGCGCGCGCGTCGGCCAGCGTCAGCAATGCCCAGCAGCCGGCCACGACTGCCGCGATGAGCACGATCGATCCGAGGATCATCCGGGTGAGGTGGCGTCGATCGCCGCGCAGGGCACCGATGACGAGAGCGATCCTCAGTCGGAGAACGTGTGCAACCACTCCAGGCCTTCCACATCGCTCAGGCCTCCGGCCAGCTCGATGAAGCGCTGCTCGAGCGTCAATTCGCCGCGCACCTCGTCGATGGTGCCCTCTGCCAGGACTTGCCCCGCCACGATGACCGCGACCCGGGAGCAGACCCGCTCCACGAATTCCATCCCGTGACTGGACAGGATGACCGTCCCGCCGTGCGAGACGTAGGCCGACAGGATGTCGAGGATCACCGCGCTCGAGACCGGGTCGACCGACTCGAACGGTTCATCCAAGACCAGGAGCCGCGGCGAGTGGATCAGCGCACCGGCCAGCATGATCTTCTTCACCATCCCGGCGGAGTAGTCCGAGACCACGCGGTGGAGCGCGTCGGTGAGGTCGAACGCGCGGGCGAGGTCTGCGCTGCGCGCCTCGACCACCGACGAGGGGAGCCCCCGGAGCACGCCGTAGTAGTAGAGGAGCTGACGTCCGGTGAGACGGTCGAAGGTGCGCAGCCGGTCGGGCAGCACACCCATGAGCTTCTTGGCCTGCAAGGGCTTCGCGCCGGCGTCGACGTCGCCGACCCGGATGGTGCCCCGGTCGGGTCGCAGCAGCCCGGCGATCATCGACAGGGTGGTCGTCTTGCCCGCACCGTTCGGGCCCACCAGCCCATAGAAGGTGCCGGCGGGGATGGTGAGGTCGATTCCGTCGACCGCCCGCGTTCCACCGAATGATTTCGACACCCCGCGCACCGTGAGGGCCGCGTGGTCGATGTCGGGCTCGGGGAGGTCGAGGCTGTCGGCGAGTGACAGCGGGGGGCTGTCGTGGAGACGGGAGGCTTCCGTCTCCCCGGGTGTCTCGACGGAACCGGAAGGAGGCTCGTCGAGAGTCGTCTCCGGGCTCGGGGGCTCCTCGACCGGGGGCTCCTGCACCGGGGGCTCCTGCACCGGGGACTCCTCGACCGGGGACTCCTCGACCGGGGACTCCTCGACCGGGGGTTCCTGCACCGGGACCGCTGCGGACGGCACGGGCAGGGGCGGGCGGGGAGGGATGACGATCGCGTCGTCGCGCACCGAGGGCAGCGGCGGCACGGGCGGCACGATGACGGCGTCGGTGTCGGGGAAAGCAGGTCTCGGCGTCGACACCGGCTCGCCGACGACGCCCGGGACATCGGTGCTCGGGCTCGAGGGGGGCGCGTCGCGCGGCGGGGCGGTGGTCTTCTGCGCCGGAGTCTTCCGTGCGGGGGTCTTCCGTGCGGGACTCTTCCGCGCCGGGCTCTTCCGCGGCGCCCGAGGTGCGCGCGGCGGAGCCCCCGCGCTCTGCGCCTTCGCCTCCGCCGCTGATTCGGTCGCCTCCGGGGCGGCGGCCGACTTCGCATCATCCTCTGAGTCGGATGCCGCCAGGGGCGGAACGAGCTTGATCTCGACCTCACGCGCCACAACGCCGTGGTCGTCGCTGTCGGCGCGAGCCGTGTCAGCGTCGTCGGGCATCGGGAGTGAGGGAGTCACTTCATCACGCTATCAAGCGCATCCGATTCGGCGAACGGGTTGTGAGGGAACCGTCATCGTTCGATATATCACAAACCTGCAACGACGGGAAGGTATTATGCCTCCTCACAGGGGACATGGCTACCATCAGATGGGCACAACGGAGTGTCCAGTCGGTTAACCGACAGTGAATCACACACTCCAGGAGCAGATCTTGACCGTTCAGACCGTAATTCTCGCCGCGGGCATGGGCTCGCGGCTCGGCCGCAGCCTGCCCAAGCCGCTCACGGAGCTGAACGACGGCCGCAGCATCATGCGGCAGCAGCACGACAACATCCGGGCCGCATTCGGCGACGATGCCCGCATCACCACGGTCGTCGGCTACCGCGCCGAGGCCATCGTCGATGCTTTCCCCCAGGCGGATTACGTCTACAACGACCGGTACGACCAGACGAACACCTCCAAGTCGTTGCTGCGCGCCCTGGGCGCGACCGGCAAGGGCGGCGTGTTGTGGATGAACGGCGACGTCGTGTTCGACCCGCGGGTTCTCGGCCGGGCCATCGACCTCATCGAGAACGACCGCTCCTTCGTCACCGTCAACACCGCCAAGGTCTCGGAAGAGGAGGTCAAGTACACCCTCGACGAAGACGGTTTCGTCAAGGAGCTCTCCAAGACCGTGGTGGGCGGGATCGGCGAGGCTGTCGGCATCAACTACATCTCCAGCCGCGACAAGCGCGCCTTCATCCGCCAGCTGAACCGCGTAGCCGATCAGGACTACTTCGAGCGCGCGCTCGAGCTGGCGATCATCGAGGACGGCCTGCAGCTGCGCGTGATGGACATCTCCGACCTCTACGCGGTCGAAGTGGACTTCGCCGAGGATCTCGAGCGGGCGAACCTCTTCGTCTGATTCTTCCGGCGCGTCGCTCGCCGGCCGACCGAAGTCAACACCCAGGGCGCAGACGCCCCTCTCGTAGGATCGCCGGCATGGCTGAGAAGGTGCACCGCATCCATTCGATGACCGACGACGCGCCATGGCACGGCGGCCTTCCGCCTGCCGGGTCCGACGAGCACCCGCACGTCGTCCGTCTCTTGGATCGGGTACTGGCCATCCAGCGTCCCGTGGTGCTCGCGCATCTGCGGAGCATCCGGCTTCGACACCCCGACGCGACACCGGCTCAGATCATCCGCATCCTCGAACGCCGCTACCTCACCGCCGTCACCACAGGCGGGGCGGCCGTCGGTGCGACTGCCGTCGTGCCCGGCGTCGGCACCGGGGTCACCCTCGCCCTCAGCGGCGTGGAGACCATCGGCTTCCTCGAAGCGACGACGCTCTTCGCTCAATCGATCGCCGAAGTGCACGGGATCGCGGTCTCCGACCCCGATCGGGCACGCGCGCTGGTCCTCACCATGATGCTCGGCACCGAAGGCGTGGACCTGCTGCGTCAGCTCGCCCAGCAAGCGAGCGGCAAAGGTCCGGGGCGCGACTCGTACTGGGGCGAGATCATCACCACTTCCCTCCCCCGCGCGGCGGTCGGGCCTCTGGTCGACCGCTTGAAGTCGACCTTCATCCGGCAGTTCGCCGCCCGAGGAGGCGCGAGCTGGCTGGGTAAGGCGCTCCCCTTCGGCATCGGGGCGGCGGTCGGAGGCGCGGGCAACCACATCCTCGGTCGACGCGTGCTCGTCGGATCGCGGCGCGCCTTCGGGCTTCCGCCGGAGATCCTTCCGGCCGATGTGGAGCCGCGGCCCGGAGCACAGCGAATGGAGTCGGCAGCCGTGGGAGGCCTGCGACGCGCCGGGGCGATGGTCGCTGGCGCGACCGGCACGGTGGTGCGCGCGGTCGGTCCTGGACGACGGAGAAGCAGAGCGCAGCGCACCGTAGGCGCGACCGCTCCAGACGGTGGCGAACCGACGGGGTGACGCGGGATCCGACGAACGACGAGACCTCCGACGGCAATCAGCGCCCCGGCGGGCGGACACAGATATCCGGTTCAACCTGGGGTTGAGGGTTTCGGGTCTCGATGTCGGCGGCTGGTGCGATCATTCATACATGCGTTCGAACCCGCGGCTCACTCTCCTCAGCGACGAGGACCGGTCTGAGCTGACCGGGGTGCTCACGCGGGTGGAGGCCGCGCAGGCGGCGTTGGCTGCGGCGGAAGCGGAGCAGACGCGAGCGTTGGCTGACGCGGGGGCGTTCGCGGCGCGGTTGGCGGAGGGGTCGACGGCGGTGGTGCGGGACCGGGACATGGCGCTGCGGGGTGTGGCAGCGGAGATCGCGGCGGCGGTGCGACTGTCGGACCGGGCGGTGCAACGCCAGATCGATTCTGCGTTCGCGTTGGTGAACGACTACCCGGCGACGGTGCACTGCCTGGAGAAGGGGCTGATCACCCGGGCGCATGTGGCCGTGGTGGAGGATGTCGGGCGTCGCGTGCCCCTCGAGCTCAAGGGTGAGTTCGATCAGCTCGCGGCGGAGATCTGTCTCGACGAGACCCCGGGTCGTGCCCGCGCGGATCTGGAGATCCTCGCCCAGCGGATGAACCCGCGGACACTGACCGAGCGGCATGCGGGGGCGTTTCGTGAGCGGAAGATCGTCCGCTACCCGATCGGGGACGGGATGTCGGAGCTGCGGGCCGTGCAGTCCACGGTGCTGATCGAGGGGATCTTCCAACGCATCACCGACGAAGCCCACGCGGTCATCACCGCCCGAGAACCCGGGGCGGATACGGACGTTATGCCGGACACCCGGTCCCTGGACGAGGTCCGGGCTGACCTGTTCGCCGACCTGCTCCTCACCTCCACCCCGAGCCTGGACCCGACCGGTGACCTGCCGGGCGGGCTGGGAGCGATCAAGGCGAAGGTGCAGGTCGTCATCCCCGTGATGGCGCTGATGGGTCAGAGCGATGTCCCGTGCGATCTCGCCGGGGTCGGACCCATCGACGCCGACACGGCGCGGCTGTTGGCGGGGAACAGTGACGGCACCTGGGAGCGGCTCCTCACCCACCCGGTCACGGGGTTGACGATGGCGGTAGACCAGTACCGGCCGACTGCAGCGATGGACCGGTTCCTCAAGGGTCGCGACAAGCACTGCCGGTGGCCGGGATGCCGGATGCCCGCCCGAAAATGCGAGGTCGACCACAACCACGACGCCGCCCTGCGCGGGAAGACCGAGATCTGCAACCTCTGCTGCCTCTGCTGCCTCTGCCAACGGCACCACAGCATGAAACAGTTCACCGCCTGGAAAGTCCGACAACTCCCCGGCGGGGTCATCGAATGGACCTCCCCGACCGGGCGGGTGTACGTCGACAACCCACCGGGCCACGGAGTCCACTTCTCCCCGGAAGAGGACGTCCCCGACGACCTCTGGGTGAAATGGACCACCTTCGCCGGAGAATTCCGGATCACCGACCACCCCGTCGACAACCCCCACGAACCCGCGCCCTTCTAGTCTCCGGCTGGATGCTCCCGTCCCGGCCTCAGTCGAGCTCCTCTTCCCCCTCGCGGTCTGTGGAGTCCTGGACATCGTCCTCGCCGTCGTCCGACCCCGCGCTGCGCAGGTGCCAGTCCTCCCACGAGGCCATGAGATCCGCCACAGCGGAATGGAACCGCTCCGTGGCGGCCCCGGGGGTGGTGTCCCCGAAATAGTGGCGCACCCAGTGCTGCAGCCGCGAGACGGCCTCGGGATCCTGCAGCACACGATCGGTCTCGGCGACCACGTCCGACGCACGGTCGGCGTCCAGCCACTCGCAGGCCGATAGGTACCCGTGAGCGTCGACAGCGGCCGCAGGGTCGGCGGGACGTGTGATGAGGAGAGGCTTGCCCGCGGCGAGGCGGTCGTAGACCATGGCGGAGATGTCGGCGATGGCGATGTCGGCCGCGGCGAGCTGCCACCCGAGTTCGGGTTTGTCGTCGAAGACGTGGTGGGCCGACGGGTCTGCGGCGTTGGCCTCGGCGAGAGCCGCGATGATGCGCCGGTTGGCTGAGCCGTACTCGGGATCCACCACACCGGACCGAGGATGGGGACGGTACACGACGCGATGTCGACCGGTGGCGAGGAGCGCCGTCATCAGGGCCTCGCCGTGGGTCCGGATGGAGCCGTAGTGCGCCGAGGGACGATCCCCCTCCCAGGTGGGGGCATAGAGCACCACGGTCCGCTCATCGATCGGATAGGGCACCGATCCGGAGTAGTGATCGGCCTGGGGCCGGCCGATCTGCCTGGTCCGCCGATCGAGATCGTAGTCCCACAGCACGCGGGACAAGCGGTCCCGCGCGGCCTCGCCCGCGATGAAGGCGACGTCGTAGGCCTTGTACTGATTGGTGGTCATGTACATCTTGTCGGACTCGCCGTGGTTGATGAACACATGCCAACGCCGCCCGTAGCGGAACATCTGGAAGTTCCGCGTGTTCTGGTTCACGTAGAAGACGACACGGATGTCCTCGGCGATGAGAAACTGCTCGAGGTCGCGCACCGTCGGCACGAATGCAACCGGGAGGGCACCGTCTTCCATCAGGGCGCGGGCGCCCGTGACGGCGCGGCTGAGCA
The DNA here is from genome assembly GCF_006715565.1 of Microbacterium sp. SLBN-154. Classification (NCBI taxonomy): domain Bacteria; kingdom Bacillati; phylum Actinomycetota; class Actinomycetes; order Micrococcales; family Microbacteriaceae; genus Microbacterium; species Microbacterium sp. SLBN-154. Next base: position 2,460,603 of record NZ_VFNL01000001.1, read on the forward strand.
CGACGACCGGCCAGGTGCGCGCCAGCTCCTGCAGGGGGCGGTACCACTGCCGCATCTGGTACATGTTGACCGCGCCGTCGGCGAAGTACACCGCGATCCGGTAGTGATCCTTGGGAAGGGGCGGCGCGCCCGCCTGCCGTCGACGGACATCGGCGACGGCAGCCCGATTGTCCAGAGCCCGCCGCACCAGGGCGAGGGCCTTCCCCGCGTCGGACACCCATCTCACCCGTCCAGACTAGCCAGCGGTCGCGTGACATGATCGACGGGTGGAGGCAGACGACAGGAAACGACGGGTTGCGCCCGCCGTCCCTGCCGATGCAGGAGTGTCCTTCATCATGCCCGTGCTCAACGAGCGCGACTATCTGGCCCGTGCGGTCGAAACCGTGCTGATGCAGGACCTCGACGCCCCGATCGAGCTGATCCTGGCTCTCGCACCTTCCAGCGACGGCACCACCGCGCTCGCATCCGCACTCGCGGCCGGCGACTCTCGTATCGTCCTCGTCGACAACCCCGCCGCCGACATCCCCGTCGGGTTGAACATCGCGATCCGCGCGAGCAGGTACCCCACGATCGTGCGAGTCGATGCGCACTCCGAGCTCGAGCCCGGGTACACCCGCCGCGCCCTGAAGACCCTCTCGCGCGTCAGAGCCGCCAACGTCGGCGGCGTGATGCGGGCAGACGGACGCACACCCTTCCAGCGCGCGGTGGCGCGGGCCTACAACTCCCGGATCGGCCTGGGCGGGGGCGCGTATCACGGAGGGGGCGTCGAAGGCGACGCGGAGTCGGCGTATCTCGGCGTCATGCGACGGGCGGTCCTCGACGAAGTGGGCCTGTTCGACGAGTCGATACGCCGCGGCGAGGACTGGGAACTGAATCTCCGCATCCGCCGGGCAGGCTACCGCGTATGGTTCGACCCGACACTGTCGGTGACGTACTGGCCGAGGGAGAGCTGGACCCGCCTCGCGCGGCAGTTCTTCGCCACGGGAAGGTGGCGCGGCGAACTGGTACGCCGCTATGGCCTCGTCAACTCGCTGCGCTTCTTCGCGCCGCCCGCCCTCGTCGTCGTCGCCGCGGCATCCGTCATCGTGGCCGTCCTTCAGATCACCGGTGTCCTCAGCGGCATCCCGTCGCTCCTCGCCTCCGTCGTGCACGTGCCGGTGCTCGCATATCTCATGCTCCTCCTGGTCGTCGCCGCGGGTCCCGGCGGCGGCAGAGGATGGCGCGACAAGACGTGGACCCTCGCGGTGCTGCCGACGATGCACCTCTCGTGGGGCACGGGGTTTCTCATCGGCCTCGTCCGCGGGGCCGACGACACCGTCGACACCTCGCGCATCGGGGATCGCAACACACCCCTGCCGTGACCGCGCGACGGCGCTGCGCTCTCACTCGCGTTCGATGAGACCCTGATCCAGGATGCGGCTGACCACGCGTTCGGCCGCCCGACCGTCGTCGCGGGCGTTGAACGCCCGCCGCCACGCATCGTACTTCTCGGCGAACGGCGCGGTCTCCTCCGCTGTCAGCGCGGCGACGAGCTCAGGCTGCGTGCGAACCACCGGTCCCGGGGCGCGAGCGGCGAGATCGAAGTAGAAGCCCCGCAGCGTACCCCGGTAATGATCCATGTCCGGCACCAGGAAATACATCGGTTTGCCCGTCACACTGAAGTCGAACATCACCGACGAATAGTCCGTGACCAGTGCGTCCGCCGCCAGGAGCAGCGCCGACGTATCGGGGTAGCCCGTGACATCGATGACGCGGGGACCGGCGAGGTCATGACCGGGCTGAAGCGTGCGGGAGTGACCGCGCACGAGCACGACCGACCCGGTGACGGCGGCCAGGCTCGTCGGATCGATGAAGTCGACGATCTCGTCACGGTCGTCTCGCCAGGTGGGGGCGTAGAGGATGACCCGCTCCTCGATCCCGATCCCCAGCGCCGCGCGCGTGGTCGCACCGTCACCGGTCACCAGCACGTCGTTACGCGGGTATCCCTCGACCCACAGCGGCCGACGCAGAAAGGCGTAGGCCTTCCGCAGCACCGACGCGGCGTAGGGGTTCTGCGCCAGCAGGATGTCCCAGCGGAACGACTCGCGGATGACCGCCGCCGCCCGTCGCGGGTCGAAGCCCGGACGGTGGAGAGCCAACCGCTTCAACGGCGTGCCGTGCCACGTCTGGAGGACGACCTGCCCGCCGCGGCGGGAGAAGCGGCGGCGAAGCCAGTCGTTGACGACGAGGAGCCGTGCGACGCCTCGGGCCCGCCACCACTCCGGGCTCCCCTCGACCACGGCCACCGCACCCTCCGGTACGACCACGGAAAGGTCCGCGACACTCCAGTAACGGGTCACCCCGGGGGCCCGCCGCGCGAGCTCGCGATCGATGGCGAGAGGGTTGCAGCTGGCGTTGCGTCCGTAGAAGCTCTCGAAGAACACGGCGTTCTCGAGCTCCCCCGGCCTCGTGGCATATCGACGTTCGAGCGCGGCCTGGCCCTCACCGGAGTCGTACACGGGATCGATCGGCGGGCCGATCTCGACCGCACCGCCCCGGAGCTCGGCGCGGAGGGAGCCCAGCACGCGGAGTGCGACATCCGGCAGCTCGACCTCACCGATCCCTGCCCCGCTCACGCGCAGGGCGTACGAGCCCCGGGGAAGCGGGAGATCCGGTCCGCCCCACCGCGCGACATGGAGCGGCAGATCCACCCACCAGCCGTCGTCATCGGCCACGACCTCCGCGGACACACGTGCCCGCGGTCCCTCGAGGCTCACACGCTGAGGCGCGGGGCCGGTGCCCGACAGCAGAAGGGCGGGCGCGGGGTCGGCGTGGAAGCGGGCGTCTGTCATCTGCGTCCTCTCGTGCGGCCGTCGGCGGTGGCGGCGCCCGTGGCGTTCAGGATGGCACGGTGGACCCGTGCGGTGTTGCCTCCGTCGTGGAAGGCGTGGACATCTGCGCTGCGCGCCGCGGAGCGATCGGCCATGCGCGCGCGCTCCGGGCCGTCGGTGATCGCAGAGCGGAGCCGCCGCACGATCTCCGTCCAGTCCGACGCGAGGTCGCCCGCCGCGATCTCCTCGAAGGAGCCGTAGAAGCCGCGCCGGGCCGAGTACTCCTCGACGTCGGGCGCGAGGAAGAGAACGGGCGTGCGATTGAGCCCCGCATCGAACACCAGCGACGAGTAGTCGGTGATGAGGAGATCGATGCCGGGGAGGACGGGCGTGACATCGCGAAGAAGGTCGCTGCCGAGCATCCGGATCCGCGCCGTCGGAACGGGCGGTGTGTACTCCCCCGCGCCCAGCGGGTGCGATCGAACGAGCAGGATGGCGTCCTGCGCCTCGAGGGCGTCGACCAGCGCCGACCAATCCGCCGGTGACGGCACGGCCGGATCGGGTGCGCCGTCCCGCCACGTCGGCGCGTAGAGGATGACCCGCGCCGCGGCCCCGATCGTCCCCACCGTCCGGGACAGCAGGTCGCGTGCCCGGCGACGACGCTCCGCAGCCGAGCCACGCGACAGCACGTCGACACGCGGCTCGCCGGTCACGGGGACGCGTGCGTCGGTGAGCGAGAAGGCGGACTCCAGACGGCCCCGCACCAGATGCGACGCGGCGGGGATGAGCCCGATGCGTCGGGTGGCACCGCGGTACATGGCGCGGATGAGCGCGCGCATCGCGCGCGACCGGGGCAGGATGCTGCTGCGCAGCGTCTCCGGGGAATCGAGACCGATGCGCTTGAGCGGGATACCGTGCCACAGCTGCACCACGAAGGCGCCCCCGGTGGCGTATCGGTTGACGTCGCCGAACCCATGGGTGATCACGAGCACGCGTGCCCGGGCGGTGAGCCGGAAACCACGGAGTGAGGATTTCCTCGCCGTCGGGATGCCGCGGGCCGCGGCATCCCGCTCCTCGTCCGGGGACCCGGTCAACCACACCGCGCGCCGCCCGTGCGCCTCCGCTTCCTCCCAGAGAGCGAGAGCCCCGTCGGCGATGCCCACCGCGCAACCGAACACCCACAGGTCGGGCCGGCGCGGGACGAAGAGCGTCACGACACGACCGAGCGCGTACAGCGGAATGCTCGCCACTTTGCGTGCATTTCCCGCGCCGAACGAGAAGGACGCCATCCCGCGAGCCTATCGCGGGATGGCGTCCGAACCGGGAGGACCCTACTGCTCGAGCTCTCCGAGGGTCACATCCGCCGTGGCGTCACGACCGTCGCGGACGTAGGTCAGCGAGACCTCGCTACCGGCGGCGAGTGCCCGGACCTGCGCGGTGAGGTCGACGGAATCGGTGATCGGAACGCCGTTGAATTCGGTGACGATGTCGCCCGCGCGAAGTCCCGCGGCCTCCGCCGCACCCCCGGCGGTGACCTCGGCGATGTAGGCGCCGGTGATGTCGGCGTCGTCGACGTACGCCGACGACTGCACGTTGGCACCGAGCAGACCATGGGTCGCCGAGCCGTTCTCGATCAGCTCGTCGGTCACGCGCTGGACGATGTCGGACGGGATCGCGAACCCGACGCCGATGTTCCCCTGCGTGGACGAGGTTCCCCCCGCGGAGGCGATGGCGACGTTGACGCCGATGAGGCGGCCCTGCGAGTCGACCAGCGCGCCACCGGAGTTCCCCGGGTTGATCGCGGCGTCGGTCTGGATGACGGCGATCTTGATGGACTCCGCCGGCTGACCCGACTGCTGGCCCTGGCCGAAGTCGAAGGAGAACGGCGGGGCCTCGCCCTGGTTCTCATCGGCATCGCCCTCGTCAGGCGCGGCGGAAGACGCGATCTCGATCGACCTGTTGAGCGCGCTGACGATTCCCGTCGTGACGGTGTTCGACAGCCCCAGGGGTGCTCCGACGGCGGTCGTCTCGTCTCCGACGTTGAGGTCCGACGAGTCGGCGAACTCGATCGGGGTGAGTCCGTCGGCATCCTGGAGTCTGATCACTGCGAGGTCGTAGAGCGGGTCGGTGCCGACGATCTCGGCGTCGAACACCCGCCCGTCCGAGGTGGTCACCCGGATCGCGGCATCTCCGGTCGCCCCGTCGAGGGTCACCACGTGCGTGTTCGTCACGACGTATCCGTCGCTGGAGAGGATGACGCCCGACCCGGTGCCGCTTCCTGCACCGCCCGCAGCCTCGATCGTCACGACGCTCGGCACGACCTTGGCGGCGATCGCCGTGGTCTGGTTGACGTCGTCGGTGTCGTTGACCGTCACGCTGGTCGGGCCGGTCGCCGTCGTCGCGGTCGAGGCCGGCTGGAAGAGGGAGACGCCGGCATAGGCGCCGCCGAGCCCTGCGGCACCGCCGACGACGGCGGCGGCCACGAGGAGACCGGCGACGCGGACGGCGCCGGACTTGCGCTTGATCGACGCTGCCGTCCCCTGCGCCGCGGCGGGCGTCTCGCCGTACCCGCGCCCGCCATCACCAAGGGGAAGGGTGGGCTGGGTCGGGTGGCCCGTCGAGCCGAACGAGGCCCCGGCGCCGACCGGATACGGCGCACCGGAGGCGGGGGTCGGCGGTGCCGGGCGCGGGGGAACGTGCCAACCGGCGGGCGGAGTGTGCTGGGCGGCCGCGGCCGCCGGCGTCTCAGGGACGGGGGGCGTGGCGGGGACGTCCTCCGGCTGACGGTCGCTGGTGTTCTCGCTCATCTTCGTTCCTCCTCGGGCCGAAGGCCCATCGAAACCTTCGATCGCGTGTTGTTCGATCTGCTGACCAGCGTGGTCATCCATCCTGTGGGTTTCTTATGATCCGCCCGCGATGCGCCTATGCAATGCTGAGGAACCCGTGCAGGAGGGATGCCCACGATGCCGCGAACCATTCCCGGAGCCTGGCGGCGCACGGCCGACGGTGCCGGGCTGCTGTCCTCGGACGGAAGCACCCGCCCCACCATCTTCGCCGACATGTCGGCACTCGCGGCCCGAACCGGCGCCATCAACCTCGGTCAGGGGTTCCCCGACGAGGATGGGCCGGAGGTCGTTCTGGAGACGGCCCGCGCAGCCATCGCCCACGGCGTCAACCAGTACCCGCCCGGACGAGGCGTCGCCGAGCTGCGGGAGGCGATCGCTGCTCACCAGCAGCGGTTCTACGGGATGCACCTCGACCCCGAGCGTCACGTTCTTGTCACCGCAGGCGCGACCGAGGCGCTCGCGGCCGCCCTCCTGGCGCTCGTGGACGGTGCCGACGACGAGGTCGTCGTCTTCGAGCCCTTCTACGACGCGTACGCGGCACTGGTCGCGCTGTCGGGCGCGCGCCTGGTCACCGTCCCGCTGCGCTTCCCGCACTTCCAACCCGATCCGGACGACCTCCGGGCCGCCGTGGGCGAGCGGACCCGCGTCATCATCGTCAATGATCCGCACAACCCCACCGGAACGGTGTTCTCGGAAGAGCTCCGCGCCGAGGTGGTGCGGCTCGCCCACGAGCACGATGCCTGGATCGTCACGGACGAGGTCTACGAGCACCTGGTCTTCGACGGCCGGCACGCGCCGATCGCCGCGATGCCGGGAGCGTGGGAGCGGACCGTGTCGATCTCCTCCGGGGGGAAGACCTTCTCTACGACCGGCTGGAAGATCGGATGGGCCACCGGACCTGCGGATCTGATCGACGCACTCGTCGCCGTGAAACAGTACCTCACCTACTCCGGGGGCGCGCCCTTCCAACCCGCGATCGCCGCGGGGCTGCGGCTTCCCGACGACTGGTTCGCCGAGGTTGCCGATTCGCTCCGGCACAAACGGGATCTGCTCGGCCAGGGGTTGCGCGCAGCGGGTTTCGACGTGTCGGTCCCCGCGGCCTCCTACTTCACCGTCGTGGATGCCCGAGCCCTCGACGTGGAAGATGCCGACGCGTTCTGCAGAGAGATGGCCGAGCGGATCGGGGTCGTCGGCGTACCTCTGACCGCCTTCGTCCGGCCCGAGGAGCGTCCCGCGGTGTCGAGTCTCATCCGATTCGCCGCCTGCAAACAGGCGTCCGTCCTGGATGAGGCCGTCCGTCGTCTGTCGAGACTGCAGGACGGGCGAGCCGACGGCGGCGGGTCGGGCTAGGAGTCCGCGACCACTCGGAATCGGCGGAGCCGCAGCGCGGGGTTCTGTCGACGGACGCGGTCGACCAGCGCGGGATCCAGGTGTGCAATTGCGACATTGGTCTCCGACCCGACCCCCGCGACGACGACCCCCCGGGGGTCGACCACGCTCGACAGCCCGACTCCGAGAGGCGGCGGGTGGTCGGCGGCGACCACGTACACGGTGTTCTCGATCGCGCGGGCCTGTAGGAGGGTCTGCCAGTGATGCTCCTTGAGCGGGCCCCGCACCCACTCCGCGGGTACGAGGAAGGCGGTGGCACCGGCGTCGACGAGCACCCGTCCCATCTCGGGGAAGCGCAGGTCGTAACAGGTCATCAAGCCGAATCGGATGCCGTCGACGCTGAAGGTCTCCGGCGCCGAGGTCTCGCCCGGCTGGATCCAGTCCGACTCGCGCTGCCCGAAGGCGTCGTAGAGGTGGATCTTGCGGTAGACCGCGACCACGCCGCGATCGGCGACGGCGACGACGGTGTTGCGGACGCGACCTTCCTCGCCGCGCTCCAGCAACCCCGCGACGATGTGGGTCCGCGTCTCGCGGGCGAGCTGTCGCAGTGCGGCGACGAAGGCCCCGTCGAGGGTCTCGGCGTGCGCGGAGAGTGATTGGTCGAAGGGATCGATGAAGTAGTTCGAGTATTCGGGGAGGACGATGACGCGCGCGCCCCGGTCGGCGGCTGTGTGCACGAGCTCGCCGACCGTGCGGCGATTGGCTGCGATGTCGGGCGCGGGCGCGAATTGCACGACCGCCGTGGCGACCGTGCTCGTGGGCGTCATCGCGTCTTTCCTTCCGGGGTCGCGTGGATGGACGCGCGATGGCGGACCCGGACGACCGCCGGGACGACGACCCAGAGCACGATGACCAACAGCACGAGCCCCGCTGCCGCGATCGCAGCCCACGCGGTGCCGAGGACCACGTCGAACACGAACGCGACGACACCGGAGAGCAGGAGCGCGACGATGGTGAGAGCGGTCAGGAGCGCCCCGTGACCGAACCGTACGACCGTGGCCTTCAGACCCTGGCCGAACAGCACGCGATGCAGCGCCACCGGAGCGAGCGCGATGATGGCGCTCAGGGCGGAGAGGACGACGAGCAGGAGGTAGAACCCCCGCTGAGCGCCACTCAGGTCGGAGAAGGCCGGCTGGAACGCCAGGGCGAGCAGGAAGCCGGTGAGGATCTGGGTGCCGGTCTGGAGCACGCGAAGTTCCTGCAGCACCTCGTTCCAGTTCCGATCGGCGCGCTCCGCCGGCGATTCGTCGCGCCCGTCGAGCCTGTCGTCGACGACGTTCTCGGGCACAGCGGGCATGCAGCTACCCTGCCCGTCGGCGAGGGCGTTCGGCAACCGCCGCAGGAGCCGGTTCGACGACGCCGGTCTCGCGTGCTAGGCTTTTCTCTTGTGCCGCGGGGTGGAGCAGTTCGGTAGCTCGCTGGGCTCATAACCCAGAGGTCGTAGGTTCAAATCCTGCCCCCGCAACAAAAGGAAGGCGTCCCGGAAGGGGCGCCTTCCGCATTTTCCAGGGCATCATGGAACTGCAGGCGCCTGGGGCGCCCGCCATCGCCGCGCGCGCGGGGGTGCGGAGCAGCAGGGGCGCCGTGTAGACACCCCTACAGCCTCCTTGTATCATCGACCAACCGATATCGCTAGGAAAACTAGCGAAATGATCAGGAGGTGCCATGACGGAGATCGACCACGTCGTCCTTCTCGACGAGGCCGGCCGCGCCATCGGCACCGCGCCCAAATCGAGCGTGCACGGCAGTGACACTGCTCTTCACCTGGCCTTCTCGTGCCACGTCGTCAATGACGCCGGCGAGGTTCTGGTCACTCGCCGTGCCCTGTCGAAGAAGACGTGGCCGGGCGTGTGGACCAACTCGTTCTGCGGCCACCCCCGACCGGCTGAGCCCGTGCTCTCGGCCGTGCGACGCCACGCTGATTCCGAGCTGGGACTCGTCCTCAGCGACATCCAGCTCGCCCTCCCCCTCTTCCGCTATCGCGCCACCGATGCCAGCGGCGTCGTCGAGTACGAGGTGTGCCCGGTCTACACCGCTCGCGCCGAGCACGAACCCGTGCTCAACCCCGCGGAAGTGATGGATGCCCGCTGGGTCGACCCCGCCGATCTCGCGGCGTCGCTGGTGACCACCCCGTGGGCGTTCAGCCCGTGGCTCGTCCTCCAGGCGCAGCAGCTGCACCTGTTCGACGCCTCAGAACCCCAACGACGGGCCTCATGATCCCCGCTGCCACCAGTGCCGAGATCGACCTCGCCATCGACTCGGCGGTGCAGCGCATCAGCGACCGCGCCGCGCGCCTGGGTGACGGCTTCTGCGTGCTCGGCGAGGCCATCGCCCGCGCGGCGTCCGGGGGCAAGCGTCTTCGGCCCGCTCTCGTCGTGGCATCCTTCCACGCCTTCGGCGGCGACGAGGCGCAGTTGCCGACCGTCTACCGGGTAGCGGCGGCGTTCGAGCTGCTGCACACCGCCTTCGTCGTCCACGACGATGTGATCGACCACGATCTCATCCGCCGTGGGATCCCCAATGTGGGCGGCGAGTTCCGCCTGCGTGCGCTGACCGCGGGCGCGAGCCCGGGCGGCGCGGCCACCCTCGGCGACGCGGCCGGGATCCTGGCAGGCGATCTCCTGCTGCACGAGGCCGGCCGGCTCATCGCGACCTCCGACGCCACCTCGCACGCACGTGAAGCGCTCTTCGGACTTCTCGACGACGCGGTCTTCGTCTCCGCGGCCGGCGAGCTTGCCGACGTCGAGAACGCCGTCGTGCCCGACCTCGCCGAAGACGCCGCACTCATCGCGGCGGCGCGGGACAAGACGGCCGTGTACTCCTTCAGCGCGCCTCTGCAGGCAGGTGCCGTCCTCGCCGATGCCGACGAGGCCTCGATCGCGGCGCTGGGCGACGCCGGCGCGCGCATCGGCCTGGCCTTCCAGCTCGTCGACGATCTCATCGGCGCGTTCGGAACCGCCGACCAGGCCGGCAAAGAGGAGGGTGGCGACCTGCGCGAAGCCAAGCGCACGCCGCTCATCGCCTTCGCCCGCCAGACGGCGGCGTGGTCGCGCGTCAACGATGCGCTCGCCGTCGCACACACCGGTCCGATCGCCATCCGCGAAGCACAGGAGGCCCTCGAGGCCAGCGGCGCCCGAACCCGGCTGCGCGAACTCATCGACGACACGCTCGCCGGAGCGGGAAAGCACTCCGCCGCCCCGGAGCTTCCCGTCGCTGCGAGAATGCTGTTGCAGGACCTCTGCGTCCGCATTCAGGAGAGGATTCCGTGACCGCATCCGGCGATCGTCCCACCGGGCTCGCACAGTACGACCGCACGGCTGAGGACGCGTCCGCTGCGGTCATCGCCGCGTACTCGACCTCCTTCGGTCTCGCGACCCGGCTCCTGGGCACGCGGCCCCGACCGCACGTGCGCAACGTCTACGCGCTGGTACGCGTGGCCGACGAGATCGTCGACGGCCCCGCGCACGAGGCGGGCCTCGATCCCGCCGCCGAGCGGGCGGTTCTGGACGATCTCGAGAGCGAGACGATGGCCGCGATCGAGCGCGGCTTCAGCTCCAATCTGGTCGTCCACGCCTTCGCCCGCACCGCGCGCGAGTGCCTCATCGGCGCCGACCTCATCGCCCCCTTCTTCCAGTCCATGCGCACCGACCTCACCGTTGCGAACCACGACGACGCATCGCATGACTCGTACGTGTACGGGTCGGCGGAGGTGGTGGGGCTGATGTGCCTCCACGTCTTCGTCAACGCCGACAACCCCCGACCCGCCCTTCCCGACCCGGCGCTCGTCGAGGGCGCGCGGCGTCTCGGAGCTGCGTTCCAGGACGTCAATTTCCTTCGAGACCTCTTCCACGACGAGGGGGCTCTCGGCCGGGACTACCTCGGTGTCACCACCGGGCGTCGCAGCCGCACCGAGGTCCTCGACCGCATCGACTCCGACCTCGCCGCCGCCGCCGCGACGATCCCCTCCCTGCCCGCGGACTGCCGACGAGCCGTGACGGTCGCCCACGACCTTTTCGCCGAACTCTCTCGACGGCTTCGCCGCGAGGGCGACGACAGCCGCACCCGGGTCCGCGTACCCGACACCGTCAAGGCCGCTCTCGCCGCGCGCGCGATGCTGGGCCTGCACCCGAGAGGAGCCCGCGCATGACCGCCGAACGAACCGTGGTGATCGGCGGCGGGATCGCCGGGCTCGCCACCGCTGCCCTGCTTGCCGCCGAAGGCCACGACGTGACCATCCTGGAGGCGCGCGACGACGTCGGCGGGCGTGCCGGCTCGTGGGAGAGCGATGGCTTCCGCTTCGACACCGGCCCGAGCTGGTACCTCATGCCCGAGGTGTTCGACCACTTCTTCCGCCTCGTGGGCACCACGGCCGACGCCGAGCTCGATCTGGTCAAGCTCGACCCCGCGTACCGGGTCTACCGCGAGCCCCAGACCTCCGGCACGGCAGGCGAATCCGTAGACGTCCGGTCCGGCCGCGAAGAGGCGACCGCGCTGTTCGAGTCGATCGAGCCGGGCGCGGGGAAGACCCTGGCGACCTACCTCGACTCAGCGGGGAACGCCTACGATCTCGCGGTCTCGCGGTTCCTCTACGACACGTACGAGACCACGGCGGGCCTGCGCGACCCCGCGCTTCTCAAGCGCCTGCCGCAGCTTCTGCCGCTGTTGACCACGACGCTGGCGCGTTTCGTCGATCAGCGATTCCGCGAGCCGATGCTCCGTCAGATCCTCGAGTACCCCGCGGTCTTCCTCGGTGGTTCCCCCTACGCTGTGCCGAGCCTGTACCACCTCATGAGCCACCTCGATCTCGATGATCGGGTGCTCTACCCCCGCGGAGGGTTCACCGAGGTCATCCGCGCGGTCGAACGCGTCGCGCGCCGGCAGGGCGTCACGATCCGCACCGATGCCGAGGTCGGCGCGATCCTCACCTCCGCCGATGCCGGACCGGCACGGGCGACGGGCGTCCGGTTGCGCAGCGGCGAGGTGATCGACGCCGACCTCGTGGTCTCGGCCGCCGACCTCCACCACACCGAGACCGCCCTGCTCCCCCGCGAGCTCCAGACCTATCCCGAAGAGTGGTGGACCCGCAAGCAGCCGAGCCCCGGGGCGCTGCTGCTCCTTCTCGGAGTCGAAGGCGAACTCCCCGAGCTCGCTCACCACACGCTGATGTTCGTCGACCAGTGGAAGGCGAACTTCGAGGCGATCTTCGGCGCCGATGCGCACATCCCGGACCCCGCGTCGATCTACATCTGTCGGCCGAGCGCCACCGACGAGACCGTGGCGCCCGCGGGACACGAGAATCTCTTCGTCCTGGTGCCCATTCCTGCCGACCCCTCGCTCGGGCGAGGCGGAGTCGACGGAGACGGAGATCCGCGCATCGAGGCGGCCGCCGACCACGTGATCGCGCAGATCGCGCAGTGGGCGGGCATTCCCGACCTCGCGGATCGCATCGTCGTGCGCCGCACGATCACGCCCGGCGATTTCCTCCACGATCTGCACGCGTGGCGGGGCAACTCGCTCGGGCTCGCCCACACGTTGAACCAGAGCGCGGTCTTCCGGCCGCGCAACGCGTCGAAGAAGGTGCGGGGTCTGGTCTATGCCGGATCGTCGACCCTTCCGGGGATCGGTCTGCCGATGTGCCTCATCTCGGCCGAGCTCGTGCTGAAGCGGCTGCGGGGCGACCGGAGCCCGGGGCCGCTCCCCGAGCCTGCGAGGGTGTGAGGTGCCGGGACTCTACCTTCTTGCGATCGTCTTTTCGGGCGCGGGGATGGCGGTGATCGACGCGCGCTACCGCCTGGCGCTGTGGCGGACGCCGCTGGCCACGATCGTCTCGGTCGCCGTCGGCGTGCTGTTCTTCCTCGCGTGGGATGTCGTCGGCATCCTCACCGGGGTGTTCTTCCAGGGGGACAGCCCCCTCTACATCGGGATCTCGATCGCGCCTGAGCTGCCGATCGAGGAAGTCTTCTTCCTCACCTTCCTCTGCTACCTCGCGGTGCTCTTCTACAGCGCCGCGCTGCGTCTGGGAGAGCACCGCGCCCGCCGCCGTGGGGCCGCGGAAGACGGGGGACGATCATGACCTACGTGCTGATCAACATCCCGTTCCTCCTCCTCGCCGCCGCCGTCACGCTGGCCACCGTGCGATTGCCGCGATTCCGCGAGAGGATGGTGGCATCCCTCGCCGGTGCGGTGGTGCTCGTCATCCTCACCGCCATCTTCGACAACGTGATCATCGGAACAGGACTCGTGGCCTACGACGAAGAACACCGCAGCGGCATCCTCATCGGGCTCGCGCCCATCGAGGACTTCGCCTACGCGATCGCCGCGGCTTTCCTCGTCCCGGCCGTCCACACCCTGTTGACCGCCCGACGTCCTCGCCGGGAGCAGACCTCATGACGACCCCGACTCCCCTGCGGCCGGGCCCCGTCGTCCGTCAGCTCTTCGTCTCCTCACGCCCCGTCAGCTGGATCAACACCGCCTATCCGTTCGCTGCGGCCTACCTGCTGGCCACCCGATCGGTCGACCTGACGCTCATCCTGGGCGCCCTGTTCTTCCTCATCCCCTACAACGTCGCGATGTACGGCATCAACGACGTCTTCGACTACGAGTCCGACCTGCGCAACCCCCGGAAGGGCGGGGCGCACGGTGCAGTGCTCGATCGACGGCTGCATGCGCTCACACTGTGGGTCTCGGGCCTGCTGTGCCTTCCCTTCGTGGCCTACCTGGTATGGGTCGGCTCACCCGCGTCCTGGCTGGTCCTGGCGGCGAGTCTGTTCTTCGTGGTGTTCTACAGCGCGCCGCCGCTGCGGCTGAAAGAGCGGCCCTTCGCAGACTCGATCACCAGCAGCATCCACTTCTTCTCCCCCGCCGTCTACGCCCTCGTCCTCGCCGGTGTCGCGTGGACCTGGCAACTCGTCGCGGTCATCGTCGCGTTCGCCCTCTGGGGCATCGCCTCCCACGCCTTCGGGGCCGTGCAGGACGTGCTCGCCGACCGAGCGGCGGGCATCAGCTCCATCGCGACGGCGCGCGGTGCGCGATGGACCGTTCGGTTCGCCCTCGCCTGCTACTTCGCCGCCGGGCTGGTGATCCTCGCGACGGCGTGGCCCGGTCCGCTGGCCGTCATCGCGGTCCTCCCCTACATCGCGATCGTGTGGCCGTACCGTTCCGTCACGGACGAGACCGCCGAGAAGGCGACGACCGGCTGGCGCCGCTTCCTCTGGATCAACCAGATCGCGGGCTTCATCGTCACCGTGCTGTTGATCTCCTACGGTCTGCTCACCGCCGACGCCTGATCCGCCTGCTGCCACAGCAGGAAACAGCGGATGCCCCGGTCCGGCGCCCCCGTGGGGGACGCGGTGCCGGGGCATCCGCTCTGCTGTCTCTCGCGTCGAGGTCTCCTACTGGTCGCCGAGCTCGATGAGCCGCTCCACGGCCGCCGTCAGACGCGCGTCGGCTTCGCCGTAGGCCGCCCAGTCGGCCGCCTGCAGTGCCTCCTGGCGATCCATCATCGCGTCCTGAGCCTCCTGCAGCGCCGCCTCGTACTCACCGGCGGGCGGGACCGTTGGCGCCGGGGCCTCCCCGGCGTCACCGGTCTCGGAGGGCGACGGAGTCGGCGTCGGCGTCGGCGTCGGGTTGGCGTCCGGTGGCACGTCCGTGTCACCGGCCGTGGCCCCCGAGTCCCCGCCGAAGAGGGTGTCCAGCGCCTCGTTCAGCGTGTTCTCGAACGCGATCCGGTCACCGAAGGCGACGAGCACGCGCTGCAGCGTCGGCAGCTGCGTGCCGCCCGAGGACTGTACGAACACCGGCTGGACGTACAGCAGTCCGCCGCCGACGGGGAGCGTCAGGAGGTTGCCGTTGAGGACGTCGGACTGACCCTGCGACAGGATGTTGATCTGCGCCGACACCGTCGGATCGGCGTCGAAGGTGTTCTGCACCTGGCCGGGCCCGGGCACGGGGGTCTCCGCATCGATCTCCAGCATCCGGAGTTTGCCGTAGTCCTCGCTCTTCACGCCCGCCTCGGATCCGGCATTGGAATCGACCGCGAGATACCCCATCAGCACGTTCCGGCTCGCCCCGCCCTCGGAGGAGGGGATGAAGGTCGTGAACATCGAGTAGCTCGGCGCCTCCTGACCCGGCATCTGAATCGTGGAGTAGTACGGCGGCTGGAAGCTGCCGGGATCCTGCGGGTCCTCCGGGGTGGCCCAGGCGTTGTCGCGCTGGTAGAAGGCCCGGGCGTCATCGACGTGGTAGACGCCGAGCATCGCGCGCTGGATCTTGAACAGATCGGTCGGGTAGCGCACGTGGCTCATGAGGTCGGCCGACATCTCGCTGATCGGCTCGACCGTCGACGGGTAGACCTTCTGCCAGGCCTGGAGGATCGGGTCCTCCTCGTCCCACGCGTACAGGGTCACCGACCCGTCGTAGGCATCCACGGTGGCCTTGACGGAGTTGCGCACGTAGTTGATGTCATCGATCGCGAACCGCGGCTGGACGTTGTTGGCGTCGGCGATCGCCTGCTGCAGACTGACCGTCGTCGAATAGGGGTAGTTCGCACTCAGGGTGTAGCCGTCGACGATCCAGACGATCCGGCCGTCCACCACACTCGGGTAGGGGTCGCTGTCGAGCGTCAGGTAGGGGGCGACCTTCTCCACGCGCGTCAGAGGATCGCGATCGTAGAGGATCTGCGATTCCTCATTGACGAAGTCCGAGAAGAGGATCTGCTCCGACTGGAACTTCAGCGCGTAGATGAGGCGGTTGAAGACGTTGCCGACGCTCGGTCCCCCGTCACCGGTGAAGGTGTACCGGGTCTCGCTCTCCCCGTCCCCGCCGGAGGGGTAGTCGAGCTCGAACGGCTCCGTTCCCGCCGGAGCGCCGACGATCGAGTAGGGAGGTGAATTCTCGCCGAAGTAGACGCGCGGCTGGTACTCCTCCTCCTCGGTGAGGACGCCGGAGACCGGGATCCCCCGCTCGATGAACTCGGGGAAGCCCTCGACGGTCCGCGCGTTGCCGCGCGCTGCGACCATGCCGTAGCCGTGGGTGTACACCACGGTGGTGTTCTGCCAGGTCGAAGCCTGCCCGAGTCGCTCCACGTCCAACTCGCGCACCGAGACGATGGTGTCCTGCGACTGCCCATCGATCTCGTACCGGTCCACGTCCAGAGTCTCGGGGAACTGATAGAACGCGCGGTACTGCTCCTGCTGCCGCACGGTCGGGCTGATGATGGCCGGGTCCATGATGCGGATGGATGCCGTCGTCTCGGCGTCCTCGCGCAACTGTCCGGGCTCGACGTCGGTGACGGCGGAGAAGTCCGTCTTCTCCAGCCCGTCGATGCCGTAGGCCATCTTCGTCATGTCGATGTTGCGCTGGTAGTACTCGCTCTCAAGCGTGAGCTGATTCGGCCGCACCTGGAAGGTGTTCAGCACCCACGGGTAGCCGACACCGACCACGATGGCGGAGATGACCAGGAGCGCCGTGGCGATGAGGGGGTAGCGCCACCGACCGATGACGGCGGTGATGAAGAACAGGATCGCGACGATCGCGGCGACGATCGCGAGGATCGTCTGGCCGGGGATGACGGCATTGACGCCGGTGTAGCCGGGGCCGGTGATGCGGTCGTAGGGCTCGACGAGGGTGCGGTACCGGTCGAGCCAGAGGCTTCCGGCCTGGACGAGGAGGTACAGGCCGGCGATGATCGCGAGCTGGATGCGCGCCGCCTTGGAGATGCGCAGTTCGCGCTGGCCGACGCGGACCGAGCCGTAGAGGTACGCCACGAGGCCCGACACCAGCAGGCACACCAGCAGCACGGCCGACGCGAACCCCAGGACGGCGCCGTAGAACGGCATCGCGAACATGTAGAAGCCGGTGTCCAGCCCGAACTCGGGGTCGGTGACAGTGGTCTGGACCCCGTTGAACCACAGCCAGGTGACCTCCCACTGCGTCGAGGCGGCGAAGCCCGCGAAGAAGCCGAAGAAGACCGGGATTCCCCACATGGCCAGCCGGCGCAGCGGCTCGACGACCTCCTGGTACCGATCGAGCTGCGAGCTCAGGCGTGCATAGACCGGCCGGAGCCGATAGGCCAGCTGGATGGCCAGCCAGACCGGGATCCCCATGGCGAGGAAGCCGACGGCGAACATCACCACGCGCGCGACCCACTGGGTCACGAGCACGGAGGTGAACTCCAGCTGGTCGTACCAGAGCCAGTCGGCGTAGAGGTTGGCGAAGATGAAGAAGGCCGCCACGAGTGCCGCGATCACGGCAAGGGTGATGGCGATCGCCCGTCGGGATCGGGAGGGTGCGGCCTGCGGCGCGGGGGTCGTGGTCACAGAGTCAATCCTAAGAGGGCGTTTCCCGGCCCACGCGCGGGCCGGGTGTGGTCAGGGCGAACGCTCAGCCCGTTGTCGGTCAGCCGGCCGCGGACGTGGTCGCGGTGCAGGTGGGAAGCGCGTCGAGGTCGCCGCCCTCGGCCACGGCCTCGACGGCGGTGAGGGCATCATCGAGATCCTCCACGGCGAAGACGCGCAGCCCGTCGGGGACGTGCCCGACGACCTCGTCGCAGTTGGCCTGCGGGGCGAGGAACCACTCCGCGCCGGCGCCGACCGCGCCCCACATCTTCTGGCGGATGCCGCCGATGGGGCCGACGGCGCCGTCGGCGGTGATGGTGCCGGTGCCGGCGACATCCTCGCCGCCGGTCAGGTCACCGGGAGAAAGAAGGTCGACGATGCCGAGGGCGAACATCATCCCGGCGCTCGGGCCGCCGACGTTGTTCAACTGGATCTGCACGTCGATGGGGAAATCGAACTCGGTGGCGAGCACGACGCCGATGACCCACGAGGTGGTGCCGTTCGCGTCCGTCTGCTCGGTCGGCGTGACCGTCACGGTCTGCTCCGCGCCGTCTCGCAGGATCGTCAGTTCGACGTCGTCGCCGTCGCCGTCGTTGATGACCTCACGCAGATCCACGACACCGTCGATGGGAATGCCGTTGGCCGCCAGAATGATGTCATCGACCTCCAGGACGGCTTGCGAGGCGGCGCCCTCGGAGAAGTCGTAGACCACGATGTCCGACGGCACATCGTATCCCGCCTCTGTGAGCGCCGCCGCCGTGGCGTCCTGCTGGGAGTTGACCATCATCATGGTGCTCTGATTCCGACGCTGCTCGGTGGTCTGCCCCGCGGGGAAGACCGACTCGAGGGGAAGGACCGCGCGGGTGCGGTCGAACCATGCGCCGGCGAGCTCCAGCCACGAGGGCGTCCGCTGCGGGTTGCCGACGACCTGCACGGTGAGAAGGTCCAGCGAACCGTCGGTGGGGTAGGTCTCCGCCCCGTCGACGGTGATGAGCGGAACGTCCTCACCGTCGGCGTTCTGCGCGGTGCCCAGAGTGTTGTACACCGGTCCGGGCTGCTGGATCACATAGGCGGTGGGGAGGAAGGTGAGGACCAGCAGCACGACCAGCGCGACCACCAGCGCCCAGATGCCCGCCAGCGTGGCTCGGCTCATCGGCCGCCGTGGCGGCGGCGTGACCGTCACCTTCTCGTCGAACAGCACCACCGGTGTCCCTGCTTCCTGCCGTGAGCCTCGTGCCGATGTCGCTGATCGTTCGCGACCGGCGTAAGGGTTCGTCCGGTCTGTTCGGAGAGTGCGATCATCCGTGCGACTAGCGTAGACACCACGTCTTTGACCCGGCTGAGAGGGCGATACACGTGCCAGACGACGACCGCAGCCCCGAGGATGAGTTCCAGGAGCTCATGCGCCAACTGTTCGGCGGAGGTGGCGGCGCTCCCGACCCGGAGGCGCTCGCCCGACTGTCGGGGATGAACATCGATCCCGCCATGATGCAGACGATCATGTCGCAGCTCCAGGGGGCGTTCGCCGCCGGCAGCGACGGCATCCCGTGGGACATGACCAAGCGCGGCGCCCTCCACATCGCCAACCAGGACGGATTGAGCGTCACGGGCGGCCAGCGGACCGACCTCGACCAGGCGTTCTCGCTGGCGAACCTGTGGCTCGGCGAGGCGACTTCGGTGTCGGATCTGTCGACGACGCCGAAGGTCATCACGCGGGGCGCCTGGGTCGAGGCGACGCTTCCCGTCTGGCAGGAACTGGCCGAGCCGGTGGCCACGAGCATCACCGATGCTCTCACCCGCGCGCTCAGCGAGCAGGCTCCGGAGGAGATGCGGGCGCTGGTCGAAGGTGCCGGCCGGCTCATGCGCACCGTCGGCGGCTCGCTGTTCGCCTCACAGCTGGGCCAGGTCGTCGGAAACCTGTCCAAGGAGGTCGTCAGCGGCGGAGACGTGGGCATTCCGCTCATGCCCGATGGCGAAGCGGCCATCCTGCCGCAGAACTTCACCGACTTCGGGCGCGACCTGGAGATCCCGGACGATCAGCTGGCGCTCTACGTCGCCGCCCGCGAGCTCGCACACGCGCGCCTGTTCCGCCACGCGCGCTGGCTGCGCCTGCACGTCATCTCTCAGGTCACCGAGTTCGCTCGTGCGATCCACGTCGACACCGATGCGCTGGAGGACCTCGCGACGCGATTCGATCCGTCCGAGCCCGACGAGCTGCGCCGGGCCCTGGAGAGCGGCGCTCTTCTTCCCCCGCGCACCGACGCGCAGAACGCCGCCCTCTCCCGCCTGGAGAACCTGCTCGCGACCATCGAGGGGTGGGTGGACGTGGTCACCGAGGACGCCACCTCCCGCCTTCCCTCCGCCGCGCGGATCGCCGAAGCGGTCCGCCGCCGCCGCGCGGTCGGGGGGCCCGCCGAACGCGCACTGGGCTCGCTGGTGGGCCTCGAGCTCCGGCCGCGGCGTATGCGGGAGGCTGCCGCGATGTGGCGGACGGTGACGGATGCGGTCGGCATCGCCGGTCGGGACAGCCTGTGGGACTACCCCGACCTCATGCCCGGAGCCGATGACATCGACGACCCGTCGGCGCTGGTCGCGCGACTGCAGGCACGCGCGCGGGGCGAAGCGCCGGCGCGTGACGAGATGGACGATGCGCTCGAACGCCTTCTATCGGGTGAGGCCGACCCGGACGGACCGGAGGATCCCCGACCGGTGTGAGGCCCGACCTCTCCTGCACAGGTGTGCGATGCGGGTGGAAGCACCCCGGACCTGTGGACAGTCGCGCCGCGGCGATTACAGCGACGAGGATCGGGGCATGCTCCGATTGGACCCGGCCTTCCCCCCGCTGTGGCGCTCCCCCTGGGCGGTGCAGTTCGGGCTGGATGCGGTGGCGACACTGACCACTCCGACCGTGTGGCAGGAGCGTCTGCTCCACGAGCTGGGCAATGGTCTTCCCGCCGCGGCCCTGCCGCTGGTGGCGGCCTCGCTGGGGGCCCCCGCGGGAGCCGCAGAGGACTTCCTCGCCGAGATCTCACCGGCACTGGAACGACCACGCTCGGCGTCTCCGACCCGAGCGGTCATCCAGGTCGGAGACGATGTCGCCCCGGCGGTGATCGAGACGCTCCAGGATGCGATGGCGTGCTGCGGTCTCGCGTGGGAACGCGCCGTCTGGCCCGGCGATCCGCCATCGGATCCCGCCGTGCCGGTGATCGCCCTCGCGGCTCACCTCGTCCACCCCGCTCGGGCCGCCGCTCTGATGGCCGCAGACGTGACGCATCTGCCGTTCATCGTGGCCGGGAGCCGCGTGCGCGTCGGTCCCCTCGTCGTGCCGGGTGTCACGGCCTGCCTCAGCTGCGTGGCTCTCACGGCCACCGATGCGGACGGCGGATGGCCGCTGCTGGCGGCCCAGCTTTGCGGGCGGCCGATCTCCGACGTCTCGGCGACCCTTCTGGTCGAGGCCGCAGCGCGAGCGGTGCGGCTCCTCAGCGGCGAGGGGACGACGCCGTCGACGACGACCGAGCTTGTCTTGACGACCGCGTCGGCCCTCCGATCCCGCCGGCACCGCCCGCACGAACAGTGCGGGTGCCGATCTCCTGCAGGAAGCGCGACGGGCGTCGATCACGCACTCCGCGCGACCAGCTCAGATCCAAGGTCCGCACGGCCCGCGTGATGCCCACGTACGCCAGTCGTCGCTCCTCGTCGATCGTCTCGAACGACTGCGCGTAGGAGATCGGCAGCACCCCCTCCGCGAGGCCGACGAGATGCACGTGATCCCACTCCAAGCCTTTCGCCGCGTGGAGGGTGGCGAGCGTCACGGTCCGGAGCGTGGGCTCCTCCTGCACCTTCGCGCGCCGGAGCAGGTCGTCGGCGAACTCCCGCAGGGTGGTCCCCTCCGGCGCTTCCTCCGCCAGACGGAGCAGAGCGGCCCGCGCCTCCCACGCATCGCGCACGGCGCCGCCGGCCGGCGGCGGGTCGTCCGTCAGTCCGAGCGAGCGCAGCACATCGCGGACCGCCTGCACGAACGTCCCTGTCAGGGGTGCCACGGCGGCGGCGCGCAACGCCATGACCGCTTGGCGCACCTCGGGGACATCGAAGAACCGGCGACCGCCGAGCACGCTCGCCGCGATCCCGACGTCGGCAAGCGCCCGCAGCAGCTCGGCCGACTGCGCGTGGGCCCGGTAGAGCACCGCGATCCCGGCGGGATCGACGCCCGCCGCGATGCGTGCGCGGATGCGGGCAGCCACCGCGCGAGCCTCGTCGCGCTCATCGTCGAATGCGGTGACCGTCGGCAGCGGCGCGTCGCTCGCGCCATCCGTCCGGTCCTCGGGATGCTCTCCCCCCTCCCGTCCGGCAGCGACCAGGCGCAGCGCACCGGGACGGTCCTTCATCAGCGCGTTGGCGACCCCGAGGATCGCCTGCGTGGAGCGGTAGTTGCGTTCCAGACGGATGACGCGGGCGTCGGCGTGGCGCCGCTCGAAGTCCAACAGGAACGTCGGGTCCGCTCCTGCGAACGAGTAGATGGTCTGGCTGGCGTCGCCGACCACGCACAGGTCGCGTCGATCGCCGAGCCACAGCTCGAGCAGGCGGGCCTGCAGGGGCGAGACGTCCTGATACTCGTCGACGGTGAAGTGACGGTACTGCTCGTGGATGGTCGCGGCCACGCGCGGCTCGGCCTCGATCATCCCCGCGCACGCCAGCAGGACGTCTTCGAAGTCGATCTGCCGACGCTGGTCTTTCAGATCCTCGTACGCCCGCTGCAGACGCGCCACCCGCTCGACGTCGAGACCCCCCGCCCCCTGGGGTCGATCGCGGGCGTACTCCTCGATCGAGCGCATCGTGACCTTCCGCCACTCGATCTCGCTGGCGACGTCCCGCAGAGTCGCGGTGTCGGGCTCGAGTCCGATTCCATCGGCAGCGTGTGCCAGAAGTCGCACCTTGTTGTCGACGATCGACGGCATGGAGTCCCCGGCGAGCGTCGGCCAGAAGTAGTTCAACTGCGCCAGCGCCGTCGCATGGAAAGTCCGTGCGGAAACCCCTTCGACCCCGAGGGCCCGAAGACGCGCGCGCATTTCTCCGGCGGCTTTCGTGGTGAAGGTCACCGCCATCACGCGACCCGGCGAGTAGGCGCCGGTATCGACTCCGTGCGCGATGCGGTGGGTGATGACGCGGGTCTTGCCGGTTCCGGCCCCCGCGAGCACCACGACGGGTCCGCGCAGCGCGGTCACCGCCTCGAGCTGTTGCTCGTCGAGGTGTTCGAGCGGACCGTTCACAGCGATCCCGCCGCATGCCACTCGCGGATGAGCCGATGCGCGATCGACGCCGGCCCGGGCAGCAGAAGATCCCCGCGTCCATCGAGGGCGTCGCCGATCTCCTGGCGATGAAACCACCGCACGCTCACGATCTCCTCACCGTCCGGCCGGGCAGAGCCGGCGTCGACGGCCTCGGCGTTGAACCCCACCATGAGCGAACGCGGGTACGGCCACGCCTGCGAGGCCCGGTAGCGCACCTCTCCGACCTCCACTCCGGCCTCCTCCCGAACCTCCCGACGGACCGCGCCCTCGAGCGACTCGCCCGCCTCGACGAACCCCGCGAAGCAGGAGTACCGCTGATCGGGCCACGCGGCATTCGACCCGAGCAGCAGACGATCAGGGTCATCGCGGTTCGTGATCGCGACGATCACGGCCGGGTCGGTGCGGGGAAAGTGCTCCCGTCCGCAGGACGGGCAACGGCGCGACCACCCCGCCTGGAGGACCTCGGTGCGAGCGCCGCAGGCCGGACAGAACGGCGCGTCGAGCAGCCACCGTGCGAGACTCACCCCGGTGACGGCAAGCGCCGCCTCGGTGCGATCCAGGTCAGGGGCGGCAACCCGCAGCGACTCGGTCGTGACCGACGCGTCATCGTCCCCCGGCGCGCCGGTGTCGGCGGCGAGCACGGCCATCACCAGGGCCGCGCCATGCTCGTCTCGACCCAGGAACGCCCACTCGTCGACCTGACCGGCAGCCGCGGGGCCGGCCCACCGGCTCACCGTGTCCCACGCGAGACCACCGTCGCGCAGGCGCACCCGCTCCCCCGAGACCGCGAGGACGCGCGTCGCGGGATCGCCGAGGACCATCGGGATGAGCTCCGCGATGTTGCGTTCATCCGCGGCACGGTCCCACCGCGTTCGGGCGCTGTCGGAGGATGTCATCGAGACCTTCCCGCGTTGGTCGATGAGCCAGGGCGTGGCGCGAAGGCCCGGCGGCATGCCCGACCTACCCTGGGCTCATGGCACGCTCACCCCTCACTCTAGCCGCGTCGGTGACCTCGGCTCTGCCCGGCGCAGGCGTCGTCGGCGTCGCTGCGCTGACGGAGAACAGCGCCGGACGATACGACTCCGCGCTGGTCGATCTCGATGACGGACGCCGCGTTGTCGTGCGCGCCCCGGTCGATGACGGCGCGGCGACGGAGACGGCTGCCGAGGTGCGCGCACTGACCGTGCTCACGTCCGGTGTGCGCGGGCTTCTCCCCTTCCGCGTGCCGACCGTGCTGGGCCAGACATCCCTCGTCGGCGGTCGTGCCGTCGTGGCCGACTTCCTGCCGGGCTATCGCGTCGATCCGCCGCACCTGCCCGCGGGCCGCGGGGCGGCCACGTCTCTCGGAGAGGCGATCGCGGCCATCCACGCCCTCCCCGTCTCGGTCGTCCGCGACGAAGGACTCCCCGCCCGAACGACCCGCCAGCTGCGCGACGACATCGAGCGGACCGTCGAGCGCGCCGTGGCGACCCGACGTCTTCCCCCGAGCCTCGACGTGCGCTGGAGCCAGGCTCTGAACGCCGAGGAGCTGTGGCGGTTCGAGACCACCGTCGTGCTCGGCGGTGCCGGCGCGTCATCGTTCCTCTTCGAGGACTTCGCCGGCGAACCCCGTGTCACCGGCGTCTTGGACTGGCATGGGCTGAGTGTGGGCGATCCGGCGGGCGACTTCATGTGGCTGGCCTCTGCCCCCGACGCCGCTGACGACGTCTTCGCCTCCTACCTCGCCCGCAGCGTTCACGCCCCGGACGGTCTGCTTCGCGAGCGGGCTCGGCTGTACGCGGAGCTGGAGTTCGCCAAATGGCTCGTGCACGGGCAGGAGACGGGGCGGTCCGACGTCGTCGACGACGCCGTGGAGCTCCTGGAGTCGCTGGCCGCCGGCGTGGCCGGCGACGACATCGTGCCCCAGGATCGCGGCGACGTCGACGATGCGATCGCATTGCTCGACCGCGTGCCGGGACCTGCCGCGACGGTCGTGGACACCTCGATGCAGACCGACGCCTACGACCCCGCCGAGGTATCGGCATGGTTCGGTGACGATGCAGACGAACAGGACCCCGCCGAGGACGCGCCCGCACAAGGGCGGTCGGCGGCGCCGGCCGACACCGCACCGCTGGACCTCGGTCCGGTTCGCGAACGACTGGACGACGTCGGCGAAGCGGAGCGGGCGTCGCAGGCGGCGCTGCGGCGCTGGGCCGTGTCGGAGTAGCGCCGGCGCCGCTCACCCTCGCAGGACGAGGTCGTCCGCGACGTAGTAGAGCGCCACGTCGATCTGCGACACCGGGATGCCGTGCTTGGCGTGATAGGCCCGACGGTAGAGCTCGAGCTGCACCATGCGCTCCTTGCGCTCCCGCGCGTTCTTCGGCGGCGCGCCGGTCTTCCAGTCGACGATCTCCACGCGCTCGCCGCGACGGTACACCGCGTCGAGCTTGCAAATTATGACGTGGGGGCGACCGTCGGGACCGTCCATGGTGAAGTCGATCTCGCTCTCCACCTCGATCGGCTGGAGATCCGCCCACTCGGAGGCCAGGAAGCGCTCCTGCAGCCGAGCCAGCTCATCGACTCCTCGCGTCCCGGGGACAGC
Organism: Microbacterium sp. SLBN-154; assembly: GCF_006715565.1. Classification (NCBI taxonomy): domain Bacteria; kingdom Bacillati; phylum Actinomycetota; class Actinomycetes; order Micrococcales; family Microbacteriaceae; genus Microbacterium; species Microbacterium sp. SLBN-154. The sequence continues at coordinate 2,485,851 of NZ_VFNL01000001.1, forward strand.
GGCGTCGACGCCGATCGGTCCGGTGTCCCCCTCATCGAGGTCGTCCCAGAGCGCGTCGTCCAGTGACGCCGCGCGCCCGGCGATCCCCGATCGCCGTTCCACCCACTCGTGGAAGAGCGTCCCGATACGCGTCTGGCGGTAGGGGCGCTCAGGTAGCGGACGCGAGCTCGTCTCGGCGGGTGCGCCGTCCAGGGGAACGACGTCCTTGTACCGCGAGGCCGGGATACGGGTGGGGAGGGGCCCGGAACGGTGTCGTGCACGCGCACGACGTTCAGCCAGCAGCATCCGCACCTCGTCGTCCGGGGTGACCGGAGGCGCATCCAGCGCCTCCCGCACCAGGCGCGCCGCCCCCTCGACGCGCTCTCGACGGGCCCCGAGCGGATCGATGGGCCACGGGAGGATCCTTCGGTCGCCGTCGAACGGATTGGACTCGAGATCGGGCTCGTCGATGTCGATGCCGAGTGCATCGGCGATCTCGCGAAGGAACACCCCCGTGGTCCTCGGCCGTTTCGTCCCCGACCAGGGCGAGGCGGTCAACAACAGGTGCTCACGCGCGCGTGTGACGGCGACATAGGCCAGCCGTCGGTCCTCGTCGAGCTGCCGGGCGCGATGGGCGGCGACGAAAGCGTCGATCTCGCGCTTGAGATCCTGCTGGGTGGGAGCGACCTCCGCCCGCCACGGCAGGGGCGGAAGCCATGCCGCATCTCCCCGGAACTCGTAGGGCAGAACCCCGAAGCCCAGCCACCCCTTCGTGTCCTTCGCGGCGGAGGGCAGTTCGTCGGTGACCATGCGGACCACGGCGACGGCATCCCATTCCAGACCCTTCGATCCGTGGATCGTCAGCAACTGGACGACATCGTCTTCGGGAGGCTCCGTCCGGGGAGCGAACTCATCGACCTTCTCAGCGTGATCGAGCCATGCCAGGAGGCTCGCCAACGACCCCGTGTCGTCGGCGGCGAGGAAGGCGTGCACCTCATCGAGGAACGCCCGCAGCTGTGCCGAGGCGATCCGCATGGGCCCGCGCGCCTCGTTCGAGGCGAGTTCGATGTCCAGCAGCAGTTCCGACTCGATCAGGCGGATGAGCTCGGGCAGGGGCGCGCCGGCGGCATGGCGGAGCCCCGCGAACACGGCCCCCGCCTCCTTCAGACGCGCGCGCGCCTCGGGCGTGAAGGCCGCGAGCCAGCCGTGATCGGGCGCGGAGCGCACCACGAAATCCAGGGCGTCGACCAGCGATGCGCGGTCCTCCCCCGCACCGGCGCGGACCCGCTCCGCGACGATGTCGTCGAGAGGTTTCAGTGCGGAGTCGTGGCTCGCGAGGCGCCGGGCGAGTTCGGCGAGCGCGCGGAGGTCGGCCAGCCCGATACCCCACCGCGGACCCGCGAGGAGGCGGATGAGGGACGAACCTGCGGTGGGGTCGCTGATGACGCGGAGAGCGCTGACGACATCGACCACCTCAGGCGTGGAGAGCAATCCGCCCAGGCCCAGGATGCGATGCGCGATACCTCGTCGCCCCAGGGCGTCCCCGAAACGCACCATGTGCTTCTTGCTGCGGAAGAGGATGGCGCCGGTGGTGGGGAGACCGGCACGACGCCGCTCGGAGCGCACCCGCCCGAACCAGTCGGCCACCCGCTCCGTCTCGGCGTCGATATCGGCTTCGACGGCGATCTCGATCGCACCCTCCGGCGCGTCCGGCCGCGGGCGGAGCTCGGCCACGGCGACCGGCGAGCGCGGAGCGAGGGGCGCGAGGACGGCGCCCGCGGCGCGCAGGACGTCACGGCTGTTGCGCCAGCTGGTCATCAGGGCGTATTCGCCACAGCCCGCCTCGCCCGAGAAGGCGGCGGAGAATCCGCCCAGGTTGCCCGCGCTCGCTCCGCGCCAGCCGTAGATCGCCTGATGGGGGTCGCCCACCGCCATCACCCCGGTACCGGCGAACAGCTCGGCCAACAGGTCGGACTGGATCACCGAGGTGTCCTGATACTCGTCGAGGAGGACGACCCGGAAACGCTCGCGCAGCTCGGCGGCCACGCTGGCGTGCTGACGAACCACCTCCAGCGCCCCGGCCACCTGGTCGGAGAAGTCGATGACGCCGCGTCGGCGTTTCGCGTCGAGATACTCCCGAGCGAGGTCCGACAGCAGGGCGAGAGCCGACACCCGGCCCTCCGCGTCAGCGACGTCTTTGTAGACGGTGACGGACGCCTTGCTGGAGGGACGATCCAGGACTCCGGCGAACCTCTCGGGGAAGCGTCGCAGCTCAGCGAAGTCGACGAGGTTGTCGGCGCCGTCGCGGGCGATGCGCAGCGCGGCGTCGATGATGGTGCGCAGCGCCTCGGGACGATCCTCGAGGCGGGGATCGTCGGAATCGAGGACCACTCGCCTCATCAGCAGCCACGCGGCCGACTCCGACAGGACGGCGGTGTCGGTGTCACGACCGATACGGACCGCGTGCTCGCGGACGATCTGATCGGCGAAGCTGTTGTAGGTCGCGACGACCGGCCGCTCGAGGAGATCATCGCCGGCCCCGCCGCCTCCGCTCACGCCGGCACGATCGGCGAGCGAGCGCAGATATCCCCGTCGGGTCGCCTCGTGTTGCGCACTCTCGGTGGAGAAGAACTGCAGCGCGCCGGCGGCGTGCAGCTCGGGCAGAAGGGGGAGCAACCCGGCAGCCTCGAATTCGCCGAGCCGGCGCAGACGACGCTGTATGCGCTCGGCCAGCTCGCCGGCCGCCTTTCGGGTGAAGGTCAGTCCGAGGACGGCGTCACGGCGCACGAAGCCGTTCGCGATGAGCCACACGACCCGACCGGCCATGGTCTCGGTCTTCCCGCTGCCGGCTCCTGCGACCACGAGCGCGGGACGCAGCGGCGACTCGATCACCGCCGCCTGCTCGGCCGTGGGCGGGAACTGTCCGAGCGCGGCGGCGATGACCGCGGCCGTCAGGCGCGCCGGTTGTGCGACGGTCACGACGCGCTCACCGCCCCGATGGTGTGGATCCGGCAGAGCCCATGACTGTGCTCGTCCCGGCAGTGCTCCTCGTACGGGGCGCGAAAGGACTCGCCGGTCATCACCGTGATCGCGGCGTGGATGCGGGAGAGGAAGGCGGCCCGACGTCCCTCGTCGAAAGGCGGCTGCGTCGGAGTCACGAATTCCCGCTGAGAGGTCGGCCGGAGCACGAGCAGGCGGGCCCCTCCGGAAGGCAGCCCTGCCGTCCCGGCGATGGAGCCTGCCTCGAAGGCCAGCTGATAGGCCGCGAGCTGAGGGTGATCGACGACCTTCGCGTCCGTCTGCGGCTCGCTCTTGCCGGTCTTCAGATCCACGATGACCACGGTGCCGTCCCCGGTGAGCTCGACGCGGTCGATGTATCCCGACAGCACCGCCGGAGCCCTCGTCGCACGCTCCCCGCCGTCGCTGTCCGTCGACCCGCCAACGGTGAGCCCGCCCGGTCGCTCGGGGTCGAAGATCAGCGGGACCTCGAAGTGGGGTTCGGCGTCCAGGAGCCGGCCCCCGTCGGCATCGAACCGGTGGAGGTAGCGCGCCAGTCGCCGCACGAGTTCGCGTGCCCGGGCCCGCTCGGCACGACCCTGCCACGCCGCGTCGAACACCAGCTCGTGCCAGCGCCGCTCGACCACCTCCCAGAGGGTGTCTTCGTCCGTCCCCACGGTGGCGACCTCGAGGGCGGCGTGGATGATCGTCCCGACGCCCGCGGTCGTGCTCCCGGGATCGCCCCCGAGCTCGCCGATGAGCCAGTTCAGTTCGCACTCCTCGAGGGTGTGCAACCGGGACGGTGACACCCGCACCCGCTCATGTGCGAGATCGCGCAGCGGTCCGCTCGATGTCGGCGGGCGCACCCCGTACCACTCCTCCGGTGACGCGCCGGGCACCCCCGCGGCCGCCAGCAGAGCCAGCTGCCCTGCCGCGGCGCGGACGCCGGGCAGGTCGGACTGAGCGTCGGGCTCCGTCAGCGTGCGACGGTGGACCGCGACGACGCCTCGCAGGCTCAGAGGGTGCTCCGACGCTGCGGCGGGGGCCTCGGGATCGGGAAGAAGGTCGAAGAAGACGCTCGGCCCCCGATCGTCGTCGTCGACGGCGGTGATCACGGTCTGCGACCGCGAGCGTGACAGCGCCCGGGCGAAGAGACGAAGTTCATCGTGGAGGGCCGCGCGACGCCGGTCCGGGCCCGAGACGCCGGGGCCGGCTCCACCGGGATGATGCGCGGCATCGGCGAGCCGCCACGTCTCGAGAAGACTTCCGCGGTGACGCGTGTTCGGCCAGACCCCGTCCTGGACGCCGGCCACGATCACCGTGTCCACATCCAGGCCGAGTGCCGCTGCCGGCGTCAGCACCGCGACGACGTCGTGCGCAAGCGCGGCATCCAATCGGTCGTCGGCCACAGCGCTGTCGAGGATGCTCCGGATGAACGCGCGCGCATCCCCGTCGACGGGACGTTCGACGAAGCGCTTCGCCGCCTGGAAGAGCGCGACCATCGCATCGAGGTCACGACCGGCCTGATCGGCGAGGGGGCCGTGGCCCTTCGCCTGCTCCACCCACGCACGCTCCAGGCGACTGCGCTCCCACGCCGTCCACAGCAGCTCGTGAACGGTGGCGTCCTGAGCCACCTGTTCCCGAAGGCGCGCAAGGGTGTCGGCCACCACGGCAGCGCGTCGGGCTTCCCGGGTGTCGACCAGCTCCCACTCGAGCGGATGGATCATCGCCGACAGCAGCAGGTCGCGCCCCGAGCGGTCGCCGCCCTCGGCGATCTCCCGATGCCGCAGCCCTGTGCGCAATCTGCGCAGCTCGATGGCATCGAGGCGGCCGCACACACCCTCGAGGGCGGCGGAGACATCGTCGGCCGACCACTCCTCGACGGGCCGGTGAGCAAGTTCCACGAGGCGGAGGATGTCGCGGACGGCGCGCACCTCCCCCAGCGCACGACCCGCGCCCTGGGAACGCGCCGGGACCTCTCGCGCCGCGAGTTCGGTCTCGAGCGCCGCCACCTGGCGACTGTCATGGGCGATCACCGCCAATTCCCGCCACGGCACGCCGTCGAGCAGGTGACGTTCGCGAAGGATCCGCGCGACGGTGTCGAACTCCTCCGCGGCAGACCTCAGCAGAAGCGCCCGTACGGAGGAATCCCCTGCGCCGGGGTCGGGCGCGCGGCGGTGCGCCACGACCCCGGCGGCACCGATCCGCTCGACCACTCGGCGTACCGTCTCACGCTGAGCGCGTGTGCCGCGGTGTCCCTGCCCGAGCACATGCACCGTCTGCAGTGAGGCGGCCAACCGTGCGAAGTTTTCCGGCGACGCACCCCGGAACGCGCCCGCCCCGACGTCCGGGTCGCCGAAGGCCAGCACGGCGACGCCCCGGGCGGCGCAGGCCTCGAGCAGTTCGATCGCACCAAGCGTGAGCTCCTGTGCGTCGTCGACGAGCAGAACGCGCACCCCTCCGGCGGCCGCGCGCGCGGCTTCGGCGTCGCGCGCTCCGCGGATCATCCCGACAGCTTCGCGGACGAGCCCCGCGGCATCGCGATGCGCTCCGCGCATCGCCGCCCGCACGTCGAGGTACTCCCGGAAGAACGTCGCCAGCGGATGCCACACCTCCACCCCGTGCCGCCGGCCCAGGCGCTCGAGTGCGGTCGGTTCGACTCCCAGGGTGGTGCATTCGGCGAGGAAGGTGCGCACCTCCGTGCGGAACCCCGCCGTCGCCCGGATCTCGGGCCCGAGCCATTCCGGCCAGCCGCGGGGTCGACCGGCTGCCTCGTCCTCTGCGTCACCGTCGAGCAGGTCGCGCAGCAGCTGGTCTTCGTCGCCGCCCGTCAGCAGCTGCGGCGCTTCCCCGCCGGAGGCCACCTCGGCGGCGCGCACGATCTGGAACGCGAACGAGGGCACCGAACGGGCGGGAGCACCGGAGGTCGCCCGACCCGCGGCCAGCGACAGCCGGTCGCGCAGGGCCGTGGCGGTCTGCCGGGTGGGCGTGAGGACGAGGATCTCGTCCGGGTCGGCGCCCTCCACGACGAGGCGTCGGAACCTTTCGACGACGGTGAGGGTCTTGCCCGACCCCGGGGCGCCCACCACCACGCCTGAGGCGTCGACAGGGAGCCTGACCACCGCCGACTGATCCTCGTCCAGAACCGGGGTGGCGCCGTCGTCGGCCCCCGCGTCCGGCGGTGCGGGCACCAGCGCGAGAAGGTCGGTCGATGTCACGCTTCGACGCTAACCCGAGGCTCCGACAACCCCCGTGTCACCACACCGACGGGGCGTTCGCCCAGAGCGTGCCCGACCGCCCTCTCCCCCTCAGCCGGTGTCGTAGAGTTGCCATGCGCATCGAGGTCCGAGCGCGAGAGGAAGGCAGACACGTGGAGATCCGTATCGGTATCGCGAACACCGGCCGCGAGCTCAACTTCGAAACGAGCGAGTCGGCGGCGGACGTGAAGGCGTCGGTGGCAGCCGCGCTCGATGCCGGCGCGACCCACGTGAGCTTCGCCGACAACAAGGGCAACACCTACATCGTCCCCACCGCCGCACTGGCCTACATCGAGGTCGGGACCGAGGAGTCCCGCCGCGTCGGTTTCGTCGCCTGAGGACTCGCACGTGCAGATCCTCCTGGCCTTCATCGCCGGCGCCGCGATCGGGATCTCGATCCACTTCCTGCTGCAGGGTCGCGACAGCCGCGGAGTGGTGCTCGCGCCGGTGATCGGCGCCGCAGCGTCCGGGATCGTCTGGTCGGCGCTGACCTGGTCGGGCGTGGGCATCGACAACCCGTGGATCTGGCTGAGCGCCCTCGTCGCCCCGGCGGTCGTGACCGCTCCGGTCGTGGCCCTGCTCGCCCGCGCTCGCGTCGCCGCCGACCGGCGCGAGCGCGAGCGGCTCGGCATCGCCTGAGCGGCGTCCGGACGCCGGCGCCCGTCCCGCGCTCGCTCAGGCGGCGAGGCCCGTGTCCTCCATGCGCCGTGAGTGGGCCGCCATCAGCGCCGTGAACACCGGTTCGACCCGCTTCTCGTCGGAGGCGGCGAGTGTCGGCGGACGCAGGGCGGCGCGCGCGATCAAGAGGGTGTCGCCCACCAGACGCCGGCCCCACATCGCCAGCAGAGAGCGCCATTCGGGGTCGCTCTGGATCGTCTGCACGACCAGATCGACGATCGCCTGCCGGTCGTCGTCGGCGCGGAGGATGCGCGCGACCCGCCGACCGGTCTCTCCGTAGCTTGCGGAGAGCGCGAGATAGAAGTCGTCGAGCATGCCGGCGGTGATGTGGACCGAGAGCATCGTCTCCTCGGGCCTGACCCCGTGCGTGGCCCGGCGGAACGCGTCCAACGGCTCCCGGAACGGCAGCATGAGCGAGGTGGGGTCTTCGCCGCGCTCGCGGATCAGCGCCACGAGCTCCTCGTGCTTGGTCAGCGCCGCGCCCGCCGCTCGCGAGAGCGATTCCTTCTCCGCCAGCGAGGGGGTCATGGCGATCAGCTCGGAGAGGGTCTCGAAGAAGCCGAGCTGCAGATAGGCCGCCTGCCCGAGGAAGGTGTTGACGTCGGGAGCCAGCTCGGCGAAATCCACGCGCCGCGCGTCGCCGAAATCTCCGCGCGACCGCAACGACAGGGTCCGAGCGGTGCCACGCTGCCTGCGCCAGAACCAGTTCACCACGCAGGTCACCTTACCGTCGCGGCTCGCCGCGGAAAGGCCCTCGGCGGCCTCCGGGTCGTCGCCGGGTATCCTGGGACGCGTTCCGGCATCGGATCGGAACCCCCGCGCCTGCGGTCGACGAAGGGCGTGGATCCATCACACGGCCCGCCTGCCTCCATCCGGGCCCCTTCGACAGACAGGCATGACATCGTGACGACTTTCGCCGAACTCGGCGTGGATCAGGACATCGTCGATGCGCTCTCCGCGCGCGGCATCATCGATTCCTTCCCCATCCAGGAGCAGACCATCCCCCTCGGCCTCCCCGGCCAGGACATCATCGGGCAGGCCAAGACCGGCACCGGGAAGACCTTCGGCTTCGGCATCCCGGTCGTCCAGCGTCTGGGACTCGACCCCGCACCGGGCGTGAAGGCACTGATCGTGGTCCCGACCCGCGAGCTCGCGGTGCAGGTCTACGAAGACATCGACATGCTCACCCGGAACCGCTCGACCTCGGTCGTGGCGATCTACGGCGGCAAGGCCTACGAGGGCCAGATCGAGCAGCTCCAGGCGGGCGCGCAGATCGTCGTGGGGACTCCGGGCCGCCTGATCGACCTCGCCGGCCAGCGCCTCCTCGATCTCTCCGGCGCGACCGAGGTCGTCCTCGACGAAGCCGACAAGATGCTCGATCTCGGCTTCCTCCCCGACATCGAGAAGATCTTCCAGAAGCTCCCCGCCGTGCGTCACACCCAGCTGTTCTCGGCCACCATGCCCGGGCCGATCGTGACCCTCGCGCGTCGATTCATGTCGAACCCGATCCACATCCGGGCCAACGACCCCGACGAGGGCCTGACGCAGGCGAACATCAACCACCTCGTGTATCGCGCGCACTCGCTCGACAAGGACGAGGTCATCGCCCGCATCCTGCAGGCGGAGGGGCGCGGCAAGACCGTGATCTTCACGCGCACCAAGCGCGCCGCGCAGCGGCTCGTCGACGAGCTCGGCGACCGGGGCTTCTCGGTGGTGGCGGTGCACGGCGACATGAGCCAGGAGGCCCGAGAGAGGTCGATGGCGGCGTTCAAGGCGGGCAAGAAGGAGATCCTCATCGCCACGGACGTGGCTGCCCGCGGCATCGACGTCGACGACGTCACCCACGTCATCAACCACACGATCCCCGACGACGAGAAGACCTACCTGCACCGTGCGGGGCGCACCGGCCGCGCCGGCAAGACCGGCATCGCCGTCACCTTCGTGGACTGGGAAGACCTGCACAAGTGGGCGCTGATCAACCGCGCGCTGGAGTTCGGTCAGCCCGAGCCCCTCGAGACCTACTCCTCCAGCCCCCATCTGTTCGAGGATCTCGGCATCCCCGCCGGGGTGCGCGGTCGGCTCACCAGCGCCCCGCGCGCCGAGACGACGAAGACCTCCGGCGCCGCGTCCGATCGGTCCGGGCGCTCCGATGCGCCCCGCCGCCGTCGTCGGCGGGGTGACGCGACGGCATCGCCCGACGCCGCGAGCGTCCCGGCCGAGCACGGCGCGGAAAGCGCCGCCGAGCCCGCCGGTCAGGGCACGCACGACGGCGGCGGAAAGGAACACCACGACGGCAACGCCGCCCCGGCACGCCGCCGGCGGCGCCGCCGGGCTCCCCGCACCGGCGGCGCACCCACGGTCGGCTGACACCGTCCCGACGGTCAGTCCGCTCGAGCGATATGGTGAGCGTGACGGCGCAGGACGCGGCGTCTCACCTCGCTAAGAAAGGCACGACCGTGCGCTTCACCGACGTCATCGAGTACCAGGGCTTCTGGGGATCGTTCTGGGACCTGATCTGGTGGTTCCTCTGGGCCTTCGCCTTCATCGCCTACCTCTTCGCGCTGTTCGCGATCATCGGCGACCTCTTCCGCGACCACAAGATGAAGGGGTGGGCCAAGGCGATCTGGATCTTCTTCCTCATCTTCGTGCCCTTCCTGACGGCCCTCGTCTATCTGATCGCATGCGGTGGCGGCATGGCCGAGCGCAGCGCGGCTCAGGTTCGCGCCATGCAGAAGGCGCAGGACGAGTACATCAAGTCCGTGGCCGGCACCTCCGCTCACCCGAGCCCGGCCGATGAGATCGCCAAGGCGAAGGCCCTGCTGGATGCCGGGACCATCACGCCCGAGGAGTACGAGCGCCTGAAGGCCCGCGTCATCTCCTGACCGCAGAGGAGCACCGCGCCGTCCTGGTCAGCCCAGGACGGGGCTGCTCCCTCTCCCGAGCGCGATGATCCTCTCGATCATCACCGTCTCGGTGCTGTTCTCGCCCGGGACGTTCGGCTTGCCCTGCCCGTGGTAGTCGCTGGAGCCGGTCACGATGAGATCGCGTTCATCCACGATGCGGCGCAGCTGGCGGACCTGATCGGCGATGTTCTCCCGATGCCGCAGCTCCAGGCCCGCCAGGCCCGCGTCGAGCATCCGCTGCATCACTCCGTGCGGCAGCATGCCGCGCCCGGCCGGGTGTGCCACCACGGCCACGCCGCCCGCCCCGGTGATCCGCTCGACGGCGGTGACCGGATCGGGCGCGTAGAGCGCGACGTAGTAATCGCCTCCGGGGTGCAGGATGCGCGAGAAGGCCTCGGTGCGGTCGCGCACGTAGCCGCGGGCGATGAGGGCGTCGGCGATGTGCGGCCGCCCCACCGTGGCCCCGTCTGCGGTCTGGGCGAGGATGTCGCTCCAGTCCAGATCGAAGTCGGCGCTGATGCGCTCGGCCATCTCCTGCGCGCGGTCCATGCGCGAGGAGCGGATGCGATCGGTGAGGACACGCAGCTGCGCGTCCTCCGGATCGAAGAGGTAGGCCAGGATGTGGACGCTCCGCCACTGATACTTCGCCGACAGTTCCATCCCGGGCAAGAACGTCAGCCCCAGCGCCGATGCGGCGTCGGCGGCCTCGCTCCAGCCCGCCGTGGTGTCGTGGTCTGTCAGCGCCGCCGTCTGCATGCCGTGCCGGTGAGCGGCGGCCATCACGTGAGCGGGCGTCTCGGTGCCGTCGGAGTAGACGGAGTGCAGGTGCAGATCCCCCGGGCCCTGGGGTCCGCGTGAGGGGTGCATCCTCCCACGCTACCGCCGGCCGCACGCCACCGGCCGCCTCGGCGCCACCGGCGCCGGGCAGACGGATCTTTCAGACTCGTCGCATAGTGTCGCGATGTGCTTCGCCTGGTCGGGATCCTGCTTGCCGCGGTGGCGGCGATCGTGGCCGCCGTCCTGACGTGGCCGTCGTTCTTCCGCCTCGAACGCACCTTCCCCGTAGCCCAGATCGTCTCCTTCCGCCCCCTCCTCGTCGCGGTGTTCGCCGCTGCGGCGATCCTCTTCCTCCTCGTCGCGATCATCCGGCCGATGCGCGCCCTCGCGCTGAGCCTCGCCCTCATCTGCGTCGCGGCATCGGCGGTGAGTCTCACCACCGTGCTCGGCCGCGGCATCGGCACCCAGACCCTCCCGGAGAAGGGAGAGGGCAGCATCCGGGTCATGACGTGGAACACCGCCGGCGAGGCGACGACGGCGGAGAGCATCGCGCGGGTCGCCGTGGCGATGGATGCCGACGTCGTCACCCTTCCCGAGACGACCATCGAGACCGGCGAGCAGGTCGCGATCGCGATGCGGGAGCTCGGGCATCCGATGTGGGCGCACCACACCGAGTACTTCCCCGGCGAGGGGTGGGACGCGCACTCCACCACCCTCCTCATCACTCCCGAGCTCGGCGACTACAGCGTGATCGAATCGTCGGTCAACGGCACGACGAACACTTCCACGCTGCCGAGCGCGGTGGCGATGCCTGTCGACGGCGAGGGGCCCATCGTCGTCGCCGCGCACGCCGTGGCGCCCCGCCAGGAGTACATGGACCAGTGGCGCACCGACCTGCAGTGGTTGGCCGATCAATGCGCGGATCAGAACGTCATCATGGCGGGCGATTTCAACGCCACCCTCGATCACATGGGCGGGCTGGGCGTGGACGGGGGTGACATGGGGCGGTGCCGTGACGTCGCCAGTCGCACCGGCAACGGCTCGGTGGGAACGTGGTCCACCTCGGTGCCGGCGCTGCTGGGAACGAGCATCGACCACGTCATGGTCTCCCCGCAGTGGACGCCGACGGCATCCGTGGTGCTTCGCACCATGGACGACTCCGGCAGCGACCACCGTCCCCTGATCGTGCAGCTCGACCCCGCAGGCTGAATCGCGGACCGGATGATTCCCGATCGGATGCCGCGGCGGAGTGCGACACTGGAGTGATGAGCACCTCCGGCGACACCTCCCCGAACACGACCACCAATCGCCGTCAGCCCTTCCCCCAGGGCTTCCTCGACAGCATCTCCTCGGGGTGGGCCGAGCGGCCCGACTCCCTCCCGCCGCAGCGCCCTCAGGCGCAGTACGCCGCGGCGCGGCGCGAGCGACTGTCGGCAGCCTTCCCCGGCCGTCGCCTGGTGATCCCCGCGGGGGAGATGAAGCAGCGCAGCAACGACACCGATTTCCCCTTCCGCGCCCACTCGGCGTTCTCCCACCTGACCGGTTGGGGCTCGGACTCCGAGCCGGGTGCGGTGCTGGTGATGGATCCGCTTCCCGAGGGCGGCCACAGCGCCACTCTGTACTTCCGCGAACGTGCCGACCGCACGACACCGGAGTTCTACGCCGACGCGTCGATCGGCGAGTTCTGGATCGGACCGCGGCCCGCTCTGGCCGGCGTCGCCGCGGATCTGGGCCTCGAGACCCGCCACGTGGACGACTTCGTGACGGCCGACGAAGACCTGCTGCTCGATGTCGACGCCGAGCTGACCCGTGCGGTCTCGGAGCTCCGCCTGGTCAAGGATGCCTTCGAGGTCGAGCAGATGCGGCTGGCGGTGGCGGCGACCGCCCGCGGTTTCGACGACATCGTGGCCGAGCTCCCCCGCGTCCTCGCGCATCCGCGCGGAGAGCGCGTGGTCGAGGGGGTCTTCCACCTGCGAGCACGCACGGACGGGAACGGCGAGGGCTACGACACGATCGCGGCGTCGGGTCCTCACGCCTGCTACCTGCACTGGACCCGCAACGACGGAACGGTCGCCCCGGGAGACCTCATCCTCATCGACGCCGGGGTCGAGGTCGACAGCCTCTACACCGCCGACATCACCCGCACGATCCCGGTCAGCGGACGATTCACCGATGTTCAGCGGCGGGTGTACGAGACCGTCCGGGAAGCCGCCGACGCCGCGTTCGCGGCGGCACGCCCCGGGGTGACGTTCCGCTCCGTCCACGAAGCGGCGATGAAAGTGATCGCGCAGCGCACGGCCGAGTGGGGCCTTCTCCCGGTGACCGCCGAGGAGGCTCTCGACGCCGATCGCGGCGGGCAGCACCGCCGGTACATGGTGCACGGCACCAGCCACCACCTCGGGATCGACGTGCACGATTGCGCCCAGGCGCGCCGGGAGATGTACTACGACGGCATCCTCGAACCGGGGATGGTCTTCACGATCGAGCCGGGTCTGTACTTCCAGATCGACGACCTCACCGTTCCGGAGGAGTACCGAGGCATCGGCGTCCGCATCGAGGACGACGTCCTCATGACCGCCGACGGCCCCGAGAACCTGTCGGCCTCGATCCCGCGGACCGCGGACGAGGTCGAGGAGTGGATCGCCCGACACGCCTCGACCGCTCCGACCGCGCTGTGACCTTCACTCCTCCCGCCCCGTTCACCACCCGGCCGACGCTTGCAGGAACCTTCGGGATGGCGGCCTCCACGCACTGGATCGCCACGGCATCGGCACAGTCCGTTCTCGAGCGCGGCGGCAACGCGTTCGACGCGGCGGTGGCCGGCGCGTTCGTGCTGCACGTGGTCGAACCGCACCTGAACGGACCCGGCGGTGATCTGGTCGGCGTCTTCGCCACCGCCGAAGATCCGACGCCCGTCGTGCTGATGGGACAGGGTCCGGCGCCGGCGCGCGCCAGCATCGCCCACTACACCGCGGAAGGACTCGATCTCGTGCCCGGGGCGGGTGGCCTGGCCGCCGCGGTCCCGGGAGCGGTCGACGCCTGGCTCGTCCTGCTGCGCGACCAGGGCACATGGGAGCTGTCCGAGGTGCTCTCCTATGCGATCGGCTACGCCCGCGACGGACACCCGCTGATCGCCCAGGCCGCCGCCACGATCGCTCGGGTCGCCGACCTCTTCCGTGACGACTGGACGAGTTCGGCCGACCTGTGGATGCCGGGAGGCGAGCCCCCGCGCGCGGGAGTGGTCGTGCGCAATCCGGCCTACGCGTCGGTGCTCGAGGGTCTCGTGCGCGCCGCGGGCCCCGAGCGCGACGAGGGTGCGGTCGGTCGGTCGGCGCGTATCGACGCCGCGCGCCGCGAATGGCGCGAAGGGTTCGTCGCCGACGAGGCCGCGACCTTCCTGCGCACGCCCCACCGGCATTCCGGCGGGGGGATGCACGCCGCCGTCATCGAGGCATCCGACTTCGCAGCCTTCGAGGCGGGATACGAGCCGGCCCTCACCCGTGACTTCCGCGGTGTGACGATCGCCAAGGCGGGTGCGTGGACGCAGGGTCCGGCGCTCGTGCAGACGCTGGCGCTCCTCGAGCCTTTCGCCGACGACCGGCTCGACCCCTCCGCCGAGCGCGGTGCGCACACTATCTTGGAGGCCCAGAAGCTCGCCTTCGCCGACCGCGAAGCGTGGTTCGGAGACGCGTCCGACGCCGACGCGATCACCGGTCTTTTCGACGAGGATTATCTCGCCGCGCGTCGGGATCTCATCGGCGAGGAGGCGGCCACGACCTTCCGGCCCGGGCGTCTGGGCGGGGCCGAACCGTGGACACCGCCACTGCGGACCGCCTACAACCGCGCCGGCGGCGCAGGGACCGGTGAGCCCACTGTCGACCGTCGTGGTCAGACCCGGGGCGACACCTGTCACATCGACGTCGCCGACCGCTGGGGCAACATCATCTCGGTGACGCCCTCGGGCGGATGGCTGCAGTCCTCCCCCACGATCCCCGCACTCGGCTTCTGCCTGGGCACGCGGCTGCAGATGACCTGGCTCGAACCGGGCCACCCCTCCTCGCTCGAGCCGGGTCGGCGTCCCCGGACCACTCTGACACCCACACTGACACTCCGCGACGGGCGACCGTGGTTCGCCATGGGCTCACCGGGCGGCGACCAGCAGGACCAGTGGCAGCTGCTCGCCCTGCTGCGCATGATCGTCGGCGGCTATCGCGCACAGGAGGCCATCGACGCCCCCGCGCTGCACTCCACCGCGCTGCCCGAATCGTTCTGGCCCCGCACGTGGACGCCCGCCGGGGCGGTGGTGGAGGATCGACTCGGCGACGCGGTGATCGGCGGTCTCGAGCGGCGCGGTCACGTCGTCACCCGCGCCGGGGACTGGTCGCTCGGTCGTGTCTCGGCCGTCGGCCGCGAGACGTCGGACACCTCGGACGCGACTCTGCTGTGGGCCGCCGCCAACCCCCGGGGCATGCAGGGTTACGCCGCCGGGCGCTGAGGCGACCGCTGTCGCAGCCACGTCGCGATCGCGTCTCCGAGCTCGCCGCCGATCGCCTGCGCGGGACGCCGACGCCCGGCGATCTCGAAGGAGTGATCACCCCCGGGAACCCAGGCCAGGGTCGCATCGCGGCATCCGGCGACGACCCGCTCCAACGCATCGGCGGGTTGGACGAAGGGGTCGCGGGTGCCCGCCAGGAACAGCTGAGGCGATGAGATGTCGGGAAGGTGGCCGGCGCGCTCCTTCTCCGGTTCCCCGGGCGGGTGGAGCGGGTAGCCCAGGTAGACCAGGGCGGCGGGTCGGATCGTCCCGGCCGCGGCAGCCAGCGACGCCATCCGGCCGCCGTACGACTTCCCCGCGGCGACGACCGGGACCGCCGGGCACCAGGTCGTGAGAGCCGCCATCGCCGCGGACCAGGTCGCCGTCGCATGCGCGACCGGACCCGGCAGGCGACGCCCGGCTTCACGGTAGGGGAAGGCGAAGCGCACCACGCCCAGGCCCTGACGCGCCAGAGCGTCGGCGACGCCGACGAGGAAGGGATGATCGGGCCCCGCCCCCGCTCCATGAGCCAGCGCGACTCCGCCCCAGGCCGCCTCGGGGAACGTCACGAAGGCCGACACGTCGACGGCGCCGCGCGGAAGCTCGACCTCGATGCGTTCGGCGCGCGTGGGCGTCATCTCGGCTCGTACGCTGAGCCCTCGTCCGCGTCGCGTCCCGACGACACGGGAGGCGCCACCCGTTCGCCGTAACGGGGCGGCTCGGCATCAGCGGGCGTCGCGGGGCCCGACCCGGCATCCGCCGTCTCGCCGTCCCCCGGCCGGGTCGGAGCCGCGGAGGTTGCCGGGGGCGCGTCGACCGGGACGACCGGTTCGGCAGCCGGCGCGGGCGCGTGGGCACGAGGACCCAGCACACCGCGCGCCTTCGCGACGTCGGACGCGCTGACGGTGACGTCGTAGCGTTCGGCGACCACCTGCATCACCGAGGCGAAATCCCGCCGGCGGCGAACCAGCGAATAGGTGATGAGGCTCAGGAGCATGCCGATGGCGATGCCGACGAAGAGCACGCCGACGAAAGCCTGGATCGGGACGGAGGGAGACCCGAGGACGAGGATGGCGGAGAACAGCATGCCCAGCAGCAGACCGTTGATGGCGCCCGACCGCGCCGCCTCGGCGTATCCCAGCCGCCCGGTGACGCGTTCGACCGAGCGCAGGTCGTGGCCGACGATCGCGATGTCGCGCGCGGGGATCTCCGCCGCGATCAGGGTCGAGACGGCCTTCTGAGCGGCTTCGTACGTCGGGAAGCTCGCGATGGCCTGACCCGGTTCCCCCAAACCCTGCGGCAGACGCCCTCCACCCATCATGCTCATCTCATCATCCTCCCACGCGCGACTACGCTTGACCCGTGAGCACGCAGAGGGTTTTCGTCGCGCGGCTGGCGGGGTGCTCCGTCTTCGACCCCACCGGCGATCGTCTCGGTAAGGTACGCGATGTCGTGGTGATCTACCGAAAAGACGACCCGCCCCGCGTCATCGGCCTCGTGGTGGAGATCCCGGGGCGGCGGAACGTGTTCCTCTCGATCAACCGGGTCACCTCCATCGCCACCGGGCAGGTGATCACGACCGGACTGATCAACGTCCGCAAGTTCCAGCAGCGCGGCGGTGAGGTGCGTGTCATGTCGGAGATGCTGGGCCGGAAGGTGTACTTCCGCGACGGCTCGGGCCACGCCGTGATCGAGGATGTCGCGATCGAACGCAATCGGCTCGGCGAATGGGATGTCGGACAGCTGTTCCTCCGCAAGCCCAAGACGAGCGCCTCGCCATTCGCCAAGGGGCCGACCACGTTCGCCTCGTGGGCCGAGGTCCGCGAGGATCACACTCCCGGCGCGCAGTCTGCCGAACAGCTCGTGGCGACCTATTCCGAGCTGAAGCCCGCCGATCTGGCCAACACCCTCCTCGACCTTCCTGACGACCGGCTGCTCGAGGTCGCCGAGGAGCTCTCGGATGAGCGCCTCGCCGACGCGCTGGAGGAGATGCCCGAGGACGATCAGGTCCACATCCTCGAGCAGCTCGGCGACGAGCGCGCCGCGCACATCCTCGACAACATGGAGCCCGACGACGCCGCCGACCTCCTGGGGCAACTGCCCGAGGAGCGTCTGGAGGAGCTCCTCGAGCTGATGGAACCCGAGGAGGCCGAGGACGTCCGCGAACTGCTGAAGTACCTCCCCGACTCCGCGGGCGGACTCATGACCAGTGAGCCCATCGTGCTTTCCGCCGACGCGACCGTCGCCGAGGCCCTCGCCCTCATCCGGCGTCACGAGCTGCATCCGGCCCTCGCCGCGGCGGTCTTCGTCACCCTGCCGCCCTATGAGACGCCGACGGGCCGCCTGCTGGGAACCGTGCATTTCCAACGGATGCTGCGCTATCCGCCCCACGAACGACTCGGCACCATCATCGACGACACCCTCGATCCCGTCCCGGTGACCGCATCGGCCGCCGAGGTCGCGCGTATGCTGGCCAGCTACAACCTCGTCTCGCTGCCGGTCGTGGATCGGGCGCACCGGCTCGTCGGCGCCGTCAGCGTCGACGACGTGCTGGACTACCTCCTCCCGGAGGACTGGCGCTCGCACGACGGCGATGACAGCGCCCGACCTCCGTTCACCGCCGCCCCGGCGGCGCGCCCGACGGGGCGGCGCTGATGGCGCGCGGCAACCGCGGCGCCGTGTCGCTGGACGCCCCGCGGGGACGGTCCGGGGTCCTCAGCCGCACGCCTCAGCCCTCCCGCGACCGATTCGGGCGCTTCACCGAGTGGATCGCCCGCAACATGGGCACGCCGGTGTTCCTGCTCGGCCTGACGCTCTTCTGCGTCAGCTGGATCGCCTGGAACACGCTGATGCCGATCTGGCTGCGCTTCGACTCCGCGGAGTTCGGGTTCACCGCCCTGACCCTCGTCCTCTCGCTGCAGGCGTCGTACGCCGCGCCTCTGATCCTGCTCGCGCAGAACCGACAGGACGACCGCGACCGGGTGCAGATCGAGCAGGATCGTCAGCGCGCCGAGCGCAACCTCGCCGACACCGAGTACCTCGCCCGCGAGATCGTCGCGCTGCGGATGACGCTGCGCGATTTCTCCGACGAGGTGGTCACGAAGGACACCCTCCGCAGCGAGCTGCGGGCGCTGCTGGAGGATCTGGACCAGCGACGCGACACCCCCGGCGAGCGGCCGTGAGCGACGCCGCGTTGACCTCGGCCGTCGCCGCCGCCGTCGGCGCGGTGACCGATCCCGAACTCCGACGCCCGCTCTCCGAACTCCAGATGGTCAAGGACGTCCGCACCGATCACGGCACCGCCCACATCGCCATCGCCCTGACGATCGTCGGGTGCCCCGCCTCGGACCGCATCGAAGCCGACGTGCGCCGCGCCGCGGCATCCGTCCCCGGTATCCGCGACGTCGACGTCACCCTCGGCGTCATGACCGCCGATGAGCGGGCAGCGCTCACCGAGCGCCTCCGGGGAGGGCGCGCGCGTCGTGAGATGCCGTTCGGGCCCGGCTCCCTCACCCGGGTCATCGCGGTCACGAGCGGCAAGGGGGGCGTCGGCAAGTCGACGCTCACCGCCAACCTCGCCGTCGCCCTTGCGGCATCCGGTCTGTCGGTGGGCCTCGTCGACGCCGACGTCCACGGCTTCTCGATCCCGGGACTGCTGGGCTTGGTCTCGGAAGACGGATCGGTCCCCCAGCCCACCCGGATCGACGACCTCATGATCCCCCCGATCGCGCACGGCGTGAAGGTCGTCTCGATCGGGATGTTCCTGCGTCGCGGGCCCGAGGACTCCCCGCTCGGCGCGGTCGCGTGGCGCGGGCCGATGCTTCATCGCACGGTGCAGCAGTTCCTCACCGACGTGTGGTTCGGCGACATCGACATCCTGCTGCTGGACATGCCGCCGGGGACCGGTGACATCGCCATCTCGGTCGGCCAGCTCCTCCCCGACGCGGAGGTCCTAGTGACCACCACCCCGCAGTCGGCAGCCGCCGATGTCGCCGTACGCAGCGGATTGGTCGCCCGGCAGACCGGTCAGCGCGTCGTGGGCGTGGTCGAGACCATGGCGCCGATGACGCTTCCCGACGGAACGACGCTCGACATCTTCGGGGCCGGAGGGGGAGAAGCGGTCGCCCGTGCCCTGTCGACGCCTGACGAGAAGGTCGACCTCCTCGCCTCGATCCCGCTGAGTCCTGCTCTCCGCGCAGACGGTGACGCCGGGACGCCCGTCGTCCTCGCTCATCCGGACGACCCGGCCGCGCAAGCGGTGCGCGCCCTCGCCGCGCGGCTGGCCCGCTCCCCGCGAGGGTTGTCGGGCCGCGCACTGCCCCTCCGCACCCGCTGAGCCCGATCGGGCTCGCAGCCACGCGGGCGTTCGTCAGGTGGCTTCGCTGTCGAAGGGAGGCTGCTCACCCGCGGCGAGCGACGTCTTGCGCGCGGGCGCGGCTTCCATCGCCGTCACGACCGACGCAGCCTGCGCCGCGCGGACGGTGGCCACGGGCGCGTCGTCGAGAAGTGCCTCCCGGATGATGCGACGGGGATCGTACTGGCGGGGGTCCAGCGACCGCCAGTCGACGTCGTCGAAGTCCGACCCCATCTCGTCGCGCATCCGGGTCTTCGCCCCCTGGAGGAAGTCGCGGGTACGGCGGGTGAAGCGGGCCAGCGACTCGGCGTAGCGGGGCAGACGTTCGGGACCGATGAGCAGGGCGGCGATCACACCGATCAGCAGAAGCTTCTCGATCGTGATCCCGAAGAACATGCGTCCAGATTACCGCCGCGCCTGAGGAGTCAGCCCGCAGGATCACCGTAGGCTGAGGCGGCAGGCCGGCAGGAAGGACGAGCGCATGGGCGAACACGACGCGAACCACCGTTTCGCCGACGAAGCGACTCCCGAACCCGACCACATCGCCCGCGCGAGAGCCCACGCCCTCGAGCTCGGCGCCGCGCCGATCAGCGCCGCTGTGGGCGCGCAGTGCGCGCTCATCGCCGCATCCTCTCGCGCGCTGAACATCGTCGAGATCGGTACCGGGGGCGGTGTCTCTGGCCTGTGGCTCCTCCACGGGTCGCCGCGAGCGACCCTCACGACGATCGACAACGAGCCCGAGCACCTGGGCGCTGCCCGACAGGCCTTCGCCGAGGCACGCATCCCCGCGGCCCGCGCACGCTTCATCACCGGTCGAGCCTCCGAGGTGCTCCCCCGCATGAACGAGGCGTCCTACGACATCGTCCTCATCGACGCCGACCCCGACGGCGTTCTGGAGTACGTCGAACACGGGCTGCGCCTGGCCCGTATCGGCGGCACCGTGCTGGTGCCCCGGGTCCTTCGCGGCGGCGCCGTCGCCGATCCCGTGCGGCGCGACGCCGTGACCACCGCCTACCGATCGCTCATTCAGGAGACATTGGCCTCCTCCGCCGTGATCGGCGCGCTCTCCATCGTGGGTGAGAGCCTGCTGCAGCTGACCACCGTCGGCTCGGACGCCTGACGAGACGCCGAGGGACCGAGGCACAACGGAAACGACCGGTCCGAGGACCGGTCGTTTCTCTCAGAATCTGTGGCGAGGGCTCAGGCGCCGACGACCTCACCGAGGACGTCGTAGAGCTCCTTCGCTTCCGCGTCGTTGACGGAGACCACCAGACGGCCACCGCCTTCCAGCGGGACACGCACGATGATGAGGCGTCCTTCCTTCACGGCCTCCATCGGCCCATCCCCGGTTCGCGGCTTCATGGCTGCCATCGCGGCTCCCTTTCGTCGTCGGTATATCAGTCGAGTTTATCGGGTGCACCGGGTGCCGCGGCATCACCCCGTGCCCGTGCCGTGGATCGCTCAGGGGATCTGCCAGAACGAGGTGCCGAGTCCGTACATGTTCCAGATCCACCACCACTGACCGAGCACGCACAGCACCAGGACCGATCCCCGCCAGACCGGATGTCGAGGCGCCGCGAAGGCTCCCCACAGCGGTGAGAGGGGGAACAGCAGCCGGAACACGCTGGACTGAGGGAAGAAGACCGCCAGCAGGTACACCAGGTAGCTGACCGCCCAGAGCCGCACTTCGATGCCGAGACGCGCGACGTGCGGTTCGAAGAGCAGAAGGCCGCCGACGAGGACGACCCCGAGCCCCAGGGCGACGAATCCGAGCCACGCGGGTAGGCCCCACACTCCGAACCAGAACTGCGCCGCCTGCGCCCATCCTTCGAACGGAAGGAAGCCGCCGGTGTCCCCCACCCACACCCTCCGCCAGGCCAGCTCGGTGTCCAGATACGCCGTGGGATCGGCGGTGACGGCGCCGGCGATGAACGTCCATGAGAACCCGGTGGCGGTGGCCAGCGCCCCGAGAGCGAGGATGTGCACGACCTCCGCCGTGCGCAGCGGCTCCCTCCGCCGGGCGACGAGACGCCAGATCCCGTAGAGACCGAACAGAAGCGCCACAGCCAGGACACCGGGGCGGGTGTACGCCATCAGCACCACCGCCGGGTAGATCCAGCCGTATCGACGGGTCTGCAGGCAGCGCAGGATCCACAGCAGGAGCAGGAGGAACAGCGTCTCGGCGTAGGCGACCTGGAACATCGCCGCGAGCGGCGCGCTTGCGAAGAAGGTCACCGCCCACATCGCGGCGATCCGACCGATGCGCTCGCGCAGCAGCATCCACAGCAGGAGGCAACAGCCGTAGCCGGCGGCGAGGGCGATCAAGACCCCGCCTGCACCCCAGGCCCCCAGGGGCACGCCCACCACCCGTGCCAGCAGGGCGAACACGGGCATGAAGGCCCAGGCGTTCTCTCCGACCGTGCCTTCGTCGTCGCGGGGCAGCTCCGCGGGGTACCCTTCGACGGCGATCAGCCAGTACCACTGTGCGTCCCACCCGACGATGTAGTCGGCCAGACCCGCACCCGGCCCGAAGCGGCTGCCTGCCGGAGCCCACGCCGAGGTGAGGAGGAAGAGCCCGGTGGTCACTCCCCTCGCAACCACGTAGAGGAGGAGGATGAAGAGCGCCGGATGACGGAACAGCACCGCGCCGGCGCGACGCCCGGTGAGCGAGGCGGTCAGTCCGCCAGCCACGCCCGGAGCCCGCGCTCGACGTCCTCGATCTGCGCGAGCGCAACCCGCTCCTCGTCGTGGTGCGCCAGGTGCGGATCACCGGGACCGTAGTTGACGGCGGGCACTCCGAGGGCCGAGAACCGCGCGACGTCGGTCCAGCCGTACTTGGGGCGGGGCTCGCCACCGACGGCGTCGACGAACTCCTGCGCGAGCGGTGCGTCCAGCCCCGGCCGGGCCCCTTCGGCGAGATCGACGACCTCGACATCGAATCCCGCGAAGACGTCGCGGACGTGCCGCTCGGCCTCCTGACCGCTGCGGCTGGGAGCGAAGCGGTAGTTCACTTCGATCTCGCAGGCATCGGGAATGACATTGCCGGCGATGCCGCCGTGGATGCGGACGGCGTTCAACCCCTCGCGATAGACCAGGCCGTCGACGCTGACATCACGCGGACGGTACTCGGCGAGCCGCGCCAGTGCAGGCGCTGCGGCGTGGATGGCGTTGACCCCCACCCAGGCCCGCGCGCTGTGGGCGCGGACGCCCGAGGTGCGCACGATCGCGCGCAGATTGCCGTTGCAGCCACCCTCGACGGTTCCGTTGGAGGGTTCGCCGAGGATGGCGAAGTCGCCGGCGAACAGATCGGGGCGCGTCCGGGCGAGGCGGGTCAGGCCGTTGAGGTCGGCGTCGACCTCCTCGTGGTCGTACCACATCCACGTGAGGTCCACGCGGGGCGCGGTCAACTCGGCGGCGAGTTTGAGCTGCACGGCGACGCCCGCCTTCATGTCGACCGTCCCCCGGCCCCAGAGGAAGGCCTCACCGTCGACATCGACGTCGCGGGTGGGGACGTTGGCGTTGATCGGCACGGTATCGATGTGCCCGGCGATCACGACCCGCTGAGCCCTTCCGAGGTTCGTCCGCGCCACGATGGTGTCGCCGTCGCGGTAGATCTCCAGGTGGGGAAGACCCTCGATCGCCGTGAAGATCGCATCGGCCAGCGGGGTCTCCTCACCGGAGACGCTGGGGATGTCGCAGATGGTCCGGGTGAGATTCACGGATGACGCGGACAGATCGATCGCGGGCACGCCCTGGAGTCTACCCAGCGCGCACGGGCCCGACCGTCTGGTGGCCGGCTCCGGTTCGCTACCGTGGAGGTATGAGTGAAGACCGCTGGGTGTGGGGAATAGGGCTGTCGACGATCGCCGAGAACGGCACCGCTCTGGATGCCTGGTTTCCCGAGCCGCGCGTGGGGCGGCTCCCCACCGGCTTCGATCCGGCGCTGGCGCCCTCCGACATCGAGCGTCACGCCGTCCCCGACCCCCGTCGGGCCGTCGACATCGACGTCGTCGCGCTCGAGATCGATCTCGACCACCCTCCCACTTCCACGGCGGACGCGTATCTCCGCCTTCACGCGCTGTCGCACCGTCTCGTCGCCCCCAACGATCTGAACCTCGACGGCATCTTCGGCCAGCTTCCGAACGTCGCCTGGACGACGGCCGGGCCCATGCATCCCGACGATCTCACGCGTCTTCGTCCGTTCCTGAGCCGCGACGGAATCCAGGTTCAGGGACTCGACAAGTTCCCGCGACTGCTCGACTACGTCACGCCGACCGGGGTGCGCATCGCCGATGCGTCCAGAGTGCGTCTGGGCGCCTACCTCTCCCCCGGCACCACGGTCATGCACGAGGGCTTCGTCAATTTCAACGCCGGGACGCTCGGCGCATCGATGGTCGAGGGCAGGATCTCGCAGGGCGTGATCGTGGGCGACGGGAGCGACATCGGCGGCGGCGCCTCGATCATGGGGACGCTGTCGGGCGGCGGATCGCATCGCATCTCCATCGGCCGACGAACGCTCCTGGGGGCCAATGCCGGAATCGGCATCTCCCTCGGTGACGACTGCGTCGTCGAGGCGGGCCTCTACGTCACCGCCGGCACCAAGATCGTGCTCGCCGACGAGCCTGCCCGCGCCGACGGAACGCAGCCCCTCGCGAAGGGCGCCGAGCTGTCGGGCCGCGGCGGCCTGCTCTTCCGCCGCAACTCGCTCACCGGCGCCGTCGAAGCGGTGCGCCGGGCCGGGGTGGGCGTCACCCTCAACGAGTCGCTGCACGCCTAAGGAAGCCGCCATGGCACGCCGGATCCCACGGGAACTCTATGAGAACGAGCTCGCCCGGCTGCAGGCGCGGCTGGTCGAGATGCAGGCATGGGTGCAGGCCACCGGCGCCCGCATCGTGGTGATCTTCGAGGGCCGGGATGCGGCGGGCAAAGGCTCCACGATCAAGCGGGTGTCGGAATACCTCAACCCCCGCGTCACGCGGATCGTCGCCCTGCCCGCGCCCACCGACCGCGAGAGGACCCAGTGGTACTTCCAGCGGTACATCGCCCACCTGCCCGCGGCCGGTGAGATCGTCCTGATGGACCGCTCCTGGTACAACCGGGCCGGTGTCGAGCACGTGATGGGCTACTGCACCAATGCCGAGTACCACCGGTTCCTGCATCAGGCGCCGATCTTCGAGCGGATGCTGGCGGAAGACGGCATCCTGCTGCTGAAGTACTGGTTCAGCGTCTCGGACGTGGAGCAGGAGCGTCGCTTCCGCTCGCGGGCGAAGGATCCGATGCGGCGCTGGAAGCTCAGCCCCAACGATGTTCTGTCGATCACCAGATGGGAGGACTACTCCCGCGCCAAGGACACGATGTTCGTGCACACCGACATCCCCGAGGCGCCGTGGTTCGAGGTGGACAACGAGGACAAGCGCCGCGGCCGGCTCAACATGATCGCGCACCTGCTGTCGCAGGTCCCGTACCGCGATATCGAGCGTCCCGTCATCGAGATCCCCGAGCGACCGGCCTCGGGCGGATACGAGCGCCCACCGCGCAACCTCGAGAACGACGTGCCCGACCACGCGGGCGAGATGCTGCGACGCCTCCACGCCGGGGAGAAGCTCCCGCCGCTGCCCCTGCTGGAATGATGCGGAGTGGAGTGACGCAGGCGGGTCAGGCCTCGCCCGGATAGTTCCGTTCCACGGCCCCGGTGTACAGCTGCTGCGGACGGCCGATCTTGGTCTGCGGATCCTGCTGCATCTCGCGCCAATGCGCCAGCCAGCCGGGAAGGCGGCCGATCGCGAACAGCACGGTGAACATGCGGGTGGGGAAGCCCATCGCCTTGTAGATCACGCCCGTGTAGAAGTCCACGTTCGGATAGAGGCGACGCTCCTTGAAGTAGTCGTCCTCGAGCGCGATCGTCTCGAGTTCCTTTGCGAGGTCCAGCAGCGGATCGCTGACGCCCAGCGCCTCGAGGACCTCGTCGGCCGATTCCTTGACCAGCTTGGCGCGCGGGTCGTAGTTCTTGTAGACGCGGTGCCCGAAGCCCATGAGCTTCACACCGTCTTCCTTGTTCTTCACGCGCTCGACGAAGCGACGCACGCCCTCACCCGAGTCGCGGATGCGTCCGAGCATCTCCAGCACCGCCTCGTTCGCGCCGCCGTGCAGCGGACCGTACAGCGCGTTGATGCCCGCCGAGATCGAGGAGAACTGGTTCGCGCCGGTCGAGCCGACGAGCCGCACGGTCGAGGTGGAGGCGTTCTGCTCGTGGTCCTCGTGGAGGATCAGCAGCCGCTCGAGTGCCCGGGTCATCACGGGGTTGACGTCGTAGATCTCCGAAAGAACGCCGAAGTTGAGCTTCAGGAAATTGTCGACGAAGCTCAGCGAGTTGTCGGGGTAGAGGAAGGCCTGCCCGACGCTCTTCTTGTGCGCATAGGCGGCGATCACGGGGAGCTTGGCGAGCATCCGGATGGTGTTCAGCTCGACGTGCTCGGGATTGTTCGGATCGGACTCGCGCTCATAGTAGGTCGACAGCGCCGCCGTCGCTGCGGAGAGCACCGACATCGGGTGGGCCGTGTGGGGAAGAGCGGAGAAGAAGCGCTTGAGATCCTCGTGCAGCAGAGTGTGGCGACGGATGCGGTTGTCGAACTCCGCGAGCTGGTCGGCCGTGGGCAGCTCACCGTAGATGAGCAGCCAGGCGACCTCGAGATAGGTGCTGTTCTTCGCCAGCTGCTCGATGGGGTAGCCGCGATACCGCAGGATCCCCTTGTCGCCGTCGATGAAGGTGATGGCCGACTTCGTCGCCGACGTGTTCACGAACCCGTAGTCGAGGGTGGTGTGCCCGGTCTGGCGCATGAAGGTGGAGATGTCGACACTGGGGATGCCGTCGGTCCCCGCCAGCACCGGGAATTCGGCGGTGCGTTCCCCGATCGTGAAGGTTGCCTTCTCCTGCTGGGTTCCGTCGCTCACGGCGCCTCCTCGCGATTCCTGGTCGTGCCGGGGGTGTCGTCCAGCCCGAGCGTCACGATTTCCTGCCCGAGCGATGCGGCCCACGACGCGTGTCGCGACGCCGCCTACAGCCTATCGGGCCGTGACGCCTACTGTTGTCATCGCCAAAGCCCCACCGGATCGACTGGAGGAGTCAGACGATTCCCCGCGCGTGCAACCGTGCCGCCGCGGTTTCGATCCGCTCGTCCGACGCCGTGAGCGAGAGCCGGATGTGCTGCGGATGGTGGGGTCCGTAGAACGTGCCGGGGCCGACGAGGATGCCCAGATCGGCGAGGTCCGACAGGCTCTCCCACGCATCGCGTCCTTCCGTCGCCCACAGATACAGGCCGCCTTCGCTGCGGTCGATGCGGAACCCGGCGTCGATCAGGGCGGGTCGGAGGATGTCGCGGCGTCGGCGATAGCGCTCGCGCTGTTCGTCCACGTGGCGGTCGTCGCCGAGTGCGGCGACCATCGCGGCTTGCACGGGCGCCGGGGGGATGAGACCGAGGTGCTTGCGGGCGGTGTGGATCCCGGCGAGAAGAGCGGCGTCTCCGGCGACGAAGGCCGCGCGATAGCCGGCGAGGTTGGACTGCTTGCTCAGCGAGTAGACCGACAGCACGCCGCGGCGGTCACCATCCGTGACGCGCGGGTCGAGCACCGAGGGGATCGGGGTCGCATTCCACGGGGCGTCCCAGCCGAGCTCGGCGTAGCACTCATCCGAGGCGAGGATCGCGCCGAGCTCGCGCGCGCGTTCTCGGCCCCGGCGCAGCGCCGCGACATCCCACACCGCCCCGTCGGGGTTCCCCGGCGAGTTCAGCCAGACCAGCCGCGTCTCATCGGGCCAGTCGGACGGATCGTCCGAGGCGATCGGCGTGGCGCCCACGAGCCTCGCGCCCACCTGGTACGTCGGATACGCCGCGCGCGGATGCACGACGACATCACCCGGCCCCACACCCAGCAGGAGCGGAAGCAGGGCGACGAACTCCTTCGACCCGACCGTCGGCAGCACCTCATCGGCCTCGAGGCCCGCGACGCCACGTCTCCGGTCGTACCAGGCGGCGATCGCCTCGCGCAGCGCCGGTGTGCCCGCGGTCTGCGGGTAGGCGTGGGCGTCCGTTGCGTCACGCACAGCTGCGGCGACGACGTCGGGGGTGGGATCGACGGGCGAGCCGACGGAGAGGTCGACGATGCCGTCAGGATGCTGCTGCGCCCGGACCGCGAACGGTCGGACGGCATCCCAGGGGTAGTCGGCGAGGTCGGCGACCCCCACGATCAGTGTTCCTGGGGAGGAAGGGCCGCGATGATGGGATGGTCCTTCGCGATGACGCCGACCTTCGCAGCGCCTCCGGGGGAACCCACGTCGGTGAAGAACTCGACGTTCGCGGTGTAGTAGTCCTGCCACTCCTCGGGCAGGTCGTCCTCGTAGTAGATCGCCTCGACGGGGCAGACGGGCTCGCACGCCCCGCAGTCCACGCACTCGTCGGGGTGGATGTACAGAGAGCGTTCACCCTCGTAGATGCAGTCGACCGGGCACTCGTCGATGCAGGCGCGATCCTTGACATCGACGCACGGGAGGGCGATCACATACGTCACGTGATCAGTCTATGGTCTCCGAACGGGCAGGCCTCGCCGGTACGGATATCCGGTCGGGCCACGCCACGACCACCGCGACCACGAGGGGCACGGAGAACGTCCACACGATTCCGAAGCTCGTCTGCGGGACGATGACGCTCCCTCCCGGGCCTTCGCCGGAGAAGATCACCGTGGCAGCGAGCATCCCGAGTCCGGCGGCGAGCGTCGTCCACCGATCTGCGCTGAGGAGGCGGATGGCGATCAGCAGCGCCGTCGACCCGATGATCGCGAGCACCAGGCCGACGGGAAGGACCCACAGCGTGAAAGGGTGGGCGATGGTCCCCGCCAGTCCGTACGCTCCGCCGATCACGACCGCGACGATCCAGGTGAGGATGCGGGCGAGGGTGGACGTGCGCATCAGACCAGCGTAGGCGCTGCGCGTCACCCCGACGGCGATCAGGCCGCCCAGCCGAGCCACCGCAGAAGGGCAGCGGTGAGGGCGGCGGCGGCCACCACCACGAGGAAGGGAGCACGCAGCAGGAGCAGGCCTGCCGCGACGAGCACGGCGGGCACCCGCGCGTCGACGACGATCGCCTGGCCGGCGCCGAGGGTCTGCACGGCCACGAGCGCGGCAAGCAGCGCGACGGTGAGCAGATCGGCGATCCGGGCGGGGCGGGGTGCCTCCAGAACCTTCGGCGGGATCAGGTATCCGACCGCCTTCAGCGCCACGCAGATGATCGAGGCGATGAGGACCGCTGTCCAGAGAGTCATGAGACCTCCCGCTTCGGCACCGCGCTGGTCGGGGCCCGGCCGAGGAGGTTGCCCCAGCCGACGATCACCGCCACGAATGCCGCCACCAGCACCGGGACCCCGGGCAGGAGCACCGGGGTGAGAACCGTGGCGACCACGGCTGCGGCGATGCCGGTCGCGATGGCCTGCCGTTCCCGCAGGCGCGGCCACAGGAGCGCCAGGAACGCCGCTGCGGCCGCGGCGTCGAGTCCCCACGTGCGCGGGTCGCCGAGGACGTCGCCGAGGAGAGCCCCGGCGAGCGTGGACAGATTCCACCCGACGTAGATGCCCACGCCCGTCACCCAGAAGCCGACCGCCCGCCCTCTCGGCGTACCTCGCGCCAGCGAGACGGCTGTGGACTCGTCGATGGTGACGTGGGCGGCTGCCAGCCGCTTCATCGCCCCGGGTCCCACGATCGCCGACATCCGCATGCCGTAGGCGATGTTGCGAACTCCGAGAAGCGCAGCAGAGGCGATCGCGGCGGGAGCAGCCGCCACTCCCCCTGCGCCGATGATGCCGACGAAGGCGAATTGCGACCCTCCCGTGAACATCAGCAGGCTGAGCACGCACGTCTGCCAGACATCCAGCCCCGCCGCCACCGACAGCGCCCCGAAGGACACCCCGTACGCGCTCGTGGCCAGCGCGACGCCGAGGGCATCCCGCCAGGCCTGACGGGCGTCGGCGTGCTCGTTCATGGCGGGGACTCCTGTTCGGGGGAATGCTCCGGGAGGAGATCCGGAATCATCCTGGACGACGACAATCTTTCAGTCAAGCGAACGATTGTTTGACATACTGAACGCATGGAGTCGCTCGGCACTCGCATCGCCACATCGCTGCGTCGTGAACGCGAAGCGGCCGGCCTGTCGGTCTCGGAGCTCGCGCGGCGCGCAGGGGTGTCCAAGGCGACGGTCTCTCAGCTGGAGGGCGGAGCGGGAAACCCCAGCGTCGAGACGCTCTGGGCGATTGCGACGGCGCTCGGAATCCCCTTCTCCGTCTTTGTGGACGATCCGGCCCCGGTCACCCGCCTCGTCCGAGCGAGCCAGATGCCGGCGGTCCCCTCTGCTCTCGCGCCCTACGCCGCCGCCCTGCTGTCCGCGTGCCCCCCGGGAGCCCGTCGCGACCTGTATGTGATCCGCGCCGATCCCGGCGGAGCACGCCGATCGGCACCCCACCCCAGAGGAACGGTCGAGTACGTCGTCCTCGTCTCGGGCCGAGCACTGGTCGGCCCCGAAGAGGACCCCGTGACCCTCGAGCCTGGAGACTTCCTCACCTACGCCGGCGACGCGCCTCACGTGTTCGAGGCACTCGCGCCCGCGACATCCGCCGTCCTGCTCTCGGAAGCGCGCTGAACCGGCCCGCGACGGGCACGGTCCCGATCAGACGTTGGCGTCCTGGCGCTTCAGGCGCGAGGCTGCGCGACCGCGCTCGGTCGCATCCAGGATCACCTTGCGGATGCGCACCTTCTCGGGCGTCACCTCGACGCACTCGTCCTCGCGCGCGAATTCGAGGCTCTCCTCCAGCGACAGCTGGCGCGGCGGGGTCAGACGCTCGAGCTCGTCGGCGGTGGACGAGCGCATGTTGGTGAGCTTCTTCTCCTTGGTGATGTTGACGTCCATGTCGTCGGCGCGGGTGTTCTCGCCGACGACCATGCCCTCGTACACCTCTTCGGTGGGCTGGACGAAGAAGCTCATGCGCTCCTGCAGCGCCATCATCGCGAACGGGGTCACGACCCCCGCGCGGTCGGCCACGATCGACCCGTTCTGGCGCGACTGGATGTGTCCCGCCCAGTCGTCGTATCCGTGGGAGATCGCATTGGCGATGCCGGTGCCGCGGGTGACCGAGAGGAACTCGGTGCGGAAGCCGATGAGGCCGCGCGACGGCACGACGAACTCCATGCGCACCCATCCGGTGCCGTGGTTGACCATCGTCTCCATCCGGCCCTTGCGCGAGGCGAGGAGCTGGGTGATGGCGCCGAGATACTCCTCGGGGGCGTCGATCGTGAGGTGCTCGAAGGGCTCCTTGACCTTGCCGTCCTCACCCTTGCGGGTGACGACCTGGGGCTTGCCGACGGTCAGCTCGAAACCCTCGCGTCGCATGTTCTCCACCAGGATGGCGAGGGCGAGCTCGCCGCGGCCCTGCACCTCCCAGGCGTCGGGCCGGCCGATGTCGACCACCTTCAGCGACACGTTGCCGATGAGCTCACGGTCGAGGCGGTCCTTCACCATGCGGGCGGTGACCTTGTGCCCCTTGACCTTTCCGACCAGGGGCGAGGTGTTCGTCCCGATGGTCATCGAGATCGCGGGGTCGTCCACGGTGATCGCCGGCAGCGGCCGAACATCCTCGGGATCGGCGATGGTTTCGCCGATGGTGATGTCCTCGAAACCGGCGATGGCGACGATGTCTCCGGGGCCGGCCTCCTCGGCGGGGTAGCGCTCGAGCGCACGGGTCTTCAGCAGCTCCGTGATCCGCGCGGTGGAGTGCGAGCCGTCATGGCGAACCCACGCGACGGTCTGACCCTTCTTCAGCGTGCCGTTGAACACGCGCAGGAGCGCGAGGCGCCCGAGGAAGGGGCTGGAGTCGAGGTTGGTGACCCAGGCCTGGAGCGGAGCCTCGTCGTCGTAGGACGGCGCGGGCACGTGCTGGAGGATGGCCTCGAACAGCGGCTCGAGATCGTCGTTGTCGGGGAGCTCGCCATTGGCCGGGCGGGTGCGCGAGGCAGCCCCTGCGCGCCCCGATGCGTACACGACGGGCACGTCGAGGAGCGCGTCGACGTCGAGGTCGGGCACGTCGTCCTGCAGGTCGGAGGCGAGACCGAGCAGCAGGTCGTGCGCCTCCTCCTCGACCTCGGCGATGCGCGCGTCGGGCCGGTCGGTCTTGTTCACCAGCAGGATGACGGGGAGCTTGGCCTCCAGGGCCTTGCGAAGCACGAACCGCGTCTGGGGAAGAGGGCCCTCGCTGGCGTCGACCAGCAGCACCACGCCGTCGACCATCGACAGACCTCGCTCCACCTCGCCGCCGAAGTCGGCGTGACCGGGCGTGTCGATGACATTGATCGTCACCGGCACATCGGTGTGAGCGCCGTTGTAGGTGATCGCGGTGTTCTTGGCGAGGATCGTGATCCCCTTCTCGCGCTCCAGGTCGTTGGAGTCCATCGCCCGCTCTTCGACGTGGGCGTGGTCGCCGAACGACCCGGTCTGCCGCAGCATCGCGTCCACGAGGGTGGTCTTGCCGTGGTCGACGTGCGCGACGATCGCGACGTTGCGGAGGTCCGGACGGAGGGCGCGCGCCATGAGGGAATCCTTGAAGCTGTGGGAAGAGCCCGGAATCGGGCGGACCCCATCCTACCGTCCACGCCTGCGCGACCCGTTCAGGAGCCTCGCAGGCGCGGAGCGGAGTCCTCCGGCGGCGCCGTCGGCGTCAGCTCGCCGAACGTCCCAGGAGTGCCGCACGTGCCTCCCGGCGCTCCCGCTGCGCCTCGGGGTCGGGCACCGGGACCGCGGCGATCAGTCGCTGGGTGTAGGGATCCTTCGCGCCGCGGAGGATCTCATCACGCGTTCCGGTCTCCACGAGCTTCCCGAGGTGCATCACGCTGATGCGGTGGGCGAGGATGTCGACCACAGCCAGGTCGTGGCTGATGAACAGGCACGCGAACTGCAGCTCCTGCTGCAGCTCCTGGAGGAGATCGAGGAAGCGCGCCTGCACCGAGACGTCCAGCGCCGAGGTCGGCTCGTCGGCGACGAGCAGCTCGGGGGCGAGGGCCAGGGCACGGGCGATGCCCACACGTTGGCGCTGACCGCCCGACAGCTCGTGCGGGAAGCGGTTCCGGTACGAACGCGGCAGCTCGACCTGGTCGAGAAGGTCCTCGACCTTGCGATCGAGGTCCTTGCCCTTGGCCTCGCCGGCGAGGAGGATCGGCTCACCGATCGACTGACCGATCGGCATCCGGGGGTTCAGCGACGACGCCGGGTCCTGGAAGACGATCCCGGTCCGGCGGCGGATGGCGAAGAGATCCTTCTGCGTGGCGTGGGAGATGTCGGTGCCGACGGTGGTGAGCTTCCCCTCCGCGATCGGGATGAGGCCGATCGCGGCACGACCGATCGTGGTCTTGCCCGACCCGGACTCCCCCACGAGCCCCATGATCTCGCCGGGATAGATCTGCAGATCGATGTGCTCGGCCGCGCGGAATGCGGGGATCCGTCCCCGCTTGGGGTACTCGATCGCGACATCCTCGAACGACAGCACCGGCTCCCGCGTCTCGACGACGCGCTGGGTGTTGGCGTGCTCGCGGATCGAGGCGATGGTGGGAACGGCCGAGGTCTCGCTGACCACCTCGTCGGCGGCGGACTCGTCGATCGGCTCGAGCACCCCGAGGCCGAGGTGCGGCACCGAAGCCAGCAGCTGCTGGGTGTAAGGGTGCGTCGGGTGATGGAAGATCTCGTCCACCGAACCGGCCTCCACCACGATGCCGTTCTTCATCACCATGATGCGGTCGGCGAGGTCGGCGACGACCCCCATGTCGTGGGTGATCAGGATGATGGCCGAGTCCAGGCGCTTGTGGAGGTTTCGGAGCAGGTCGAGGATCTCGGCCTGCACCGTGACATCCAGCGCCGTGGTCGGCTCGTCGGCGATGAGCAGCAGGGGGTCGCACGAGATCGACTGGGCGATCATGGCGCGCTGCCGCTGACCGCCGGAGAGCTGGTGCGGGTACTTGTGGAAGGACTGCTCGGGGTTGGGCATCTCCACCAGGCTCAGCAGCTCGATGGCGCGCTCCTTCGCCGCCGAGGGTGCGAGCGAACGGTCGTGCGAGCGGAGGGCCTCGACGATCTGGAAGCCGATCGTGTAGACCGGGTTCAGGGCCGTCATCGGCTCCTGGAAGATCACCGCGATCTCGTTTCCGCGCAGCGACCGGATGGTGGCCTGGTCGACGCCGCGGAGCTCACGGCCGAGGAGCTTGATCGACCCGGTGACCCGGGCGTTCTCGGGCAGCAGGCCCAGCAGCGACATCGAACTGGTGGACTTACCCGAACCCGACTCACCCACGATGGCGAGGACTTCGCCGCGGCGGACGGTGTAGTTCATGTCGACCGCGGCCGGGTAGAACTCCCCGTCCACCCAGAAGTCGACGTTGAGGCCGTCGACCTCGAGGATCGTCTCGGGGGCGCCGGTGTTGGCGGTGGTGTCAGTCATGCGGTGGCATCCCATCTGAGAAGCTTGGGGTCATGGCGTTCCAGGAGGTCGACTACAGGCCGATGTTCGGCCGCATCCTCGCTGTCGTGACCGTGGTGTTGTGCGCGGGGGGAATCATCGCGCTGTGGGTGGATGACCCGGGATCGGGGCTGCGCTACTCGTGGCCCCTGGTGTTCATCGCGGTGCTGGCGTGGACCTTCTTCTGGCGACCTCGCCTGAAGGTCGAACCGCACGGGGTGACGGTCGTCAACGTGCTGCGCACGCACTTCGTGCCGTGGCCGGCGATCCGCGACATCGATACCCGCTTCGCGCTGACGCTGCGGACCGGTCGCGGCAAGGTGCCGGTGTGGGCGGCGCCCGCGCCGGGCCGGCACCGCGCACTCGGACTCGCCGAGAAGGACTTCGACGGGGTGGGTGAGAGCGCCCGCGGTGAATTCGGCTCGCTCCGCCCGAGCGACGCCGTCTCGACGCCGACCGGCAACCTCGCCCAGCTCATCCGCGGCCAGTGGGAGGCGCTTCGCGCGCAGGGCCTCCTCGCCCCCGGGGAGGACCCCGAGGCCGAGAAGATCACCTGGCACGTGGGCACGATCGCCGCGCTCGCGATCAGCGGCGCGGCGACCATCCTCGGGCTCGCGCTGTAGAAGCGCCATCTCAGCGCTCCGGATCGAACCGGCCGTGACCGGCATCGCCGGGCTCTTCGGGGCGGGGGTCGTGATAGTTCTCGACGTCGCCCGTGTAGACGGCTTCTCCGGCGACCGTGACCGACGCCGGCTCGCGGGGGTCGACACGGTCGAGGATCGGCGCCGCCGGTCCCTTCGCGCGACCGGCGCGGGCCATGGCCCGCTCGCTCGGCATCTTCTTCTGGCGAGGGTCGAACGCGTCGCGCAGCCCGTCGCCGATGAAGTTCACGCACAGCGCGATCGCGATGATGAAGATACCCGGCCACCAGAACAGCCACGGGCGCGTGGAGAACGCCGCCTGGTTGTCGGAGACGATCTTCCCGAGTGAGGTGTCGGGTGACTGCACGCCGAAGCCGAGGAAGCTCAGCGCGGACTCCAGCAGAATCGCACCGGCCATGAGGAGCGTCGCGTTCACGACGATCACGCCGACGGCGTTGGGGAGGATGTGGCGGAAGATGATGCGTCGATCACGCGCACCCGACACCCGGGCGGCATCGACGAACTCGCGCTCGCGCAGCGTCAGGAACTCCCCGCGCACGAGACGCGCCAGGGTCGTCCACGCGAATAGGCCGATGACGACGCCGAGGACGGCGGCTCCGAGGTTGCCGAGCGCGTTTCCGAGCACCGCGCCGATGACGATGAGCGGGATCGTGATGATGATGTCGGTGAAGCGCATCAGCACCGAGTCGGCCCACTTGCGGTAGTACCCGGCGACGGCGCCGATCACGACGCCGATGATCGTTGCCACGACACCGGCGATGACCATGACCATCAGCGACTGCTGTGCGCCGCGCATGACGACCGCGAAGGTATCGCGACCGACCTCGTCCTGACCGAACGGGTGATTCCCGAAGGCCAGGCCCGCACCGCCGAGGAACTCGGGGATGAGGCTCAGTGTCGGGGCACCGCGGTTCTCGACCGTCGGGATCTCCCGCCAGTCGTACTGCCACCATCCCGGGATGCGGAGACTTCCGATCTCGATCCCCACCGAGGTGAAGGACAGCACCACGATGAAGGCCAGCACGATCATCGAGGTGACGGCCGCACGGTGCCGGAAGAACCGGCGGCGGACGATCTGGCCCTGACTCAGGCCCTCGGTCTCGCGCTGCTCGATGGAGATCTCCGCGGTGGCCTCGGCCTCGCGGTTGTCGGGTCCTTGTGTGACGGTGCTCATCAGCCCACCTTGATTCTCGGGTCGAGCGCGGCGTAGACGAGGTCCGCGATGAGGTTGAACAAGACGGCGAGCGTCCCGGTGACGACGAAGAACGCCATGATCGGGTTCGGATCGGAGACGCGGAGCGCGTCGACGAACAAGCGCCCCATCCCGGTCCAGCCGAAGATCGTCTCCGTGACCACCGCACCGCCGACCAGGGCGCCGACATCGAACGCGATGATCGTCGTGATCGGGATGAGTGCGTTGCGGAAGGCGTGGCGGACGACCACCGTGCGCTCGGTCAGGCCCTTCGAACGCGCCGTGCGGATGTAGTCCTGGTTCATCACCTCGAGGAGGCTGGCGCGCGAGTAGCGCGTGTACGACGCGAACGAGATCAGGACGATCGCGATCGTCGGGAGCAGCAGGTGGGTGTAGAGGTCGATGCCCTGCACCCAGAAGTTGCCTCCGAGACCGGGAGTCGATGCACCCACGGTCGCGATCGGCCGGCCGCGGATCCGGCTGGAGTTGGCGTAGGCCTCCCAGTACGACATGTACTTGTCGAGGGCGATGAGACCGGCGGCGAAGACTCCGACGAGGATGGCGGTGCGGATGACCGGGCCGCGGTCGGGAGCTCCGAAGAACCACCCGATCGCACCGGTCACCACGATGGTCAGCACGGCCAGCAGGACGAAGAAGCCCAGCGTCATCCCGTTGAGGATGTAGTTCATCATCGGGAAGTACAGCGCGATGCCGAGTACCGCGACGGCCAATGCCGCGTACAGCGCCTTGCGGTTGCGCAGTCCCGTGGAGATGGCGGTGATCCCGAAGGCGATGCCGATGACGAGCGCCGCGTAGACCACGATCCCGATGCTCGGATCGGCGAACCACTGCGTCGCCGACAGGTAGGCGAGCACTCCCGCGGTGGCGAGGGTCGCGGCACCGAACACGATCAGACGGCGCTTCCAGTGGCCGCCGATCAGCGACATCCACAGGACACCGGCGATCAGAGATATCACCACGATCGCCGGTATCGCGATCGTCGGATCGGCCAGCCACGAGTTCAGCTGGATCGCACCGTACTGCTTCAGCAGCACCGCGACCCAGAAGATCGGGAGGGAGAAGAAGAGGAACGCGATGAGGGTGACCGCGTAGTCGAAGCCGGTGTACTGACGAAGCGCCGAGATGATGCCGACCGTGATGCCCAGGACGATCGCCACGACCGTCGCCGTCGTCACCAGCGTCAGCGTCGACGTCAGTGCGTTGGAAAGGAGGGCGTTGACCGACTGGTTCTGGATGCTGATGCCGAGGTCGCCGCGGAAGAGTCCGCCGAGCCACAGGAAGTAGCGAAGCGGTGCGGGGACATCCAGGTTCAGAAGCCGCGTGCGAGCTTCCATGAGCTCCGCTTTGTTCGGAGCGTTGGACTGCCGGAGTTCCTCGAGGGGGTCACCCGAGAGCGAGACCAGCATGTACATCAAGAACGTGGCGGCGAAGAGCACGAAGATCGATGCGATCAACCGCCGGATGATGAATGAAGCCATGGTGAGGCTGCCTGCCTATCGATGAGTCGGCACGGCGCGCGCGGGAGCGGGGGATGCAGCTCGAGCGCGCGGCTGCCGCGGGGAGAAGTCTAACAAGCGGGAGGGGTGCAGATTCCCGAGGGAATCTGCACCCCCCGACCTTGGTGCGGGTCTCGGGCCGGTGCCCGAGTCAGACCGTGGTCTCGCTTACTCCTCCGAGCCGGCGTCCGTGACTTCCCAGTCCCACGCGTTCCAGAAGATGGTCGGCGCGAGGATCGACGGGTCGATGTTCGTCACGCGGTCGCTGAAGGCAGTGACCTCGGGGAACTGGTAGATCGTCACGCCGTAGAAGTCCTCCCACAGCAGACGGTCCATCTCGACCTGGAGCTCGATCTGAGTCTCCTCGTCGAAGGTGGTGTTCAGCTCGGTGATGATCTCGTCAACGCGCTCGTTCGAGTAGAAGTTGAGGTTGTTGATACCACCGGTGACGAAGGTCGGCAGCGAGTTGGTGACACCCAGGCTCGTCGACTGCCATCCGAACAGCGAGGCGTCGTAGGCGCCGGGGGTGCCCAGCAGGCCTCCCCAGTCCTCGGAGCCACAGTCGGTGACGTTGAAGCCGGCCTCGTTGGCCGACTGCTGGATGAGCGCGAACTCGTTGACACGACGCGGGTTGTTCGAGGCGTACAGGATGCAGACCTCGGTGTTGGTGACGCCCGACTCCTCCAGGAGCTGGCGGGCACCCTCGATGTCGACCTCGGCGTAGTCCGCCGACGTGTTGGTCGAGGCGGCCTCGTCGTAGCCCGCGGCACCGGGGACGAACAGCTGCGAGTCACGGAGGATCGCGTCGTCGCCGATGATCGGCTTGATGAGGGTGTCGACGATCTCCTGACGCGGGATGGTCTTCATGAAGGCCTCACGCACCTGGGGGTTGGAGAAGATGTTCTCCGGGTTGCGCCCCTGGTCGAACTGCAGGTCGACGTGCTCGTACGTGCCACCGAGGCCGGTGTTCACGGTGATGCCGTCGATGCCCTCGAGCGCCGTGGTGATGTCGGCGGTCGCCTGCGGCTGGATGATGTCCACCTCGCCGTTCTCCAGCGCCTGAACCGCTGCGAGCGGGTCGGGGATGAAGCGGACGGTGATCTCCTCGATGTTCGCGGTGTTGTCACCGGAGTACTCGGGGTTGGCCGTCAGGGTGATGTACTCGTCGGCGACGAAGTCGCTGATCATGTACGGGCCGCTGGCGGTGACCAGCTCGGGGTCGTCGGGCATCGAGGTGAAGTTGAAGCCCGAGTTCCAGAACGAGGCCATCGGCGCGAGCGCGGCGGCGTCGTTGGACTCGATCGCGTCGAGGACGGCCTGCTTGGCCTCCTCGTTGTCCTCGAGACCGAGGGCGTTCTTCGCGATCACGTGCGCCGGAAGCGGCGAGGTGAAGACGAGCTCCCAGTCCACGAAGGGCTGGTCGAAGGTCATGGTGATGGAGCGACCGTCTTCGCCGACCTCGGGGGTCTCGCTGACCAGGCCCATTCCGGACTCGGGCGTGGCGCCGGAGTCGAAGTAGACGACGTCGGTGGGGAATGCGTCGGTGAACTCACCGGTCTCGGGGTCGGTGAACTCGGCCGGGTCGAAGTCCGGGGTGTCCAGCGCGCGCGAGAGGGCGGCCCAGTTGAGCATGAGGTCAGCGGCGTCGATCGGGGTGCCGTCGGACCAGTTGACGCCCTCGTTGACCGTGAAGGTGACCGTCAGCGGGTCTTCGCTGACGAGCTCGTAGGTGCCGAACGAGGTGTTCTCGATGAGCTCGGGCGTGTTGTTGTAGTAGTTGAAGCCGTCCAACACCAGGTAGTTGATGTTGTTGTTGGCGGTGGCGTTTCCGAACGACGTGTTGCCGTTCATCGAGTAGAACGCCTGGTTCCACGCCGCGGTGATGGACGATCCTTCGACCAGACCCGAGTCGTCGCCGGCATCGCCGCCGCCGCCCGGGGCGCAGCCCGAGATCACGAGTGCGCCGACCGCGGTGAGTCCCACCGCGATCGAGAAGCGCTTCATTCTCACTGTTCCTCCTGTGCAGGGTTGTGCGCACACGAAAGGCCTGGACCTGACGCCGCGCGGATACCGAAACCCTAAGCACGCCCTCTGCGGATGGTCAAAAGGGTGGCCCAAAACGTTACAGAGCCTTAACTCAGAGCGACGGCGATGTGACAATCTGACAAGATGGCCGCCGTGATGCCCCCGGAAGATGTGAGGAATCCCACGGGGTTCTCCCGGACCCGGACGTGGTGGGAGATCGGCATCGTGCTGGCCATCACGGTCGGTCAGAGTGCGGTCTACAGCATCCTGTCGTTCGTCCGGTCGATCATCCGCGCCCTCGAAGAGGACCGTCGGATCTCCGACCAGCAGACCCAGTTGAATCCCTCGCGCGACGCCGCCGCCATCTGGGACCTCGTCTATCAGCTGCTCGACATCTTGTTCTCCCTGGCCCTGGTCGCCCTGGTCATCTACCTGCTGTGGGAACCGGGGAAGAGCGCCTTCGCCAAGATCGGCCTCGACTTCCGTCGCTTCGGCGGCGACGTCGGTCGCGCCGTGCTCCTCGGCCTCGTCATCGGCATCCCCGGCCTCGGCCTCTACGTCCTCGGCCGCTCTCTCGGGGTGACGGTCGCCGTGGTGGCCTCGCCGCTGGATGCCGCGTGGTACACGGTGCCGCTTCTGCTCCTCGCCGCCCTCCGGGCCGGCCTCACCGAGGAGGTCATCTTCCTCGGGTACCTCTTCGACCGCCTGCGGCGCGTCGGATGGTCGTGGTGGGCGATCATCCTCGCCACCGCGGGCCTGCGTGCGGCCTATCACGCGTATCAGGGTGTCGGCGCGATCATCGGGAACTTCGTGATGGGGGTCGTCTTCGGCTGGTGCTACCGCCGCTGGGGACGCGTGATGCCGCTGGTGATCACGCACACCCTCATCGATATCGTCGCGTTCGTCGGCTACCCGCTCGCCGTCGCCCTCTTCCCTGGCGTCTTCGCCCCCATCCCCGCCCCGTCTCCCTCCCCCACCTTTGCCCCCACCCCGTCTCCCTCCCCCACCCTCTGACCCGCTCGGCCCCCTCCCCCTCCCCCTCCGGCGAGAGTGCATCTGGGCGCCGAGGGTGCGGGGCGACCCCGCATTCTCGGCGTGCAGACGGATTCTGGTCGCCAGACGGAGGGCTGACGAGGCTCCTCCACAGGACGGCGTCACCGAAAGTCATCCACAATCCGGCGAGACGAGCGCACCGCTACCCGACTTCACCGTGAGGGTGAACGGATGTTCACCTCCTCATCGACGGTCGTGGTCGCTCCCAGTCCGCTGCCGCTCTTGAAGGCGCGGAGCGTTCCGCATCCCGAACGTGCGGTCGCACGCGGCGCTCTGGTCCGAGTGCGAAGGGGTGTGTACACGCCCGCAGAACGGTGGCGCAATCTCGCACCCTGGGACCGCTACCTCGCCCGCGTCCACGCGGTCAAACTCACGCACCCCGACGCGACGTTCAGTCACGAGTCCGCCGCTGCACTCCTGGGCGGGCCGGTCTTCGGTGATCCCGAGGTCGTTCATGTCCTGGTCGGCACGGGAGACACCTCGCGGTTCGGCGGCGGCGTCCGCACGCACCGATCCGGCACGGACCGCGACATCCTCGTGGCCGACGGATTCGCGATCACGAGCCTGGCCGACACGGCGGTCGACCTCGCCCGATATCGCCACTCGTCGCTCGGGCTGGCGATGAGCGACTACGCGCTCCGATCCGACGCCGGCTTGAGCCAGGATGAGCTCCTCGGACGCAACGCTGAGCGGATCAGCGGTCGGGGGCGCGGGGCAGCTCGGTGGGCCCTTTCGCGGGCGACGCCCGTCGCCGAAACCGTGCTCGAGTCGGTCAGTCGCGCCGTGATCGAGTGGCTCGGATTCCCGGAGCCCGACCTCCAGGTCGTCTTCCGCTCCGGTGCGGGTGTGGAAGATCGCGCGGACTTCCACTGGCCCACCCTCAGTGTCATCGGCGAAGCCGACGGCGACGTCAAGTACGACGGTCGGTATGGAAACCCGATGGAGATCCTCCGACGGCAAGGTCGTCGTGATCAGCGCCTGCTGGAGAGCATCGCCGCGGCCGCGCACTGGGGATGGAACGACGTCACTGCTGTCGCGCCACTCCGAGCGACTCTGCGCAGCGTCGGGCTTCGACCGATCGCACCGGAGAACACAGCTGAACTCGTCACCGTCCGTCGCATCCTCTTTCGCGAGAATGCATCGGGGCGCCGAAAGCACGGGTGAACCCCGCATTCTCGGCACCCAGATGCACTCTCGCTGGCCGCGGCGCGCGCGGCAGCGCGGGCTACGCGAAGGCCTCGATGGGCGGGCAGGCGCACGTGAGGTTGCGGTCGCCGAAGGCCTGGTCGACCCGGCGCACCGGCGGCCAGTACTTCGTGCGCACCAGCGCGCGCACCGGATACACCGCTTCCTCACGCGAGTAGGGATGCCCCCACTCGGCGTCGACGATCGACTCGGCCGTGTGCGGGGCGTTCACCAGCGGATTGTCGTCGGCGGGCCATTCGCCGTCGGCGACGCGCGCCGCCTCGGCGCGGATCGCGATCATCGCGTCGATGAAGCGGTCGATCTCGGCGAGATCCTCCGATTCGGTGGGCTCGACCATGAGGGTCCCCGCGACGGGGAACGACATCGTCGGGGCGTGGAAGCCGTAGTCGATGAGGCGCTTGGCCACGTCGTCCACGGTCACACCGGTCGCCTCGCGGAGCGGGCGGAGATCCAGGATGCACTCGTGCGCGACGAGTCCGCCCTCCCCGGTGTAGAGCACCGGGAAGTGATCGCGCAGGCGCGCCGCGATGTAGTTCGCGGCGAGCACCGCCGAC
Organism: Microbacterium sp. SLBN-154; assembly: GCF_006715565.1. Lineage (NCBI taxonomy): Bacteria > Bacillati > Actinomycetota > Actinomycetes > Micrococcales > Microbacteriaceae > Microbacterium > Microbacterium sp. SLBN-154. The sequence continues at coordinate 2,528,074 of NZ_VFNL01000001.1, forward strand.
GCCGTCGCGCGCGTGAGGCCCCGCTCCCCCATCATCCGGATGTAGGCCCATGAGATCGGCAGGATCCCCGCCGATCCGTGCGGCGCCGCCGACACCGCACCTCCTTCGAACCGGAAGCCGCCGGCGTGATCGGCCCACTGCGAGAACGGGTGCGACGGCAGGTAGGGCGCGAGGTGCGCCTTCGCCGCCACCGGGCCGACGCCCGGGCCGCCCCCACCGTGCGGGATCGCGAACGTCTTGTGCAGGTTCAGATGCGACACATCGCCCCCGAGGTCGCCGAAGCGCGCGTAGCCGAGGAGTGCGTTGAGGTTCGCCCCGTCGATGTACACCTGGCCACCGGCGTCGTGCACGGCCTGGGTGATCTCCAGCACGTCGTGCTCGTACACACCGTGCGTCGACGGGTAGGTGATCATGAGCGCCGCGAGCTCGTCGGCGTGCGCGGCGACCTTGGCGCGCAGGTCGTCGAGGTCGACGTTTCCGGCCTCGTCGCACGCCACGACGACCACCCGCATGCCGGCTAGCACCGCCGAGGCGGCATTCGTGCCGTGCGCGGACGACGGGATGAGGCACACCACGCGCCCTTCATCGCCGTTCGCCCGATGCCATCCCCGGATCGCCAACAGCCCGGCGAGCTCACCCTGCGAGCCCGCGTTCGGCTGCAGCGAGACCGCGTCGTACCCGGTGAGCTCGGCCAGCCAGCTCTCCAGCTGCTCGATGAGCGCCGCATACCCGTGCACATCCTCGGCCGGGGCGAACGGGTGCACACGGGCGAACTCGGGCCACGACACCGCCGCCATCTCGGTGGCGGCGTTGAGCTTCATGGTGCACGAACCGAGCGGGATCATGCCGCGGTCCAGGGCGTAGTCGCGATCGGCGAGCTGGTGCAGGTACCGCATCATCGCCGTCTCGCTCCGGTGCTGCGAGAACACCGGATGCTGCAGATAGGCGTCCTCGCGACGGAGCGCACCCGGCACGCCACGGAGCCCCTCCACCCCGTCGAACGCGACGTCGCGCGCCCCGTCGGGCTCCGCATCCGGCAGCCCGAACGCCCAGGCCACGGCGGCGAGATCGGTAGGGGTGGTGGTCTCGTCCACCGAGACGCCCACGGTGGCGTCATCCGCCCAGAACAGCTGATAGCCCTTCGACCGTGCGCGCTCGATGACCCGCTGCGCAGGCCCCGGCGTCACAACTCGGAGCGTGTCGAAGAACGAGTCCGACACGAGGTTCAGCCCGTACGAGCGCAGCCGTTCGGCGAGCGCCTCGGTCTTCTGCGCCACCTCGGTGGCGATCGCTCGGAGCCCGTCCGCGCCGTGGTACACGGCGTACATCGAGGCCATGACGGCGAGAAGCACCTGGGCGGTGCAGATGTTCGACGTCGCCTTCTCGCGGCGGATGTGCTGCTCGCGGGTCTGCAGCGACAGGCGATAGGCCGGGTGACCGGCGGCATCCTGCGACACACCGACCAGGCGCCCTGGCAGCTGACGCTCGAGACCCTGGCGCACGGCCATGTAGCCCGCGTGCGGGCCGCCGAACCCGAGGGGCACGCCGAAGCGCTGCGTCGTCCCGACGGCGATGTCGGCGCCGAGCGAGCCGGGCGAGGCCAGGAGCGTCAGGGCGAGGAGATCCGCGGCGACGACGGCGAGTCCCCCGCCGACGTGGACCGCGTCGATGACCCCCGACGGGTCCCAGACGCGTCCGGTCGCACCGGGATACTGCAGCAGGACGCCGAAGGCGCCGTCGGGCAGGGTCTCGCCACGGGCGAAGTCGCGCTCGACGATCTCGATCCCCACAGCAGAGGCGCGGGCATGGAGCAGCGCGCGCGTCTGCGGCAGGGCGTCGGCGTCGACGGCGAAGACGTTCGCGGCGTTCTTGGACGCCCGCCGCGCCAGCAGCATCCCCTCGACAACAGAGGTCGACTCATCGAGCATCGACCCGTTCGCGATCGCGAGACCGGTGAGGTCGGAGACCATGGTCTGGAAGTTGATGAGCGCCTCGAGCCGCCCCTGCGAGATCTCGGGCTGGTACGGCGTATACGCGGTGTACCAGGACGGGTTCTCGAGCACATTCCGGGCGATGACCGACGGGGTGACCGTGTCGTAGTAGCCGAGCCCGATCATCGGCCGGGCGACCCTGTTCTGCGACGCCAGCGCGCGCAGCTCGGCGAGCGCCTCGGTCTCACTGGCCGCGGCGGGGATCGACGACGACGTGCGCGCCGTGGCCCGGATGGATGCCGGCACGGCGGCGGTCAGCAGAGCGTCGACGCTGTCGTAGCCGAGCGTGTCGAGCATGACCGCTTCGGCCGCCGCATCGGTGCCGATATGGCGTTCGGCGAAAGTCCGCGCCATCACTCGCCTCCCGTGAGGGCCTCGTAGGCGGCCCGGTCGAGAAGACCCTCGACCGCGGCGGGGTCGACCCGCAGCTTCAGGAGCCACCCGTCTTCGTACGGCGAGGAGTTCACCAGCGAGGGGTCGTCGACGACCGCGTCGTTGACGGCGACGACGTCGCCCGCGACGGGGGCGTAGAGCTCGCCGACCGACTTGGTCGATTCGATCTCGCCGCAGACCTGACCGGCGCTCACGCCGGAGTCGACGACGGGCAGATCGACGAAGACGACGTCGCCGAGCTTGTCGGCGGCGTAGTCGGTGATGCCGATGGTGGCGACATCCCCGTCGAGGGCGATCCACTCGTGCTCGGCGGTGTACTTCAGAGCGCTGGTGTCGGTCATTTCTTCCTCCGGTAGAAGGGCAGGGCGGTCACAGTGGCGGGGATGCGGGTGCCCCGCACATCGATGGTCAGTTCGGTGCCGAGAGCGGATGCCGCGGGCGAGACGTACGCCATGGCGATGGGGTGCCCGAGGGTCGGGCTGAGGGCGCCGCTGGTGATCTCACCGACGCGCGTGTCGCCGGCGAAGACGCCGTAGCCGGCGCGGCCCGCACGACGGCCCTCCGACGCGAGCCCGACGAGCACGGGCGCCTCGTCATCGACCGCCGAGTCCTTCCCCACGAAGTCGGCCTTGTCGGCCGCGACCGCGCGTCCGAGCCCGGCCTGGGCGGGGCGGATGCCTCGACCGAGCTCGTGGCCGTACAGCGGCATGCCCGCCTCCAGGCGCAGCGTGTCACGGGCGGCGAGGCCGGCGGGCACGAGGCCGAACGGCGCCCCGGCCGCCAGGAGCGCGTCCCACAGCTCGCCCGCTGCGGCCACGGGCACCATCAGCTCGAAGCCGTCCTCGCCGGTGTAACCCGTGCGGGCCACGAACAGCGGCGCACCATCGAACTCGCCCTGCCGCCACGCGTAGTAGCCCAGGTCGTCGAGGCCCTCGACATCGACCCCCTGCGCGGCGCGGAGGATCTCTTCGGCGCGAGGCCCCTGGACGGCCACGAGAGCCGTCTGGTCGGTGACGTCCTCGATCCGGGGCACTGAACCACCGACGACGTATCCGAAGTCGCCACCGTCGACCGGGCGCATCCGGGCGTCCTCCCCGGCACGCCAGGCGCCCGCGCGGTCCGCGAGCGCCCCGGCCACCGCGTCCCGGTTCCCGGCGTTCGCCACGACGAGGAAGTGCTGCTCGCCGGTGCGGTAGACGATGACGTCGTCGATGATGCCGCCGTCCTCGGCGAGGACGAGCGAGTACTTGGCCTTCCCGATCGCCATGGTGGAGACCCGGCCGGCGAGCGCGTAGTCGAGGAAGCCCGCTGCGTCGCCGTCCTGCACCCAGATCTCGGCCATGTGCGAGATGTCGAAGAGCCCGGCGGCGGTGCGCACGGCGTGATGTTCGGCGAGGTCGGACGTGTAGCGGACCGGCATCAGCCAGCCGCCGAAGTCGGTGAACGACGCGCCGAGCTGGGCGTGTCGATCGTGCAGCGGGCTCTGCCGCGCTGTGTCGTCCATGGAGTTCTCCCGGTCGGATCGGGTCGACACGGTCATCCGTGCCGAAGAACTCCCCCTCTGTCATGGACCTGAGAGTTTCGCGCCGGGCGGACCCGGGCTTTCACCGTCGGCGGATGACGCAGAAAGCGGCGGCATCCTTTTTCAGAGTCGGCCGGCACGGACGGTACGCGGTACCTGAGAGATTGGCGGGGAGGCTTGCTCCTTCGGTGTTCGGCGCCGTCGGCGCCGAAGCTCTCCCGTCCGTGTCATGGGCCGGTATCAAGTTGTATCCCGGCATGGCCGGTGGGGCCAGCATAGCGGCGCGAGGGGCGTGGGCCCAGACTCCGCCGATCGGCGCGTCAGCCCAGACAGGCGCCGGTCGAGACCCGGTCGCTCAACCCCGAGGCCCCGGCGGCGACGGGTTCGAGTTCGGCGTTGGTCATCGCGAAACCCCTCGTGTCGTCGCCGTCGGCCCGCGCGAAGACGACGCCGGCCACTTCCCCGTCTCCGGTCAGGAGCGGCCCGCCCGAGTTGCCGGGGCGCACCTCGGCGAAGAGCTGATAGATCTCCCTCGGATTGGCGGTGTCGTCGTAGATGTCGGGAACCGGCACCGTGCCCACTGACAGCACCTCGGCCGGTTTGGTATCGAAGGGCCCTCCGATCGGATAGCCCTGCACCTGCGCGGCGCTTCCCGCTGTGAGCGGATCGCTGAGGCCGAGCGGTGCCACCCCGAGTCCGTCGACGGCGATGACGGCGAGGTCGTCGATCGGGTCGAAGTACACCACGCGCCCTTCGACGGCCGTGCCCCCGTTGGGCTGCACGACGGGCGTGTCGACCCCGGCCACCACATGGGCGTTGGTGATCACGCGGTCGGGAGCGACGACGAATCCCGACCCGGTCGAACTCGTGCCGCAGGCGAAGGCGGTGCCCGAGACCCGCAGGACGGATGCCGCGGCGAGCGCGAGTTCGGGATCGTCCAGCTGGATCGGAGTCGCCGTGCCGGGGGTGACCTCCGGCGTGAGAAGGCCCCCGAGGCGCGGCAGACCGTCGTCGGTGACGAAGCTGCGCCACTCGGCCAGTGTCTGGGCAACGGGCGCCGGGATCACTCCGTTGATGATCGTCATGACGCGCGACGACGCCACCGCCGGCCCGAGGACCGGTGCCCCCGTGTTCGCCACGCTCTGGCCGACGAGCGAGAGTGCGAGGGCGGCGACGACGACGCTCACCACGCCGCCGAGGAGCCGGTCGATGACCCGCAGCTTCACCCGATCCACACCGCGGCGAACCATGCCCCCGAGGACCCCGCCGATCGTGCCGCCGGCGACGAGGATCAGGAACGAGGCGACGATCACCACGAGTGGCCGCCATTCCTGCCAGGGCCACGCGTCGTTGATGATCGGAGCCAGCCACCAGGCGGCGACCCCTCCGGCGGCGAGACCCAGCAGCGTTCCGAGGCTCGCGACGAGGCCACGCTGAAGCCCGACGACGAGCGCCACCACCAGCAGGGCGATGAGGAAGAGATCGACGAGCAGCACGGCCATCCTTCGGCAGGGAGCCACCAGCGTACGGTGCGCGCCTGTGACATCACCGAGGCGGGGCCGCACGACGTCGCATTTGCCTTCAGGTCACAATGACAATAAGATGGAGACCCCTCTTAGAGTCAGAATGACAAGAACATGGATCCCCAAGTCGAGGACATCCGCGTAGCGGTGTCGACGGTGATCTTCTCGCTGCGCACGCCCCGTCCCGGTGACGCGCCGGCGGTCGTCCTCCCGCTTGTCAAGCGCACCCGGGACCCCTTCGAAGGCCTGTGGGCGCTGCCGGGCGGGTGGCTCGACGTCTCCGAGGGACTGGATGCCGCGGCATCCCGCACCCTGGGCGAGACCACGGGGCTCGCTCCGAGCTACCTCGAGCAGCTCTACGCCTTCGGCGCGGTGGACCGCTCACCGACCCGTGTCGTGTCGATCGTGTACTGGGCGCTGCTGCGACCCGAGGAGGTCTCCGACGTGGAGAACGTCGGGTGGTTCGACGCCGCCGATCTCCCCCGCCTGGCCTTCGACCACAACGAGATCGTCGACTATGCGCTGTGGCGCCTGCGCAACAAGGTCGGCTACAGCCGGATCGCTCATGGCCTGCTCGCCGACGAGTTCACCCTCGCCGAGCTCCGCGAGGTGTACGAGGCGATCCTCGACCGCAAGCTCGACCCCGCGAACTTCCGCCGCCAGGTGGACACCTCCGCCACCCTCATCCCCACCGACCGGTTCCGCACCGGCAGTCACCGCCCCGCCCGTCTGTACCGCTACAACCGCGATGTGGAGCTCGCCGACCGCGGGCCCCTGTCGCGCTCGCCCGAAATGAGTGATCGATGACCACCCTCGTTCCCACCCCTGCGCTGCGCCCTCCCACCGATCCGTCGGTCGATCACCAGATCCAGGCGATCGTGTCGGGCAGGTCGACGACCGAGACCTGCGCGACCGATCTCGCCGCCGGTCCCTGGAACTTCGACACGCGGCCCGGCTACGGGCCAGGATCGTCGATGGGCGATGTCATCCCCACCGGGGCGCCGCGCCAGGGCGAACTCCCGCTGGCGTACCGCGAGGCCTCCGAGGCGGAGCTCGCCGACCGCATCCGCGCCGCCAAAGCCGTCCTCGGCGACAGGGTCGTCGTGCTCGGCCACTTCTACCAGCGCGAAGAGGTGATCGTCCACGCCGACTACGTCGGCGATTCGTTCCAGCTGGCCAACGCCGCCCTCGAACACCCCGCCGCCGAGGCGATCGTCTTCTGCGGCGTGCACTTCATGGCGGAGACCGCCGACCTCCTCTCCCGCTCCGAGCAGGCGGTGATCCTGCCCAACCTCGCCGCCGGCTGCTCGATGGCCGACATGGCCGACATCGACCAGGTCGAGGAGTGCTGGGAGCAGCTCGCCGACGTTTACGGCGACCTGGACACGCCCGATGCGGACGGCCTGGTCCCCGTCATCCCCGTCACCTACATGAACTCCTCCGCCGCGATCAAGGGGTTCGTCGGGCGCCACGGCGGCATCGTCTGCACCTCCTCGAACGCGCGCACCGTGCTCGAGTGGGCCTTCGCACGAGGGCGCCGGGTGCTCTTCTTCCCCGACCAGCACCTCGGGCGCAACACCGCCAAGGCGATGGGCGTGCCCCTCGAGCAGATGCCGCTGTGGAATCCGCGCAAGCCGCTCGGCGGCAGCACGACCCGCGAGCTCGAAGACGCCCGCGTCCTCCTGTGGCACGGGTTCTGCTCGGTTCACCGCCGTTTCACCGTCGACCAGATCGACCGCGCACGCGCCGAGCACCCGGGGGTGCGCGTCATCGTCCACCCCGAGTGCCCGATGGCGGTCGTCGACGCCGCCGACGAGTCCGGCTCGACCGACTACATCCGAAAGGCCATCCAGGCCGCGACCGAACCGACGACGTTCGCCATCGGCACCGAGATCAACCTGGTGCAGCGGCTCGCCGCCGAGCATCCGCAGCACACCATCTTCTGCCTCGATCCCGTGGTGTGCCCGTGCTCGACGATGTACCGCATCCACCCGGGTTACCTGGCGTGGGTGCTCGAAGGACTCGTCCGCGGCGAGGTGCAGAACCGGATCACGGTGCCCGCCGATGTCGCCGACCCCGCCCGGGTGGCCCTCGAGCGGATGCTTGCGGCCAAGCCTCCCGCGGAATCCGGACGGAGCGCCGCCTCATGACCCTCACCGCACCGGCCGTGCACGCCGTGGTCGTCGGCAGCGGCATCGCGGGCCTCACCGCCGCGCTCCACGCCGTGGAGACCGGATGCCGGGTGACCCTCGTCACCAAGGACGTCCTCGAGCACGCCAACACCCGCTACGCCCAGGGCGGCATCGCCGGGGTGATGTTCGACGACGACCGCGTCGAGGACCACATCCGCGACACGATGACCGCGGGCGCGGGCCTCAGCGACCCCGACGCCGTCCGCGTCCTCGCCGAGGAGGGCCCGGCGCGCATCCGCGACCTCATCGCGCTCGGCGTGGCGTTCGATCGCGGACCCGACGGCACCCTCGTGAAAGGGCTCGAGGCGGCCCACTCCTACCCACGGATCCTCCACGCGGGCGGGGATGCCACCGGCACCGCGGTCGAGAAGGCCCTCGTCGCACGTCTGCGCGAGAGCGGGGTGGCGGTGATCGAGCACGCGTTCCTGATCGACCTCGTGGTCGACGCCGCACGCGTCGTCGGCGTCGAGCTGCTCGTGGGCGAATCCCCCGACGCGCCGGGTGAGCGGCGCCGGCTCTCTGCCGACGCGGTCGTGCTCGCCACGGGAGGCGCCGGCGAACTGTACGCCCACTCCACGAACCCCTCGGTGGCGACGGGCGACGGCATCGCCGCCGCGATTCGCGCCGGCGCCGCCGTCGCCGACCTCGAGTTCTTCCAGTTCCACCCCACCGTCCTTCCCGAGGACGAGCGGGGCGAGGCCTTCCTCGTCTCGGAGGCGGTGCGAGGGGAGGGCGCCACGCTCATCGACGACACCGGCCGCCGGTTCGTCCTCGATGTCCACCCCGACGGAGAACTCGCTCCGCGCGATGTGGTCGCGGCAGCGATCGCCGACCGGATGGTCCGGCAGGGCGGGCGCCCGGTGCGACTGGATGCCACGCACCTGCGGCCGACACTCGCCGAGCGACGCGCGTTCCTGGCACAGCGCTTCCCCACGATCGACGCCGCGGTGCGCCGCCGAGGGTGGGACTGGGCGGCCGAGCCCGTCCCTGTCACGCCCGCGGCGCACTACCTCATGGGGGGCGTCGTGACCGACTTGAACGGGCGCACCTCCCTCCCCGGCCTGTACGCCGTCGGCGAGGTGGCGCGCACCGGCGTCCACGGCGCGAACCGGCTCGCGTCGAACTCACTGCTCGAGGGTGCGGTGTTCGGCGCACGGGCGGGTGACACGATCGCCGTCGACGCCGCGCGCGACTGGCCGTCCACGCCGGGCGTCGTCCAGAACGTCCCGCCGGCCCTTCCGATCGCCGTGATCGCTCCCGGGCCCTTCGATCGCGGGGCGCTCCAGGACCTGCTTTGGACGCACGCCGGGCTCGTGCGCACCGAGCGGGGTCTGGCGGAGGCGGCGAGCGTCCTCCGCGCCTGGAGCATGGCGGCATCCGCTGCGTCCACGGAGAGGGAGTACGAGGACGCGAACCTCCTCCTCGTCGGCGCGCACCTCGTCGCCGCAGCGCGCGCGCGTCGGGAGTCCATCGGCGCGCACGTTCGCGCTGACGCGCCGACGGCGGCCTCCGCGTCGTCGGGTGCGCCGACGGCACAGGCGGCATCATGCTGACCCCGGCGGCGATCGACCGGGTCGTCGCCGCGGCCCTCGCCGAGGACGCACCGTGGGGTGATCTCACCAGCGCCGCCTTCATCCCCGCGACGGCGACCGCGCGCGCGGAGCTCGTCCCGCGCGAAGCAGGTGTCGCAAGCGGTCTGGCCGTCTTCGCCTCGGCTTTCCGCCTCACCGACAGCGCGATCACCGTGACCGTCCTGAGCGAGGACGGCCGTGCGTTCGAGCCCGGCACCGTGCTCGCGATCGTCGAAGGGCCCGCGCGGGGCATCCTGACCGCCGAGCGGGTCGCATTGAATCTGACCCAGCGGATGTCGGGAATCGCCACCCTGACCGCGCGGTATGTCGCCGAGGTGGCGCACACTCCGGCCCGTATCGCGGACACTCGGAAGACCACGCCCGGCCTTCGCGCGCTCGAGCGCCAGGCGGTGCGCGACGGCGGCGGACACAACCACCGCTTCTCGCTGTCGGACGCGGTGATGGTCAAGGACAACCACCTGGCCGTCCTCACCGCCGACGGCGCGTCGGTCACCGACGCCCTCCGCACCGCCATGGCGAGTCTGCCCCACACCACCCACGTCGAGGTCGAAGTCGACCGCCTCGACCAGATCGAACCCGTTCTCGCCGCGAACGTGGACACGATCATGCTCGACAACTTCTCGCCGGACGATCTGCGTCGCGGGGTCGAGATCGTCGGCGGCCGCGCCATCGTCGAGGCCTCGGGCGGGGTGTCGCTGGAGACGGTGGGCGCCATCGCCGAGACCGGCGTCGACGTCATCTCGGTCGGAGCCCTCACGCATTCCGCCCGCGCGTTGGATCTGGGACTGGACATCCGCGTCACCCCGGCGGACGCCGCCTGAAAGACGCGTGATGTCACTGCTCTATCTCGACAACGCCGCCACGACTCCGGTGCGACCGGAGGTCGTCGAGGCCATGGCGCCGTACCTGACCCACTGGTTCGGAAACCCGTCGAGTCACCACACCGTCGGCGAGGCAGCCGCCGGCGCCCTCGAAGACGCCCGCGCGCGTGTGGCGAGGGTCGTGGGGATGCGGCCCGGCGACATCGTCTTCACCTCGGGCGGCACCGAGGCCGACAACCTCGCGGTGAAGGGGATCGCGATCGCGGCCCGGGAGCATCGCGCAGCGCATCACGTGGTGACCTCGCCCATCGAACACGAGGCGATCCTGGAGTCGGTGGACTTCCTCCGGCGCATCCACGGCTTCGCGGTCACCATGCTTCCCGTCGACCACGACGGCCGGATCGACCCCGCCGACGTCGCCCGTGCCCTGCGGGAGGACACCGCCCTCGTCGCCGTCGGCTACGCCAACAACGAAGTGGGCACGGTGCAGGATGTCACGGCGATCGCCGCCGTCACCGGCGCACGACGCATCCCTCTCCATCTCGACGCGGTACAGGCCGCGGGATGGCTCCCCCTCGCGGGCACCGGCGCCGACAGTCTCGCGATCGCCGGCCACAAGATCGGCGCGCCCAAGGGGACGGGCGTCCTCGTCGTTCGGGGCCGCGTTCCCCTCGAACCGCTGTTCCACGGCGGCGGGCAGGAGCGGGGGCGCCGAAGCGGCACCGAGGACGTCGCCGGCGCGGTGGCCCTCGCGACCGCGCTCGAACTGGCCGAAGCCGAACGGGTGGCCGGCAGCGAGCGTGCGCGCGCCACCCGGGACCGCTTCATCGCGGGCGTGCGCACTCGGGTGCCCGAGGCCCGACTCACCGGCCACCCCGCCGAGAGGCTCCCCGGAATCGCGAGCTTCGTCTTCCCCGGCACCTCCGGCGAGGCGATCCTGCTCGAGCTCGAGCGACGGGGTGTTGTCTCCTCCAGCGGATCGGCGTGCGCGGCGGGCAGCGACGAACCCTCGCACGTCCTGCTCGCGATGGGATTCGCGCCCGAGGTCGCGCAGACCGCCGTGCGATTCAGCTTCCCCCACCATCCGGACCTGGATGCCGACGGGTTGGCCGACCAGGTCGCCGCCGCCGTCCGGGCGGTACGATCGGCCCCGTGACACCCGCCCTCACCGTCATCGTCCCGGGGTTCGACGTCGGGCCCTGGGTGGCCGAAGCGCTGGCGTCGCTGCAGACCCAGACGTTCCGCGAGTGGCGCGCCGTGCTCGTCGACGACGGCTCGACCGACGACACCGCGGAGATCTTCGCGGCGGCCGCCGCGGAGGACGAGCGTTTCTCCGTCATCAGCCACGCCGCACGGCGGGGCCTGGCGGCCGCTCGCAACACCGGGCTGGGCGTGGTGGACACCCCCTACCTGGCCTTCCTCGACGGAGACGACCGTTTCACACCCACCGCTCTCGAGCGCCTCGTCGGCGTCCTCGATGACACCGGCAGCGACTTCGTCGCGGGCGCCTACGTGCGGCTCCGAGCCGACGAGAGCGGGGCCTACGCCGCAGGAGCTGTTCAGCCCTGGGTCGCCGCCGCGACCGACCCCGAGCGTCGACGCACCTCCCTTCAGGAGCACCCTGCGGCGTCGGCCAATATCGTCGCCTGGTCCAAGGTCAGCAGGCTCGACTTCTGGCAGCGCGCGGGGCTGCGCTTCCCCGAAGGGCGACTGTACGAGGATCAGATCCTCGCCCAGCGGATGTACGCCGCCGCACGGTCGTTCGATGTCATCCCCGATGTCGTGGTGGAGTGGCGCGAGCGCGCGGACGGGTCGTCGATCACGCAGCACAGGGAGGCCCTGCCGGTGCTGCGCGACTATCTCGACGGACTGCGCGGCGGGCTCGAGATCTTGGATGCCGCGGGGCACCCGGCCGCCGTGCGCGCGCGGATCGAGCTCATCCTGACCCTGGATCTTCCCCCCCTCGTGAGCATCGCCCGCTCCCATCCCGACGACGCCTACCGGCGGGCACTGGGCGTCTTCGTCCGCGACCTGCAGGGGCGCGGATCGGACCGGGTCGTCACGCCGGAAGTGTCGGCCGCGGCCCTCTGGTGAGCTCGGGGCCCGGTGGTGGGATCAGGGAAGAGGGCGGTCGGGGAGGACGACGACCGGCTCGGTGAGCAGCCGCGCGACCTCCTCGCGATCGCGCCGGAGCTCGGCGTCGATCTGTAGCTCGGGCGCCTCGTCCGGCGCGCGGTCCGCCCGACGATCGGGGAGGTCGGCCGGCTCGTCTTCGGCCTCCGCCTCGAGCACCCGCGTCGTGGCGAGCTGCTGCGCGGCGAGCTCGGCGTAGAGCCCCCCCGCGGCCACGAGCTCGCTGTGCGTCCCCGACTCGACGATCCGGCCGGCCTCGATGACGTGGATGACGTCGGCGGCGATGACGGTCGAAAGCCGGTGCGCGATCGAGAGCGTGGTCCGCCCCTTGGCCGCGGCGTCGAGCGCCTCCTGCACGACCCGCTCCGAGACGGTGTCCAGGGCCGAGGTCGCCTCGTCCAGGAGCAGGACAGGCGGGTCTTTCAGCAGCACCCGCGCGATCGCGATGCGCTGCTTCTCACCCCCCGACAGCCGGTATCCTCGCTCGCCGACCACGGTGTCGTACCCGCGCTCGAATCCGGTGATGACGTGGTGGATGTTCGCCGCTCGGCACGCCGACTCGAGCTCGGCGTCGGTCGCATCGGGCTTGGCGTACCGGAGGTTCTGCCGGATCGTGGCGTGGAAGAGATACGTCTCCTGCGAGACGATCCCGATCCGGTCGATGATCGACTCCTGGGTGAGACGGCGCACGTCCTCGCCGGCGAAGAGCACGGCGCCGTCGCCGGCCTCGTAGAGGCGGGGCGTCAGATAGAGGACGGTGGTCTTCCCCGCCCCCGAGGGTCCGACGAAGGCGACGTGCTGCCCGGGCTCGGCGACGAACGAGATGCCGGCGAGGGTGGGCCGCGTCTGGGGTGCCGCATCGGGGTAGCGGAACACCACGTCGCGGAACTCGATCCGCCCCACAGGTCCGGGGGCATCGGCGACGTCGATCGCGTCGGGAGCGTCGCTGATGGCCGGAGTGAGGTCGAGGTACTCGAAGATGCGGGCGAACAGGGCGGCGGATGTCTGCAGATCGAGGGCGACGCGCATGAGACCCATGAGCGGCATGAGCAGTCGCGCCTGCACCGTGGTGAAGGCGACGATCGTCCCCGCCGTGATCGCGTCCGCACCGCCGGTCACCAGAAGCCCCGCGACCAGGTAGATCAGTGCCGGCACGCTGGACATGAGCACCTGCACGACGGCGAAGAAGCCCTGACCGCTCATCGCCCGGCGGACCTGCAGTCGCACCTGGTTGACGTTCTCGTCGGCGTAGCGCGCCGATTCGGTGCGCTGCCGGTTGAAGGACTTCGACAGCAGGATGCCCGAGACGCTGAGCGTCTCCTGGGTGATCGAGGTCAGCTCCGACAGCGACTCCTGTGTCTCTCCGGCGATCCGCGCGCGCACCTGACCGACGCGGCGCTGCACGATGACGAGGAACGGCATCATGACCACGGCGATGATCGTCAGGCGCCAGTCGATGATGATCATCGCGACGAGCGATGCGATCACGGTGACGACGTTGCCGAGGATGCTCGTGACGGTGTTGGTGAGGACTCCGGACACCCCGCCGACGTCGTTCTGCAGTCTCGACTGGATGACGCCCGTCTTGGTCCGGGTGAAGAAGGCCAGCTCCATCGCCTGGAGGTGATCGAAGAGGCGCACTCGAAGATCGCCCGTCACGCGATTGCCCACGGTCGAGGTGAGCCACGTCTGGACCACGCCCAGTACGGCGGAGAGGAGGAACAGGCCGATCATGATCGTGACGAGCCGGGCGAGGAGGGGGATGTCGGGTGATCCCCCGTCGACGGGGAACAGGGCGTCGTCGAAGATCCGCTGCACCAGCAGCGGCGGGATGACCGCGACACCGGCGCCCACGACGACGAGGATGCCCGTCAGCGTGATCCGTCCCAGGTACGGCCGGAAGAGGGCCACGACGCGACGGCCCAGGTTAGGGATCTTCGGTGCCTCGGCGTTCAGCCGCCGCTGCGCCTCGATGTCGACCGGCCGGAAGCCGCCGGGAGCTCCCCCGCCGCCTCCCCCGCGCATACTCACCTTCGCCAGCCTACTGACGCCCACCCCCACCGGCTCGGTAGGGTGTGACCTATGAGCGAGACCACTCCGGAACAGCCCGCCCGCGACGGGGAGGACCTCGCCGAGATCCGTGCAGAGATCGACGAGTTGAAGGCCGTGCCGGAGGAGGAGCTGGTCTCCCCGACGCCCGCGGGGCTCCTGGCTGCCGAGCCCGAGCCCGAGCCCACCGACCCGATCGGGTCGGCGGACGACGACGACACCGAGCCGACCACCGCGCTCTGACGAGCCGGGTCCGACGAATCCGCCTCCGACGGGAATGCCCTGTCGGAGGCGCCGGTTAGCCTCAGACAGTCCTCGCGGATCTCGCGCGCGCGTGCGTCATCCGTGATCCTTCGCCTTGTTCCGCCCGCCCTGAGGAGCCCCGTGGCAGCCACCGACACCGTTCCCACCGCCGGCGCCGTTCGCGACGCCGCGCCGCCCGCGATGCTCAGCCCGATCGAGAGCCGCATCATCTGGCTGCTGCTGGCCGCCGCGTTCGTCGCGATCCTGAACGAGACCACGATGGGCATCGCGATCCCGCGTCTCATCGTCGACCTCGGTATCACCGCCGTCGCCGCCCAATGGCTGACGACCGCCTTCATGCTGACGATGGCCGTCGTGATCCCCATCACGGGCTTCCTCCTGCGCCGATTCACGACCCGGCAGATGTTCATCGCCGCGATGAGCCTGTTCTCGCTCGGTACCCTGATCGCGTTCCTGTCACCCGGCTTCCCGATGCTCCTGGTCGCCCGCGTCGTGCAGGCGTCGGGAACGGCGATCATGATGCCGCTGCTCATGACGACGATCATGAACGTCGTCCCGCCGCAGTCCCGCGGGCGCATGATGGGGCGGGTCAGCATCGTCATCTCCCTCGCTCCGGCCATCGGCCCGTCGCTGTCGGGCTTCCTCATCGACACCGTCGGCTGGCGCTGGAACTTCGGTGTCGTCCTCCCGATCGCCCTGGTCGCCCTCGTCGTCGGCGCGATCTGGATCCGCAACCTCGGCGAGACCACGCGCGCCCCGGTCGACGTGCTCTCGGTGATCCTCTCCGCCCTCGGCTTCGGCGGCCTGGTCTACGGACTGAGCCAGATCGGCGGTGCTGCGGCGGCACACGGCGGCACCGCCGCCGAGGAGGCGTCGGCGTCGGCCACCGCGACCGTCTCCCTCGTCGTGGCGTTCTCCGTCGGTGTGATCGCGCTTGCGCTCTTCGCGTGGCGGCAGATCCGGCTGCAGCGCACCGACGACGCCCTGCTCGACCTGCGGGTGTTCACCTTCCGCAACTTCAGCTTCGCCACCGGACACATGACGCTGCTCTCGGCGGCCTTCTTCGGCATCATCACCGTGCTGCCGCTCTACGCGCAGAACGTGGTCGGGCTCGACCCCTTCATGTCAGGCCTCATCGTCCTCCCGGGCGCTCTGGCGATGGGCCTGGCCGGGCCGATCGTGGGGCGCATCTACGACCGGTACGGCACCCGGGTGCTCCTCGTTCCCGGCACCGTGATCGCCGTCGGCATGCTGTGGGTCTTCACGACCTTCACCGCGACGACGCCGGTCTGGGCCATCGCCGCGGGGCAGACGGCCCTGTCGATCGGGCTCGCGCTGTCCTTCACGCCGCTCTTCACCGCGTCGCTGGCCTCCCTCGACCGCACGTACTACTCCTACGGCTCGGCCGTCGTCGGTACGGTGCAGCAGGTCGCCGGGGCTGCCGGCATCGCGCTGTTCATCACGGTGATGTCCAGCGTCCAGTCCGCCGCCGAGGCGGCCGGGGCCGCCGACGCGGGCGCGCAGGGCGCTCATGCCGCGTTCCTCCTCGCAGCGATCGTGTCGCTGCCGTTGCTGTTCAGCGCGTTCCTCGTCCGCAAGCCCGCCGACGAAGGGCTCCCCCTCCCCGCGGCGCACTGAGGCATAGCCGTCGCGGGGTCCGCGGGCAAGCCCGGGCCCCGGACGGCGGACCGGCCTAGCGTGGGGGCACCCCACGAAAGGAAGTGTCATGGCCGAACTGAACGGCAAGACCGTCGCGTTCCTCCTCACCGACGGTTACGAGGACAGCGAATTGACCAGTCCCTGGAAGGCGGTGACGGATGCCGGCGCCCAGGCGCACCTGGTCTCCCCCGCATCGGGAAGTGTGACCGGCAAGAAGGGGCACGAGCAGGCGGTCGACGTGGCGGTGACCGATGCCGACGCGGCGTCCTACGACGCCCTGGTGCTGCCCGGCGGCGTCGTCAACGCCGACCATCTGCGGATGGACGGGGCCTCGGTGGCC
Source organism: Microbacterium sp. SLBN-154 (assembly GCF_006715565.1). Lineage (NCBI taxonomy): Bacteria > Bacillati > Actinomycetota > Actinomycetes > Micrococcales > Microbacteriaceae > Microbacterium > Microbacterium sp. SLBN-154. The sequence goes on from NZ_VFNL01000001.1 coordinate 2,544,553, forward strand.
TTCGCCCGCGCCTTCTTCTCCCAGCACAAGCCGGTCGGCGTCATCTGCCACGGCGCCTGGATCCTGATCGAAGCCGGGGCGGTCGACGGCCGCACACTCACGAGCTACCCGAGCTTGAAGACGGATCTGACCAATGCCGGAGCCCGGTGGGTCGACGAGGAGGTCGTCGTCGACCAGGGATTGGTGTCGAGCCGGACGCCGGATGATCTGCCGGCCTTCAACGCCAAGGTGGTCGAGGAGATCGCCGAAGGGGCGCACGCCGGCCAGACGATCTGACCCGCACCGCGGGGGTGGTGAGGCGGAGCCGGAACGATCAGACGCCGCAGGCGCTGCCCCCGCAGCACGAGCCCGCAGCTGCGCCCGGCGCACCCAGGAGGTTCGCGCCCGGGACGAGGGGCTTGGCGTCCTCGTCGATCTGTGCAGCGGGGATCTGGGTGGCGGAGGGCTGAGTCGTCATCCCTCCATGCTAATCCGATCCCCGCAGCGCGGACGAGCCGGCTCAGTCGACGGGGCCCTGGCACACCGGACAGTACTGGGCGGCGCCCTTCGACCCGGGCACGTCCTCGACGACGCCTCCGCAGACCGGGCAGGCCTCGCCCGTGCGTCCGTGCACTCTCATCGACGCGGCCTTGGCCTGTTTCAACCGCGGCAGCGGGATGCTGCGTCGTGCTCGTACCGCCTCGGAGAGCTCGTCGCGGATCGCCTCGAAAAGCACCTCTCTCTCGCCGTCGTCGAGGGCGGCCGCGTGCGTCGTCGGGGCGATCTTCGCGCGATGCAGGATCTCGTCGGAGTAGGCGTTGCCGATACCGGAGATGCTCTCCTGCTCCTGCAGAAGAGCCTTGAGCTGCTTGCGCCGACCGAGGGTGATCCGGTCGAAATCGGCCCGGGTGTAGGTCGGCGACATCGGGTCGGGTCCGAGCTTCTTCACCGCCGGCACGTCCTGGGGGTGATCCACGAGCGACAGGGCCAGCGAGAGCCATTCGCCGGCGTCGGTGAACTCCAGCGCGGTGTCGTCGTCGAGGTCGAGCGTGGCGATCACCGCGGCCGGAGGCGACGAGGCATCGGACGAGTCGACGGTCTCGTCGTCGCCCGTCTCCGCCTCGACGCGGTGACGGACCCACCCGGCGCGACCGAGGGTGACCACGAGATCTCCCCGGTCGGTGTCGATGTCCAGATGCTTGCCGAAGCGCGTGACGCCGGTGATCGTCGCACCGACGAGCCCCTCGGCCGGGCGGTCCCGCGTCTTCCACGCACGGAACTCACCCACGTCCACACCGATGATCCGGCGATGGGTCACGGCGTCGTCGAGGACGTCGGCGAGAACCTGGACTTCGGGCGACTCGGGCATGCGGTCATCCTTTCATCGACGGCCGCGATGCGGCATCCGGCTGTCTACAATCTCGGGATGGCGACCGCGACGATCTGGTGTCGGAGCAGACGCGCCGGCGCGGTGTGCACCCGCCCCGCCGGCCACCCGGGCCTCCACAACCGCGTCGGCACCGGAAAGATGTGGTCCGACACGGAGGCTGGTCCCCCGTGGTGCGAAGGAAGCGGCACGGGGACGTCGGCCGCCCCTTCGCTGCCCGGCGGGTTCCCGAACGGTCGGGCCGTGTGCCCGGTCTGCTGGGGTTTCGTCGCGCTCGAGGGTGGTGGGCTCGGGGGCCACGACGCGTTCACAGGGCCCGCCGACGAACGGGAAGCCGCGGACCGCGCCGCGTGGTTCAACACGTACGGCTGGTTCGACGGCGCTGCGGCACCGTCGCCCTAGAACTCCTCGCCCCAGTTCAGCCCCTCACCCGAATCGGGGGCGACCCGCATCACGGGTCGCTGCTCCCTCGTCAGAGAGTGCAGCTGCGCCACCACGTCGGGAGCCGAGAGCTCGGCGCCCGACAGCGGGGCGTCCTTCACCACGATCTGGCTTGCCGGCCCCACCAGGAACGTCGCCCCGACCGTGGAGCCGTCGGGCTCACGGACCGGGATCTCGACGATGTGCGCGGCGTGGGCGGCGCCCAGGGATTCGCTGTATTCGAGGAGAGCCGTCGCGAGGTCATCCCCCGTCAGGAACTCACTCCCGGCGTAGACGATGACTTTCATGCCTCATGTCTACTCCGGCGACACGACCGAAGGGGGCCCCCTTGCCAACCCGGCGCCGGCGCGGTAGACGTGCCGGTCCAGGGTCCCGAGGCTCAGACGCCGGGGTCGATGTCCTGCTCGGGATCGACGCTCTGACCGGTCGGCGTGCGGAAGTGCGTGGGCAGCAGCGGCGGCTCTCCGCTCTCGGACGCACTGCCGTCGTCCGGCTCGATGAAGACATCCGGTTCCGACTCATCGCCGCGCGAGTGGTTCTCGCGCTGGAACGGACGATCATCGTCACGGCGCGGAGGGAGGGGCAGGAACGGATCAGCCATGGACATGAGCCGAGTGTGCCAGCCGGGCGTCGTCGCCGGGTGGGATCCCGCTGGGAATCGCTGATCCCGCCCTGACCCCCTGCGCAGGAGGTAGCGTGCCGAGAATGGCCTCCGATGAACTGATCGCCCTCGCGGCCGAGGAATTCGTCTCGCTCACGACCTTCCGACGCAACGGCGTCGGAGTGCCGACGACCGTCTGGGTCGCCCGCGACGGGGACCGGCTCGTGGTCACCACGGGAGCAGACAGCGGAAAAGTGAAGCGGATCCGCAACAACCCCGCCGTGACGCTGCGCCCGAGCGATCGCGCCGGCAGAGTCGCCGCCGGCGCGGCTGTCGTCTCCGCGACCGCGACGATCCAGCACGATCTGGAGGAGATCGAACGATGCACCGCGCTCTTCCACGCGAAGTACGGTCTTCAGGCGCGCATGATCCTCGGGCTCGGGCGGGTGCTCAGTCGTGATCGGACGAGACGCGTCATGCTGCACCTCGACGGCTGAATCACCGCGGATCAGTCCCAGTCGAGGTACTCCTCGATGAACAGCGCCGTCTCGATCGGATGCGACATCGGGAAGAGGTGATCGCCCGAGACCGTGCGCACGGTCGCGCGGTCGGCAGCCGACGCCTGGAGACGCTCCCCGTTCGTCGGCGGGGTCACCGCGTCATCCGTCCCCTGGATGATCAGGATCGGGATGCCCGGCGCGAGCGGAAGATCGGTGTCCTCCGCGCCGAGGAGCAGCAGACCGTCGACCCGCGTCGTGTGCTCGGCCGCGACCGCCCGCGCGACCGTGCCACCCGGGCCGTGTCCACCGACCCAGGTGTCGTCGAGGCCGACGTGGTCGAGGACGGCCATGACATCCGCGACACGCTCGGCGACGGTGGCATCGCTCCCGGCGGGCTCGTCGATGCGGATGACGCGGAACCCGGCCTCTTCGGCGAGATAGTGCGCGATGGCGCCCAGCGCGTCGCCTTCGAGGCTGTGCTCGGGGATGAGGACGAGCGAGACCGGTCCTTCGCCCTCGTCGATGAACGGGATGACGCGGGCGTCGCGCGTGACGTTCTGCAGGTCGGGCATCGGGATCCTCTCGAGTCGGTGCGGCGGGCGCTCGGCGCCGGGCAATGCCTCGAGGAGCCTACCCGGTGGCGCTTCAGGCCTCGGGCAGGTCCGCCTGCGCGAGGATCGATCGATCCTCCGAGCGGACCTCGAGACGCACCGCCTCGGTGCGCATCACCGCGGCGTTCAAGCGACACTCGATCGGCACCTCCGAGCCCAGCATCGCTCCCGCGGAGTACTCCACGCCGGACTCGTCGATCAGGACGACCTCGTAGGTCGCGCCGACGTCGAGCCCCGTGGCTTCGACGACCGTCTCGGTGCCCCACGTGTGGGCCACGAGGTCAGCCTCGATCCCGACACCGTCGGGCACACCGTTCAGATCGACCGGTTCGATCGCCCCGAGCGTGCCGGGCGGCCCCGAGGGCGTCGTGACGGCCGGGTCGGGCCAGGACACGCCGATGGCCACGCCGGCGGCCAGGCACGCAGCGGCCACGAGCGGAGCGATCCACCGGCGCGGACCACGTGCGGGCGTCGCTGGGGCCGTCCCCACCGTGGCGCGGGACACCGCCTCCGCGTCGACGGCCCGGAGGATGCGGTCGCCGAGCGCATCGGCATCGCGGGGCGGGATCCAGGTGACATCGCCCTCGCGGAGCCGACCGGACAGCGCCGCCAGCTCGCGGAACTCGTCCTCGACGTCGGGGCGGCGTCGACGCAGCGCCTCCCACTCCGCGGCTTCGCTCGCCGTCAGCTCGCCGGCCAGCGCTGCGGCCATCAGTTCGGCGATGCGGTCATCGGGGGTGCGCATCATTCCTCCTCCGTTCCCTGGAGATGTTTCCGCAGGGCCCTGAGCCCATGGAAGGCCCGCGTCCGCCACGTGGCGACGGGGATGCCGGTGGCGTCTGCGAGTTCCTGATAGCTGCGCCCCTCGACATGCACCGCGACGACGACCGTACGGTGGGCCTCACTGAGCGCCGCGAGGCCCTCGATGATACGGAGACGTTCCAGCGGGTCGATCGCGTCCACCATCCGTGTCTCCAGTTCGGCGTCATCGCCGATGCGCGGAAGCCGGGCGCGAGCACGGAGCGCATCCACGATGACGTTGCGCGCGATGGCGAACAGCCAGGTGCGTTCCGTCGCCCTGGCCGCGTCGAAACGGTCGCGGGAACGCCACGCGCGCAGGAAGGTCTCCTGCACGCAGTCCTCGGCGAGCGGACGGTCGCGAAGGGCGTTGACGGCGTACCCCAGGAGAGCGCTGCCGTTCTCTGCGAAGGCCCGTCGGACGTCGAAGTCCTCCGCTGGGCGCGGGTCCGAGGTCATCCTCTCCCCCTCGTCCCGTCGTGCGCTGATTCCCACCCCGTCTCCTCACAGGCTAGTGATCGCCGGGCGCCGGGACGGCCTCGCGATCACCAGGTGATACCGCCGGCAGCGTTCATCCGTTCATCGCACGAGGAATTTCCCTCGTCGATGAACGCACGAGCCTTCCGTCTCGTAGACCCCGACAACGGATGCGACCGGCGCGTCCAGATCGGAAGGTTCGAGGAAATGACGAAGAAGACATCCGCCCGCCTGGTGACGATCGGTGCCCTGGCCGGAGTGGCCGCCCTCACCGTCGCGATGCCCGCGCACGCCGAGACCGAGGTCGCGGAGCCGGACACATTCACCAGCGCATTCACGGTCATGGCGACCCCCGATCAGGTCATCAACAACGACGGCGTCGCCGCCCCTGGGCAGGAGGGCGCGACCGGGACGTTCACGTTCCGCATCAATTCCGAGCTGGAGATCATCTGCTACGACATCCGCCTGGAGGGTGTGAGCGGCGACTACCAGAGCCCGGCGAAGACGGCCACGCACATCCACGAGGCAGCGGCGGGTCAGCCCGGGCCGCCGCGGATCGCGTTCCCCAACCCCGAGCCGGTGGGTGACGGACCGCGCACGTCGTCCGGATGCCTGCAGGGACCCTTCACGACGGGCGTCGAGGCCGATGGCGCCGACACCGGCGACGGCTTCTCCCTTGCGGAGATCGAAGCGAACCCCGCCGGATTCACCGGCGACTCGCACACCGTCGATTACGCGGCGGGCGTCGTACGCGGGCAGCTCTCGGCCATCCCCGTCGGCGGAGTGGACACCGGCGCCGGCGGAACCGCCGACACCGGCATCTCACCCCTCGGCATCGGCGGGGCCGCGCTGGCCGTCGCCGGTCTCGGGGTCGGCGCTGCGGTCGTCGTGAACCGCCGCCGGCAGGCCGCCACTCGGTGATCCGACCGCGGTCGGCCGCGCAGCGTCCATTCTGGGGGGAATGGGCGCTGCGCGGCGCGCTCGCGGCCGTGCTTGTGCTGGCGATCGGCAGCGCCGCCGCGTGCGCGACGCAGCGTTCGGCGGACTCACCGCCGCCCGCCTCGCCGGCGGTGAGCCAGGCCGCGCCGACGCCTTCGTCCGAGCCGGAGGCGCAAGCCCTTCCCCCTGCGCGGGTCTCCGTGCCGTCGATCAGTCTCGACGAGCCGCTCATCGACCTCGGCCTGAATACCGACGGCTCGATGCAGGTACCGACCGACTTCGACGAGGTCGGATGGTTCACCGGTGGCGGTCGCCCGGGAGGAACCGGTCCGGTGGTGATCGCCGGGCACGTCGATTCGCCGACCGGGCCCGCCGTGTTCGTGCGTCTTCGCGATGTGCAGGTCGGTGATCTCGTGGAGGTTGTGGACACGGCCGGCACGGCGCACGCGTACGTGGTGACGGAGACGATGGACTATCCGAAGTCCGCTTTCCCGACCGCGGCGGTGTTCGGAGCCGTCGTCACCGACGAACTCCGCCTCATCACATGCGGCGGGGTGTTCGACCAGAACGCCGGATCGTACGTGGACAACAGGGTCGTGTACGCCCGGCGCGTGGTTCCCTGATCATCATCACGCCTTGATTGCGTCCGAGCAGGGTGCGAGTCTGAGGCGATGACCGACGTCGTCCTCTTCCCTTCCGTCCTCGGTGTGCGACCGGGGGTAAGCGATGCAGCCGATCTTCTCCGCGACGCCGGGCACGACGTCGTCATCGTGGACGTGTACGACGGTCGCGTGTTCGATGACTACGACGACGCCGGCAGATACGAGCAGTCGATCGGGTACCCCGCGCTGATGCGCCGAGCGTTGGATGCGACACGCGAGACACCGGACGGCTTCTTCGCCGCGGGGTTCTCGAACGGTGCCGCGTTAGCGGAGTATGTCGCGACCCAGCGTGCGGTGTCGGGCGTGTTGATGCTCTCCGGAGCCATCGATGTGTCGATGCTCGGCGCCGACTCGTGGCCGGTAGGGGTCAACGCGCAGATACATTCCGCGCGGGACGATCCCTTCCGGGATCAAGCGGGCATAGACACGGTCGTCGAACAGATACGCGCAGCGGGCGGCGAAGCCGAGATCTTCGACTACGAAGGCACAGGGCATTTGTTCACCGACGCTTCGCTTCCCCGAGAATACGACGGCCATGCGGCCGAGCTCTTGTGGTCGCGAGCGCTCGCATTCCTCACGTCAAGTACGCACGACCGGTGAGCTCGTCGCGGTCTTGCGCGCGGCTGATGTGCCTACCGTTGAGCATGGGAGATCTCGATGACACGCCCGACTGGATCATTGACCTGAGCCAGCCCCGACGCGAGCCACAGGCGGATCCGCGACTGCCGCTCGTCGCCGAGGTTGTTCGAGGAGCGCAGGCGCAGCTGTCGGCCATTGGGGCGGTCATGGGCTCCGTCGAGGAGGTCATACGAGAGTGCGCCGCTCAGGGCATGACTCGAGATGAGATCGCCGAGCAGTGCGGCCTCAGCGCCGTCACGGTGGACCGAGTGCTCGCGGGGGGAACACTTTTCGTCTTTCCGAAGTCGTGACCTCATTCGACCAATCAGTTGTTGAAGCGGAACTCCACCACGTCGCCGTCCTGCATGACGTAGTCCTTGCCCTCGAGACGCGCCTTGCCCTTTGCGCGGGCTTCGGCGACGGAGCCGAGGGCGACGAGGTCGTCGAAGGAGATCACTTCGGCCTTGATGAAGCCCTTCTCGAAGTCGGTGTGGATGACACCGGCCGCCTGCGGCGCCTTCCAGCCCTTGCCGATCGTCCAGGCACGAGCCTCTTTCGGCCCCGCGGTCAGGTAGGTCTGAAGGCCCAGGGTGGCGAAGCCGATGCGGGCGAGCTGGTCGAGGCCCGACTCGGTCTGACCCGTGGAAACCAGCAGTTCCGCGGCATCCTCGGGGTCGAGATCGATCAGCTCCGACTCGATCTTCGCGTCGAGGAACACCGCCTGCGCAGGAGCCACGAGGGCGGCGAGCTCGGCCTTACGCGCATCGTCGGTGAGGACGGCCTCGTCGACGTTGAAGACGAAGATGAAGGGCTTCGCCGTGAGGAGGCCCAGCTCCCGGATCGGCGACAGGTCGAGGCCCGCGGCCGACAGCAGCACACCCTTCTGCAGGGCGTCCTGAGCGGCGAGGGCGGTCTCGAGCACGACGGGGTCGAGCTTCTTGCCCTTGACCTCCTTCTCGTACCGGCCGATCGCCTTCTCCAGCGTCTGGAGGTCGGCCAGCTGGAGCTCGGCGTTGATCGTCTCCATGTCGCCGGCGGGGTTCACCGCTCCATCGACGTGGACCACGTCGTTGTCGGCGAAACCGCGCACCACCTGCGCGATGGCGTCGGCCTCGCGGATGTTGGCGAGGAACTGGTTGCCCAGCCCCTCCCCCTCGCTCGCGCCGCGGACGATGCCGGCGATGTCGACGAACGACACCGTCGCGGGCACCACGCGCTCACTATGGAAGACCTCGGCGAGGGCGTCAAGACGCGGATCGGGCAGATTCACCACGCCGACGTTCGGCTCGATCGTCGCGAATGGGTAGTTCGCCGCGAGCACCTGATTCTTGGTGAGGGCGTTGAAGAGCGTCGACTTGCCGACGTTGGGAAGACCGACGATTCCGATGGTGAGAGCCACGGGCATCCAGCCTACCGGCGGTGCGCCGCCTTCCCGACGCCGTCACCGATGCACGGCCGCGCGGAAGGCCTCGGTGCGGTAGGGAAGCTCGATGACGCCGTCGTCGGCGAGGTCGTCGAACAGCGCTCCGACCTCGTCGAGGATGCTCCGGCGGGCGGTCTCCTCGGCGGTGATGACGTAGCTGCGCGAGGCGGCCATGTCGAGGAACGCCTCTCGGGTGAGGGGTCGATGCCACTCCCAGACGCGCGTGTCGAAGCGCTCGAAGGGCGGATGCGGCTGGGGACCGCCCTCGGAGATGAGCTGTTCCGCCGAGGACCCGTGCATGATCCCGGTGAGGCGACGCACCCAGGCGACACGCTCGTCGCGGACGTTCCAGACGAGGCCCAGGACGCCGCGCTCCCGCAGAACCCGACCTGCTTCGGCAGCGCCTGCGACGGGATCGACCCAGTGCCATGCCTGACCGGCGACGACGGCGTCGACCGATGCGTCCGGGAGAGGCATCCGCTCGGCTGTTCCGACGAAGGCGGGGGTTCCGGGAACGCGTCGGCGCAGCTCCGCCAGCATGTCGGCATCGGGATCGACCGCGACGACCTCCGCTTCGAGCTCTCGGAAGACCCTCGTGAGCTTGCCCGTTCCCGCGCCCACGTCGGCGACGCGGGGTCGCCGACCGGCGACGACGATCGGCTCGAGGAGCCACGCGACCGCCTCGGCGGGATAGTCGGGGCGTCCGCTTTCGTAGCGGGCGGCCTCGCGCCCGAACGATGTCGACATCTCCTCACGGCGGGCCATGCCCTCAGCCTACGGCGGGGCGATCTTCAGAACCCCGGCGCGCCTCGGACACGGGTTGCCGGACGGCGGCGAGGGTGAAGACGTGCCACTGGACTTCACCGCGATCGACTTCGAAACGGCGAACTCCAGCAGTGCCTCGGCGTGTGCGGTCGGCTTGGCGCGGGTCCGCGGCGGGGAGGTCGTCGCCACAGCCGGTTGGCTCATCCGCCCGCCTGCCGGCCACGACCATTTCTTCGACATCAACATGCGCATCCACGGCATCCGCCCGGAGGACGTCGCCCACGCCCCCAGCTGGTCGCAGCAGCTCGGTGATCTCGCCGGATTCGCCGGCGGCGACGTGCTGGTCGCACACAACGCCGGCTTCGACATGGCCGTGCTGATACGCGCGTGCGAGGCGACCGGCGACGACTGCCCGCCCTACCGGTACGCCTGCAGCCTGCAGGTCGCCCGCAAGGTGTACCAGCTGCCGTCCTACCGACTGCCCTCTGTCGCCGCTGAGGCGGGATTCGCCGATTTCGCCCATCACAACGCCGTGGCCGACGCCCTCGCGTGCGCGCACGTCATGATCGACGCGGCGCGACGCGTCGCCGCCGACGACATCCACGACCTGGCCGCGTGGACCGGTGTCCGGATTTCGCAGATCGCCGTCGGCGACGCACCGGCGGCGCGGCGCCCGGTGGCGTTCGAGGCCGTCGCGTAGCGCGTCGCGCTCGCGATGTCCGACCCCTGCGGCAGGGTGTGGTCATGGACGCCCTCCTTCTCCCCCTGCTCGTGACGGCGAGCCTTCTCGCCGGACTCCTCGCCGGCTGGGCGCTTGCGGCGGTGCGTGCGCAGGCGCGGGCGGTCACCGTGCGTGAGCGATTGGCGGCGGCCGAGGCCTCCGAGGCGGCGTTGAGCGCACAGCTCGCCGAGCAGATGCGGCTGTATCGCGACTTCGTGGCGCAGTCCCGTGCCGAGCAGGCGACGCGCGAGGAACGGGAGCGCCGCGAACAGGCGGTGCTGCGTGCCCTTGCTCCGGTCGCCGAGACGCTGCAGACGATGCAGCATCGCGTCGGCGAGATCGAACGCGAGCGGCAGGAGCAGTTCGGCAGTCTCGCCGAGCAGCTCCGTCGCGCGCAGCAGTCCGACGAGGCGCTGCGCGCCACGACCGAATCGCTCGCGTCAGCCCTTCGGTCGGGCACCACGCGCGGCGTGTGGGGCGAAACCCAGCTGCGTCGGGTCGTCGAAGCGGCGGGGCTCACACGGCACGTCGACTTCGATCTGCAGAGCGCCGTGCGATCGGATGCCGGGGGCGGGCGTCCGGACATGGTGATCCGGCTGCCCGGCGACAAGGCGATCCCGGTGGACGCGAAGGTGCCGCTCGACGCCTACCTCGAGGCGTCCGCCATTCCCGACGGCGCCTCCGGAGAACCGGCGGTGCGCCGCCGCGCGCTGCGCGAGAAGCACGTCAAGGCCGTCCGCGCCCACGTGGATGCGCTGTCGAAGAAGGCCTACTGGGCGGGGCTCGGCTCGAGCCCCGAGTTCGTCATCTGCTTCATGCCGAGCGAATCGCTCCTCGCCGCGGCGCTGGAGGACGATCCTTCCCTCCTCGACTACGCCTTCGGCCGCCGCGTCGCGATCGCGTCGCCGGTCAACCTCTGGGCGGTGTTGAAGACGGTGGCCTACACGTGGACGCAGCAGGATGTGTCGGCCGATGCACGCGTGCTGTTCGACCTGGGAACCCAGCTCTACGACCGTCTCGGCACGCTGGCCGGCCACGCCGACGATCTCCGTCGGGCTCTCGAGCGCACCCTCGACGCCTACAACGGTCTTGTCGGGTCGCTTGAATCCCGCGTCCTCGTGACCGCGCGGAAATTCCCCGGCATCGACGAGACCAAGATCGATGCGCTCCGCGCACCCGCGGCGATCGATTCCGGCCCTCGCAGGTTCACCGCGCCCGAACTGCTGGACGGGCTCGACGCGTCGCCGGTGGCATCAGATGATCGGGCACCCGGCGTGACGGCCGATATCGGCGTGCTCCGGGACCGGCTCGGTCCGGAGCACCGCTGACGAAGTGCGCTCAGGCCCCGCCGGGGACGAAGCTCAGCAGGGTGATGACGGCCACGGAGACTCCGGCGAAGGCGCCGATCATCCACCACGGAGAAAGCTGATGGTCTTCATCCCGGCGCACCCGGAACAACACATCGGGGCGGCGGGCGGGGTCGACGGCGTCAGCGATGACCGCCTGTGCTCCCGTCTGCGGACCCACGGACTGTACCGACATGGAGTAACCCCCTGCTGTGGACGAACGACACGTGACTCCGTTGGCACTGCGATCAATTGTGCCAGAACCGTCCACAGATCCCCGTCACGACTGCGTCACGATCGGCGATTTGCTACAGTTCGCCTTCCGTCGCCTGCCGGTCCGCCCTCGTCGCGTTCACAGCCACTTCGACGTCAGGTGCTCCGATGTGATCCGGCGAAGCGTCCCCGAGGCACCGCGGAGCACGACGCTCTCCGTGTACACGTGGTCCCCTTCGCGGCGCACGCCGTCGACCAGCTGACCGTCGGTGACACCGGTGGCGACGAAGATGGTGTTGCTGCCCTTCACGAGGTCGTCCGCCTCGTAGACGTGGTCGTCCAGAAGCAGTCCGGCGTCGATGCCCTTCTGCTTCTCGTCGTCGTCACGCGGCCACAGCACGCCCTGGATGTGACCGCCGAGGGCCTTGATCGCGCATGCGGTCACGATGCCTTCGGGACTGCCCCCGATCCCCACGCACATGTCCGTGCGGGCGTTGTGACGCGCCGCATTTATCCCGCCGGCGACATCCCCGTCGCTCATCAGACGGGTGCCTGCCCCGGCCTCGCGGATGTCGGCGATCAGCTGCTCATGCCGGGGGCGATTCAGCACCGAAACGACGACCTCGTCGACGGGTTTGCCGAGCGCCTTGGCCAGTCGGCGGATGTTCTCACCGATGGGCAGACGGATGTCGACCACGCCGACGCCGGCGGGGCCGGTGACGAGCTTGTCCATGTAGAACACCGCCGAGGCGTCGAGCATCGATCCGCGGTCGGACACCGCGATCACCGAGAGGGCGTTGTTGCGGCCTGCGGCGGTGAGCGACGTGCCGTCGATCGGATCGACGGCGATGTCGCACTGGGGGCCGCGGCCGTTGCCCACGCGCTCGCCGTTGAACAGCATCGGAGCGTCATCCTTCTCGCCCTCGCCGATCACGATCGTGCCGTCGAAGTTCACGGTGGTCAGGAAGGCGCGCATGGCATCGACGGCGGCACCGTCGGCGGCTTCCTTCATCCCGCGGCCGATGAAGGGCACGGCGCGGATGGCGGCTGCCTCGGTCGCTCTCACCAACTCCAGAGCGAGGTTGCGGTCGGGGTGCAGGGGGCTCATATCGCCGGTGATGCTCACCATGGCCCCAGCCTAGCCAGCGCGCATGGCGCCCGACCGACCTTCGGCCCGACCACGGGCGAAGGAACCCCCGTTCTTTCTCCCTGGGTAAGTCCGCGCCGATGGCCGTTCGCTGCGGCGACGGGCACACGGGCGAGGCCTTCGCTAGAGTTTCGATCGACCCGCGTTGCGCGGAGCCCGCACGACCGTTCCCTCACAGGCCACTCGACGACAGGCCGCTCGACGACAAGGAGTCCTCATGCCCGTTGCCACCCCGGATCAGTACGCCGACATGCTCGACCGCGCGAAGGCCGGCGGGTTCGCGTACCCGGCGATCAACGTGTCGAGCTCGCAGACGATCAACGCCGTGCTCCAGGGACTGACCGAGGCCGGTTCCGACGGGATCATCCAGGTCACCACCGGCGGTGCGGACTACTTCGCCGGTCACACCGTCAAGGCTCGCGCGGCCGGCGCCCTCGCCTTCGCCAAGTTCGCCACCGAGGTCGCCAAGAACTACCCCATCACCGTCGCCCTGCACACCGACCACTGCCCCAAGGAGGCGCTGCCGAACTTCGTGCTGCCGCTCATCGAGGCATCGGAGGAAGAGGTCAGGGCGGGACGGAACCCCATCTTCCAGTCGCACATGTGGGACGGCTCGGCCGTGCCCCTGGATGAGAACATCGACATCGCGAAGGACCTTCTGCCGCGACTGAAGAACATCAACGCGATCCTCGAGATCGAAGTCGGCGTGGTCGGCGGCGAGGAGGACGGTGTCGCGCACGAGGGATCCAACGACGCGCTGTACACGACCGTCGGCGATGTGACCAGGGCCGTCGAGGCACTGGGGCTCGGTGAGAACGGCCGGTACATCTCCGCGCTCACCTTCGGCAACGTCCACGGTGTGTACAAGCCGGGCAATGTCAAGCTGCGCCCCGAGCTTCTCGGTGAGATCCAGGAGGGCATCGCCTCGCGCTTCGGCACCGGCCCGAAGCCTCTCGACCTGGTCTTCCACGGCGGCAGCGGGTCCAGCGACGAGGAGATCGCCCTGGCTGTGGCCAACGGCGTGGTGAAGATGAACATCGACACCGACACGCAGTACGCGTTCACCCGTTCGGTCGCGGGCTACATGCTCTCCAACTACGACGGCGTCCTCAAGGTCGACGGCGAAGTCGGCAACAAGAAGCAGTACGACCCGCGCGCCTGGGGCAAGATCGCCGAGTCGGCGATGGCCGCGCGTGTCGTCGAGGCGACGCACCAGCTGGGCTCGGCCGGGAAGTCGCTCGGCGTCTGAGGGCGCCTCTCGCCCGACTTCTCAGACGGCGCGGTAGATCTCGAGCACGGTGGGCGCCCCCTCGGGGCGTTCCACCACCTCGACGAGGTCTCCCGCGCTGACCGAGCCGGTCTTGCGAACGCGCAGGTAAGCACCCAGCCGGCCCTCGTCGGAGAAGCGCTTGACCCAGCCTCGCGCCTGGCTGCCCCCGACCCAGCGAGCGAAGGTGGCGCACGGCGTGCGGGGCATCGTCACCTCGAGCTCCAGCCGATCCCCGAGGCGCCAGACCTCACCCACGCGAGCGGCGTTGACGTCGATTCCGTCCACCCGGAGGTTCTCGCCGAACCATCCCGGCGGAAGATCGCGTCCGAGCTGGCGCGCCCAGAAGTCGGCGTCCTCCTGCGCGTACGCGTAGAGCGCCTTGTCCAGTCCGCCGTGGTGCCTGCGATTGGCCTGGACATCGCCGCGCACGCCGTAGCGGCCGACGGCCGCCGCGCCCTCGACCGGGCGTTTGTCGATGGCGGTCACGCCGTTGCTTCCGGCGTCGGGACGAAGCTGGTGGACCGCGCAGACGGCGAGGAGGCGAGGCATCCGATCAGCCTAGAGCGCCGAGCCGGGTTCAGCGCAGCGGCGTCCAGCCGAAGGGCACGGGACCATCGACGTCCGCCCGCCGGAGATCGGCGTCGGCCGACCATCCCTGGGCCTCACCATCGGCGTCGAACCCCCCGCGGGCGATGCGGAACCCGACATCGTCGTGCGACGACCTCGGTGGTCCCCCACGGCGGGTGGAGGCTCGCACACTCCACGCGTCGTCCGCGTATCCCCCACCTCGGAAGACGCGATAGTCGGCGTAGCGGGCCGGGTCCAGATAGTCCCAGCACCACTCCCAGACATTGCCGAGCGTGTCGAACAGCCCGAAGAGATTCGGATGCTTTCCGCCGACCGCCTGAGGACTCTCGACGCCGTCGGCGCTCGTCCAGGCGACATCGGCGAGCGGTCCGTAGTGGGGGCCGCTCGAGCCTGCTCGGCAGGCGAACTCCCACTCCGCCTCCGTAGGCAGTCGGTACCCATCGGCGTCGACGTGCCACGTGACCTCTTCACCGTCGTAGGTGTAGGCCGGATCCAGACCCTCCCACTCCGATGCCGCGTTGCAGAAGCGGATGGCGCGGAGCCAGCTGACCTCGGTCGCGGGCCGACGGGAATGACGCCCGCCTTCGAGCATCTGGGCCACCTGCTCCTCGGTGACGGGGTAGACGCCGATCTCGAACGCCGACAGCTCGACGCTCCGGCGTGCCTTCCGGCGCGCATCGTGCAGAACCACCGTCCCCGCGGGGATGGCGGCGAGGGCGAACTCGCTCACCGGGACAGCAGCGCCCCCATGAGCGCAGGATCGTTCAGGAGCGGCACCATCAGGAGGGCACCCGAGATGAGGTTGAACACCACGCCTCCCACGATCGGCACCCAGAACGTGATCTTCCCCCGCTGGAGCATGATCCACGACACCGCGGCGGTCAGCAGAAGACCCACGCCGAGCACCAGGGATGCCGCGACACCCCACGCGCGGCCGTCGAACGTCGGATCAGGGGCCTCGGTCACGCCCAGGAACTCGAAGAGCGTCTGGACGTAGCCGTTGTAGTCCACCAGACCGGGGATGGCCGTCGCGACGGAGAAGACGGCGTAGATCAAAAGGGCGATGGTGAGGACGCGGTCGAAGAAGCGGCGTCGCGAGGCGATGAGGTCGGGCCCGGCCTCCTTGGCCGGCGTCGACGTCGGTGTCGGCGTCGGCTCACGTGATGCCGCGGCCGCCGGTGCCGCTCCCGCCTCCAACGCGACGGTGACGTCAGGCTGCTGGATCCTCGCCCGCTGCTCTTCGGGAGTGGCGTACTCGCCGTACTGCGGCCGCGGCCGAGGATCGGACCCGTCGGTCACGCGCGACCCCGGCCACCCAGGGCGCGCTCGTCGCGACGACCCGCAGGGTCGATTCGCAGCTCCTTGGGGAGGGAGAACATCAGGTCCTCCTCGGCAGTACGCACCTCTTCGACGTCGCGGTACCCGGCCCCCGAGAGCTCGGCGAGCACCTCCTGGACGAGGACCTCGGGGACGGAGGCCCCGCTGGTCACACCCACGGTCTGCACGCCGTCCAGCCACTCCTGCTTCACCTCGTCGACGTAGTCGACCCGGTAGGCCGCCTTCGCGCCGTATTCGAGGGCGACCTCGACGAGGCGGACGCTGTTGGACGAATTCGCCGAGCCGACCACGATCACCAGGTCGGCGTCCTTGGCGACCTTCTTGATGGCGACCTGGCGGTTCTGCGTGGCGTAGCAGATGTCGTCCGACGGCGGGTCCTGCAGCTGCGGGAAGCGCGTGCGGAGGCGCCGGACGGTCTCCATCGTCTCGTCGACCGAGAGCGTCGTCTGCGAAAGCCACACGACCTTCGAAGGGTCCCTCACTTCGACCAGATCCGCTTCATCGGGGGAATTCACCACGGTCACGTGGTCGGGGGCCTCTCCGGCCGTGCCCTCGACCTCTTCGTGACCCTCGTGGCCGACGAGGAGGATCTCGAAGTCGTCGCGGGCGAACCGCACGGCCTCGCGGTGCACCTTCGTCACCAGCGGGCACGTCGCGTCGATGGCCTGCAACCCACGGTCGGCGGCGGCGGACACCACGGCCGGCGACACGCCATGGGCGCTGAAGACCACGTGGGCACCCTCGGGGACCTCGTCGACCTCCTCGACGAAGATCGCGCCCTTCTGCTCCAGTTCGGTCACGACGTGGATGTTGTGCACGATCTGCTTGCGCACGTACACCGGCGCCCCATAACGCTCGAGCGCCTTCTCGACCGCGATCACCGCCCGGTCGACGCCGGCGCAGTAGCCGCGCGGAGCGGCGAGGAGCACCTTCTTGGGTCCGGACACCGGGATATCCTGGAGCCGCCCGCGGCGCCCCGGTATGCGGGGAACGGGAAGGCTCACGGTCGGAGTGCTCATCCCCTCGATTCTACGGGGCAACCGGCCCTGACGACCCCGATCGACCGATGGAGTCCCCATGACGACTTTCCAGCCCGCCGCGGTCCCCGGCGAGGCGCCGCCCCCCGACTCGGTCCACCCCCGCGATTCCCGGTCGGAGACTCCGACCTCGGTGTCCCGGCTGAACGAGACGATCCGGGGGTTCATCGAGCGCTGGGGATCGGTGTGGGTCGAGGGCGAGGTCACCTCGTGGAACGTGCGCGGGGGCAACGTCTTCGGTCGAATGAAAGACCTTGCGACCGACTCGACGGTGTCCTTCCGCGTCTGGTCCTCGACGCTGCAGCGCCTTCCCCGCGATCTCAAGGTCGGCGATCACGTCGTCGCCTGCGTCAAGGCGGACTACTTCGTCCGCACGGGCGATTTCACCTTCGCGGTCTCGGCCATGCGACACGTGGGCCTGGGCGATCAGCTGGAGAGACTCGAGAGGCTGCGCCAGAAACTGCGCGCTGAAGGACTGTTCGATCCCTCGCGGAAGAAGTCGCTGCCGTTCCTGCCGCGCACCATCGGCCTGATCACCGGTGAGCGATCCGACGCTGAGAAGGACGTCCACCGCAATGCGGAGCTGCGCTGGCCGCAGGTGGTCTTCCGCACGGCCTATGCCGCCGTGCAGGGCGATCGCTGCGTGCCCGAGACGATCGGAGCCCTGAAGGCGCTGGACGCCGACCCCGAGGTCGACGTCATCATCATCGCCCGCGGTGGGGGCGATCCCCAGACGTTGCTGGGCTTCAGCGACGAGCGCCTGCTCCGGGCCGTCGCCGAGGCGCGGACCCCGGTGGTCAGCGCCATCGGCCACGAGAACGATCACCCGCTCCTCGACGACGTCGCCGACGTGCGCGCCTCCACCCCCACCGATGCCGCCAAGCGTGTGGTGCCGGATGTCGCGGAGCAGCGGGCGCTCATCGGCCAGCTGAGATCGCGGATGACCTCGCGCCTGACCCAGCGCGTGTCGCACGACATCGCCCAGCTGGAGCAGCTGCGCTCACGCCCGGTGCTGAGGGCGCCCGATCAGCTTGTGGATGCCAGAGCACAGCAGGTCTGGCTGGCCACCGCGCGCGGTCGTGACGTCGTCGATCGGGCTGTGCACGCCGCCGAGCGCGCGACCGCGGAACTGCGCGCCTCGCTGCGCGCGCTGTCTCCTGCCTCCACGCTGGCCCGCGGGTACGCGATCGCGCAGGGCGAGGACGGTCACGTCGTCCGCGACGCGACCGCCGCGCCGGCCGGCACCAGACTCGTCATCACGGTCGAGCGGGGGATCATCGCCGCACGGTCGGAGGGCGTCTCCGCTGTCACATTCGCCGGTGAGGGAGCGCGGGATGGGCGCGGCCGAGCGGAACTAGAATGACGGGTATGACCGGAGCGAGCGAGGACGTGGCCGACATCCAGGCGATGACGTTCGAACAGGCTCGCGATGAGCTCGTCCGCGTCGTCGCCGAGCTCGAGCAGGGCACGCCGACCCTCGAACACTCCCTCGCTCTGTGGGAACGGGGTGAGGCGCTCGCCGCGCGCTGCGAGGAGTGGCTGCTGGGAGCCAAGCGGCGCCTCGACGCCGCGCGTTCGGCCGTCACCGCCGGGCAGGGGGGCTGATGCCCCGCGACCCCAAGATCGTCGCCGAGCTGGGGCGTCCTGAGACCCCGGACGAGGCCGCGGACCGCAAGGCCGCTTCCTCGCGCGCTTACCGCGCCAGCCAGAACACCCGCAACCTGATCGCCGCACTCATCGCGACTCTCGCCGTGGTCCTGGTGATCATCCTCGCCGTACCCCGCGGCACTCCCCCCGAGCGCGAGCCGATCGATGTCGCCGCGGTCGCCGCACGCATCTCCGCCAACGAGAACCGGGCGCTGGTCGTCCCCGACGTTCCCGCCGAATGGCAGGTCAACGCTGCAACGGTGGAAGGAGACTCCGTCCGCGCCTGGACGATCGTCTACGTCCCCGCCGAGGACCGGGGCTTCGTACGGGTGGCTCAGGGCTTCGGGGCCGATGAGGGGTGGCCTTCGCGCACGCTCCGAGGCGCCGAGGTCACCGACACCGTCACGATCGGCGGGGTCGAGTGGGACCGCTACGAGATCCGCAACCCCTCCGCGGCCGGCAATGTCGCCGCCGCCCTGGGCACCACGTCGGGTGAGGACATCATCCTCATCTACGGCACCACCGATCAGGCGGCGCTGGAAGAGGCTGCGACCGCCGTCGCCGCCGATCTGCCGCTGCCCACCGAGGAGGAGGGCCCGTGAGCCAGACCAGTCCCCAGCAGGCCTGGAACGAGATGAAGCGCGGCAACGCACGCTTCGTCGGAGGCGAGCCGCGTCATCCCCGACAGGACGCCGAGCGCCGCCACGAGGTCGCCGCCGGCCAGCGCCCGCGCGCCGCGCTCTTCGGATGCGCGGACTCGCGCCTGGCCGCCGAGATCATCTTCGACAAAGGCCTGGGCGATCTGTTCGTCGTCCGCAACGCCGGGCAGGTGGTCTCGGACTCCGTGATCGGCAGCCTCGAGTACGCCGTCGCCGTACTCGGCGTGCCACTGATCATCGTCCTCGCCCATGACGAGTGCGGCGCGGTCCGCGCCGCCATCGACTCCGTCCGCCCGGATGCGCCCGCTCTGCCGCCGCACATCTGGCGATTGATCGCCCCGATCGTGCCGGCCGTGCAGCGCGTCGTGAGGGCCGACCCCTCCTCGAGCGACATCGACGGTGAGGCGGTGGGCCGCGAGCACCTGCGCGACACCGTCGGAGACATCCTGCAGACATCGGAGCTCATCAGCGACGCCGTCGCAGAGGGCCGCCTCGCGGTCATCGGGGCCAACTACCGCCTGGCCGAAGGCGTGGCCGTCCCCGAAGTCATCGTGGGCGCCGTCTCGGACGACCTCACCACCTCGGCCGCCTGACCCGGACGCCCGAGCTCCACACCGACCCCTTCGCCGCGCCCTGCGGCATCCGTCACACCTCGGAGGACAACGACGTGACCGACATCGAATACCGCATCGAACACGACACCATGGGCGAGGTGCGGGTGCCCAAGGACGCGCTCTACGCCGCCCAGACGCAGCGCGCCGTGGAGAACTTCCCGATCTCGGGCGATCCGCTGGATCCGTCGCAGGTCGTCGCACTGGCGCGCATCAAGAAGGCCGCGGCGCTGGCGAACAAGGAGCTCGGCACGCTCGACGGCGAGATCGCCGACGCCATCGCGCGCGCGGCCGACCGCGTCATCGCGGGAGAGCACGCCGACCAGTTCCCGATCGACGTCTACCAGACCGGCAGCGGCACCTCGTCGAACATGAACATGAACGAGGTCCTGGCCACCCTCGCCACGCGCGACCTCGGCCGCACGGTTCACCCCAACGACCATGTCAACGCCTCGCAGTCGTCCAACGACGTTTTCCCCACCTCGGTCCACATCGCCGTGACCCAGGAACTCATCGACGACCTGATCCCGGCGCTGGACCACCTCGCCGTCGCGCTCGAGGAGAAGGCGCAGGCCTGGGCCGAGGTGGTGAAGTCCGGTCGCACCCACCTGATGGATGCCACACCCGTCACCCTCGGGCAGGAGTTCGGCGGCTACGCCCGCCAGATGCGCCTGGGAATCGAGCGCGTGCAGTCCGTCCTCCCCCGCGTCGCCGAAGTCCCCCTGGGCGGCACGGCCACCGGCACCGGGATCAACACCCCCGTCGGCTTCCCCCAGCGCGTCCTCGAACTCATCGTCGCCGAGACCGACCTGCCGATCACCGAGGCGAAGGACCACTTCGAGGCGCAGGGTGCGCGCGACGGCCTCGTCGAGGCATCCGGTGCCCTCCGCACCGTCGCGGTGTCGCTGACGAAGATCAACAACGACATCCGCTGGATGGGCTCGGGACCGAACACCGGCCTCGCCGAGCTGCACATCCCCGACCTGCAGCCGGGATCGTCGATCATGCCGGGCAAGGTCAACCCGGTCGTCCCCGAAGCGAACCTCATGGTGTGCGCACGGGTCATCGGCAACGATGCCACCGTCGCCTGGGCGGGGGCCTCCGGAACCTTCGAGCTGAACGTGGCGATCCCCGTCATGGGGACTGCGGTGCTGGAGTCCATCCGCCTCCTCGCCAACGCCGTGCGTCTGCTCGCCGACAAGACCGTCCGGGGCCTGGAGGCCAACGTCGAGCGCGCCGCGGCCTACGCGGGCATGTCGCCGTCGATCGTCACGCCCCTGAACAAGCTGATCGGATACGAAGCGGCGGCCAAGATCGCCAAACACGCCGTCGCGCAGGGGATCACCGTGCGCGACGCGGTCATCGACCTCGGCTACGTCGAGCGCGGCGAGCTCACCGAGGCGCAGCTGGACGAGCGGCTGGATCTGCTGTCGATGACCCGGCCGGGGTGAACCTGTCTCGCCGCGCCTGACCGCCGATCCGCCCCCGCGGTCCGCGGGGGGCGATAATCAACAGCGTGGTCCGTATCCCGCGCCCGCTGTCGGCGAGAACGCGCATCCTCGCTGCCGTCCTCGCCGTCGCGTGCGTCGGGCTGACGCTGGTGGGGAGCGTGACGTTCCTCGTGCAGCGGGAGATGGTGCTGAGCGAGATCGATGACCGCCTGGACGGGCAGGCCGACAGCCTCCTCTCCGTCGCCGAATCCGAGGACGACGTCGCCCAGATCGACGACTTCGCCACGGTCGAGGAGTTCCTCCGCGCGGCGATGGGTCGCACCGTGCCCTCCCGGAATGAGGCAGCTCTCGCGATCCTCGACGGCACGACGCTGATCGGTCCGGGTGTCGCCTCGGGCATCGACATCTCGGGAGACGACGCCCTCATCGCGCGCATCCTCAGCGGGGTGGAGCAGGGCGTCCCCGTCACCCCGGCAACCGCGGTCACACCCGAGGGGACCCTCCGCTACATCGCCGTGCCGGTGTCGCTGCCGGCCGACCCTTCGCGAGGTGTCGTGGTGCGGGCCGTCGAGCTGGGCGCGGCGCTTCGTCCGGTCGCGTCCGCGCTCGTCACATACGGCGTGACCGCGGTCGCCGTGCTCGCGGCGATCGGCGTGGTCGGGTGGTTCGTCACCGGCCGGCTGCTCTCGCCTATTCGCCGCCTCCGCGAGACCGCCGACGCCATCACGCTCACCGACCTCTCCCCCCGTCTGCCGGCCGAGGGCACCGACGACATCTCCGACCTCAACCGCACCGTCAACTCCATGCTCGACCGCCTCGAGGGGTCGGTCGACGTGCAGCGCCAGCTGCTGGACGACGTGCGCCACGAGCTGAAGACTCCCATCACGATCGTCCGAGGACACCTGGAGATGATGGATCCGAGGGATGTCTCCGACGTCACCTCGACGCGGGAGATCAGCATCGCCGAGCTGGACCGGATGACCCGACTGGTCGAGGACATCGACCTCCTCGCAGCGGTCGAGGGCGACTCCTTCGCGATGGGCGAGGTCGACCTCGCCCTGCTCACCGCCCGGATCGGCGAACTCGTGGCGGTGATCCCGGGGCACCGATGGCGGATCGATGAGATCGCCGACGGCACGATCCCGGGCGACGCCGACCGGCTGCTCCAGGCGTGGCTCCAACTCGCCGACAACGCCGCGAAGTACACCCCCGCCGGTTCGGCGATCGAGCTGGGGAGCACGTGGGATGCCGCCGGCGCGCGGCTGTACGTGCGAGATCACGGCAGCGGCATCCCTCCCGCCTTCCGGCACCGGATCTTCCGCCGCTTCGATCGCGCCGACGGTGCCAGACTGGCAGGGGGGTCGGGTCTGGGACTTGCCATCGTCGACGCGATCGCCAAGGGACACGACGGCTACTGCGCGGTCACCGATACCCCCGGTGGCGGTGCCACCTTCACCATCCACGTTCCCCCGGCGACGGCGGAGCTTCCCGCTCCGGTGCGCGCGGGCGACGTGCTGCAGCGGGAGTCCACCACATGACGACGATCCTCATCGCCGAAGACGAGCCGCGCATCGCCGCCTTCGTCAGCCGGGGCCTGGAGAATGCCGGCTTCACGACGCTGCTCGTCGCCGACGGCGGCGAGGCGCTCACCGTCGCACTCCGCGACGGCGTGGATCTCGTGCTGCTGGATGTCGGCCTGCCGACGATGGACGGCTTCGAGGTGCTGCGCGAGCTGCGCGCGCGAGGATCGGCCGTCCCCGTGATCATGCTGACGGCCCGCACGAGCACCCGGGACACCGTCGAGGGACTCGACGCCGGAGCCAACGACTACGTCCGCAAGCCCTTCACGTTCGAGGAGCTTCTGGCGCGGGTACGCTCACGCCTGCGCGAGAACCCCGTGCCGGCAGGGATGACGCTGCGTCACGGTGATGTGATGCTCGATCTGCTGGGCCGCCGTGCCACGGTGGCCGGCGACGAGGTCGAACTCTCCGCGCGCGAGTTCGCGCTGGCCGAGCAGTTCCTGCGCAGCCCCGGCCGGGTCCTCAGTCGCGAGCAGCTGCTCAGCCGCGTGTGGTCGCTGGACTTCGACCCGGGATCGAACGTCGTCGACGTCTACGTCCGCTATCTGCGTGCGAAGCTCGGTGCTCATCACATCGTGACGGTGCGGGGCGCCGGCTACCGTTGGGAGTGAGACATGTGAGAGCCCCCGGCGTTGGGGGAACACCGGGGGCTAGATCCGGGTTGGGGGCCCGGTCACCGGCCGCGTGCGATTCTGGGGGATTCGCGGCCGTATCCCCATGGTGGCAGAACGGCCCCGTCCACCGGCACTCCGGCAGATGAGACTCTTCTCACGTTGGACCGGGGTGACCGCTCACGCCAGCTCGCCCGCCTCCAGGAGGTCCGTCACCAGCGCGGCGATGGCGGAGCGCTCGGAACGGGTGAGGGTGACGTGACCGAAGAGGTCGTGACCCTTCAGCGTCTCGATCACCGAGGCGATGCCGTCATGCCGGCCGACGCGGAGGTTGTCGCGCTGCCCGACATCGTGGGTGAGGACCACGCGTGAGTGCTGTCCGATGCGGCTGAG
Organism: Microbacterium sp. SLBN-154; assembly: GCF_006715565.1. Lineage (NCBI taxonomy): Bacteria > Bacillati > Actinomycetota > Actinomycetes > Micrococcales > Microbacteriaceae > Microbacterium > Microbacterium sp. SLBN-154. The sequence goes on from NZ_VFNL01000001.1 coordinate 2,568,366, forward strand.
CACCGTCAGCAGCACATTCCGCTCCAGCGACTGGGCCTCATCGACGATCACGAAGGCGTCGTGCAGTGAGCGCCCCCGGATGTGGGTCAGCGGAAGCACCTCCAGGATGCCGCGCTCGATCACCTCTTCGATGACGTTGGACGACACCACCGAACCGAGGGTGTCGAACACCGCCTGACCCCAGGGGTTCATCTTCTCCGCCTGGTCGCCGGGGAGGTACCCCAGCTCCTGGCCGCCCACGGCGAACAGCGGACGGAACACGATGATCCGCTTCTGCTGCTGGCGCTCCAGCACCGCCTCGAGGCCCGCGCAGAGGGCGAGCGCGGACTTCCCCGTTCCCGCTCGACCTCCCAACGACACGATGCCCACCTCGGGGTCCAGCAGCAGATCGATCGCGATCCGCTGCTCGGCCGATCGCCCGTGCAGGCCGAAGGCGTCACGGTCACCGCGCACCAGCCGGAAGGCACCGTCGCCGGTCACCCGCCCGAGGGCGGAACCGCGCTCGGAGTGGATGATGAGACCGGTGTTGACCGGGAGACCGCGGACAGCGTCGGCGGTGGCGACCTCGCTTTCGTACAGGTCGCTCACTTCGTCGCCGGACAGGTCGATGTCGGCGATGCCCGTCCAGCCCGAATCCACGGCCTGTTCGGCGAGGTACTCCTCCGCCACGATGCCGAGGGAGGCGGCCTTCACCCGCATGGGAAGGTCTTTGGAGACGACGGTGACATCCTGACCATCCTGCGCCAGATGCATGGCGACGGCGAGGATCCGCGTGTCGTTGTCGCCCAGGCGCATACCGGAGGGCAGGACCGTCGGATCGGTGTTGTTCAGCTCCACCCGCAGCGTTCCGCCCGCTCCCACCGGAACCGGGAAGTCGAGACGACCGTGCTCGATGCGCAGCTCGTCGAGATGACGCAGCGCCTGCCGGGCGAAGTAGCCGATCTCCGGATCGTGGCGCTTCTTCTCCAGCTCGGTGATCACCACCACCGGGATGACGATGCTGTGCTCGGCGAACCGGAAGAACGCACGCGGATCACTCAGCAGAACCGACGTGTCCAGGACGTACGTGCGCAGATCCTGCGACGGGGTGTCCTCGTCGATGTACTGCTCGCGGCGCTGGTCGTGCGGTGCTCGTGTGGTCACAACCCACTCCTGCCCCGGGCGTGTCACCCGGCAGTCTCGAGTCGACCGTGGGTCACGAGTCGCGATCCGAAAGGCCGACCCGACCGGGCACCTTGCCCGGTGAGATGACGCTACGACCGTTCGGGGGTCCGCGGGTCGCAGACACGCTGTCGCCGGGTTACGAGCAGATGAAGTTCTGCGAACGCGCGGGCGATGCCGGGGAGGCGGCGCCGCTCAGCGCCCGAAGCGACGATCCCGGCGGGCGAAATCGCGCACGGCCCGCAGGAAATCGACCTCTCGGAGGTCGGGGCCGAGCGCCTCGACGAAATAGAACTCGCTGTGCGCGCTCTGCCATAGCAGGAAGTCGCTCAGCCGCTGCTCGCCCGAGGTGCGGATCACCAGGTCGGGGTCGGGCTGGCCGCCGGTGTAGAGGTGTTCGCCGATCTGCTCGGGGGTGAGGCTCGCCGCCAGCTCCTCCAGGGATCCGCCCTCGCGGTCGTGCGTGGCGATGATGGAGCGCACGGCGTCGACGATCTCGCTCCGCCCGCCGTAACCCACGGCGAGGTTCACGTGCAGACCCCCGTGACCACGCGTGCGCTCCTCGGCCAGGCCCAGGACATCGGCGAGCTCGGGCGGGAGGAGATCGGCACGCCCCACGTGCTGCACCCGCCAGTCGCGCTCGTGCGAGAGCTCGTGGGCGAGCTCGGCGATGATCTCCAGCAGATCGGTCAGTTCGCGCGAGTCGCGATGTCGGAGGTTGTCGGTGGAGAGCAGGTAGAGCGACACCACCTTGACGCCGATGTCATCGCACCAGCGCAGGAACTCCCGCATCTTCGCCGCTCCCGCGCGGTGACCGTGCGCGGCGGAATCGTACCCGAGCTGCCTCGCCCACCGACGGTTGCCGTCGATCATCATCGCGATGTGATGGGGGACGACATCGGGCGTGAGGCTGCGACGCAGCCGGGAGATGTACAGCCGGTAGAGCGGCCCCCGCCCCTCGTCCGTCGCACTCACACATCTACGCTACTCCCGACATCGCGCCGTCTGTGCGCGCCGCCAGGACACGTGCAGCCGACGGCATGCGCAGCGCCGTACCCTTGGGAGGATGACCCCCAGCCCGGACACCGACCTCTCCCCCGACGGACCGGACATGCCGCAGCTGCCCCTTCTCGACGCCGCTGCGGTCGACGCGAACACCGATGTGCGGCCGACCTGGCGCGGCTGGATCCACGCGGGGACCTTTCCGGTGGCGATCGCCGCCGGCATCCTCCTCATCGTCCTCGCCGACGGCACGGCGGCCAAGTGGTCATCCGCCGTCTTCATGGCCACCTCGCTGCTGCTGTTCGGCAACTCCGCGCTCTACCACCGATTCGATTGGTCACCGCGCACGAAGGTGCTCCTCAAGCGCATCGATCACGCGAACATCCTCCTGCTCATCGCGGGTACCTACACGCCGATCGCCGTCCTCGCCCTCCCGACCGATAAGGCCGTCCTGCTGCTGTCCCTGGTCTGGGGCGGGGCGATTCTGGGGATCCTGTTCCGCGTGTTCTGGATCCACGCCCCGCGCTGGCTGTACGTCGCTCTGTACCTGGTGCTCGGGTGGGCGGCGGTGATGTACTTCTTCGATCTCCTCGCCGCCAACGCGGCGATGATGGTGCTCGTCGTGGCGGGCGGCCTGCTGTACACCGCGGGGGCGGTCGTCTACGCGCTCAAGCGTCCCAACCCCTGGCCCGGGCACTTCGGATTCCACGAGATCTTTCACGTCTGCACGGTGCTGGCGTTCCTCTGCCACTGGACGGCGTGCCTGCTCATCGCCCTGGCGCCCGCGTATCACGCCTGAGGCGATCAGGACCCGCCGTCGCCGTCGCGCATCTGCTCCTCGGCATCGAGCTGCTCGTTGATCTCGCCGCGGATCCGCGCGCGGCGGATGCGACGCATCATGTCCCACACCAGGAACACCACCGCGAGGGCGATGAACGCGATCACGGCGAAACCCACGGGTCCGGGAGTGACGAGGTCGGGGTCCACCGTCGGAACCGGCGAGGGGGTGGCGGCCGCGACGAGCGTCACGAGAGCGTGCTGCATGGTGTCCTCTCCGGGCGTGGGAACGCTTAGCCTGGAATCACCAGCCTAGACGCCCCGAAGAAGGCCATGACGACTCACCAGATGCTCGACGAACGCTACGGCCGCACCCGCTCCCGCGCGCCGCGGTGGCTGATCGCCGCGGGCGTCGCCGCGGCTGCTGCGGTGGTCGTCGGAGCCGGATGGATGACGGTGGCCGGCGCTCTGGACGACGTCGACGTCCGCACCACCGGGTTCCAGCTCGTGGACGACACCTCGGTCCGCGTCGACTTCCAGGTCACGGCGCCGGCGGGACGAACCGTCGCATGCGCACTGGAGGCGCAGGACGCCGATCACGGCGTCGTCGGCTGGAAGGTCATCACCCTCAGCGAGACCGACGGCACCCCACGCGCGTTCCAGGAGAGCGTCCCCACCGTCGCCGAGGCGACGACCGGTTTGGTCAACTCTTGCTGGGTGACGTAATCTGTCGGGACAACTCATATGGACGCCCTGGCCCGCGCCGGGGCGTCTTTGCATACCAGCCGACGACCGAAGGAGACGAACGTGACTGGCGAAGCCCCGGTGACCTTCCTGACCCAGGACGCCTACGACCGTCTCGCCGCCGAGCTCGAGCACCTCTCGACCACCGGCCGCGAAGAGATCGCCAAGCGCATCGAAGCTGCGCGCGAAGAGGGCGACCTCAAGGAGAACGGCGGATACCACGCGGCCAAGGACGAGCAGGGCAAGCAGGAGGCCCGTATCCGCACGCTCCAGCAGCTGCTCAAGGACGCCAAGGTCGGCGATGCCCCGCAGAGCACCGGTGTGGTCGAATCCGGAACCGTCGTGACGGCGGTCGTCGCCGGCGGCGAGGAGGTCTTCCTCCTCGGCAACCGCGAGATCGCCGCGGGCTCCGAGCTCGACGTCTACAGCGAAGCCTCGCCGCTCGGCGCGGCGATCCTGGGTCTGAAGGAGGGCGAGAAGACCACCTACACCGCGCCCAACGGACGCGAGATCGCGGTGGAGATCCTCAAGGTCGAGACGTACTCGGGGCAGTGAGCCCCTCCGCCGTCCGGCCCTAGTCGACGGCGATCGTCGGGGCGAAGCCCGCGTCGGTGAGCATCTTCATCACGTGGGCGCGGTGATCTTCTCCCCGCGTCTCCACGCTCAGCTGGAGGATCACTTCGCTGATCTGCAGCCCCTGTCCGTGCCGCGTGTGCAGCACCTCGATGACGTTCGCGCCCGCCTGGGCGAGGACGTCGGAGACCCGCGCGAGCTGGCCGGGGCGGTCGGGAAGAGGGATGCGCAGGGTCATGTAGCGCCCCGAGGCGGCCAGCCCGTGGGCGACGACGCGCTGGAGCAGCAGCGGATCGATGTTGCCGCCCGAGAGGATGGCGATCGTCGGACCTGCGGAACGGATCTTCCCCGCCAGGATCGCGGCGACACCGGCCGCACCCCCGGGCTCGACGACCTGCTTGGCCCGCTCGAGCAGAACGAGGATGGCGCGCGCGATGTCGTCGTCGGTCACCGTGACGATCTCATCGACGAGTTCGCGGATCATCGCGAACGGGAGGTCGCCGGGGCGCGCCACGGCGATGCCGTCGGCGATCGTCGGCCGCGACGGCGCGATGACCGGATGCCCCGCGGCCAGCGACGGCGGATACCCTGCCGCGTTCTCGGCCTGCACCCCGATGATGCGGATGCGACGGCCCTCCGCGGCCGCGCGGGCCTTCATGGCGGCGGCGACGCCGGCGATGAGCCCCCCGCCGCCGACGCAGACCACCACGGTCTCGACGTCAGGCAGATCGTGGTGCAGTTCGAGCCCCAGCGTTCCCTGCCCGAGGATGATGTCGCGATGGTCGAACGGGTGGATGAGGACCGCGCCGGTCCGTTCCGCGAACTCCGCCGCCAACCGCAGCGGCGTCTCCACCGTCTCCCCTTCGAGGACGACGTCGGCACCGTAGCCCCGGGTGGCCAGGAGCTTCGGCACCGGAACGCCCAGCGGCATGAAGATGGTGGCCGGGATCCCGAGCTTCTGGGCGGCCAGGGCCACGCCCTGGGCGTGATTGCCGGCGGAGGCCGCCACGACGCCGCGGGCGCGCTCTTCCTCGGTCAGTCTCGAGAGGCGGTAGGTGGCGCCGCGGATCTTGAACGAGCCCGTGCGCTGCAGGTTCTCCAGCTTCAGGTACGTCGGAACGCCCAGGACGTCGGTGAGGTGCTGCGACTCCTCCAGCGGAGTGTGTGCGGCCACGCCGCGGAGGGCGGCTGCGGCGTCCTCGAACTCAGCGAGCGTCGGAATGCCGGAGGCGGCGATCGTCGGGATGCTCACGCGGGGGTTCTCCTTCGACGGGGGACGGTGCTCCAGATGAGGTCTTCCGGCGGCGGTCGTCCACCCGTCTCCCACCCGCGGGAGCCGAGGTAGAGCACGACCACATTGACGAAAGCGGCCAGCGGAACGGCGAAGAGCGCACCCGGGATGCCGGCGATCATCGCTCCGCCGGCGACGACGAGCACCACGGCGAGGGGATGGACTTTGACCGCCGCACCCATGAGAAGAGGCTGCAGCACGTGTCCTTCGAGCTGCTGCACGCCGAGGACGACGATGAGCATCCACAGGGCGATGAGCGGACCGTTGTAGACGAGGGCGACGAAAACGGCCACCGCTCCGGTCACGACCGCCCCGACGATCGGCACGAAGGCGCCGAGGAAGACCAGGACCGCGATCGGAACGGCGAGCGGCACACCCAGCAGCAGCGCGCCCAGGCCGATGCCGATCGCATCGATCGTCGCCACCAGCAGCTGCGTCCGGGCGTAGTTGACCAGCGTCACCCAGCCCGCACGAGCGGCTCCGTCCACCGGGACACGCGCGGCCTTGGGCAGGAGGCGGGTGGTCCAGCGCCAGATCCCGCCGCCGTCGGCGAGAAGCGTGAGCAGGATGAACAGCGCCAGGAGCGCCCCCGTCACGACATGACCGAGGGTCGTCCCGATCGCGAGGGCCCCCGACCACAGCAGCGAGGCCTGTTCCTGCACCAGGGCGCCGACCTGATTCAGCAGGTCGTCGATCTGCTGAGCGGACAGGTGGAGCGGACCGTCGATGAGGTACTGCCGGAAGGCGGCCACGGCGTCGACGGTCCGGGCCTGAACCCGTCCGAACTCGCGCGTGATCTGCCAGACCACGACCCACAGAAGTCCGGACACCACGGCGAGCGTGGTGACCACCGCGATCACGATCGCGAGCCATCGCGGGACGCGGTGGCGCAGCATCCAACTGAAGAATGGCCAGAGCAGGGCGGTGACGAGGATGGCGATGAGCAGGGGGACCACCAGCAGCTTCAGCTGGATGACGAGCCAGATCACCACGCCCGCCGCGGCGGCGATGACCAGGAGTCGCCACGAGTAGGCTGCGGCCAGTCGGAGGCCGCGTGGCAGCGATCCCGACAGTTCCGTCGACACCACACGTGTCCGGTCGCGCAGGGCGCTCCACAGCGACTCGCGCTCGTCTGATCCGGCCATTCGGCAAGTCTAGAACCGCTCCCCGCCTCGGATGTCGGGGCCCGGGTCTAGTGTGGCCGCCGTGACGCCTCGAGAACACCTCAGCGCCGCCGAAGCACGTCGGGTCGCGGTGGCCGCACAGGGTCTCCACCGCGCGCGCCCCGCCCGCGTCGGCACGCGCCAGCTGAACGACGCACTGCGCAGGATGTCGGTGCTCCAGATCGACTCCGTCAACGTCTTCGCCCGATCGCACTATCTCCCCCTGTTCTCCCGGCTCGGTCCGTACGACACGACGGACCTCGACCGCCTGCTGTTCGCCCGCCGTCCGCGCTACGTCGAGTACTGGGCGCACGTCGCAGCCTTCGTCGAGGCCGCCGACCGCCCGCTCTTCGCGTTCCGGATGGCGGAGCTTCGGCAGAAGTACGAGCACGCCCCCGATGGATGGGTCTCGCGGCACCGGGACGTCGTCGACTGGGTCCGCGGCGAGCTTGCTGAGCGCGGGCCCCTGCGTCCGGCCGAGATCGAGCGCGATGCGCGTCGCTCACCGCGCGGCGGCTGGTGGGAGTGGGACGTCGTGAAAGAGGCGCTGGAGTTTCTGTGGCTCTTCGGCGAGGTGGCCATCGCCGGGCGACGCGGCTTCGAGCGACGCTACGGCCTCGCCGTCGACGTCCTGGGTGCGGACCTCGCCGGCCGGGAGGTGCCGAGGCTCGACGCCATCCGAGAGCTGGTGCGTCGTGCCGCGCGGGCGTACGGCGTGGCGACCGCCGCGGACCTCGCCGACTACTGGCGCATCAGGGATCGCGGCGCGATCCTCGCCGCAGTCGCCGACCTCGTCGATCAGGGGGAACTCATCCCTGTGACGGTCGCGGGATGGACGACAGCGGGCCGCCCGACACCGGCGTGGCTCCACCGCGACGCCAGGGTCCCGCGACGGGTGGAGGCCGGCGCGATCCTCACCCCGTTCGACCCGATGGTGTGGTTCCGTGACCGCGCGGAGCGGCTGTTCGACTTCGCCTACCGCATCGAGATCTACACCCCGGCGGCTCGACGACGGTTCGGGTACTACTCGCTTCCGGTCCTCGTCGACGATGCGATCGTCGCGAGGGTCGATCTGAAGGCCGACCGCCCGACGCAGACGCTGCGGGTGCAGTCCGCGTGGTGGGAGCGCGAGCCCGCACCCGCCGTCGTGGAGCGCGTGGCGGAGGAGCTGGGCCAGGCGGCGATGTGGCAGGGGCTGGAGCACATCTCCGTCTCACGCTGGGGAGACGCCGTCGACCAGCTGGCTGCGGCACTCCCCCGCGCGTCCCGGCATGCAGCCGGCCCCGCGTCCGGATGACCTAGCGTGGGAGGATGACAGGACCGCGTCGTGCCCGCATGGTCACGATCGTGGTCGCAGCAGCGGTCGTGATCATCGTGGGCGTGGCCGGCGTCCTGACATGGGCGGGATCGCGAGACGATGGTCCCGAAGCGGTGGCGCGAACATGGCTGGCCGCGATCGCCGAGGGTGATGAGGATGCCGCGCGGGCGGCGATGAGCCGGGAAGTCGATGCCCTCGACGTCGGCGGCGCGGTCGAAAGACCGTCGGAGCCGTCCGTGCGCGAGGTGCGCATCGACGGCGACACGGCGGAGGCCGATGTCTCCTTCGTCCTGGCGGGCGACGTCCGTGAGGCACGCCTCCCTCTCACACAGACCTCGGACGGGTGGCTGGTCGGTGAGGACGCGCTCGGCCGCGTGGACATCAGCACCGACCTCGGAGACAGCGTCACGATCGGAGAGGCGGTGGTCCCCGCAGGGGAGGTCCGGCTCTTCCCCGGGACCTACGACCTCACCGCCGCTCCGCGCGACTACCTCGACGGATCGGCGTCCGTCTCGGTCATCCCGGGCGAAGAGCACACGGTCGCTGTGCAGGCGACCTATAACAGCGCAGCTCTCGACGCCGTCCGCGAGGCCGTCGCCGATCACCTGAACGCCTGCACTCAGCCGGCGTCCGCCGTGGCAGACGATTGCGGTCTTCGCGTGCCGTGGGCGGCCGACCTCGCGGTCCTCGAGCGCATCGCGTACCGCATCGAGCGACTGCCCGAGGTGCAGCTGACCGAGGAGGGCGGTTTCGCCGCCACCGGGGGCGTCGTTGTCGCCACGGCGAGCGGGACCGGCCGAGACGGCTCCCCTGCGTCGGCGACCTATCGCGATGACGCGTGGACCGTGCGAGGAACGATCACCGTCACCGGAGCCCAGATCCGGCTCGGCGTTCTCTAGGGTCGCGACACCTCGACGCCGAGCCATCGCGCCAGGTCGTCGATCTCGGCGTCGACCGCCTCGGATACCGGGGCGGTGAAGGGCTCGTCTTCGTGCACGGCGTTGATGCGCAGCATGCCAGCGCGGCGATCGAGGGCGGCGTCGAGCTTTCCGACGAGCCGATGCCCGGAGAGGATCGGAAGCGCGAAATAGCCCCAGCGCCTCGATGCGGCCGGCTTGTACATCTCCAGGACGTAGTCGAAACCGAAGAGCTCCCGCAGCCGCACGCGATCGAAGACGAGACGGTCGTGGGGTGAGAGGAGCGCCGTCCGCGGGGACTCGCCGCCGGCGTCGAGGAGCACCGGATCGACGCGCCAGCGCCCCTCAACGCCCTCGACGACCGCCTCGACCCCGACGTCACCGACATCGACCGGCTCCCCAGGCTGCGCCACGCCCTTTCGTCTCGCGATCCCCAGCGCCGACAGCCGCCGCTCGGCGCGCCCGCGTGCGGCCTCGTCGTCGGTCACCGGCGCCACCGCCGGATAGACGCGCTCGGCCAGGTCGAACCATCTGCCCTTGGCGTCACGGTGATCGACGGCCACCTCGGCGCACTCGGTGAGGATCTCCAGCATCTGCAGGACGTTGCGATCATTCGTCCATCCCGTCGATCGCCACGGCACCGCGGCGGTGTCATCGATGTCGACGGGACGCAGCGGCCCGTCATCCCGGAGTCGACCCAGGATGTCGCGACGGAAGCGATCATTCGCCGCGAGCCAGTCGCGGGCGGCGGCCGAACGCGGACCGCGGCGCATCTGCGGGAGGAACAGTGGGAGGTCGCTCATCGGCCGGAAGAACCCGCCCCATTCGAAGATCACGCGATCGTGATGGAACAGGCGGCGGAAATCGGCAGGCTCGTAGGGCCACCCGATACGGCTCCACAGGATCAGGTCGGCGCTCGGGGCGATCGCGGCCGTCGGGTCGATCGGCAGGACGGTGAGGGATTGGACGGTCTCGACGATGTCCCCGGGACGATGCGCGGTGAGCAGCTGCGCGCGCACGGCGATGCGTGCCGCCTCGCGGCGCGACAGGGTCGGAACCGGGGTCAAAACTGAACGCGCGGAGGCTCCGAGATCGCGGCGCCATCGACGACTTCGAAGAACTCACGCTCGTCGAACCCGAGATTGCGGGCGAACAGGTTGTTGGGGAACACCTTGATCTTGGTGTTCAGCTCGCGGACGCCGCCGTTGTAGAAGCGCCGCGATGCCTGGATCTTGTCCTCGGTGTCGACGATCGACTGCTGCAGCTGCAGGAAGTTCTGGCTCGCCTGCAGCTGCGGGTAGGCCTCAGCGACCGCGAAGAGCGAACGCAGCGCCTGCTGCATGTGACCTTCCGCCACGCCCGCCTCGGCGGGACCGCCCGCGGAGAGGGTCTCGGCGCGCGCCCGGGTCACGTTCTCGAACACCGCCTTCTCGTGTGCGGCGTACCCCTTCACCGCCTCGATGAGATTGGGCAGCAGATCGGCGCGGCGCTTCAGCTGGACGGTGATGTCGCTCCAGGCCTCATCGACGCGCACGTTCAGCTGAACCAGCGAGTTGTAGGTCGCCCACAGGTAGATCCCTGCGATGACGACCAGTGCGACGACGATCAGGACGGGGATGAGCCATTCCCACATACCGGGGTCTCCGTTCCAGGTCAGTGTTGACAATCCTAACGGTCTCCCGATCCGCTCCCCAGGCTGTGCGGCGACCTCACAGGCCTAGGTGTACTGACCTCGACCGTTGTTGATTCGGTCGATGGGGATGCCGCCGATGCCGAGGTGGTGCCTGTCTAGGTTGTAGTAGTCCAGCCAGGCGGGCAAGGCTGCCGCTCTGTGATCGTTTGAGGTGAAGGGGCGGGCGTAGGCCCATTCGGTGGCGAGGGTGCGGTTCAGGCGCTCGACTTTGCCGTTCGTCCAGGGGCAGTGGGGGCGGATGAATTTCTGCGTGATGCCGTGCGCGGCGAGGGTGTCTCGGAATGCGTTCGAGTTGCGGTATGCGAAGGCGTTGTCGGTGATCACACGCTCGACGGTGACGCCGAGTCGGGCGTAGAACGCGACAGCGCGTTCGAGGAAGCCCGCGGCGGTGGCACCCTTTTCGTCGTCGTGGACCTCGGCGTAGGCGAGGCGGGAGTGATCGTCGATGGCGGTGTGAACGTAGTCGTAGCCGATGCCGCGTCCGCGGACCTGCTCGCTGCGACCGTGGGCGCGCCATCCACCGCCGTCGGGGATGCGACCGAGCTTCTTCACGTCGAGGTGAACCAGAGAGCCAGGACGGGCGTGCTCGTAGCGTCGGGGGGAGCGTCGGACCGCTCGGATCACCGCCCCGGTTACCGGGTCGACCTCGCGCAGCAACGGCATTCCGTGTCGGCGTAACACTCGGCCGACGGTTGAGGGCTGCATCCCGAGCCGGCCCGCGATGAACACCGGCCCCCGCCTGGTCAACGCTCGCACGATCCGCACACGTGTTTCCACGCACGGCCCCGTGCGGGCGGGATGCGATCGGGCGACGCTGGAACGGTCGATCAGACCCGCCGGTCCCGATTCGCGGAACCTGCGCCACCACCGCCACGCCGTCGTCCGCGAGATCCCCATCTCCGCCGCGACATGCGCGACCGCACGCCCCGATTCGATGCGCTGGACCATGATCAACCTGCCAGCCGGAGTCAGCCGGGCATTAGCGTGAGACACGAGAGACCTCCGTGCGTTCGAGCTGAAGAACTAGACAGCTCCAACTCGACCCCGGAGGTCTCTCCTACGTCAACAACGATCCGGGTCAGTACACCTAGAGCCCCAGCACACGGTCCAGATACTCGTTGCGGAACAGGCCGTCCGGGTCGAAGGCACGACGCAGCTCGAGGAAGTCGTCGAATCGGGGATACCGCTCCCTCAGGGCGTCGGCACCGAGCGTATGGAGTTTGCCCCAGTGCGGACGCCCACCGTGCGCGAGCATGATCTCCTCGACGGCGGCGAAGTACGCCGTCGGGTCCTCCCGGAAGTAGCGGTGGACGGCGATGTAGCCCGTCGCTCTGCCGTATGCGGTCGACAGCCAGCGGTCGTCCCCGGAGGCGAAGCGCACCTCGAGGGGGAAGGAGATCCGCCACCTCTCGGCCGCGATGAGGGAACGCACCTCGGCGAATGCCCGTGCCACATTGTCGGCGGGAAGGGCGTACTCCATCTCGCGGAAGCGCACGCCCCGCCTCTGGGTGAAGACGCGGTGCGAGCGGTCGAGATACGTGCGGTCGCCGGTGACCCGTGTGGCCAGGCGGGAAAAGGACGGGATGACCGGCGGGAGAGCCGCGCCGACGGCGCACATGCCGCGATAGACCCCGTTCGCGAGCACCGTTTCGTCGACGAACCTGCCGACGCGCGGCAGCGGGCGTCGCGGTGTCGTCTCAGGAAGTCGCCGATTGGTCTTGGTCAGTGCCACCTCGGTGTGCGGGAACCAGTAGAACTCGAAGTGGTCTGCCGCCTGAGCTCGTTCCTGGAGTCCGGCGACGACATCGTCGAGCGGCTCGGGGCGTTCCACGGCCTCGAGATGGAAGGCGGGGACGCACTGCACCGTCACATCGACGAGGACGCCCAGCGCTCCGAGCCCGAGCGACACCGCGGCGAGCACGGGATCATCCTCCGCGATCCGCCGGGTCTCACCGGTACCGGTGACGATCGTGGCGCCGACGATCTGGGTCGCGAGCCCGCCGAACGCGATGCCGGTGCCGTGGGTGCCGGTCGAGATCGCGCCGGCGATGGTCTGCCGATCGATGTCGCCGAGGTTCTCCATGGCGAGGCCGTGACGGGCGAGAAGGCGCGGAACCTGGTGCAGGGACGTGCCCGCTCCCAGGGTCACCTGCCTGGTCTCGCGGTCGATCGAGACGATGCCCGACAGCGCGGACAGGTCCAGCAGGACGTCGGGTGCGACGGCGATGCCCGAGAAGCTGTGCCCAGAACCGACCGGCTTGATCCGCAGGCCTCGTCGGGCGGCCGCGCCGACCGCGCGCTCGACGGCCTCGGCTGTGGCCGGGAACTCGGCGCGCACCGGTTTCGCCTGCGCCGTGCGCCCCCAGTTGCGCCAGACCGCCCCCGGGCGGGTCACAGGAAGGCCTTCCCTTCGCCGCGGTACGTCGGCATCTCGGCCACGATCCCCCCGTCCGACACGAGGACGAACTTCTCCACCCGCTCGGCCAGTTCTCCGCTTTTGGCATGACGGAACCACACTCGATCACCGACGGCCAGGTGCGCGGCGGCCGGCCCGCGAAGAGGTGTCTGGACCTCCCCCGCACCCTCGTGAAGCAGGTGACGCAGGCCCGCCGGCCAGACAGGGCGCGGAAGTCGTGAGGGGGCGGCGGGACCGGAGGCGACCCACCCTCCGCCGAGGACCGTCGCGACGCCGGGTGCGGGTATGCGCACCACGTCGAGCGCGAAAGCTGCTGCCGGGGCGGGGTCGAAGGAGCGGTAACCGTCGAAGAGGTGACCCGCGAGGAGCCCGCTCCCCGCCGTCAGCTCGGTGACGGCCGGATCGGCGGCCGTCGACTCCAAGGATCCCGTCCCTCCCCCGTTGACGAAGTCGAGGTGCGCGACCTCACGGACCCGTTCGACGACCTCGGCACGGCGCTCGCGCAGCTCCGCCGCGGACCGGCGCTGCATCCAGCGGATGACTCCCTCGCCGGCACCGGCCGCATCCGGCTGGCCGGCGATCTGGGCCTCGTACATCATCAGTCCTGCCAGGCGGAAGCCCGGCCGCTCGGCGATGAGCCGGGCGAAGCCCACTGCTTCCTGCGCCGTGTGAAGGGGGGAGCGGTGCACACCGATGTGACCGAGCCCCGGGGCACGCCAGGAAGCGTCCACGTCGATCGCCACCCGCAGCTCGGGACGGGCGCGCGGCGGGGCGATCGCATCGATGAGGTCGAGCTGAGCGGGGTCGTCGACCATGAGGGTGATCCGCGCGGCGGCCTGATCGTCTGCCGCCAGGCGCGCGAGACCCTCCCGGTCGACCGTGGGATAGCCCAGCACGATGTCATCGTGGTCCGGACTCAGCCAGAGGGCTTCGGCCAGTGTGAAGGCCAGGACCCCGCGGTAACCGGGGAGCCGCAGAACCGCATCGAGCACCTCTCGCACGCGGATGGACTTGCTCGCCACCCGAATGGGAACGCCTCCTGCGCGCACCACCATGTCGAGGGCGTTGAACGACAGCGCCTGCCGATCGATCGCGGCGAGCGGTGCCGGCAGATGGGCGGTCGCCGCCGACATCTCCGTCCAGTACCGCGCCGGCGCACGCCAGCGCTCGCTCGACGGGTTCGCTGTGGCGTCGCGCGCCAGGAGATCGATCGTCACTGGCTCATCCTCGCGCAGATGCGTACCCCCGGTGGGACTCGAACCCACACTGAAGCGATTTTAAGTCGCCTGCCTCTGCCATTGGGCTACGGGGGCGCCGTCCTGCGACACCCGTCACCTTAGCGTCAGCGCCCGGCGGCGACCTTCGACTTCTCGGGAGCGTCGGCGTCGGCCCCGGCGTCACGAGGCGTCTGCGGCGGCGTCACCGCGGGCTGAGCAGGCCGCGGGCGCGCCGCGAACTCCTCGAACGCCGCACGCGGGGTCTGCACCGCTTCGAGATTGGCCATGTCGCGCCCGAGGACGACGTTGCCCAGCCAGCCGGCGACCACGCGGAGCTTGCGCTCCCAGGTCGGCATGGCCAGACCGTGGTATCCGCGGTGAGCGAGCCACGCGAGGAAACCCTTGATCGCGATGTTCCCCGATTGGAAGGCCCCGTTGTACAGACCCAGACCCGCGACCGCACCGAGGTTCTTGTGGAAGTAATCGACAGGGTCCTCGCCGCGCAGCACCGCGGTGATGTTCTTGGACAGGAGCTTCCCCTGTCGCACGGCGTGCTGGGCGTTCGGCACGCAGTAGCCGCCGACGCCGCCACCGGAGAGATCCGGCACAGCCGCGACGTCGCCCGCTGCCCACGCACCCTCGACGATCTCGTCGTTCGTTCCCACGCGGAGATCGGCGCGGGTGCGGATGCGTCCACGCTCCTCGACCGGGAGATCGCCCCCGCGGACGACCGTCGGGTTGGCCATGACACCGGCCGTCCAGACGATGAGGTCGGCAGGGATGACCTCTCCGGTGGACAGCTCGACGTCGCCGTCGACGGCGCTCGTGACCTGGGTGTCGAGGTGGACGAACGCGCCCCGCTTGGCCAGGTCCTTCAGAACCCACTCGCTGGTCTTCAACGAGACCTCGGGCATGATGCGCCCCATCGCCTCGATGAGGTGGAAGTGCGTCTCGTCGAAGGTGAGTTCGGGGTACTTCGCCACGAGCGACGAGGCGAAGGACCGCAGTTCGGCGAAGACCTCGATTCCGGCAAAGCCGCCGCCGACCACGACGACGGTGAGCAGTCGCTCGCGCTCGGGACCGGGCGGGAGCGCCGCCGCCTTGTCGAAGTTGGTCAGCAGGCGGTCGCGGATCGCGACGGCCTCCTCGATCGTCTTCAGCCCGATCGCGTGATCGGCGATGCCCGGGATGGGGAAGGTGCGCGAGACCGCGCCGGCGGTGACGACGATCTGGTCGTACTCCTGCTGGTACGGCTCCCCGGCGATCGGCGTGATCGTCGCCGTCTTGTGGGCGTGATCGATTGCGGTGACCTTCGCCGCGACGATCCGGGTGCGCTTCAGGTGTCGTCGCAGGGGGACCACCGAGTGCCGAGCCTCGATCGAACCGGCGGCCACCTCGGGCAGGAACGGCTGATACGTCATGTAGGCCAGCGGATCGACGATCGTCACCTCGGCCTCGCCGCGGCGCAGACGCTTTTCCAGCTTCCACGCCGTGTAGAAGCCTGCGTATCCGCCACCGACAATGAGGATCCTGTGCGCGGTGTGGGTCACGATGTGGAGTACTCCCCTAGATCAACGGCTCGGCGCGCGGGACGCCAATCGGACGCGTCGGACAGCAGCGGTGACGCCGAGCGCCACCAGTATAGCCCCGACGGTCAGCGCCCCGAGCGGCAGGGTGCCGTACAGCAGGGTCTGCGCCGTCGGCAGGAACGGCGATCCCGGAGGGCCCGCGGCGTCGGCCGGAGGCAGCGGCGGCACCTCCACGGTGCTCGGGGTGGGCTGCGGCTCCGGAGCGCTCTCGGCTCGACGGTAGAGACGCACCCACTCGCGGAGGTCGCCGAGCGGATTCTGCGCCACATCGGGCACCGTCGCGCTCAGCGCCGCGGCGGCGTCGACGAGGCCGAACCCGTAGAGAGGATCGGGGACGGACACCCCCGGAACCGGTCGCGCGGTGGAGATGATGCGGTTGATCACGTTGGCCGCGTCGAGCTCGGGATATGCCGAGCGCACCAGTGCTGCGACCCCTGCCACGATGGGCGCCGCTCCACTGGTGCCGTTCCACGACACCACTCGGCCGTCGGCGGAGATGCCGAGGAGGTTCTCACTGGGGGCGGCGACGCCGATGGTGATCCCCTGCGTGGAGGCCTCGACGCTGGCACGGCCGTCGGGATCGACGCCCCCGACGGCGAGAACCCCCGGGATCGTCGCCGGGGCTCCCACGCGCGTCGTACCGGTGCCGCGGTTCCCGGCGGCCACGACCACCACCACGTCGTTGTCGAAGGCGTAGAGGAATGCCTCATCCCAACTGCGGTCCCAGTCGGGAGTGTTCGTAGTGAGGGAGAGATTGATGACGTCTGCGCCGTTGTCAACCGACCAGCGGACGGCTTCGGCGATCTGATCGACGAACGGCACGGGAGAGGAGTTCCCGACCCCGATCGACACCGACAGCAGTTCAGCCCCGGGTGCGACGCCGATCATGCCCGTGTCCGGGCCCGTCCCGCGCGCAGCGGCGAGCGAGGCGACCCAGCTGCCGTGATTGCCGTCGACCGCGCCGACCGGCAGCCGGCCGTCGGGCGCGCCGATGTCGGACACATCCGTGCCGCCGACGACCGCTCCGGCGAACTCGACCGGTCCGCGTCCGATGCCGGTATCGATGATGGCGATGCGGGATCCCTCACCACGAGTCGTGCGCCACGCGTCGCGGATGCCGTAGTCATCGAGCCAGTACTCCGCGGCCCGCACGGGATCAGCGGCGGCGTCGGGCGTGGGCGCGGCCGCGGCGGCGGGGGTCACCAGTCCCCCGACCAGCCCGGCGACGAGCACACCGATCATCCCTGCGCGGCCGCGGCGGATCATCCGCTCTCCTCCCGCGGACACGCGCACACCTCCGGCGACCAGGTCGCGAGAGCCAGTGCGGCATCGCCCACCGGATTCACACCGGGTCCGGCTGCCAGCGCGTGTGCCGCCAGCGCGTGCAGGCACTTCACCCTCGTGGGCATGCCACCGGCCGAGATCCCGGCGATCTCGGCGACCTCGCCGAACTGCGCGCGATCGGCGAGGTACTGCTCGTGCGCACGCCGGTAGGCCTCGGGGCCTTCGGGGTCGGCCTGCAGCTGAGCGAGCAGCTCGGGCATGACCTGGCCGGCCTCCAGCGCAGACATGGCGGCGGTCGCGGCGGGATGCGTGAGGTAGTAGAACGTGGGGAAGGGGGTCCCGTCGGGGAGCCTCGGTGCGGTGGCGACGACGGTGGGGTTGCCGCAGACACATCGCGCGGCGATGCCCAGCACACCGCGCGCCGGGCGTCCCAGCTGACGCTGGAGCACCGCCAGGTCGGTGTCGCCCACGGGCGGAAAGGGTGGCCTCGTCACCCCGACAGGCTACCCGGGGTCGGTGACGGTGGTCGCGAGGCCGGCCTCGGTGACCGAGCGCAGGAGCTGCGACATCCAGTCGGTTCGGGTGCGCTCGACCTCGTCGCTGACCGCACCCTGCTCCTGCGGGACATCTTCGGGCGGCAGATCGTTGTCGACCAGGTAGACCACCTCGCCGGGGCGCACGTAGTACAGGCGCTCGCGGGCCTCGGTCGTGATGTAGGCGGGATCGCTCCAGCGCTCGCGCTCGGACTCGAGTTCTTCGATCTGCTCTCGCGTGAGCTCCACCGACTGCTCCAGAGCGGCGATCTGCCGGCGCTGATCGAGGTACGTCCCCATCGTCGGCACGAGGACGAAGGCGGCGAGCACCACCAGGCCCAGCATGATCACCATGAACCCCGAGAGCCGGATGCCGCCGAGCCAGCCGCGCACGTCGACGCGGCCGTCTGCGCGTCGGCGCCCCGTCCGCCGGCGTCTGGTCGCCGGGGACGCCGAAGGGGGAGCCGAACGTGCACTCACGGCTCCCCCTTCGTCGACGATCGGTCGCGCGTCAGCCCCGGTAGCGGGGGAAGGCGGAGCGGCCGGCGAACTCCGCGGCGTCGCCCAGCTCCTCCTCGATGCGCAGAAGCTGATTGTATTTCGCGACGCGCTCGCTGCGAGCGGGCGCGCCGGTCTTGATCTGACCGGCGTTCACGGCCACCGCCAGGTCGGCGATGGTGGTGTCCTCGGTCTCGCCCGAGCGGTGCGAGAGCATCGACGCGTAGCCCGACCGGGTGGCCAAGGCGATGGCGTCGAGCGTCTCGGACAGGGTGCCGATCTGGTTGACCTTCACCAGGAGCGCGTTCGCGACGCCGCGCGAGATGCCGTCGGCGAGGCGGGCGGGGTTGGTGACGAACAGGTCGTCGCCGACCAGCTGCACCTTCGAACCGATCGCGTCGGTGAGGCTCTTCCAGCCGTCCCAGTCGTCCTCGGCCAGAGCGTCCTCGATGGTGACGATCGGGTAGTTGGCCACGAGGTCGGTGAAGTACGAGATCAGCTCGTCGACGCTCCACGCCTTGCCCTCGACGGTGTAGACGCCGTCCGAGAAGAACTCGGTCGCTGCCACGTCCAGGCCCACGGCGATGTCGGCACCGGGGGTGAAGCCGGCCTTCTCGATGGCGCGGATGAGGAAGTCCAGGCCCTCGCGGTTGCTCGGCAGATCAGGTGCGAAGCCCCCCTCGTCGCCGAGACCGGTGGCGAAGCCGGCGCTCTTGAGCTCGCCCTTCAGCACGTGATAGACCTCCGTGCCCCAGCGCAGCGATTCGGCGTACGTGTCTGCGCCGATGGGCGCGAGGAAGAACTCCTGGAAGTCGATGCCGTTGTCGGCGTGCTCGCCACCGTTGATGACGTTGAACAGCGGCACGGGCAGCAGGTGGGCGTTGGGGCCGCCCAGGTAGCGGAACAGCGGCAGATCGGCGCTGTCGGCGGCGGCCTTGGCCACCGCAAGGCTGACGCCGAGGATGGCGTTGGCTCCCGTGCGGGACTTGTTCTCGGTGCCATCGGTCTCGATGAGGATCTCGTCGATGATGCGCTGCTCGCTCGCGTCGACGCCCTCGATCGCCGGGCCGAGCTCGTCGATGACGGCGGCGACGGCCTTCAGCACGCCCTTGCCCCCGTAGCGGCTCTTGTCGCCGTCGCGCAGCTCGTACGCCTCGAACGCTCCGGTGGACGCGCCGGAGGGCACGGCCGCGCGCTGCACGATGCCGTCATCGAGCAGCACCTCCACCTCGACGGTCGGGTTGCCGCGCGAATCCAGGATCTCGCGCGCGCCTACAGCCTCGATTGATGCCACGGGGTGTCTCCTTGCTCGTGGAGGGCGTCCTGCGCCCGATGGAACGGTGGAGCGTCGTCGGTCCGCCCCCGAGTCTAGTGACCCGGGTTCACACCACGACGGCGAGCGCCAAGCCGTCCCATCCCTTGGCGTCGAGGGTCTGCAGGGCGGTGGCGTCGAAGCGCGGGTCGCGGGCGAGCATCTCCAAGCCGCGGCGCACACCGTGCACCTGCGGGCTCTCACTGGCGGGGTTCGCCACCTCCCCCGAGCGCACGACGTTGTCGACGATCACGACGGTGCCGGGGCGCCCGAGCCGTGCCGCCCAGTCGAGGTAGACGGTGTTGGACTCTTTGTCGGCGTCGATGAAGACCAGGTCGAAGGGGCCGTCGCCGACCAGCGTCGGCAGGACGTCGGAACCGCGTCCCTCCACGATGCGCACCCGGTCCGAGACACCGGCGCGAGCGAGGTTGCCGCGCGCCACCGCCGCATTGCGGGGCTCGGCCTCGACGGTCGTGACCGAGCCGCCCTCCGGCAGGGCCCGGGCCATCCAGATCGCCGAGTAGCCGCCGAGCGTGCCGATCTCCAGCACCCGCCGGGCCCCGGCCACGCGGACCATGAGATGGAGGAACTTCCCGGTGAGCGGCGCCACCTCGATCGCGGGGAGTCCCGCGGCTCGCTGGTCGACCACCGCCTCGCGAAGGGCGGTGTCTTCGCCGACGAGGGCTTCGCTGAGATAGCGGTCGACGCGGGTCCACGCGTCGGGGGTGGGCAGGGTCATTCCCCCAGCCAACAAGCGCCGAGGCCCGCGCGTCAAGGACGAGCCCGCCATTCCGCCACCAGCGCGGGCACGAGCGCCTCGGCGGTGCGCCGGTAGCCGAGCGCGCTCGGGTGGAACCTGTCCGCGCTGAACATCGTCTCGGGTTCCCGGGCGAACAGGCGGCCGACCGCGGCATGCAGCGAGACCGGGCGCGCACCCTCCCGACGCGCGGCGCGGGCCTGCTCCGCGGCGAGCCGACGCGACAGGCGCGAGACGAGCGTGCGCAGCGGCTGGGGCACAGGGCGCAGCGCCCCGAGGTCGGGACAGGTCCCCACCACCACGCGTGCGCCACGCGCCCTCAGGGCGCGCACGGCGTCGACGAGATGGCCGAGGGAGACCTCGGTCGGGACGCGGTGGGTGACGTCGTTGCCGCCGACGATGATGATCGCCAGGTCGGGGCTCAGATCCGACGGCAGGCGTGCGATCTGGGCGGGAAGAGCGGATGACTCCGAACCGACCACCGCGACGGATCGGAGTCGCACCGGGCGCATCACCGCCGCACCCAGGCCTCTGGCCACCCGCGCGCCCAGAGTGTCCTTCGGTCGCTCGGCACCGAGCCCTGCGGCGATGGAGTCGCCGAGGACGACCAGATCGATCGGGTCGCCGTGCATGCGGCGCCGCCACACCCGATCGGCGTTCCGCGCCTCCTCGCCGAAGGGCTTGCCGATCCGATGCCTCGCGATGGCGGCCTGCCGCCGCAGCGCGGGGGGCGCCGCCAGGCCCACCGTCACCGCGAGGAGGACGGCGATCCCGCCGACGGTGAGGGGCGTGACGGCGTCGGCGCGGCGAGCGGGTCTTCGCGAGGGCGTCATGAGGTCATTGCACGGGCGCCTGGTGAACGAAGAGCGACGAGCGGGTGACGCCCCGGGCTTAGTAGGGTTCGGGACGTGTCCTCCCCCTCTCTCGCCCGACGGCTGGGGCTCGGCGACGCGGTGTTCATCGGGCTCGGCGCGATGCTCGGGGCGGGTGTCTTCTCCGCCTTCTCGCCCGCAGCCCAGGCAGCGGGCGCGGGCCTTCTCATCGGGCTCGTCCTGGCCGGCGTCGTGGCGTACGCCAATGCGACCTCGTCCGCCCAGCTCGCTGCGGCGTACCCGACCTCCGGCGGCGCATACGTCTACGGACGTGAGGAGCTGAACGACTGGTGGGGGTTCCTCGCCGGATGGGGCTTCGTCATCGGCAAGACGGCCAGCTGCGCGGCGATGGCCCTCACCTTCGCCGCCTACGTCGCCCCCGACGGCTGGGAGCGGCCCCTCGCCGTCGCCGCGGTGGTCGCGCTCGGCGCGGTGAACTGGTTCGGCATCACCCGGACGGCGCAGCTGACCCGCATCATCGTGGCCGTCGTCCTGCTCTGCCTCGCGGTCGCGGTGATCGCCGCCACCGCGGGAGCCGCGGGAGCTTCGGCCTCCGCCCCGATCACGGCGCAGGAGCTCTTCGTCGGCGGACCGTACGGGATCCTGCAGTCGGCGGGCCTGCTGTTCTTCGCCTTCGCCGGGTACGCCCGCATCGCCACCATGGGCGAAGAGGTCCGCGACCCCGCACGCGTCATCCCGCGCGCGATCTCCCTGGCCTTCCTGATCGTCGTGGTCATCTACGCCGTCGTCGCCGTCGCGGTCCTGGCCGCGCTCGGCCCCGAGGCGACCGCCGCGGCATCCGATCCCGTCGCGGCGGCGGCCGCGACCGCAGGCTGGACCTGGGTGGATCCGGTCGTGCGGATCGGCGCCGCGGCCGCCGCGCTCGGTGCTCTTCTCGCCCTCATCGCCGGGGTGGGGCGGACGACCCTCGCCATGGCGCGGGAGCGGGACCTGCCGTCTTTCCTCTCGGCCGTGCATCCCCGGTGGCACGTGCCGCACCGGGCCGAGCTGCTGATCGTGCTCGCCGTGGTGCTGCTGGTCTCGACCGGAGATCTGCGCGGCGCGATCGGCTTCTCCTCGTTCGGCGTCTTGACCTACTACCTCGTGGCGAACCTGGCCGCCCGCCGCCAGACCGGGGCCGCGCGCCGCTACCCGCGCTGGCTGCAGCTGATGGGGGTCGCGGGGTGCGTCATCCTCGCCCTGAGCCTTCCCTGGCAGAGCGTCGTCGGCGGCGCGGCCGTCCTGGCGATCGGTCTGATCTCCCGCGTCGTGCGCCTTCGCGTCGGTCGCACCGGGTGATCATCCCAGAGGCTTGATCTCGAGCTTTCCGGCGTCGCGATCGCCGGCGGCCACCGCGGCGAAAGCGGTGAATCCATCGGCGTGGGCACGTTCGAGGAGGGCCTTGAGGTTCTTCGTCCGCTGCTCGAGACGCACGCGCGCGCCGCGCTCGACGAGTGCGGACTTCACTGTCAGCAGATCTCCGACCGACGCCTCGCGATCGTGCACGAGCACGACCGCGTCGGCCATGGTCTCGTCTCCGGCGGGGACGAGGTCGACGAGCCGCTCGAATCCGAGCGAGAAGCCGACCGCGGGGACCTCCTGGCCGAGGAATCGCCCGATCATCCCGTCGTAGCGGCCCCCGCCGCCCAACGAGTACGACACGGCGGGGTGGGCCAGCTCGAAGATCGTGCCCGTGTAGTACCCCATTCCCCTGACCAGGAACGGATCGAACCGCAGCGGAACGTCGCCACTGCCCGCGCTCACCCCGCGCGCGGCCGCCACGGCCTCGCCGATGCCCACGAGGTGGGCCACGACCTCGTCGGGCATCCCGTCGGGCAAGGCCGCTCGGATCCCCGACGCGGTGAGGGCATGGTCGGAGCCGCCGTCGGACGCGGCCAGACGGGCGAGGTGAGCTGCCACCGCGGTCACCGCGGCCTCATCGGCCCCACGCGCGCGCAGTTCGTCCGTGACACCCTCGGGGCCGATCTTGTCGAGCTTGTCGAGGGTGATCAGCACCCCGGCGCGCGCGTCGGCGGGGAATCCGAAGGCCTCGAGCATCGCATCCAGCAGCCGACGGTCGTTGATGCGGACCTCACCGCCCGCCAGTCCCAGCGCATCGAGGGTGTCGAGGGTCGCGGTCACCAGCTCCGACTCGGCACGCGAGGTGGCGTCGCCGATGATGTCGATGTCGCACTGCAGGAACTGCCGGTAGCGGCCCTTCTGCGGACGCTCGGCACGCCAGACCGGAGCGATCTGCACGGCTCGGAAGACGCTCGGCAGTTCGGCGCGGTGACTGGCGTAGAAGCGCGCCAGAGGCACGGTGAGGTCGTAGCGCAGACCCAGATCGGTGAGGGATGCAGGGTCCTCGGCGGCCGCGCGGATGGCGTCGGCGTCGAGCCCGCGCTTGAGGACGTTGTAGGCGAGCTTCTCGTTGTCACCGCCGATTCCGGCGTGGAGGCGGTCGTAATCCTCCATCACCGGGGTTTCGATCTCGTCGAATCCGTGCACCCGGTAGCGATCGCGGATGGTGCGGAGCACGCGCTCGCGTCGGGCCTTGTCTGCGGGGAGGAAATCGCGCATGCCGCGCGGCGGGGTGACGGTGGGCACCGGACCATCCTTCCAGGTCGTCTCCTACGACGCGGCGCGCGCGGCGTCCTCGGCGGCGCGGATCCCATCGCCCAGGTTCCTCAGGGCGCTGCGGAGCGCCCGATCGGCGTCCCACCCCTGCTCCCGGGCACGCGCCGCCAGCGCGAGGAGGGCATCGCCGAGCTCCGCCTCGGTCGAGGGGACCGGGGCGGAGCTCGGACCGACCGCCGGAGGAGTCAGACCCGGAACCCGCGCGGCCTTCCCGAGCATCTTCTGCGCGAGGGCGAGCGCCGGCATCCGCTCCGACACCCCGTCCAGCACGCTCGTCCGCGTGCTCTTCTCCGCGGCCTTCGCGGCATTCCAGTGCACGAGCACCTCCGCCGGCGTCTCGGCGACGGCGTCTGCGAAGACGTGCGGGTGGCGGCGTTCCATCTTCTCGGCGAGTGCGGCGGCGACGTCGTCGATGTCGAACGGGTCGTTCTGATCCTCCGACGCGATCTCGGCGTGGAAGAGCACCTGCCAGAGAAGGTCTCCGAGCTCTTCGCGCAGCTCGGCACGCGACCCCGCTTCGACGGCGTCGATGAGCTCGGCCGACTCCTCGACGAGATAGGGCACGAGGTCGTCGTGGGTGATTTGACGCGACCAGGCGCATCGCTCACGCACCGCGTGCATCACCTCCGCCGCGCGGCGCAGTCCGTCTTCCTCGCTCATGCTCACCCCTTACGCGTCAGGCGATGTCTCCCGGCGTCCGAGCCGGCTCGGGGAGCTCCTCGTCGGCGGTCTCGGGAGAGACCCGACGATAGTGGCGGGCGCGCTGGGCGACCAGGATCGCCGCGAGGATGATCGAGACGGCCGACCCCGCCAGGACACCCAGCGTCGCCTCGTCGCGCACGAGCGGGCTGTCCGCGAAGGCGAGTTCGGACAGCAGCAGCGACACGGTGAAACCGATCCCGCCCAGCGCCCCGGCCGCCATGAGGTCGAGGAACGACAGCGGCGGGGTGGCGCCACGGTTCAGCAGCCTCATCGAGATCCAGCTGAAGACCGAGATGCCGATGATCTTGCCGACGGGAAGAGCGACGAGGATGCCCCAGAAGGCCGGCGAGAGCTCGGTCGGCGAGACGGCGGGGATGACGACGAGTGCGGCCGAGAAGGCGAACAGCGGCAGGACGAGTCCGTTCACCCACGGCTCGAGGGCGTGGCGCGTGCGAAGCGCCGGCTGCTGAGCCATCGCGATGCCGAGCGCCACGCCGGCGATCGTCGCATGGACGCCCGAGAGGTAGACCAGCACCCAGGTGGTCAGACCGATCACGATGAGGGCGATCGCGACCGGGACCCGGCCGCGGGTGTCGAGGCGCCGGCTGAGGAAGCCGAACGCGATCACCAGCAGGGCGGAGACGGCGAGGAAGCCGACGTTGACATCGGTGGTGAAGAGCACCGCGATGAAGATGATGCCCACGATGTCATCGAGGATCGCCAGGGCGAGAAGGAAGATCCGGATGCCGGAGGGCAGGCCCTTGCCGAAGACGGCGAGCACTCCCAGGGCGAAGGCGATGTCGGTCGCGGTGGGGATCGGCCACCCCTGGGCGGCATCCGAGCGTCCGGCGATGAGAAGGAAGATCGCGACCGGGATGATGACACCGCCCGCGGCGGCGATCGCGGGCTGAAGCGCCTTCTTCGCCGAATTCAACTCGCCGCTGGTGAGTTCGTACTGCAGCTCGACGGCGACGACGAAGAAGAAGACCGCCAACAGGCCGTCCTGGATCCAGTGGCCCACCGACATCTCGAACACGCCGGGGATGCCGAGGTAGGTCTCCTTCAGCGCTTGGGCGGCGGGGCCGAGCGGGGAGTTGGCCACGATGAGCGCCGCCGCAGCGGCGGCGAGGAGCACGATGGCGGGAAAGCGGGCAGAGCGCAGCAGGGACACAGGCGGTCCTTTCGTCGGTGTCTGGCGGGCACGCTGAGGCGTACGCCGACCAGGCTTCCCGGCACACCGCTTCCGATTCTACCGGGGTCTGCTGTGACATTCCCGTCACACAGCGGCGATACCGTGGGAGGATGCGCGAACTCACCCAGACCGAGGCCATCGACCTCGTCGGTCGTTATGAGGCGGGGCAGGGCATCCCCGAGACGATGCGGGCCAACGTCCGTCTGCTGGGCGCCCTCCTCGGCCAGGTCCTGCGCGAGAGCGGATCGCCCGGACTGTTCGACGACGTCGAACGCCTGCGGATCGCCACGATCCAGGCGTACACCGATGAGACCGACGAAGCCTTCGCGCGCGCCGCCCAGATCGCCGATTCGTTCTCGGTGACCCGTGCGGACGAAGTCGCCCGAGCGTTCACCTGCTACTTCCATCTGGCCAACCTCGTCGAGGAGCACCAGCGCGTGCGGGTCCTGCGCGACCGCGACCGCACCCCCGACGCCGACAGCGACTCGATCCCGGCCGCGTTCCGCCGGCTGGCCGACGAAGTGGGCGAGGATGCCGCGACGAGCCGTCTGCAGTCGCTGCGCTTCCACCCCGTGTTCACCGCGCACCCCACCGAGGCGCGCCGACGCGCGGTGTCGACCAGCATCCGCCGGCTCGCCGCCCTCCTCACCGAGCACGAGAGCGCACCCGAGGGCGGGAGCGCGCAGCGGCGGGCTCGTCGGCGGATGCTGGAGGAGATCGACACCCTCTGGCGGACCGCGCCGCTTCGTCATGAGAAGCCCACGCCCACTGATGAGGTCCGCGCGGTCATGGCCGTCTTCGACGAGACCCTCTACACCGCGATCCCCCACGTGTACCGCCGCGTCGACGACGCGCTCCAGGCCGAACGCGCCGGCAGCGCCGCGCCGCTGGTGCGACCCTTCGTGCGCATCGGATCCTGGGTCGGCGGCGACCGGGACGGGAATCCCTTCGTCACCGCGTCGGTGACGCGCAAAGCGGCCGCCATCGCCAGCGAGCACGTGCTGCGCGGGCTCGAGCGGTCGGCGGACCGCATCGGCCGCACCCTCACCCTCGACGCCGCGACCACTCCCCCGAGCCCCGAGGCCGTCGCGCTGTGGCAGCGGCTGCGCACCGAGGACGAGGATGCCGCCGCCGAGATCGCGGCCCGGTCGCCCCAGGAACCGCATCGACAGATCCTGCTGATGATCGCCCTCAAGATCGAGGCCACGCGGCTTCGCAACGCCGACCTCGCCTACAGCGATCCCGAAGAGCTGCACCGCCACCTCCGCGTGGTGCAGGACTCCCTCCTCGCCGCGCAGGCGCCACGGCAGGCCTACGGGCATCTGCAGCAGCTGATCTGGCAGGTGCAGACCTACGGCTTCCACCTCAGCGAACTGGAGGTGCGCCAGCACTCCGCGGTGCACGCCGCCGTGCTGGCCGAGCTCGACGCCGGTGGGCCGCGATCGGAACGCGCCGAGGAGGTGCTCGATGTCTTCCGGGCGGTGCTCTTCCTGCAGGATCGCTACGGCCCACGCGCCGCGGGACGCTACATCGTGTCGTTCACCCAGTCCGCCGACGACCTCGCCGCCGTCCATCGACTCGCCCGTCATGCCGCGGGGCCGGACGGTCGCGTTCCCGTCCTCGACGTCATTCCGCTTTTCGAGACCTTCGCCGACCTGCAAGCCGCCCCCCGGATCCTCGCCGAGATCGTCCTGCATCCTGAGTTCCAGGCGCGATTGGAGGCGACGGGCAGGCGCATGGAGGTCATGCTCGGCTACTCCGACTCGTCCAAGGACGTCGGACCCGTCGCTGCGACCCTCGCCCTCTACCAGGCGCAGGCGCAGATCGCGTCGTGGGCCCAGGAGAACGGCATCGAACTGACGCTCTTCCACGGCCGTGGCGGCGCCCTCGGACGCGGCGGCGGGCCGGCGAACTCCGCCATCCTCGCGCAGCCTCCGGGGTCGGTGGACGGACGGTTCAAGCTCACCGAGCAGGGCGAGGTCATCTTCGCTCGCTACGGCGACCCGGCCATCGCGATGCGTCACATCGACCAGGTGGTCGCAGCGATGCTGCTGGCCTCCTCCCCCTCCATCGAGACGCGCAACCGCACCGCCGCAGATCGGTTCGCCGATGTCGCCGCGCGCATGGACGAGGCCTCCCGCGCCCGCTTCTTCGAGCTGGTCAAGGCCCCCGGGTTCGCCCCGTGGTTCGCGCAGGTCACCCCGATGGAGGAGATCGGACTGCTCGCGCTCGGGTCGCGCCCGGCCCGACGCGGCCTGTCCGTGGAGTCGCTCGCCGACCTCCGCGCCATCCCGTGGGTGTTCGCGTGGACGCAGGCGCGCATCAACCTGGCGGGCTGGTTCGGACTCGGCACGGCCCTGCAGGCCGTCGGCGACGAGGAGGTTCTCAGAAGCGCGTATCAGGAGTGGCCGCTCTTCCGAACCCTCATCGACAACGTCGCGATGAGCCTGGCCAAGGCCGACGCGCGCATCGCGCGACGCTACCTCGACCTCGGCGACCGCGACGATCTCGCCGACCTGGTGATGAGCGAGATGGAGCTCACCCGCGCCTGGGTCGTCAAGGTGACCGGGGGCGCGGAGCTCCTGGGCAACAAGCCGGTGCTCCAGCGCGCGGTGAAGATGCGCAGCCCCTATGTCGATGCTCTGTCGCTGCTCCAGCTGCGGGCGCTGCGCTCGCTCCGCGAGGACGCCGCGGCCGGCTCCCCCGCCGATCCCGAACAGCAGCGCCTCCTGCTGCTGTCTGTCAGCGGCGTCGCCGCGGGCCTTCAGAACACCGGCTGATCCGCGGCAGCAGCGGATTCCGCGACCGGCTCGGGCCACAGCTGCGTGAGCAGCTGGTCGACCCACGCCAGCAGCTCGGCATCGCCCAGCGGGCCGTCCCCGGCGCGCGGGAGGGGCACCACCAGTGCTTCCCCGCCGGCGAGGAGCTTCGCCTTGGGGTGCAGGCGCTGCAACCGCACGCGCATCGAGTCCGGCAGATTCGCCGGCGCGATGCGCAGGTTCGGTCCCATCGCCACGACGTCGGTGAGGCCCGCGCGCGCGGCCCGGCGTCGTAGGCGCGCGACGGCGACGAGGCCGTCGACCTCGGCGGGCGGCTCGCCGTAGCGGTCGCGAAGTTCGTCGATGACCGCGTCGATCGGATCGCGCCCATCGGCCTCGCGCGAGACGGCGGTCGGCGCGGCAGCTGCGGAGAGCTTCTGATAGGCCTCCAGCCGCAGCCGCTCGCTGTCGATGTAGTCCTCGGGAAGGCGCGCCTGCACAGGCAGTTCGAGCCGCAGCTCGGTGGGACCCTCGGTGTCCTCGCCGCGGAAGGTCGCCACCGCCTCGCCGATCATTCGCAGGTAGAGATCGAAGCCGACGCCGGCGATGTGACCGGCCTGTTCGGCACCGAGGAGGTTCCCCGCCCCGCGCAGCTCGAGGTCCTTCAACGCCACCTGCATGCCGCTGCCGAGGTCGTTGTTGACGGCGATGGTCTCGAGGCGGTCGGCAGCGGTTTCGGACAGCGGCTTGATCTCGTCGTAGAGGAAATAGGCGTAGGCGCGCTCACGGGCTCGGCCCACCCGCCCGCGGAGCTGATGCAGCTGCGACAACCCGTACTTGTCGGCGCGGTCGATGATGATCGTGTTGGCGTTGGCGATGTCGAGCCCGGTCTCGATGATGGTCGTGCACACCAGCACATCCGCCCTGCGCTCCCAGAAGTCGTCGACGACCTGCTCGAGCTGATGCTCCCCCATCTGCCCGTGCGCGACCGCCACGCGGGCCTCGGGAACGAGCTCGGCGATGTGGGCGGCCACCCGCTGGATCGATGACACCCGGTTGTGCACGTAGAACACCTGGCCCTCCCGGAGGAGCTCGCGCCGGATCGCCGCGGTGATCTGCTTGTCGTTGCGGGCTCCGACGTAGGTCAGGATCGGATGCCGGTCCTCCGGCGGTGTCGCGAGGGTCGACATCTCGCGGATGCCGGTCACGGCCATCTCGAGCGTGCGCGGGATCGGGGTGGCGCTCATCGCGAGGATGTCGACATTGGTCTTCAGCCTCTTCAGCGCGTCCTTGTGCTCGACGCCGAACCGCTGCTCCTCATCGATGATCATGAGGCCGAGGTCTTTGAAGATCACCCGCTCGGTGAGGATGCGGTGGGTGCCGATGACCATGTCGATGGTTCCGTCGGCCAGGCCCGCCACGATCTCCTTCGCCTGCTTGTCGGTCTGGAACCGCGACAGCGCACGCACCTTTACCGGGAATCCGGCGAAGCGCTCGGTGAAGGTCTCGAGGTGCTGTTTGACCAGGAGCGTGGTCGGCACCAGCATCGCGACCTGCTTGCCGTCCTGAATCGCTTTGAAGGCCGCCCGCACCGCCACCTCGGTCTTGCCGAAGCCCACATCGCCCGACAGCAGCCTGTCCATGGGGATGGGCTTTTCCATGTCGGCCTTGATCTCGTCGATCGTCTGCAGCTGGTCCGGCGTCTCAGCGAACGGGAAGGCTTCCTCGAGCTCGCGCTGCCAGGGCGTGTCGGGCCCGAAGGCATGACCTCGCGCCGCCATCCGCGCGGAATAGAGCTTGACCAGCTCCACGGCGATGTCGCGCACGGCCTTGCGCGCCCGCCCTTTGGCCTGCGCCCAGTCGCTGCCGCCCATCTTCGACAGGGTGGGCGCCTCCCCGCCGACGTACTTCGACAGCAGGTCGAGCTGATCGGTGGGAACGAAGAGCTTGTCACCGGGGTAGCCGCGCTTGGAGGGCGCGTACTCGAGCACGAGGTACTCCCGAACGCTCTTGACGGCGTTGCGGCCGCCGCTGGACACCTCTCGCTGGGTGAGCTCGACGAAGCGGCCGATGCCATGGGTGGCGTGGACGACGTAGTCGCCGGCCTTCAGTTGGAGCGGGTCGACGACGTTGCGTCGGCGCGACGCGAGCTTCTTGACCACCCGCGAATCCCCGCCGATGGTGCGGCCGTAGAACTCCGACTCGGTGATCACCGAGAGCTGCGCCTCGGCGATCTCGAACCCGCGCTCGAGCGAACAGGCGACCACCTGGGCGACCCCCGGCTCGGGTGCATCGTCGATGGTCTCCACGCGCCGGGCGGCCAGGCCCCTCTCGGCCAGCACATCCCTGGCGCGCTCGACGAGCCCGCCGCCGGAGGCCATGACGACGACCCGCCACCCGGCGCGGAGCCTGTCGGCGACGTGGCTGACCGCACCGTCGACGTTGCCCTGGAAGGAGGGGACGGATGCCGCGGCGACGCGGGTCACGGAGGTCTCACCCGGCTCCAGCAGCCCCTCGGCCGAGGCGTCGGCAGCTCCGGAATCGAAGGAGCTCAGACTCCACCACACGCCCCCGCGCTCGGCGGCGACCTCGCGCAGCCGCGGGAGCGGGACGAAGTCTCCGGCACCGAGGTCGATGGGCGACTCGGCTCCGGAGGTCGCCGCATTCCACGCGGCATCGAGGAACTCGCGGTTGGTGTCGCTGAGAGTGGTGGCGCGTGTCACGGCGCGCTCGGGGTCCACCAGACCGATCGCGGTGCCGCGCGGGAAATAGTCCACGAGGGTGACCAGCTGATCGACCACGGCAGGCATCAGTGATTCCATCCCCTCGACGGGGATGCCTTCGGCCATCTTCTCGAGCATGCCGCGCAGACCCGGGAACTCGTCCTTCAGCTGACGTGCGCGGTCGCGGACGGCCTCGGTGAGGAGCAG
Source organism: Microbacterium sp. SLBN-154 (assembly GCF_006715565.1). Classification (NCBI taxonomy): domain Bacteria; kingdom Bacillati; phylum Actinomycetota; class Actinomycetes; order Micrococcales; family Microbacteriaceae; genus Microbacterium; species Microbacterium sp. SLBN-154. The sequence continues at coordinate 2,599,703 of NZ_VFNL01000001.1, forward strand.
CTCGCGACTGGCCAGCAGGCTCACTGCCCTGACCTCGCCCGGCAGGGAGCGCTGATCAGCGACGGAGAACGCACGGATCTGGTCGACCTCGTCGCCGAAGAACTCCACGCGATAGGGGTGCTCGGCTGTCGGGGGGAAGACATCGAGGATGCCGCCGCGCAGGGCGAATTCGCCGCGCCGCGAGACCATGTCGACGCGGTGATAGGCGCGCTCGACCAGCATCGCCGCCACCTGGCCGAGGTCGTGGCCGCGCTCGCCGACCGCGAGTTCGATCGGGGTCGCCTGGTCCAGTCCTGCGGCCAGCGGCTGCACCGCTCCGCGTACGGAAGCCGTGACGACGAGCGTGTCGTCCGCACGCAGCCGGGCGAGGCGGCCGATGACATCGAGGCGTCGCCCCACGATCTCGGGCGTCGGGCTCAGCCGCTCGTGCGGCAGCGTCTCCCACGCGGGGAAGTGACGCACCTCGGCATCGGGGAGAAGCGCCTGGAGGGCGGGCCCCAAGGTCTCGGCCCGACGACCGGTGGGTGCGATCGCCAGCAGCACAGCGGGCTTGCCCGCTGCGCGACGTCGCTCGAGGAGAGCGGCGAGCAGCGGCGCGTCGACTCCTTCGACCACCGAGTACTCGGCGTCGGTCACGCCGGCGGCCACCGCCTCCCGGAAGGAGTCAGCCTGCTCGAGGGCGCGCACGATCCCGGGAATTGTCACCGGAGAAGTCTACGGTCGCCCGCCGACATCGGCTCCTAGGATGTCAGCGTGAGCACACCCTCCGCGCCCGGTACACCGATGCCACCCGGCTACGCACCGCCCACGGGATACCTTCCACCGACGGGTTTCGCAGAAGGATCGGGGTGGGCTCCCTCCCCGCCGACACCCGTGCGAGGCGCCGCTCTCGGGCTGACGGCCTTCCTCCTGTCGCTGGGCGCGGCGGTCCTCGCCCCCGTGGCGGGCGCCATCGGCGGCTATTTCGTCGGCGCCGGAACCGGGGAGCGCCTCATGGCCGGCACCCTCGGCACGAACTTCGACTGGTCGCTGTTGAGCCCCGTGCGCGACTGGGTCCTGCTCGCCGAGATCGGTTTCTGGGCCGGCACCGTCCTCGGAATCTGGGCGATCGTGCAGGGCATCATGGCCATCGCCCGACGTGCCGGGCGCGGCTGGGGCATCGCTGCCGTCGTCGTGGCGGCGCTCGGCCCGATCATCTTCGGGTTGACGCTCCAGGCGCTGATCGTGGCCGGACTCACGGCGGCCGCGTCGGGCTGACGTCGGCGCGTCAGGCGCGGGGGGCGTGGAAGCGCTGCTGGGCCGCGACCAGCCCGTGTTCGATGACGTCTTCGACCGCATCGGCGGCATCGGAGACAAGCATCGTGAGGGCGTCGCGATCCCCGGCGGGGAAGGGCTGAAGAACCCAGTCCGCCGCATCCTGCCGTCCCGGTGGACGGCCGATACCCACCCGCACCCGCGCGAAGTCGGCGGATCCGAGCGCCGCGGCGACGTCGCGCACGCCGTTGTGCCCGCCATGTCCGCCGCCGGTCTTCAACCGCACGGTGTCGAACGGGATGTCGAGCTCGTCGTGGACGACCACGATGCGCTCCGGCTCGGTCCGGTAGAAGCGAGCCAGCTGCGAGACCGGGCCACCCGAGACGTTCATGAACGAGGTGGGCTTGGCGAGGATGAGCTTCGGCCCGCCCGGACGCAGCCAGGTCTCCGCGACGCGGGCATGAGTGCGATGGGCGCGGAAAGAGGCGTCACGCCGGTCGGCCAGCTCGTCGAGGACGAGCTGGCCGACGTTGTGACGTGTGCGTTCGTAGCGGGGCCCCGGGTTGCCGAGCCCCACCACGAGCCACGTGTCCGGCATGGCCGGTGATTACTCGCTGTCGGAGGCCTCGTCGCCCGATGCCTCGCCTTCGCCCTGCTCCGACTCCTCGGACTGCTCGGCGGCGACCTCGGCGTCGGCCTCGGCGATCTCCTCTTCGGCGATCAGGGTGGACACCGGCACGGCGATCGCCACGACGAGCACATCAGCGTCGGTCAGCAGCGTCGCCCCGCGCGGCAGGGTCAGGTCGGCCGCGGTGATGTGGGTGCCGTCCTCGAGACCCTCGACATCGACCTCGATGGTCTCGGGGATGTGGGTGGCCTCGACCTCGAGCGACACGGTGGCCGAGTCGAGATTCGCCATGGTGCCGGCGAAGGGCTCACCGGTGATGACGACGGGGACGTCGACCTGGACCTTCTCGCCCTTCTTGACCACGAGCAGGTCGATGTGCTCGATGATCTGGTGCACCGGGTCCTTCTGCACGTCCTTGACGAGGGCGAGCTGCGACACGCCGTCGACCTTGAGGTCGAGGACGGCGTTGGCGCGGCGGATCAGCAGTGCGGTCTGGTGGCCCGGGAGGGCGAGGTGCACGGGGTCGGTGCCGTGACCGTAGAGTACGGCGGGGATCTTGCCGGCGGCGCGGAGGCGGCGGGCGAAGCCCTTGCCGAAGTTCTCGCGGCGCTCGGCTGCGACGGTGGTGTCGGTCTCGGTGGGCATGATGTTCTCCTCGCAGGCTCTCGCCTGTCATCTCGGCCTCGGGGGCCTGGGTCTGGGTCTGGGTCGACTCGAACGCGAGCGCGTGAGGAAAACGAGCCTGCACACCCCCGTCGATCACGGATCCGCTCCGCCGCTCGCGCAGCCGGGATCCCTCGCCGAAGTCCAGTGGGAGAGTCTACCAGCGACGGGCGATAGCATGGGAGGCACGGCCATCCCGACGGAGGACACCATGGAATACGGCTTTCTCTCGCACGTGCTCGTCTGGGTCGTCGGGGCGATCACGGCGGTCGGCGCCGTGGGTTTGGTACTGGCGGTCTTCTCCATGGCGCGCACGGCGTATCGCAAGGACTGACCCTCGCTTCTCCAGGTCAGGACGGCGGGAGCGGACCCGATAACCTGAAGCGGTGACCGATCCTTCCCACTCGACGAAGATCTCCACCGACCGCGACGACCAGCCCGGGTCGACCGAGGAACACGAGGGTGCCCCCGCCCCGCAGGATGTGCCCCGCCCCCGGGCCGAGGCAGGTGTCGCGGCTCCCCCGGACACCGCGGCGACAGCCAACATTGGGGTGGTCGGCCTGGCGGTCATGGGCTCCAACCTTGCTCGCAACCTCGCCAGCCGGGACGGCAACACGGTGGCGGTGTTCAACCGCAGCCGCGAGAAGACCAATCATCTGATCGACGCCCACCCCGAGGCGGAATTCGTCGCGACGTTCTCGTACGAGGAGTTCGCCGCCGCTCTCTCCACTCCCCGCACGGCGATCATCATGGTCAAGGCCGGCCGCGGCACCGACGCCGTGATCGACGAGCTCGTGCGCGTCTTCGAGCCGGGCGACATCATCGTCGACGGCGGCAACGCGCTGTTCAGCGACACCATCCGCCGCGAGAAGGCCGTCCGCGAGACCGGCATCAACTTCGTCGGCATGGGTGTGTCCGGCGGCGAAGAGGGAGCTCTGCTCGGTCCGTCGCTCATGCCCGGCGGCTCCGATGAGTCGTGGGTGACGCTGGGTCCGATCCTGCGCTCGATCGCGGCCGTGGCCGAGGGGGAACCGTGCGTCACGCACGTGGGCCACGACGGCGCCGGCCATTTCGTGAAGATGATCCACAACGGCATCGAGTACGCCGACATGCAGCTGATCGCCGAGGCGTACGACCTCATCCGGCGGGGCACCGGGAAGTCCCCCGCCGAGATCGCCGACGTGTTCGCCGAGTGGAATCGCGGTGAGCTGGAGTCCTACCTCATCGAGATCACCGCCGAGGTGCTCACGCAGAACGACGCCACGACGGCGCGTCCCCTGGTGGATGTGATCCTCGACCAGGCCGGCGCGAAGGGCACCGGCGCATGGACGGTGCAGACCGCCCTTGATCTCGGCGTTCCCGTGTCGGGCATCGCCGAGGCGGTCTTCGCCCGGTCGTTGTCGTCGCACCCCGAGCAGCGGCAGGCGGCCGCCGGACTCCCCGGTCCCGCAGAGGACGCGGTGGGATCCTCCGTCACCGATCCGGACGCCTTCATCGAGCAGGTGCGGCTGGCGCTGTACGCGTCGAAGATCGTCGCGTACTCGCAGGGCTTCGACGCCATCCGTGCCGGCGCCGCGCAGTACGGCTGGCAGATCGACCTGGGCGCGGTGTCGCGCATCTGGCGCGGCGGGTGCATCATCCGCGCGCAGTTCCTCAACCGCATCGCCGACGCATACGCCGAGACCGCAGACCTTCCGGTGCTGCTCTCCGCCCCCTACTTCGTCGAGGCGCTGGGCCGCGCCCAGGATTCGTGGCGGCACATCGTCGCGACGGCGGCGACGGCGGGGATCCCCGCGCCGGCGTTCTCGTCGTCCCTGGCGTACTACGACGGCTTGCGTGCCCCCCGGCTCCCGGCGGCGCTCATCCAGGGTCAGCGCGACTTCTTCGGCGCCCACACCTACCGCCGCATCGACCAGGACGGCACCTTCCACACACTCTGGTCGGGTGACCGCTCCGAGGTGGCGGCCGAAGACACGCACTGATCGCCTCAGCATCCCTCGACGATCTAGGGTCGGAGGATGACGCGACGCATCCTCTTCCTCGGCGGTACCGGCACCATCAGCGCGTCCTGCGTGCGCCGGGCGGTGGCACGCGGTGACGAGGTCACCGTGGTCAATCGAGGGACGGGTCGACGTGCGCTTCCTCCTCAGGTGCGAACGCTCGCGGCCGACCTGCGCGACCCCGAGGCGGTTCGGGCGGCGATCGGGTCGGAGCAGTTCGACGTCGTCCTGCAGTTCCTGGCGTTCACGCCCGAGCACGTCCAGGCCGATCTGGAACTGTTCGAGGGACGTGTCGGCCAGTACGTATTCGTCAGCTCGGCCTCGGCCTACCAGAAGCCGCCGATGCGGCTGCCGGTGACCGAGTCCACGCCGCTGCGCAATCCGTTCTGGCAGTACTCGCGCGACAAGATCGCCTGCGAAGACCTGCTCGTGGCGGCGTATCGCGAACGCGGCTTCCCGATCACCATCGTGCGTCCGTCGCACACCTACGACGAGCAGCTCCTTCCGACGATGGGGGGATGGACCGACATCGCCCGGATGCGGGCCGGACGACCGGTGGTCGTGCACGGCGACGGGACCAGCCTGTGGACGATCACGCACAGCGACGACGTCGCCGTCGCGATCGTGGGACTGGCGGGGCACAGCGACGCCGTGGGCGAGGCGTTCACCGTCACAGGAGATCACGCCCCGAGCTGGAATCGGATCTACGGATGGCTGGCCGAGGCGGCCGGTGTCGCCTCACCCGACCTCGTCCACGTGGCATCCGAGACGATCGCCTCCTTCGCCCCCGACCTCGGTCCGGGCCTGATCGGCGACAAGGCGCACTCGATGATCTTCGACAACGCCAAGGTCACCGCTCTCGTGCCGGAGTTCCGCACCACGATCACCTTCGATGAGGGCGCGCGGCAGATCGTGGCCTTCTACGACGCGCACCCCGATCGTCAGCAGGTCGATCGGGACCACGATGCACTGTTCGATCGCATCGCTGCCCATGCCCGGCAGGCAGGGTGACGCCGCTCTCAGCCGGCGCATAGCGGATGCCATAGGAAATCCATAGGAGACCCGGCACACTGAGGATCATGACGACCCTCGCGCCCTCCGCCCTCCGCCGCCCCGACGGGCAGGCTCTCCGCCTCCTCGTCGTCGACGACGAACAGATGCTCACCGATCTGCTGTCGATGGCCCTGCGGATGGAGGGCTGGGAGGTGAAGACGGCGTCCTCGGGTTTCGAGGCCCTGCAGGCGGTGCGCGACTTCCGCCCCGATGCCATGGTGCTTGACGTCATGATGCCCGACCTCGACGGGATGTCGGTGCTGCAGCGCCTTCGCGCCTCCGGCGACGATGTGCCCGTGCTCTTCCTCACCGCGAAGGACGCCGTGTCGGACCGCGTCGCGGGACTCACGGCGGGTGGCGACGACTACGTCACGAAACCGTTCAGCCTCGAAGAGGTCGTCGCGCGTCTGCGGGGCCTCATGCGCCGCGCCGGGACCGCGCAGACCGCCGAGGCCGAGCCGATCCTCCGGGTCGGCGACCTCTCGCTGAACGAAGACAGCCATGAGGTCGAGCGCGCCGGAATCGAGATCGAGCTGACGGCCACGGAGTTCGAGCTCCTGCGCTTCCTCATGCGCAATCAGCGCCGCGTCGTCTCCAAGGCCCAGATCCTCGACCGCGTGTGGAACTACGACTTCGGCGGGCGCTCCAGCGTCGTCGAGCTGTACATCTCCTATCTCCGGAAGAAGATCGACCAGGGCCACGAACCCCTGATCCACACCGTCCGCGGTGTCGGATATATGATCAAGGCGCCCCAGTGAGGCGAGCCCGGCACCCCTGGACCCTTCAGCGACGGCTGATCGTCACGATCGCCGCCATCGTGTCGCTCATCCTGATCCTCGTCGGCGTCGCCACCTCCGCCATCCTCGGATCCGTGCTGGAGCGGAGTCTGGACAGCCAGGTCGAGGCGACCGCGAACCGCGCGGCGACCTGGATCAGGCCGCTGATCGGCAGCGGCGCCACGGCTGCCGACATCCTGGGGGAACAGGCCCCGCAGCCGGGCTTCCTTCTCGTCGTCGGCGACCCCGTCACGGGCGAGACGACCGCGGCCGCCACCGATGACCGGGGCCGGGTGGTCGAGCTCAGCGACGCCCAGATCACCGAGCTGGTCGACCGGCTCGACACCGCCGGGCCCGCGGTGACGGCGCTGGACGGTGTGGGCACCTACCGACTCGCGAACGTCCCCGCCTCCCCCGCGATCGTCGTCGTCGGGATCTCGCGCACCGCCGTGTCGACCACCATCGGCGAGATGCTCCTGACGATCGCGCTTCTCACCCTCGGCGGCCTGCTGCTCCTGGCGGTGGCGACCGCGTGGACCGTACGGGCGGGCCTCGCGCCCCTCCGCTCCGTCGCCGAGACCGCCCGCCGGGTCGCCGCACTTCCCCTCGACCAGGGCGAGGTCTCGATCCGCGACCGCGTCCCCGATGCGGAGGCGGACCCGCGCACCGAGATCGGACAGGTCGGGCAGGCGTTGAACACGCTTCTCGATCACGTGTCGACATCGCTCACCGCTCGGCAGCGCAACGAGGAACGGATGCGATCCTTCGTCGCCGACGCCAGCCACGAGCTGCGCACCCCGCTGGCGTCGATCCGTGGATACTCCGAGCTCTCGCTGCGCGCACTCGGACGTGGTCACGACGACGGCGCCGTCGACACCGCCGAGGCCTCGCTGGAGCGCATCCAGAGCCAATCGCTTCGGATGACCTCGCTCGTGGAGGACCTTCTCCTGCTCGCACGTCTGGACGAAGGTCAGGAACTGGTCTACGGCGCGGTCGATCTGTCGCAGCTGGCCGTCGAAGCCCTCGGGGACGCACAGGCGGCGGGACCCGAGCATCACTGGGTCGCCGATATGGGCGAAGAGCCCGTCGTCGTGGCAGGCGACGCGCGGCGCCTCCACCAGGTGATGGCGAACCTCCTCGGCAACGCGCGGATCCATACTCCGGCGGGCACCACCGTGCGGGTCTCGATCGAGCGCGACGACGCGGACGCCGTCGTGAGGGTGCACGACGACGGTCCCGGAATCGACCCGGCGATCGCCGACGAGCTCTTCGAGCGCTTCTCCCGCGCCGACAGGTCACGAGCGCGCAACACCGGCGGAACCGGCCTGGGTCTGTCGATCGCCCGCGCCATCGTCGTGGCGCATGGCGGGACCCTTGCCGTCACGAGCTCCCCCGGCGACACGACCTTCGAGATGCGCCTTCCGGCAAGGCCCGAGGATCCGGTCCGGACGCGGGTCGACGGTCGGGACGCCGCCGAGCTCAGTACCCGCTGAAGGCGTCGGTCGTCAGCGACCGGGCCCGGCGCAGCGCCGGGGCGAGCTCGGCGATGAGCCCCGCGGGGCCGGAGACGAACGCGTGGCGGGCGGAGATGTCGGGAACCACGCCCAGCAGTCCGTCGGCATCCAGACGCACGCCGCGCGCCCATCGCCACTGCGGCGGGAGGTCGGCGGGGGCGCCGCGTGTGAACACGATCACCGGCACCCCCGAGGCGGCGATCTCGTCGCGGTAGGCGAGCTCGGCGGCATCCGAGGCGACGTAGACCAGCACGATGTCGCGGTCCTCACCCGCCAGGCGATGATGGCGCAACTGGGAGACGAAGGGCGTGATCCCGATGCCGGCGGCGACCAGGAGCACCGGCGCCGCCGTGCTTCGGGGAAGCACGAAGTCTCCCCACACTCCCGTGACCGCGAGGTCGGTTCCGGTCGGGATCTCGGCGAGGGCGCGCTTGAAGCTGGACGGAGCGCCCGTAGCGGGCTCACGGTAGGCGATCTTCAGCTCCGGAAGGTCTTCCGGGGCGGAGGCGATGCTGAACTCGCGGCGGGTCCCCCGTGTGTCGGCGCGCCGATGCGGCACGTCGAGTTCGAGGTACTGACCCGGCGCGAAGGACAGCGGGCCGGAGACCGAGAAGGTGAGCTCGCGCACCGTGGGGCTGAGATGCCCGCGTCTGTGCAGCCGGAGCCGGTTGGCGGCACGGACGGCGAGGAGGAAGCCGAGCAGGTTGCCGATGAGGAGGGCGCGCTCCTGGCCGAGGCTGAACGACCCGATGACGATCGGCCATCCCGCGAGGACCCCGACCACGAGCGCGACGAGCAGTTGCTGCCACCGCCTCGGCGGGAGGGTGAGGGGCTCGGAGAGCATGAACGCGCCGAGGAACAGGAACGGTGAGGAGAACAGCACCTGGGGAAGGATGTCGCCGAGCGCCACGGGCACGCCCAGCGCGGCGAACTGCGAGAAGACGCGCACGAGGGCCACGCCGACGGCCACGACGAGGAAGAGCGCCGCGACGCGCAGCTTCTCCGCCCGCCACAGCACGATGATCCCGAGGATGACGACCGGTGCGGCCAGCACGGGGCTGCCGACCCACCAGGCCGAGGCGCCCAGCGCCGGAACCCAGACGGCGAGCAGGGTGAGCGCCGATGCGCCGGTGGCGGCGGGGTTGAGAACATGCCGGCCCCGCCACGCCAGGACGTACTTCGAGAGGGCGGCGATCGCGCCGGCGAGCGCGGCGCCGAGGAGCAGCAGGGGATCCAGCGACGGGCGGAGGACGAAGAGCAGGATGCCCGCGGTGATGAGCGAGGACTCCCACCGCCACGGCAGGCGCAGAAGGCGCTGAGCGGCGAGATCGACCAGGCCGCAGGCGACGACCAGGACGACACCGGTGGCGAGGATCTCCAGCGGTCTCTGCGCCAGCGCACCGAAGAGAGACAACACGAGCGAGACCGCCGTCAGTGCCGCAAGCGCCAGCAGCATGACGCGGTACATCGAGAAGCGTCCGAGAACCGCGAAGACCCGAGCGGCGGCGGCGCGGACGCCCACGGTTAACCCATTCACGATGCCACCGTGTCGGCCCGGCGGAACAGATCGGCCGGGTTGCCGGGCGACCATTCGACGCGGCCGTCGGTGGTCATCCGCACCCACTCCACGCCCCACCGATGAGCGATCTCCGAGCCGCCGTCGAAGAACAGCGCGGTGGCGATCGCATCCGCCGTCAGGGCATCGGGTGCGAAAGTCCACGTCGCGGCGATCGTGCGCACCGGCTGACCGGTGCGCGCGTCCAGCACGTGATGGAGGCCCTGGCCCCAGCGCCGCCGGTTCACCGCCGACGCGCAGACCGCTCCGCCCGATACGGTCACGACCCCGATCGCCCGGGTGCTGTCGTAAGGGTGCTCGAGGGCGACGCGCAGATCGGCGCCGCTCACCCGCAGATCTCCCGACGCATCGACGACGAGGGGCCCCGCCACCCGCTCGGTGAGGACGCCGTGGACGATGTCGACCAGCCGCCCCTTGCCGAGAGCGCCCACATCGATCGTCGCGGGGCGGGAGAGGCTCAGCGCGTCGGAGGTCCATGACAGGACGTCGCGCCAGGCGGGTGCGGGTTCGGCGCCGCGATCGTTCAGCGTCAGCTGGGCGTCGTAGCCGCGGCGGGAGAGGACCCCGCCGACGAGGGGGTTGACCGCGTCGCCGGTCGCGTCGGCGATCTCGGTCAGACGGGAGAGCAGCAGGTCGGTGTCCGTGGGAGCGGGCACCGCTCCCCCGCGGTCGGCGAGCACGGTCACGACGGAGTCGTCGCGGAACCTCGACCAGGCACGATCGAAGGACTCGATCGCGACGGCCACGGCCGCGCGGTCAGCCGCGGTCAGCGCGTGGGCGGTTCCGACCTCCCACCGGGTGCCGATCGCCTCGAACCGCCAGATCTCGGTCGTCGCGCCCGGTGCGCTGGGCGAAGACATCTCACGCGGCCGCTTCGGCCTTGATCTCCTCGACCGCCGCGTTGAAGCCGCCGCTGGTCAGCGATGAGCCCGCGACGCGATCGACGGAGAGGTCGTCGATGTTCTGGCCCACGACCTCGTCGGCGATCCCGCCGATGAACTGCGACTGGTACTGCTCCGACTCCGGCCGCTGCGGGTCTCCGGTCACTTTGACGTCGGTGACGACCTCGTCCTGCAGCGTGAGGGTCACCGTGATCTGCTCGACGGACTCGGGAGTGTTGTACGTGCCCTCGGCGGTGTAGGTGCCGTCGGCGTACGGCCCGTCGGTCGACGTGGCGCCCGCGTCGCTGTTCGACCCGGCATCCTGGGTTCCGGCGTCGGCCGCTCCGGCGGAGCATCCGGCCAGGAGAAGCGCTCCGACGACACCGGCACCGGCGGCGCCGACGCGGACGGGACGAGGGGCGAGGTCGAGACGGATCATTGTTCCTCCAGGGGAAGGGTCGGATACCGTCATCCTGCCCCGCTCACCCTATGGAGTGGCTCTGAGCGGCCGCAGGCGCAGCAAAGAGTCAGCTCACGCAGCGCCGTCGAACATGCTCGTGACCGAGCCGTCCTCGAAGACCTCGCGGATCGCGCGGGCCAGCAGCGGCGCGATCGGGAGGATCGTCAGGCCCGGGAAGCGCTTCTCGTCCGGCACCGGCACGGTGTCGGTGACGACGACCTCGTCGATCGACTCGCTGCGCAGACGCTGGGCGGCCGGGTCGCTGAAGATCGCGTGGGTCGCGGCGACGATGACACGTTCCGCGCCGCTCGCTTTGAGCGCTTCGGCGGCCTTGACGATCGTGCCGCCGGTGTCGATCATGTCATCGACGAGGAGGCAGACGCGTCCCTTCACCTCGCCGACGATCTCGTTGACCGTGACCTGGTTCGCCACGTTCGGATCGCGACGCTTGTGGATGATGGCCAGCGGCGCGCCGAGGCTGTCCGACCAGGTGTCGGCGACGCGGACGCGGCCGGTGTCGGGCGAGACGACGGTCAGCTTGGCGCGGTCGGCGGCGCTGAGGGTGTCGCGGAAATACTCCAGCAGCACGGGCTTGGCGAAGAGGTGATCCACCGGACCGTCGAAGAAGCCCTGGATCTGCGCGGCGTGGAGGTCGACGCTCATTACGCGATCGGCACCCGCGGTGCGGAGCAGGTCGGCGACGAGGCGCGCACTGATCGGCTCGCGCCCGCGGCCCTTCTTGTCCTGCCGGCTGTACGGGTAGTACGGCGCGACCACGGTGATGCGCTTCGCCGAGGCCCTCTTCGCCGCGTCGAGCATGATGAGAGTCTCCATCAGCCACTCGTTGACCGGCGGACCGAAGCTCTGAACGAGGAAGAAGTCGCATCCGCGGATCGACACCTCGAATCGCGTCAGGATCTCCCCGGAGGCGAAGGTGCGGTACTCGGTGGGCACGAGCTGCGTGCCCAGGCCCGCTGCGACCTCGGTGGCGAGGGTCTGGTGCGAGCGACCGGCTGCGACGACGAGCCGCTTCTTGGTCTTGGCGACGATACCGGGGGCGATGTCGTTGTCGCGGTCGAGATCAACTGTCTTCGTTTTGCGAGCCATCGTCCGCTTTCTGTGACGTCCGGGCTCGCGCTGCGACCTCGGCCGCGGCCGTCCCGGGCCTGTTCTTCTCGACCCACCCCTCGACGTTGCGCTGAGGGGCAACACTCAGGGCCAGAGCACCGGCGGGGACATCTTTGCGGATGACGGCGCCGGCTCCGGTCTTCGCGCCGTCTCCGATCCTAACGGGCGCGACGAAGACGTTGTGCGAGCCGCTGTGGACCTCGTCGCCGATCTCGGTGCGGTGCTTGGCCAGGTCGTCGTAGTTGGCCGTGATCGCGCCGGCGCCGAGGTTGACCCCGGTGCCGATCGTGGTGTCGCCGATGTACGACAGGTGCGGCACCTTGCTTCGCGCGCCGATCTCGGAATTCTTCACCTCGACGAAGGTGCCGATCTTCCCACCGGCCCCCAGCCGGGCGTTGGGGCGGAGGTACGCGAACGGTCCCACCGTCGCATCGGCGCCGATCACGGCGAGCGTCGCGTCGGTGCGGGTGACCGTCGCCCTCTCGCCCACCTCGCAGTCGACGAGGGTGGTGTCAGGGCCGACGACGGCTCCCTCGCCGATGACGGTCGCCCGCAGGACGTGCGTGCCCGGCAGCAGAGTGACATCGGGCGAAAGGGTCGCGGTGACATCGATCCAGGTCGTGGCCGGATCCATCACGGTCACGCCTTCGCGCTGCCAATAACGGACGGTGCGGGCGTTCAGCGTGCGTGCCGCCTCCGACAGCTGGATGCGATCGTTCACCCCGAGGGCGGCGGCGGCGTCGGGCGCGGTGACCGCCGCGACGGGCAGCCCCGCCTCGCGCAGCAGACCGATGACGTCGGTGAGGTACTTCTCACCCTGGGCGTTCGCGGTGCCCACCCGTGCCAGCTCGCGTCGGAGCGAAGACACCTGGAAGACGTAGACCCCCGCGTTGATCTCGGTGACCGCGAGTTCGTCGGGAGCGGCATCCTTCTGCTCCACGATCCGCGCGACGGTGTCGTCGCCCGAGCGGATGACCCGTCCATAGCCCGAGGCGTCCTCGAGCACGGCCGTCAGGAGGGTCGCCGCGGCCCGGCGCTGACGGTGGGTGTCGAGGAGCGCGGCGAGCATCTGGGCGTCGAGAAGCGGGACGTCGCCGCTGAGGACCAGGACGTCGTCGTCGGCCTCGCCGAGCGCTTCCAGCCCGAGCTCGACGGCACGCCCCGTGCCCGGAACCTCGTCCTGATCGACGATCACCGCTCCGGGGGACACCTCGACCGCCTCGGACGCGACGAGATCGCGTTCGTGACGCACGACGACGGCCGTGCTCCGGGGGCCGAGTCCTGCCGCGGTCTGCAGGACGTGACCGAGCAGCGAGCGGCCGCCGATGCGGTGGAGCACCTTCGGCGTGGAGGACTTCATCCGTGTGCCCTGCCCGGCGGCCAGGACGATCACCGAGAGGGAAGAGGAGGAGGGGGTCGTATCGGTCATGCTCCGCCGCCAGGACTCGAACCTAGACCTCACAGCTCCAAAGGCTGTCGTGCTGCCATTACACCACGGCGGACCGCGCCCGCAGAGGGCGCCCGACAAGTCTGCCAGAGTGGATGCATGCCCCGAGAGTCGGACGAAGTCGACCGCATCGTCGAGGCGTGGGACGCGCAGCGTCCCGACCTCGATTTCTCACCCCTGGAGGTGCTCTCCCGGGTGGACAGGTTGTCGCGGCATCTTGATCGCGCCCGGCGTGAAGCGTTCCGCCGCAGCGAGCTGGAGCCGTGGGAGTGGGACGTCCTGTCGGCATTGCGACGGGCCGGCGAGCCGTTCCAGCTGAGCCCCAAGCAGCTGCTGCAGCAGACTCTCGTCTCCAGCGGCACGATGACCAATCGCATCGACCGCCTCGTGGGCCGACGACTCGTACGCCGGGAAGCCGACCCCGGCGACGGGAGGAGCATCCTGGTGACGCTCACCGAGGAGGGACGCACCCGCGTCGACGCCGCGATCACGCGCCTGGTCGATGCCGAAGCGCTCCTTCTCGGCGCGCTGTCGCGAGGAGATCGGGATCGCCTCGCCGGACTGCTGAGAAAACTCAGCCTGGGTTTCGATGCGTGAGCGTCAGCCGATCTGCTCGATGAGGGCGAACCAGCGCTCTTCCGTGGTGTCGCGCTCGGCCTCGAGGGCGCCGATGCGACTCATCTCCGCGGACAGACCCGCATAGTCGGACTGGTCGTGGTCGGCCAGGGCGATCTTCGCGCGCGACACTTCCTTCTCGAGCTTCTCGATCCGCCGTTCGAGCGCGGCGGCCTCCTTCTGCGCCGCGCGAAGCTCGGCTCCGGTGAGCGTCGCGGTGGTCGGCGACGCCGTCGGCTCGGAGGAAGCCGGCGTCGCCGCTGGAGAGATCCGCCCCGCAGCGCGCAGCCGCAGATACTCATCGACGCCTGCCGGCAGATGCCGGAGCCGACCCCCCAGCAGCGCGTACTGCTGGTCGGTCACCCGCTCCATGAAGTATCGATCGTGCGAGACGACGATGAGTGTGCCGGGCCAGGAGTCCAGCAGATCTTCGAGCGCGGCCAGCATGTCGGTGTCGAGATCATTGGTCGGCTCGTCGAGGATCAGCACATTGGGCTGGGACAGCAGGATGAGCAGCAGCTGCAGGCGCCGTTTCTGACCGCCCGAGAGGTCTCGGACCGGAGTGGACAGCTGAGCGCTGGAGAATCCCATCCGCTCCAGCAGCTGCCCGGGTGAGAGCTCCTGGGCCTTCGACCCGGCGCCGAGGGTGTAGGTCGTCCGCAGGCCCGAGATGACCACGCGGACGGGATCATCCAGGTGGGGATCGAGCTCGTCCATGCGCTGGCTGAGGATGGCCACCCGCACGGTCTTCCCCCGCTTGACCCGCCCGGACGTGGGCTCCAGCTCGCCGGAGATGAGCGAGAGCAGCGTGGACTTGCCCGCGCCGTTGACCCCCAGGATGCCGGTGCGCTCCCCCGGCGCGATGCGCCATTCGACGTCGTGGAAGACCTCGGTGCGGGTCGCGCCGTCGTCGTAGACGACCGAGACGTCGAGCAGATCGACGACGTCCTTGCCGAGTCGGGTGATCGCCAGAGCCTGCAGCGCGACCGGATCGCGCAGCTCGGGCACGTCTTCGATCAGGGCGTTGGCGGCGTCGATGCGGAACTTGGGCTTGGACGTTCGGGCCGGCGCCCCGCGACGCAGCCACGCCAGCTCCTTGCGAGCGAGGTTCTGGCGTCGCGCCTCGATCGCCGCAGCCTGCCGGTCGCGCTCGACGCGCTGCAGGATGTAGGCGGCGTACCCGCCCTCGAACGGTTCGACGATGCGGTCGTGCACCTCCCATGTCATGGTGCAGACCTCGTCGAGGAACCAGCGGTCGTGGGTGACGACCAGGAGCCCGCCCTGGTTCGCCGGCCACCGGCGGCGGATGTGGTCGGCGAGCCATGCGATCGCCTCGACGTCGAGGTGGTTGGTCGGTTCGTCGAGGAAGAGCACATCCCAGTCGCCGACCAGAAGGGCGGCCAGGGCGACGCGGCGGCGCTGTCCGCCGGAGAGGCCGGTGACCGGACCCTCCCAGTCCAGTCCTTCGAGGAGGCCGGCGATCACATCGCGCACACGCGGATCGCCTGCCCACTCGTGATCGGGGCGGTCGCCGACCACGGCGAAGCGGACGGTGTGGGCGTCATCCAGGGTGTCGGACTGGTCGAGGACGCCGACGCGCACACCCCGCCTGACGGTCACGCGGCCCGAATCGGGCTCGAGCCGTCCGGCGAGCATGGCCAGCAGGGTCGATTTGCCGTCGCCGTTTCGACCCACGACGCCGATGCGGTCCCCCTCGTCGATGCCGAGGGAGATGCCGTCGAAGACGACCTTCGTGGGAAATTCCAGGTGCAGGGCTTCAGCCCCGAGAAGATGCGCCATATCCCTTCCAGGCTATGGCCCCGCGGTCGGGCTCGCAGACCAGACCCTCAGTACCAGAAGCTCAGGCGTGGCGCGCGTGGTGTCAGGAAGAGCGGCGCCACGAGATCGGCGTCGTCGACGGTGAGCCGACCGGCGGCGGCCAGGGTCGTCACCGACACGCCACCGAGGTAGATCGCCGACAGCTCCTCGATCCCGAGGCGCATGACCGGGGCGGCCGAGGCGGAATCGCCGACGTCTTCGACGGTTCCGATGCCGTCGACCACTCGCAGATACCAGCGACCGGTGGACAGGCCCAGGGAGTCCTCGACGTCGAGCACGACATCGCCGGAACCCGTGTAGGTCCGCGCCTCGAGCGCGCGGGGGACGTCGATGATCCGCACGTACTGGTGGTCGCGAACGGTGATCGTCGCGGCGCGCTGGTCGGCGATCATCCACCACAGCGGTTCGTCGACGGCGAGTTCGCCGGCGCGGACTTCGCCGATGAGGTCGAGCTCGAGGAGGAAACGCCAGAGCGCCGCGTTGGCCGCGGGCGTGACGGCGATGAGCGAGGACAGGTCGACGCGGGACTTGGTCCAGTCATCGCTGTTCTCGGTCACGGTGTACAGCGCTGCACCCCGCACCGCTCCGGCATCGTCACGCCATTGGATCGCCCGCCGCTTCCCGGGGTCCTTGGCGTCGGGCCGCGTGCCCGCGAAACTGTCCCAGTGGCCGGCGGGGATCTCCAGTTCACCGGCCGAACGCAGGCGCACCTCCTCGTGCAGGCCGGGCGCAATCTCGCGCCAGGTCTCTCGTGAGATGAAGTCCACGCGGCCGGATCGGCCGGGTCCGCGCCATCCGGCCCGCTTGGTGTCGATGACCCAGCTGGCCGCCGGAGCCGCCGGGGCGAAGCCGTAACGGCCGTAGAGCGTGGCTTCGCTGACAGTCAGCATCGCCAGCGGCACGCCGCCGGCGACGGCGCTGCGCAGCTCCGCCTCGAGCAGGGCGCGCGCGATCCCACGGCGCCGATGGGTGGGCGCGACCGAGACGGCGCTCACGGCGCTGCCCGGCAGGACACCGCCGCCGGGGAGGGTGAGTTCCGACAACCACGAAGCACTCGTGGCCACGGGCGCCGACGCCGTCGGCGTCTGCGGGTCGTACACCCCTGTCATCCGCCGGTAGTCTCCGCGTGCGCGCGTCTCGCGCACCTGATCCTCGGTCAGTTCGGGATCGAGAAAACCGCGCGCGACGACCTGGATGAAAGCCTCACGGTCGGCGTCGCCGGTCACCAACCTCATCTCGAGGCCCTGAGCATGGAGGCGTTCTCGAGAGATCGAATCCACGTCGCGCGCGAGATGGGCATCGGCAGCAGAAGCATCCATGCCCACCACGCTAGTGAGGGGCACCGACAGGCGCACGCCGGTCAGTGCCCCCCCCACTCCGCCCAGCTCAGGAGATGCCGTTCTCCTCGAGCCACTGGGTGGCGATGTCGTCGCTGGAGAGCTGATCGACCGTGCTCTGGACGTTGAGGGCGACGAGCGCCTCCGGGGTCAGCGCGGCGCTCACCTGATTGATGACGTCGGCGATCTCGTCGGCGATGTCGGCGCTGACGACCGGCACCACGTTCGAGGCGAGGAACAGACCCTCGGGGTCGTCGAGCACGACGAGGTCTTCGGTCTGGATCCGCGGGTCTGCGGTGAAGACGTTCGCAACGTTGACGGTGCCGGCCACGAGGTCTTCGACCGTGGTGTCACCGGTCGCCGAGAAGGACACGTCGACACCGTAGGTGTCGGCGAGGCCCTGGGGGCCGTAGGGACGCTCGGCGAGCTCGGGCGGCCCGCCCAGAGTCAGCGGCACGTCGACGTTCGCGAGGTCGGCGATCGAGGTCAGCGAGTACTCGTCGGCGAACGCGGCGGTCACGGTGTACGAGTCCTGGTCACTGGCGGTGGACTGGTCGAGCACCGTCAGCCCCTCGGGAAGCGCGTCGGGCAGAGCGGCGTAGACCTCTTCCGCGGTGCGAGCCGTGGTCTCCTCGTCGAAGTACTGCAGCAGGTTGCCGCTGTACTCGGGGAAGAGATTCACCTCACCGCTCTCCAAAGCGGGGATGTAGGCGTCGCGCTGGCCGATCTGGAACTGGCGCTCCACCTCGAATCCGGCGTTCTCCAGGGCCTGCGCGTAGATCTCGGCGATGATCTCGTTGGAGTAGTAGGCCTGTGAACCGACGACGATCGTGCTGGAATCGCCGCCCTCCGCCGGGCTCTCGCCGGCGTCGTCGAGCGGGTTGGATGATGCGCATCCGGCGAGGAAAAGGCTCGCGGCGGCCACAAGGGCCGCGGCGCCGGTCAGGCGCTGCTGTCGTGCTGTGAACATGTGATTTCCTTCCTGGTGAGGTCTGGGGGCTCATCCCGCCGAGGCGAGAGAGACATCGCGTGGGTCGGGGCCCGTGTCATCCGTCGAGTCGGACGCAGCTTCGCGGGAGGAACTCCGACGTTCCTTCCGCCCTGGGTCGACCCCCCGCGGCACCACGGCACGTTGGAGGAGTGCGAGCAGGGCGTCCAGGACGAGGGCGAGGATCGCCACGAGGATCGCGCCTCCGAGGACCTGATCGAATCTCTGGAGCGGGATGCCCTGGATGATGGGCCATCCGAGCCCGCCGAGGTTGACGTACGCGGCGATCGTGACCGTCGCGACGACCTGCAGGGTGGCGGCGCGGAGCCCACCGATGAGCAGAGGCAGACCCAGCGGCACTTCTACCTTCCACAGGATCTGCCATTCGGTCATCCCCATCGCGCGGGCGGCATCGATCACCCGACGGTCGATCGCTTCGAGACCCGTGTAGGCGCCCGCCAGCAGAGACGGGATGGCCAGGACGACGAAGGTGATGACCGCTGCCTCAGGTCGTCGAAGAACGCCGAGGAGGAGCACCAGAAGGATGAGCAGACCGAACGAAGGGATGGCGCGCGCCGCGCCGGAGATGCCGACGGCGATGTCACGGCCGCGACCCGTGTGCCCGATGGCCCATCCGAGGGGAATGGCGACGACCGCGGCGATGGCGACTGCCACGAAGGTGTACAGCAGCTGCTGGCCGAGCAGAACCTGAAGAGCGTACGGCCCCTGCAGTCGGTCCGGGGAGAAGATCCACGCGAGAGCGTCGAGGAACAGACTCATGCTGCCGCCTCTCGGGTCAGCGATGAGCGCGAGGTCGCACCAGCACCCACAGTGGCGCGGCGGGTCCACGGCATGAGAACGCGGCCGGCGAGGACGAGCAGCCCGTCGATGACGAGCGCGATGACCACGACTGCGACGATACCCGCGAGCACCTCGGGGATGATGCGGCGCTGGAGACCGTTCGTGAAGAGGTACCCGAGATTGGTCACCCCGACGAGGATCCCCACGGTTGCGAGGGAGACCGTGCTCACGGCAGCGACGCGAAGCCCGGCCAGCACGACCGGCCCGGCGAGGGGGAACTCCACGGCCCAGAAGCGACGGAATCCGCTGTAGCCGACCGCGGTGGCCGACTGACGTACCGGAAGGTCGACCGAGTCGAGACCGTCCGCCACGGCGCGGACGAGGATGGCGATCGCGTAGATCGTCAGGGCGATGATGAGATTCGGCTCGCTGATCGCGCTGTACCCGAAGATCGTCGGGAGGAGGATGAGCAGAGCCAGCGATGGGATGGTGTAGAGCAACCCGGTGATGGTGATCACCCATCCGCGCAGAAGCCGGTATCGCCACGCCACCCAACCCAGCGGTACGGCGAGAATGAACCCCACGACGAGAGCGATGATGCTCTGTCGGATGTGGACGAGGGCGAGTTCGCCGATCAGGTCGAGATTGTCCAGCACCCAGGTCACGTGCGAGCGCCGTCCTCGATGAGAGCTCCCTGGGTGCGTCCCTCGCCGTCGACCACCACCGTCCCGTGCGGCGTCTGCTTCAGCCGCAGCGCGCGCTTGCCCCTGTCGGCTCCGATGAAGGAGGCGACGAAATCGGTGGCGGGTGCCTCGATGATCTCGTCGGGGGTGCCGCGCTGGGCGACCTGTGCGCCCTTCTCCAGAATGACCACCTGATCGCCGAGCAGGAACGCCTCGTCGATGTCGTGGGTGACGAACACGATCGTCTTGGCGACGTCGCGCTGGATGCGGAGCAGTTCCTCCTGGAGCTCGGCCCGGACGATCGGATCGACAGCGCCGAAGGGCTCGTCCATGAGAAGGATGTTGGGGTTCGCGGCGAGGCCACGCGCGACGCCGACGCGCTGCTGCTGCCCACCGGAGAGCTGGCTGGGATAGCGGTCGGCCATCCCCCGGTCGAGGCCGACGGTGTCCATCAGCTCGAGCGCCTGCGCGCGGGCCTTCTTCCGGTTCATTCCCTCGAGCACGGGAACGGTGGCGATGTTCTCGGCGACCGTGAAATGCGGCAGAAGCCCAGAGTTCTGCATGACGTACCCGATGCTGCGGCGCAGTTTCACGGGGTCGCGACCGGCGATGTCTTCGCCGTCGATGAGGATCGTGCCGTGGCTGGGATCGACCATCCGGTTGATCATGCGCAGGAGCGTCGTCTTGCCGCATCCCGAAGAGCCGACGAAGACGGTGGTCGTGTGAGCAGGCACGACGAGGTCGAAGGATCGGACCGCTTCCGTGCCGTCGGGGAAACGCTTGGTGACGCCTCGGAATTCGATCATGGCACGTGCGTCCGGTCGCCTCAGTCGACGACCTGGACTTCCTTCCAGAACGCGACATAGCCGGAGAAGTCCTTGCCGACGCGCTCGATCGCGGTCGGGTACGGGGTCGGGTACGACCACGCGCGGTCCTTCAACGCTCCCTCGCCCGAGGTCACGTCGTAGTACTGGCACTCGCCCTTCCACGGACAGGTGTACGGAGTGGGGCTGTTCACCAGGACGCCGTCGACCACGCTGGAGGGCGGGAAGTACCAGTTCCCCTCGATCGAGACGAGGTCGTCCTTCGACGCCTCGGCGATCACCGTTCCGTCAAGCACTGCCTTCATGGGGTCCTCTCGAGGTCGCGTGGATCCGCCGCCGGAGCGACGGACCCTGATCACGCTAGCCGACGCCGCCGACACCGGGGTCGAATCGCGACTTACTCCGGCACGATCCGCGCCCCGGCGACCGGGCCGTGGACGTGCAGCGCGTGGTGACCCGCGACGCTCAGCGCGACCTGCAGCTCGAGCGCCGATTCGGGATCGGCCGCGAGGAAGGCCAGCGTCGGTCCCGACCCCGAGACGATGCCGACCAGGGCGCCGGACCCCTCGCCGAGCTCGAGGACGTCCCTGAGGTCGGGGCGCAGCGACAGCGCCGCCGCCTGCAGGTCGTTGCGCACATGGGCGGCGAGCGCGACGGCGTCCCCGATGCGCAGCGCCTGGAGCACGCCGGGATCGACGTCGGGAGCGCGCGGCGGCGGAGCGATGTCGGAGCGCCCCCTCATCACATCGAGGTGCCCGTAGACCTCGGGTGTCGACAGTCCGTCCTCCGAGGTCACGACGACCCAGTCGAACCGCCCCTTGGCGAGGGCGCGATTCAGTTGGTCGCCCCGGCCCGTGCCGATGGCCGTCCCGCCCATGAGGGCGAAAGGCACATCGGCGCCGAGGCGGCGCGCGAGCCGGTGCAGTCCGGATGACCCGAGCTCGGCGCCCCACAGGGCGTCACAGGCGACCAGCGCGGCCGCGGCATCCGCGGATCCCCCGCCCATGCCGCCCGCCACGGGCACGTGCTTGTCGATGTGCAGCCGCACGCCCCCGCGGTGACCGATCTCGGCGGCGACCAGCCGGGCGGCCCGCAGGGCGAGGTTGCGGTCGTCCACCGGCACACCGGAGACGGACACCGATCCCGACACCGTCAGCGAGAAATCGTCGTCGTGTTCGGCCCACAGATCCTCGACGAGCGACACGGCCTGATAGGCGGAGGCGACGTCGTGGTAGCCGTCGGGCTGCACCGCTCCGACTTCGAAGAACACGTTGAGCTTCCCGGGAGCACGGACGTGGACGCGATCGGCGGGGCCGGCAGGGTCCACGGTCATGCATCGAGGCTATCGCCCACGGCGAGGGCGGGTCCCCGCACCCGCGGCCCGGATCCGGTGAAACGCCGAGGAAACAGAAGGCGAACTACAGTTGTCCGGTGCCCCACTCGGGGTGCACCCCTACCTGACTTCGCGAGGAGGTTCCCATGGCACGTGTCGCTCCCCTTCCGTCGATGAGCGATCCCTGGACGAATCTGCTCGCCCGCGATGACGTCCGTCTCGTCGACGGGATGCTGCACACCGTCCACGACACGCTCCCGGTGAGCGAGGCGGCGGTGGCCGACCTTCTCGCCGTCGCCGATGCACTGGCCTCCCACGGGATCGGCGTGCTGCTGGTTCGGGACGCCGAGCGTCGCGATCGTCTCGTCGTCGACGTCGAGGAAGGCTCGCGAGCATACGACGCCCTCCGCCGGCTGGGTGCCGACGAACCGTTCTATGCGCGAACCCCCGGCGAGGATGCGGTGCCGCTTCACACCCTCGCCGAACCGGTGGGCCTTGCCACCGTCACCGTCTTCCGGCCGCGGGTCACCCCCGGCGGCACTCTCCGGTACGGATCGTCCTCGGGGACCCGCGTCGACCTCTGGCGGTCCGGCGCCGAGCTGGTCGAGGCGCCGCGGCCGACGCTCCTCACCCGCCGGACGATGGCCGCCGACGACGTGTCGTACACCACGGTCGAACGTCACGGCCGGCGCTGGCGCACCCTCTCGGGCATGTACGAAACGCACGCGACGGAGTTCTCAGGCGATGTCGACATGGTCTTCTCGTGGGTCGACGGGTCATCCAGCGAATTCCAGCGCAGCCGCGCGGCGCGCATGCAGAGCTACGTCGTGGGCGACGGCGACGACGCCCCCGCGCGGTATCGGCAGATCGACGAGCTGAAGTATGCGCTGCGGAGCGTCTTCATGCACGCGCCCTGGGTGCGGCGGATCTTCATCGCCACCGACTCCCCCGCTCCCGCGTGGCTGGCCGACCACCCTCGGGTCACGATCGTCAGGAGCGAGGAGTTCTTCGCAGACCCCGGCGCGCTGCCCACGCACAACTCTCACGCCGTGGAGGCGCAGCTGCACCGTATCGACGGGCTCGCCGAGCACTTCCTCTACAGCAACGACGACATGTTCTTCGGGCGGCCGGTGGATCCCGAGCTCTTCTTCTCCCCGGGGGGTGTCAGCACCTTCGTCGAAAGCCGGGTGCGTATCGGCACCGGCGACCCACGTCCTGAACGCAGTGGCCACGACAACGGCCTCCGCGTCA
This sequence comes from Microbacterium sp. SLBN-154, assembly GCF_006715565.1. Classification (NCBI taxonomy): domain Bacteria; kingdom Bacillati; phylum Actinomycetota; class Actinomycetes; order Micrococcales; family Microbacteriaceae; genus Microbacterium; species Microbacterium sp. SLBN-154. Next base: position 2,622,754 of record NZ_VFNL01000001.1, read on the forward strand.
ACCGCGCCCTGTTGCGCGAGCGCTTCGGACGCCTGATCACCCACGACCTCGAGCACTGCGCGGTACCGATGCGCCGATCCGTCGCCTACGAGCTCGAACGCGAGTTCGCCGACGACTACGCCCGCACCGCGGGCAGCCCGTTCCGGTCGGCCACCGACATCTCGGTGACCAACAGCCTGTATCACTACTACGCCCTGCTGACCGGGCGCGCGATCGTGACGACCAAGCCCCGGGTCCGGTACATCCAGACGACGCAGCTCGCCTCGCTGCGTCGGATGGAGAGACTTCTGGCCCGCCGCGACACCGACATGTTCTGCCTGAACGACGGCAGCGTGCCCGAGCTGCCCGAGGAGGTGCGCATCCGCGCGATCCGCGACAGTCTCGAGCGCTACTTCCCGGTGCGCGCCCCGTGGGAGCGTGACGAGGTCACTGCAGCACCGGCAGCGGGGACGTCGGCGGCGAACTCCCGTTGATCGCGTCGGCGTCGATCTCCTCGGCGCCTCGGAGCTCGACGCCGGCGTCGTCCAGGCGGCGTCGCGACTCTGCCGCGTCGACGAAGTCCAGGATCGGGCCGGCATCGACCGGGACGACCGAGTGCACAACGGTGTCGTCGTAGATGTGGACGACGTTGAACGCCTGCGCCGCGTCCTGCGCTCGCGTTCCGCCGACAGGCACGGTCAGGTCTTGGGTGTAGCACGTCGCCGAGGCGACCGAGACGGGGACCCCGGCGAACGTCGCGAAGGTGGAGTAGTGCAGGTGCCCGCCGAGGATGGCGCGGACGTCGCCGGCTCGGATGACCTCGGCGAGCCTCGCCTGGTCGCGAAGCTCGACGCTCGCGGCGAGATCGAGCACGCTCGGCACGGGCGGGTGGTGCATCGCCAGGATGGTGCCGAGCGGCGCCGGCACCGCCAGCACCCGGCGGAGCCACGACAGCTGCGCATCGGTCAGTTCGCCGTGGTGCCTGCCGGGGACGCTCGTGTCGAGGGTCACGATGCGCAGGCCGTCGATCTCGTCGACCCGGTCGACCGGCCGGCCCGAGTCATCCGGTCGACCCCACAGCCCTTCACGGAACGCCGCCCGCTCGTCATGGTTCCCCATCACCCAGATCACGCGCGCACCGATCGCCTCCGCCACCGGCTCGACCAGGCTGCGGACGCGGTCATAGGCCTCGGGCTCACCGTGATCCGCGAGGTCACCGGTGAAGACCAGCGCGTGAGGCCTCACCCCGGAATCGGTGATCGCCGTCAGTGCGCGCTCCAGCCGTTCTTCGGCGTCGATGCGGTCGTACAGGCGCGAGCCATGGGCTCTGAGATGCGTGTCGCTGAGGTGCAGGAGCACGCGTTCGGGTCTGGGGTACTCGGCGAGGAGTCTGTCCACTTCGTTCTCCGCCCCCTTGGCGGTCGGGTTCGTCCGATGCTAGCCGGACATCTAAACCGTAGGGTGCCGTGAGGTGAACACGGGCGGCACACCCCGTATACACACGATGTCGTCAGGACGAGGGCCGGGCCCCGACGACGTGCGCGATGCGCAGGAAGTCGTCCACCACGAGCTCCTCACCGCGGGCGGTGGGAGCGACCCCCGCCGCCTCCAGGACCGCGGATGCCTCGGCGGAACTCCCGCCGAGCACTCCTGCCAGGGCCTGACGGAGCATCTTCCGGCGCTGGCCGAACGCGGCGTCGATGAGCGCGAAGGTCGCCCGACGCTCGTCCTCCGTCCCGATCGGTTCGTCCCGGCGCTCGAACGCCACGAGCACGCTGTCCACGTTCGGAACGGGCCAGAACACCTGGCGCGGCACGTTCCCCGCCAACCGCCACGGTCCGTACCACGAGGCCTTGACGCTCGGGGAGCCGTACGCCTTGGTCCTCGGCGCCGCAGCGAGCCGCTCCCCCACCTCGGCCTGGACCATCACCACCCCGCGCTGGAGCGCCGGAAAAGTCTCGAGGAAGTGCAGCAGGACGGGCACCGACACGTTGTACGGGAGGTTGGCGACCAGGACGGAGGGGTCGCCGGGGAGGTCGGTGACGGCCAGCGCGTCGGCATCGATGACGTGCAGCGACCCTGGCGCCGCGCCATGAGCCGCGGCCGTGCCCGGCAGCCGCGCGGCCAGGCGATGATCGATCTCGACGGCGGTCACCTCCGCGCCGGCGTCGAGGATGGCGAGGGTCAGCGACCCCAGCCCCGGTCCGACCTCGACGACGTGTTCGCCCGAAGCCACCCGCGCCACCTGGACGATACGGCGGACCGTGTTGGCGTCGACCACGAAGTTCTGACCCAGCTTCTTCGTGGGGGTGACGTCCAGTTCGGCGGCCAGTGCACGGATCTCGCCCGCGCCGAGAAGGGTGACGGCCATGACTTCCACCCTAGTGACTCGCCGCGCAAGCCCCATCTCCCGGAAACGCGCAGGACTAGGGTGACCCACGTGAGCTCCTCAGCGTCGATTCCCACCCAGGCCTTCTCCATGCGCAGCCCGTTCGGTCGCCGCGCGGTGGCTCTGTCGATCGCCGCGGCGGTCGGCGGTTTCCTCTTCGGCTTCGACTCGTCCGTGATCAACGGCGCGGTCGACTCGATCGAGAGCCAGTTCGACCTCACCGCGGTCATCACCGGCTTCGTGGTGGCGGTCGCGCTTCTCGGGTGCGCGCTCGGCGCGGTGCTGGCCGGCGTGCTCAGCGACCGCTGGGGCCGCCTCCGGGTGATGCTCATGGGCTCCGTGCTCTTCTTCGTCAGCGCGATCGGGTCGGGGTTGGCCTTCAGCGCGATCGACCTGACCGTGTGGCGCTTCATCGGCGGCCTCGGCATCGGCATCGCCTCGGTGGTCGCCCCCGCCTACATCGCGGAGGTCGCGCCGCGGCAGATCCGTGGCACCCTCGGTTCGCTGCAGCAGCTCGCGATCACGCTCGGTATCTTCGGGGCTCTCCTCTCCAACGCGCTGCTCGCCGGCGTCGCCGGAGGCGCCTCCTCGCAGCTGTGGCTGGGCCTCGAAGCCTGGCGATGGATGCTGCTGGTCGAGGCCGTGCCCGCGATCGTCTACGGCGTGCTGGCGTTCACGATGCCCGAGTCGCCGCGGTTCCTCATCTCGCAGGGGAAGTACGACGAAGCGCGTGCGATCTTCGCGAGGCTGGTGCCCGAGGCCGACCTGAACCAGACGATGAAAGACCTCGAGCAGGCCATCGCCGCCGACAAGAAGTCCAAGGGCGTCTCGCTGCGCGGACCCCGGTTCGGGCTTCAGGGAATTGTCTGGGTCGGCATCATCCTGTCGGTGTTCCAGCAGTTCGTCGGCATCAACGTGATCTTCTACTACTCCACGACGCTGTGGCGTGCGGTCGGGTTCACCGAGCAGAACTCGTTGCTGATCAGTGTGATCACCTCGGTGACGAACGTGCTCGTGACGATCGTGGCGATCGTGCTCGTCGATCGCGTGGGACGCAAGCCCATCCTCCTCACCGGATCGGTGATGATGACCGTGTCGCTCGGCGCCATGGCGCTGTCGTTCGCCTTCGCCGAGACCGTCGACGGCGAGGTGAGCCTGCCCGGCGCCTGGGGTCCGATCGCCCTCGTCGCGGCGAACCTGTTCGTCATCGGCTTCGGTGCGTCGTGGGGCCCGCTGGTCTGGGTGCTGCTCGGCGAGATCTTCCCGAGCCGCATCCGCGGCAAGGCGCTCGGCGTCGCCGCCGGGGCTCAGTGGATCGCCAACTTCCTCATCACCGTGAGCTTCCCGGCGATGTCGAGCTGGTCCCTGCCCCTCACCTACGCGATGTACGCGATCTTCGCCGGGCTGTCCTTCGTCTACGTTCTGCTGAAGATCCCCGAGACGAAGGGCATGGAGCTGGAGCAGACCGAGACGCTGTTCGTCGCGAAGGAGCGCGTCAAGGCCGGCCGCAGCGCCTGACCGGGGCCGTTCGGCGCGGCATCCGATCGTAGGATGATCGGATGCCCTCCCTCGGCGACTTCGTCGCACCGCGTCGCCTCGGGCGAGACTTCCGGTGGCTGCTGGCGTCGTCGTGGACGAGCAACCTCGGCGACGGCATCGCGCTGGCCGCCGCTCCCCTGCTCATCGCGTCGCTGACGTCGTCTCCGATCCTCGTCGCCGCCGGCGCCATGATGCAGTTCCTTCCGTGGCTGCTGTTCGGCCTGCTCGCGGGGGCGGTGGCCGACCACCACGACCGGCGCCGTCTGGTGATGCTCGCCAACGCCCTGCGCGCCCTCGTGATCCTCGGGCTCGTCGTGTTCCTCCTCACCGGACAGGCGACCGTGTGGCTGGTGCTGGTGACGTCCTTCCTCTACGGCACCGCCGAGGTGTTCGCCGACACGGCCGGGAGCACGCTTCTGCCGATGCTCGTCCGTCCGGCCGATCTCGGCATCGGGAACGCGCGGATGCAGGCCGGCTTCCTCGTCGGCAATCAGCTGGCGGGACCGCCGCTGGGCGCCTTCCTCTTCGCCGCCGGATCGTTCCTTCCGTTCCTGCTGCAGGTGTTCTGCGTCAGCCTGGCGATCCTGCTCATCTCGCGGATCGCGCGCACCCCCGTGCCCGATTCCGGTGAGGCCGAGCGCGAATCGAAGATCCGCGCCATCCGGGAGGGCCTCGGCTGGCTCCGCCACAATGCGCCGGTGCGGACGCTCGTGGTCATCATCCTCGTCTTCAACGTCACGTGGGCAGCACCCTGGGGGGTGCTCGTGCTGTACGCCACCGAGTACCTGGGCATGGGGCCGGTCGGATACGGGGCGCTGACGACGGCCTCGGCCCTCGGCGGGATCATCGCGATCTTCAGCTTCGGCTTCCTGGAGAGGAAGGTCCCCTTCGCCACACTCATGCGCGTGGTCCTCACCTGCGAGGTCCTCATGCATCTCGCTTTCGCGCTGACCACGGTGCCGGCCGTCGCGTTCGTGCTCATGTTCGGCTTCGGACTCTACGCCTTCGTCTGGGGGACGATCTCCACCACCGTGCGCCAGCGCCTCGTGCCGATGCCGCTCCAGGGGCGGATCGCCTCGGTGAACATGGTCGGGGTGTTCGGCGGACTGGTGATCGGCCAGTTCCTCGGCGGCGTGATCGCGCAGATCTGGGGTCCGACCGGGCCCTGGTGGTTCGCGTTCGCGGGTTCGGCGATCACCCTCGCGCTGGTGTGGCGGCCGATCTCCCACATCGCCGCCGCCCCTCCTGCGCGCGACGGCGGCCCCGCGGCATCCGCGGTCTGAGCACCGTCAGTTCGCGATCCGCGTCCGGAGCGTCTCGCCGAGTTCGCGCAGGCGTCGCACCCACGGGCCGGCCATCTCGCCCGCATCGGTCCGGGCGAAGACCGCGTCGAGGTGCGCCCACTCGGTCTCGACGACCTCGGCAGGGTCTGGATCCACCTCCGGATCGATGACGCGCGCGACGTAGAGGTCGAAGAGGGCCTGCTCCTCCCGAACGCGACCCACGAGTTCGAGAGACGCGGGGTCGACGACGACGCCCGTCTCCTCGGCGAGTTCGCGGACCGCCGCCTCCCGGCTCGTCTCGCCGACCAGCGCGCTGCCGGCCGGGAACTCCCACGCGAGCGGCCAGTCCTTGACCGCGGCGCGGCGCGAGGTCAGCACCCGCCCGTCCCGCCGGACGACGCACACCGACACGACGAGGTGGAACGACCCCTCGGGAAGGGTCGGATCATCCCGGCGGTGCGTCCGCCCGAGCGGCCGCCCGGTCTCATCGATGAGGTCCCACACCTCGCTCATCGACGCTCAATCCGTGAACGGGCCGTAGACGGCGAGGGTATTCTGGGCGACCTGAGCGCACAGCTCGTCGACGTCGACCTCGAGTTCGGCCGCGAGGAATCGCACGGTCACCGGAATGAGGTAGGGCGCGTTGGGTCGTCCGCGGTGCGGCGTCGGGGTGAGGAAGGGAGCGTCGGTCTCGACCAGCACCCGCTCCCGCGGCGTCACTTTCAGGGCGTCGCGCAGGTTCTGCGCGTTCTTGAACGTGACGTTGCCCGCGAACGACAGGTAGTACCCCTCGTCGGCGCAGCGGCGCGCCATCTCGGCGTCGCCCGAGAAGCAGTGGAACACCGTCCTGTCGGGCGCACCCACCCGGCCGAGCGTCTCCAGGACGGCCTCATGCGCCTCACGGTCGTGGATCTGCATCGCGATCCCGTGCTTCTTGGCCAGAGAGATGTGCGCCTCGAAGGAGGTGTGCTGCGCGGCGAGACCCTCTTCGCCGGTGCGGAAGAAGTCCAGGCCCGTCTCGCCGATCGCGCGGACACGGGGTTCGGCGGCCAGCGCGTCGATCACGCCGATGGCCTCGTCGAGTCGTCCGGCCTCGGCGTAGGCCGGTGCTTCGTTCGGGTGGATGGCGACCGCGGCGAGGACGTCGGGATGGGATGCCGCGGCAGCGGCCGACCAGCGGCTGGAATCGATGTCGCCCCCGGCCTGCACCACCCCGATGACGCCGACGGCCCGGGCACGGGCGAGCTGGGAATCCAGGTCGAGCGGCTCGTCACCGTCGACGATCTCCAGGTGCGCGTGATTGTCGTACACGGGCACGCGCAGCGGCTCGGGCGCGGCGGGCCAGCGTACGTCCCGCGATCCGTCGTTGTGGCGCTCGCGGATGTATCCGCTCGGGTCGGTCACGCCTTCGCCGCTCCGGGCTTGCCGTCTCCCGGCTGCTCGACCCGCGGGAAGAGGGGCGAGAGGGCGTTGACGCTCGTGCCCGGGCGGAGCTGCCCCCAGCGCCCCGCGTCGCGGAGCGGCTGATCCTGCAGGCGGCCCAGCGACTCGGCAGCCCCCAGACCCACCCAGAGCTTCTCGGTGGCGATGGGCATGATCGGCGACAGCAGAACGGCAAGGGCGCGAAGACCCTCGGCGGCGGTGTACAGCACCGTGTCGAGACGGCCGCGAGATCCGTCGTCCTTCGCGAGCACCCAGGGCTCGTTCTCGGTGATGTAGAGGTTCAGCGCATCCACGATCGTCCAGATCGCGGCGATCGCCTCGTCGAGCCGGAACCGCTCGATCGCGGCATCCGCCCGCTCCGTCGCCGCCGCGACCGTGTCGCGGATGATCCGGTCGCCGTCGGTCTCCTCCCCCGCGGGCGGCACGATGCCCTCCCGGTAGCGGGCGATCATCGCCGTGGTGCGCGAGGCGAGGTTCCCGAAGCCGTTGGCGAGCTCCGCCTGGTAGCGGGCCGAGAGGTCCTCCCACGAGAACGAGCCGTCCTGGCCGAAGGCGATCGCCGAGAGGAAGTAGAACCGGTACGCGTCCGACCCGAAGACGTCGGTGATCTCGGCGGGCGCGATCCCCGTGAGCTTCGACTTCGACATCTTCTCGCCGCCGACCAGCAGCCAGCCGTGGGCGAAGACGCCGCGGGGCACCTCGACCCCGGCCGCCATCAGCATGGCGGGCCAGATGACGGCGTGGAAGCGCAGGATGTCCTTGCCCACGACGTGGTAGGCCGGCCAGCGCCGGGCGAACTCCTCCGGATCGGAGCCGAAGCCGACGGCGGTGGCGTAGTTGAGCAGCGCGTCGACCCACACGTAGATGACATGGGTCTCGTCCCACGGCACCTTGATGCCCCAGTCGAACGTCGACCGCGAGATCGACAGGTCCTTCAGCCCCTGCTTGACGAACGAGATGACTTCGTTGCGCGCCGACTCGGGCCGGATGAAGTCGGGGGTGTCGGCGTAGAGCTTCAGCAGCGGCTCGGTGAACTCGCTGAGCTTGAAGAAGTAGTTCTTCTCCTGCAGGAGCTCGAGCGGCTTGGAGTGGATCGCGCACACCTTCAAGCCCTCGAACGCGCCGGTGCCGTCGACGATCTCGGACTCGGTCTTGAACTCCTCGCAGCCCACGCAGTACAGCGCCTCGAACTCGCCGGCGTAGATGTACCCGCGGTCGTAGATCGCCTGAACGAACTGGCGCACCCGCTCCTCGTGCCGGGGCTGGGTGGTGCGGATGAAGTCGTCGTTGGCGACATCCAGGGTCTTCAGCAGCGGGAACCACGACTCCGCCACCAGCCGATCCACCCACTCCTGCGGGGTCGCCCCGTTGGCGGCGGCCGCCCGCAGCATCTTCTGCCCGTGCTCGTCGGTGCCGGTCAGCATCCACGTGTCGTCACCGGCCTGCCGATGCCAGCGCGCCAGCGCGTCCACGGCGACGGTGGTGTAGCCGTGGCCGATGTGGGGCACGTCGCTCGGGTAGTAGATCGGCGTCGTGATGTAGAAGGATCGGCCGGAAGTCACCCGAGAATTCTAGGTGGACCGGCTGACGCCGGCCGCCGTGTGACGTGCCGCCAGCGCCGCTTCGTAGAGATCTCTGCGCGACAGGCCCGTCTGGCCGGCCACGTCGGCCGCGGCATCCTTCAACCTCATCCCCCCCGCGACGAGGTCCGCCACCTCGGCGACACCATCGGCGAGCGACACCCCGCGACGCTCGGCGCCGGCCACCACCACGACGATCTCGCCGCGCACTCCGTCGCCGGCCCACTCGGCCAGCTCGCCCAGCGGGCCCCGTCGGATCTCCTCGTGGAGTTTCGTGAGTTCTCGGCAGACCGCCGCGGGCCGTTCGGGGCCGAAGGCGCGGGCGAGGGCGGCGAGGGTCTCGGCGATGCGCGACGGAGCCTCGAAGAACACCATGGTGCGGCGCTCCGTCGACAGCTCCGCCAAGAGCGCGTCGCGTTCGCCGGCCTTGCGGGGTGGGAACCCCTCGAAGGTGAAGCGGTCGGTCGGCAGCCCCGAGGCGGCGAGCGCGGTCAGCACCGCGCTCGGACCCGGGATCACCGTGACGGCGACCCCCTCGACGGCTGCGCGCGCGACGACGGAGAACCCGGGATCGCTCACCGTCGGCATTCCGGCATCGCTGAGGAGGAGGACATCGTGCTCGCGGGCGAGCTCGACGATCTCCGCCGCTTTGCCCTTCTCGTTGTGATCGTGCAGGGCGATCAGTCGCGGGCGGTTCTCGACCCCGAGGGCGGCGAGCAGCCGCTGGGTCGTGCGGGTGTCCTCCGCCGCGATGACGGGAGCGTCCGCCAGCGCGCGGCGGAGGCGGTCCGACGCATCGCCGAGGTTGCCGATCGGTGTGGCCGCGAGGATCAGCATGCCGTCAGCTTAGGCGGCTGCGCCTTTAGGCTGGTCGACGTGACCGCCCCCGCCCCCACGTTGATCCGGCCGTCGGCGTGGGACCGGTGGCAGCAGCGGATCTCCGGCGACGAGCGGCTCGACCGCCGGTGGACGGTCCTCGCCGCGGTCGCCGTGACTCTCCTCGCCGCCGTCCTGCGGTTCTGGAACCTCGGCCACCCGCAGGCGCTGGTCTTCGACGAGACGTACTACGTCAAGGACGCCTGGACGCAGTGGGTGCTGGGGTATGCCGCGGACTGGCCGGAAGGCGACGACACGAACGATCGGTTCGTCGCCGGAGAGACAGGCATCTTCCTCTCCGAGAAGCCCGCCTTCGTCGTGCACCCACCGCTCGGCAAGCTCCTCATCGGCGCCGGGATGGCGCTCTTCGGCGCCGACTCGTCGTTCGGATGGCGCGTGGCCACGGCGCTGGCCGGCACCGCCCTGGTGCTCGTGCTGTTCCTCCTGGCCCGCACGCTCACCGAATCCACCGTGTTCGCCACCGTCGCGGGGCTGCTGCTGGCCGTCGACGGCCTGGCCATCGTGATGAGCCGGGTGGCACTGCTCGACATCTTCTTGGCGCTGTTCGTGCTGGTGGCCTTCTGGTTCCTCGCCCTCGACCGACGGCGCCTCCCCGACCGTCTTGCCGCGGCGCTCGCCGCGCGACCTCCCGACGGCGAGGGCGGGTATCGATTCGGACCCGTGCTGTGGGATCGACCGTGGCTCGTGGCCGCCGGGGTCGCCGCCGGGGCGGCCAGCGGGGTGAAGTGGTCGGGGCTCTACGCCCTGGCGGGGATCGGCATCTACGCCGTCGTCACCGACCTCCTCCAGCGCCGGCGCGCGGGCATCCGGCTCTGGGCCGTCGACGGCGTCCTCCGTCAGGGTCCGGTCTCGTTCCTCCTGCTCGTCCCGGTCGCACTGCTGATCTACCTCGCGTCATGGTGGGGCTGGCTCGCCACCACCGGGGGTTATGGCCGTCAGCGAGCCGCGACCGCGCTGGAGAGCCTCTGGATCTACCACCAGGACATCTACACGTTCCACGTCGGCCTGGACACGGATCACGCCTACGAGAGCCCTGCCTGGCAGTGGCCGCTGCTGCTGCGCCCGACCTCGATGTACTACGACCAGACCGACGCGGGCGTGCAGAACATCTACTCGATGCCGAACCCGCTCATCTGGTGGGCGGGGGTCGCGGCGGTGGTCTACCTCGCGTACCGGTTCTTCCGTGATCGCGACTGGCGTCACGCGCTGGTCCTCACCGGCGTCGCGGTGACGTACCTGCCCTGGCTGCTGTATCCCGAGCGCACGGTGTTCCAGTTCTACACCGTGGCGATCCTGCCCTTCACGGTGCTGGCCCTCACCTTCGCCCTTCGCGACATCACGCGATCCCCCGACCCGCAGCGCCGCCTCCCCGGCCGGGTGGCCGTGCTCGCGTTCCTCGGGATCGTCCTGCTGGTGTCGGCGTTCTGGTACCCGATCCTCACCGCCACGACCGTGCCCTACGACTTCTGGCGGGGGCACAACTGGCTTCCCGGCTGGGTCTGAGGAAGCCTCCCCGAGCCCGACGCGTCAGACCGCGTCGGGAGGAGTGGCGGATGCCGCAGCGGCCGCCGCCTGGGGAAGCGCGGCGAGGATCTTCTCCAGCGCCTCGTCGTCGTGGGCGGCCGTGAGGAACCACGCCTCGAACACGCTGGGCGGGAGGGAGACCCCCGCCTCGAGCATCGCGTGGAAGAAGGCGCGGTAGCGCCATCCCTCCTGCGCCCGGGCGTCGTCGTAGTCGCGCACCGGCCGGTCGCGGAAGGCGATCGAGAAAAGGCTCCCGGCGTGGGTAATGACGTGGGCGACCCCGGCGGCGTCGAGGGCCTCGCCGGCCGCGCGGGAGACCACGCCGGCGGCACGATCGACGTGGGCGTACACCGCGTCGTCGGCCAGTCGGAGCGTCGCCAGCCCCGCGGCCACGGCCAGCGGGTTCCCGCTGAGCGTGCCCGCCTGGTACACCGGGCCGAGCGGAGCGAGCAGTTCCATCAGGTCTCTGCGTCCGCCGATCCCGGCCAGCGGCATCCCGCCGCCGATGACCTTGCCGAAGGTGACGAGGTCGGGGGTCCACGAGGCCCCGGCGCGGTGCTCGAGCCCCCACCAGCCGGCCGGGTCGACCCGGAAGCCGGTGAGCACTTCGTCGGAGATCAGCAGCGCGCCGTGGGCGTGCGCGGTGTCGGCGAGGAAGGCGTTGAAGCCGTCCTCGGGCAGCAGGATCCCGGCGTTGGCGCCGGCAGCCTCGGTGATGACGGCGGCGATGCGGTCGCCGTGGAGCGCGAACGCCTCCTCGATCGCCGCCCGATCGTTGTAGGGCAGCACGAGGGTGAGCGCAGCGATGACGGCCGGGACGCCCGCCGAACCGGGGAGGCCGAGGGTCGCCACCCCCGACCCCGACTCGGCGAGGAGGCCGTCGGAGTGACCGTGGTAGTGGCCGGCGAACTTCACGATGAGGTCGCGCTGGGTGGCGCCGCGGGCGATGCGGATCGCGGTCATCGTCGCCTCGGTGCCGGTGGACACCAGGCGCAGCCGCTCGATCTCCGACGACTCCCCGACCCGGAGACGTCCGATCACCGCCTCGGCCAGAAGGGTCTCACCGGGGGTCGAGGCGCCGAAGGACAGTCCGCGGGCGGCCGCCTCCTGCACCGCGGACACGACACCCGGGTGGGCGTGCCCGAGGAGGGCGGGGCCCCACGACGCGACGAGGTCGACGTACTCGCGGCCCGAGACATCGCGGACGTACGCACCGCGAGCACCCACGATCGACAGCGGCGTGCCGCCGACGGAGCCGAAGGCACGCACCGGGGAGTTCACACCGCCGGGGATGACCGCGCGGGCCCGGGCGGCGGCCTCGACGTTGTCGGTCGGAATGAGGGTCATGCTCATCGTGCCCACCTTTCTGCGGCCTCCACAGCCCAGTACGTCAGCACCGCGTCGGCTCCCGCGCGGACGATGCTCTGCAGCGACTCGTCGATGGCGCGATCCCGATCGATCCACCCGTGAGCCGCGGCGGCCTCGATCATGGCGTATTCGCCGCTGACCTGGTACGCCCAGACGGGAACCGGAGAGGATGCCGCGGCATCGGCCAGCACATCCAGGTACGACATCGCGGGCTTGACCATCACGATGTCCGCGCCTTCGGCGACATCCAAGGCCACCTCGAGGGCCCCCTCGCGCCGGTTGCCCGGGTCGAGCTGATAGGTGCGCCGGTCTCCCTGGAGGGAGGACTGGACGGCCTCGCGGAACGGGCCGTAGAACGCGGAGGCGTACTTGGCCGCGTACGCCAGGAGCGCGACGTGCGCGTACCCCGCCTCGTCGAGTGCCGACCGGATGACCGCGACCTGGCCGTCCATCATCCCGGAGAGACCGAGGAGCTCCGACCCGGCGGCAGCCTGAGCGAGGGCCATGTCGCGGTACCGCTCGAGGGTGGCGTCGTTGTCGACACGGCCCCGCTCGTCGAGCACCCCGCAGTGACCGTGGTCGGTGAATTCGTCGAGACACAGGTCGGTCTGCACGACGAGATCGGAGCCGACTTCCTCAGCGGCGATGCGCGTCGCGACGTTGAGGATCCCGTCGGGATCGGTCGCGCCGGAGCCCTCGGCGTCCTTGTGCTCGGGCACACCGAAGAGCATGACGCCGCCGATGCCGGCGCCCGCGGCGCGCTGCAGCTCTCCGCGGAGCGACTCGAGGGAGTGCTGCTGCACGCCTGGCATCGATCCGATCGGGAGGGGCGCGTCGGCGTTCTCGCGGACGAACATCGGCAGGACGAGCTGCGCGGGGTGCACCCGGGTCTCAGCGACCAGCCGTCGCCAGGCGGTGCTCTGCCGCAGGCGCCGGGGGCGGGTGGTCGGGAAGGGCGGAGGGGCGGGGGTCATGCGTGATCCTCTCGGGCGCCGGGGCCGACCGGCGCGAGATCGGCGGCCCCCTGGGCCAGGAGCTCGTCGGCGACTCTGACGGCCAGCTCCGCGGCGACGTCCGGGTCGTCGGCGTCGGCGGCGTGGGCGCTGGTGAGCTGTGCCGTGCCGTCGGGGCGGTAGATCCGCGCCGTGAGGAACATCAGTCCGTCGTCGAAGAAGGCGTGGGCCCCGATCGGCGCGGCGCAGCCCGCTTCCAGGCGAGCGAGCACGCCGCGTTCGGCGTCGACGGCCATCCGCGTCGGGCGATGGTCCAGCCGCGACACGCGGTGCTCCTCCCCCGCACGGGTCTCGACGGCGAGCGCTCCCTGGGCGGGAGCGGTGGGCCAGCGCTCCAGGGGCAGGAACTCCGTCGCCGCGTCGGAGCGATCGATGCGGGCGAGCCCCGCGGCGGCGAGCAGGATCGCGTCGAGACGCCGCTCGGGGTCTTCCGCTCCCACGCGGGAGAGCCGCGTGTCGATGTTGCCGCGGATGTCGACCAGGTCGAGGTCGGGGCGCCGGGCCGCGAGCTGCGCGCGACGGCGGGGCGAGCCGGTGCCGACACGTGCACCCTCGGGCAGGGTGTCGAGGGTGAGTCCGTCGCGTGCGCACAGCGCGTCGCGCGCATCGGCCCGTGTCGGCACCGCGCCGATCGCGAGCCCTTCCTCGGGAGCGGTGGGGAGGTCTTTGTAGGAGTGCACGACGACGTCGACCTCACCTGCACGCAGAGCCGCGCGCAGCGCGGTGGCGAACACCCCGGCACCGCCGAGCGACGCAAGCGGCGCGCTCGAGCGGTCGCCGTCGGAGACGATCGGCACCAGTTCCGCGCCGAGGGCGGCGGCGACGGTGCCGGCCTGCGCCATCGCCAGCGCGCTCGCGCGGGTTCCCAGGCGCAGGGTCATCGCACCACGTCGGCGATCTCGGCGGGCTGGATCAGGCGTCCGGTGAAGAACGGCACCTCTTCGCGCACGTGGCGCCGTGCTTCGGTGGCGCGCAGGTAGCGCATGAGGTCGACGAGGTCGATGACGTCGTCGGCCTCGAGCGCCAGCAGCCATTCGTAGTCGCCGAGGGCGAAGCTCGCGACGGTGTTGCTCTGCACCTGCGGATAGTCGCGGCCCATCCGGCCGTGCTCGCCGAGCATCGCCCCTCGCTCGGCGGCGGGGAGGAGGTACCACTCGTAGCTGCGCACGAACGGGTACACCGTCAGCCACTGCTTGGGCGCGAGGCCCCGGGCGAAGGCGGGGCTGTGGTCGCGGCTGAACTCCGCATCGCGGTGCACACCGAGGGCGTTCCAGGTGGGGGCGAGCGTCGCGAGTTCGCGCGTGCGTCGAAGGTCGCGCAGCACCGCCTGCAGATGCTCGGCGGTGTGGCCGACGAGCCAGAGCAGGATGTCGGCGTCGGCCCGCAGCCCCGAGACGTCGTAGACGCCGCGGAGAGTGTCACCGGCGCCGGCGGCCGCGTCGACAATGGAGGGCAGTCCCTCCGGCGCGGGCGTTCCGGGCGCGCGCCGCAGCACCGCCCAGAGGGCGTAGTGCCGGTCGTTCGGTGTCTCGGACGAAGCGGAGGGGGCGGTATCGGTCACTCCTCCATCCTCTCCCGTTCGCCGGACGGGTGGCCACTGGCCCTCTCGACGGTGAGAGATGTGGCCAGCGCTTCGGCCTGACGGACGACGGCGGCGAGCCCGGTGCCCGCCACCTCCTCGCCGACGGCGAGGACGGGGTCGCCCGAGCCCGCGCGGCCCCAGCGATCCCAGGTGCGCACGGTGTGGTCGAGGAGCAGGTCGACGGGTGCACCGAGCAGGGTCTCGGCGTCGCGGACGGCCACGTCGGCGGCATCCGCGACGGCGGAGCCGTCGTACGACAGCCGCACCGCCTCACGCTCGCCGAGGGCTTCTCGGATCCACGGCCACTTCGCCGTGAGGTGGGTGAGAGCACGCGCACGCACGCTCTGGGCGGCGGGGCCCACGAGCACTCCGGTTCCCCGCGGGGCGCCACGCCACGCGGGCGCTTCGACGACGAGGGTGACCACGGTGATCCGCCGGGTGGGGTCGGGTGCCCGCCGCGGCCGGGCGAGGACCGGGATGCCGCGCAGACGGCGTCCGTCGACCTCGATGCCGTCTTCGGCGACAGCGGTCACCGGGGCACCGGTGGTGAGCTCGGCGCCGTGCGCGGCGGCATCGGCCACGAGGGCGTCGACGAGGCGGAACACTCCCCCGCGCACCCCGGCGACCTGACTTCCGGCGGGCGACGTGGACCGGATGGACGTGATGGCGGCGGCGAGAGAACCGGTGCGACGGAACTCCTCGCGCAGGCGCGGCGATGCGCTGTCGAGGGGCAGGGCGTCGGGGGTGGTCGAATGGACACCCCGTACGACCGGAGCGACGAGGGCGTCGACGACACGGTCCCCCATGCGGGCGCGCACGAGTGCGCCCAGCGTCTTGGCTGTCGCTCCCTCATCGGGCGGGAGGGTCGCGTCCTGGCGGGCGCGGGCGAGGCCATCCGTGCCGAGCGCCGGGAGCAGGGACTCGTCGAGGACCGTGGGGATCCCGAGGAGCCCGGCCGCCGGGAGCGGGAAGGCGCGGTCGCTGCGCTCCTGCACCCAGGCGGGTGAGCCCGCCGCCGGCGCGACGATGTCGTCGGCGAACCCGAGTTCACCCAGCAGCGCCAGCACGGTTCCCGGCCCGTCGCCGCCGCGGGTGGCGAACGACTCAGCCCCGGCGTCGAGGGCCACGCCCGCGACATCCTGCCGGGTCACCTGCCCACCGAAGACGCCCTCTGCCTCGAAGAGCCGCACCCGGTGCCCGGCGAGCGCGGCCCGCCGTGCGAAGACCAGGCCCGCGAGACCGCCGCCGGCGACGAGGAGGTCAGCGGTCATGGACGAAGGCGACGATGCGCGTGAGGGCGTCGGGGTCGGTCTCGGGAGGAACGCCGTGCCCGAGGTTCAGGATGTGGGCGGGCGCCGTGGAGCCCGCTTCGATGACCTCCTCGACGTGGCGCTCGAGCAGTCGCCACGGGGCGTTCAGCAGCGCGGGGTCGATGTTCCCCTGCAGCGGCACGCGCCCGTCGAGACGGCGGTTGGCCTCATCCAGCGGGAGGCGCCAGTCGACCCCGACCACATCGGCTCCGATGCCCGGCAGCAGGTCGAGGACGTCTCCGAGGCCGAGACCGAAGTGGATGCGCGACACGTCCGTGCCCCGCAGCGCATCGAACGCGCGACGCGAGTGCGGCGCCACCCGTTTGTGATAGTCGGCGCGGGAGAGGGACCCCGCCCAGGAGTCGAACAGCTGTGCGACGCTCGCTCCCGACTCGACCTGGGCGCGCAGGAACGCGCCGGTGATGTCGGCGCACCAGTTGAGCAGGGCCGCCCAGGCGTGCGGATCGGTGCGCATGAGGGCGCGGGTGCGCAGCTGCTCCTTGGAGGGACCGCCCTCGACGAGGTAGCTGGCGAGCGTGTAGGGCGCTCCCCCGAACCCCACGAGGGGGGTCGAGCCGAGCTCGGCGACGACGATCGCGACGGCCTCGCGGATCGGGGCCAGCGCCTCGGGGTCCATCGGGCGCAGACGCAGGATGTCGGCGGAGGAGCGCACGGGCTGATCGATGACCGGTCCGCGACCGGGAACGATCGTCACGTCGATCCCGGCGAGGAGCACGGGTACGACGATGTCGCTGAAGAAGACCGCCGCGTCCACGCCGTGGCGCCGCACCGGCTGCAGCGTGATCTCGGCAGCCAGGTCCGGGGTGAGGCACGCGTCGAGCATCTCCGTGCCGGCTCGCGACGCACGGTACTCCGGAAGAGACCTCCCCGCCTGCCGCATGAACCACACCGGGGGGCGCTCGGGGCGGTCCCCCCGGGCGGCACGCACCAGCGGACTGTCCGTGGTCCGCCCGTCGACCAGGGGGTGCGCGGCGGGAAGGAAGGGCGTGGATTCGGGGGATGACACGCCCTCCAGGCTAGACGCGCGCGGCCCCGGGCTCGACGGTTGGGTAGACTTGTCCGGTGCTGTTCTGTGTGACGGCGAATCATCGCAATACGGATTTCGAGGTGCTGGGTCGCATCTCGGCCGTCGCCGAATCCACCGGACGAGCGCTCGTCTCCGAGCACGACTTCGTCCGCGGCGCGGTGGTGCTGTCCACCTGCAACCGCTTCGAGGCGTACCTCGAGGTCGACGAACCGCTCACCGGCGGCGCGGTGGTCGCCCGGGAAGCGGTGCTCGAGGCTCTCGGAGACGCGGCCGGCGACGACGCGCACGCGCTGCGCGAATCCGCCGTGTCGCTCTGCGGCGACGATGTCGTGCGTCACCTCTTCGCGGTCAGTTCGGGCCTGGAGTCCATGGTCGTCGGCGAAGAGGAGATCAGCGGGCAGGTGCAGCGGGCACTGGTCCAGGCCCGCACCGACGGCACGACCAGCACGCAGCTCGAGCAGGTCTTCCAGCGCGCCACCCACGCCACCCGTGAGATGCGGGCCAAGGCCGATGTCGGCGCCGGCCGTCGCTCGCTCGCCCGCCTCGCCCTCGACCTCGTCGACACCCGCGTGACCGACTGGGGCAGCGTCCCGGTCCTCCTCGTCGGCACGGGCAGCTACGCGGCGACCACGATCGCCGCCCTGCGCGCCCGCGGCGCGCGCGACATCGGCGTGTACTCCGCCACCGGCCGTGCCGCACGCTTCGCCGCGCGGTACGGCGTCCGGCCCGAGGCCGACCTGTCCCGCGCGATCGCGCACGCCGAGATCGTCATCACCTGCACCGCCCGCTACGTCGTCACCCCCGACGACATCCCCGACACCGCTCGGCGCATCGTCATCGACCTGGGACTCCCGCGGAACGTCTCTCCCGAGGTGGGCGATCTTCCCGGCGTCGAGCTGCTCGACCTCGAGCTCCTCGGCCGGCACGCCGCACTCCCCGAGCTCGGCCCGGGTGCCCACGAGCTGGTCGGCACCGCCGCGGCGACCTTCACGGCAGAGCGGGCCGCCGCCCCGGCGATCGTCGCGGTGCGCCGCCACATCCAGGACGCCCTCGACGACGAACTGTCGCGGCTGCCCGAAGACGCGGAGCAGGCTCGCGCGGCCCTCCGCCATCTCGCCGGGGTCCTCTCTCACCGTCCGTCGGTGCGCGCTCGCGAAGCGGCCGCAGCGGGCGAGCTGGAGGAGTTCGAGCGCGCGCTGGATCTGGTCTTCGGCATCGCGGTCGACCACGGCGCGGCAGAAGCCGGCGGCGCGGCTACGCCGGCCGCCGGCTGACTGACGACGCTCCGGGTCAGTCGACCTCGTCGATGCTGCCGCCCACGCGTCCTTCGTCCGCGCGATCGAGCGCGTCGATCGACGCCATCTGGTCGGTGGTCAGCTCGAAGTCGAACAGGTCGAAGTTCTCCTCCAGGCGCGAGCGGCGCACCGACTTCGGGAAGACGATGAAGCCGTGCTGGATGTGCCAGCGCAGCACCGTCTGCGCGGGCGTCTTGCCGTGCGCGGCGGCGGCGTCGGCGACGGCCGGCAGCTCGAACAGGTCGTACTTGCCCTGCCCCAGCGGGCCCCACGACTCGATGCGGACGTCGTGCTCGGCGGCCCATCCGGTGATGTCGCGCCGCTGGTAGGCCGGATGCAGCTCGATCTGGTTGATCGCCGGGGTCACACCGGTCGCCGCGATGACCTCCTCGAGGTGGCTGACGTGGAAGTTCGACACACCGATCGAGCGGGCCCTGCCGGCGTCACGGATCGCGACGAGCTTCTCCCACGCGTTGACGTAGGTGCCGCGCTTGGGCGCAGGCCAGTGGATGAGGTAGAGGTCGACCTGCTCGAGGCCGAGCTTCGACAGGCTCTCGTCGATCGCCGCGTGCGGCTCGTCGCCGCCCTGTCGGTCGTTCCAGAGCTTCGTGGTGATGAAGAGCTCGTCACGCGGGATGCCCGACTTCGCGATGGCGGCGCCGACGCCCTCTTCGTTGCGATAGATCGCCGCGGTGTCGATGTGGCGGTACCCGATCTCGAGGGCCTCGCTCACCGCCCGCTCGGTGTCCTCCGGCGGAACCAGGAAGACGCCGTAGCCGAGCTGGGGGATCTCGTGTCCATCGTTGAGTTTCACAGTGGGGATGGTCATTCCCTCAGCCTAGGATCCCCACCCCCGCCGCGGTCGCGTGTTGCGCCATCCGGCACCACCCGCTACCCGGTTCGCTCGCGGTCGTACGATGGAGGGCTATGCCCACGACCGTCCCGGTGATCACCTACCCGCCCGAGCTGCCCGTCAGCGCGGCTCGGGACGAGATCGCCGCCGCCATCCGCGACCACCAGGTGGTGATCGTCGCCGGGGCGACCGGGTCGGGCAAGACCAC
This sequence comes from Microbacterium sp. SLBN-154, assembly GCF_006715565.1. Taxonomy (NCBI): domain Bacteria; kingdom Bacillati; phylum Actinomycetota; class Actinomycetes; order Micrococcales; family Microbacteriaceae; genus Microbacterium; species Microbacterium sp. SLBN-154. Next base: position 2,642,065 of record NZ_VFNL01000001.1, read on the forward strand.
GCAGCTGCCGAAGATCTGCCTCGAGCTCGGGCGGGAGCGCATCGCGCACACCCAACCCCGCCGCATCGCGGCGCGCTCGATCGCCGAGCGCATCGCCGAGGAGCTCGAGGTGCCTCTCGGGGGCACGGTCGGGTACAAGGTCCGCTTCACCGACCAGGTCTCCGACGACACCCGCGTCGCGCTCATGACCGACGGGATCCTCCTCAACGAGATCCACCGCGACCGGCTCCTGCGCCGCTACGACACGATCATCGTGGACGAGGCACACGAGCGGTCGCTGAACGTCGACTTCCTGATCGGCTACCTCACCCGCATCCTGCCCCGGCGTCCCGACCTCAAGGTCATCATCACCTCGGCGACGATCGACCCGCAGAGCTTCGCGGCCCACTTCGCCGATCGGTCGGGCACCCCGGCCCCGATCATCGAGGTCTCGGGTCGCACCTATCCGGTGGAGATCCGCTACCGCCCGCAGACGGAGGCGGCCGACGACGACATCGACGGCCTGCTCGCGGCGCTGCGCGAACTCGATCGCGAACAGGCGGGCGACGTCCTGGTCTTCCTGCCCGGAGAAGCTGAGATCCGGGACGCGATGGATGCCGTTCGCGGCATGTACGCCAAGGACGCCGCGCCGACCGAGGTCCTCCCCCTCTACGGTCGACTCACCTCGGCCGAACAGCATCGGGTGTTCGAGCGGTCGACGACGGCAGGGCTCCGCCGCCGCGTCATCCTCGCGACCAACGTCGCCGAGACGAGTCTGACCGTCCCCGGTATCCGGTATGTGGTCGACACCGGCACAGCGCGCATCTCGCGGTACAGCAACCGCAGCAAGATCCAGCGCCTCCCCATCGAGCCGGTCTCGCAGGCCTCCGCGCAGCAGCGCGCCGGCCGCGCGGGCCGTACGGCACCCGGCATCGCGATCCGCCTCTACGGCGAAGACGACTTCACCGCGCGCCCGGAGTTCACCGAGCCCGAGATCCTCCGCACGAGCCTCGCCTCCGTTCTCCTGCAGATGCTCAGCCTCGGCTTCGGCGACGTGGCATCCTTCCCCTTCCTCACCCGACCCGACTCGCGGGGGGTCAAGGCGGCGCTGGACCTGCTCACCGAGCTCGGCGCGGTGCACGCCGGCGAGCGGGGTCCGCGCCTCACCGAGGTCGGACGGCGGATCGCGCGACTGCCCATCGACCCGCGTTTCGCGCGCATGCTGATCGAGGCCGAGCGCACGAAGGTGCTCGGACCGGTGCTGGCGATCGTCGCCGGCCTCTCCATCCAGGACGTGCGCGAGCGGCCGGAGGAGCGTCGTGAGGAGGCCGACCGCCTCCATGCCCGGTTCACCGATCCGACCAGCGACTTCCTGACCCTTCTGAATCTGTGGAACCACCTCCGCGAGCAGCAGGCGGAGCTCGGCTCGAGCGCATTCCGGCGCCTCTGCCGCAGCGAGCATCTGAACTACGTCCGCGTGCGGGAATGGTTCGACGTGCACCGGCAGCTGGGTGCGCTGCTGGGCGTGAAGAGAGCGGATGCCACGGCCACGGCCGATCCCGATGACATCCACCGCGCGATCCTCGCGGGCCTGCTCTCGCAGATCGGCGTGCTCGATGAGCGGACCGCGACCCGCACCGGTGACCGCAACCGCGATCGCAAACGCCCGGAGCAGGGGCGCGCGGAGTATCGCGGCGCGCGGGGCGCCCGTTTCGCGATGTTCCCCGGCTCGGGGCTGCGCAAGCGTCGTCCTGCGGCCGTCATGGCCGCAGAACTCGTCGAGACCTCGCGCCTGTTCGCACGCACCGTGGCCGAGATCGACCCGGCCTGGGCGGAGGCCCTCGCCGGCGACCTCGCCCATCGCAGCGTCAGCGAGCCCCACTGGTCCAAGAGCGCCGGCGCCGCGTCGGCGTACGAGAAGATCACGCTGTTCGGGGTGGAGATCATCCCGCGGCGACGGGTGCAGCTCGCCCGGTTCGACCGTCCCCTCGCCCGCGAGCTGTTCCTCCGCCACGCGCTCGTGGAGGGCGATGTCGATCTGTCGCATCTCGACAAGAGGTTGAGCGCCTTCGAGCGCCGCAACGCCGACCTTCGGCGGCGCCTGGAGAAGCTCGAGGAGCGCGAGCGCCGACGCGACATCCTCGCCGGCGACGAGGCCGTGTTCGCCTTCTACGACGCGCGCCTCCCCGTCGACGTCTTCGACGTGCGCTCGTTCGAGCGCTGGTGGAAGGACACCTCGGCCCGCACCCCGCGCCTTCTCGACATGACCGAGGCCGATCTCCTCGACGACGCCACGCGCGCCGACGAGCGGGACTTCCCCACCCGGTGGCGGCAGGGCGACCAGGTGCTCTCCCTCGCCTACCGGTTCGAGCCCGGGGCTCCCGACGACGGCGTCACCGTCGTCATCCCGCTGCCGCTTCTGGCACAGCTGCGACCCGACGGTTTCGACTGGCAGGTCCCGGGGCTTCGCCCGGAGCTCATCGCCGCGCTCATCCGCTCCCTCCCCAAGGCCATCCGCCGCCATGTCGTCCCCGCCGCCGACTGGGCGGCGCGCCTGGGTGACGAACTCGACGGCCAGGGCCCTGAGTCCTCCGACGGGCTGCCGGCGACCACACTCGTGGCCGGGCTCGCGCGACTGATCCAGCGCGCGGCGAGCCAGCCCGTCACGACCTCGGACTTCGACCTCGAGCGCATCCCGGGCCACCTCCGGATGTCGTTCCGTGCCGTCGACGACCGCGGGCGGGCGCTCGGCAGCGACCGTGACCTCGAAGCGCTCCAGGACCGCCTGCGCGGACGCGCCCGCTCCTCGGTCGCCCGCACCCTGGAGCGTCCGACCGATCGAGTGGCCGTGGCGACGGCACCGGCAAACGCCACCCCCGCTGAGCGCACCGGCGTCACCGCGTGGAACTTCGGCGACCTCGCCTCGGTCGTCGACACCCGCGTCGCCGGCGGGGTGGTGCGCGGCTACCCTGCCCTGGTCGACGAGCGGGACAGCGTGGCGCTGCGGATCGAGTCCACTCCGGATGCCGCCGCCACGGCCTTGCGCGCAGGCGTGCGTCGTCTGCTGCTCCTCGCGGTGCCCTCGCCCGCGGCGTACATCCTCGATCACCTCACCGCGGCCGAGAAGCTCGCGCTCGCCGCAAGCCCCTACCCTTCCGCCCGGGCACTCATCGAGGATGCGCGCTCCACGCTCGCCGATGCGGTTCTGGGCAGGGTGGCGGGCGCGGAGCCGGTGCGGACGGCCGCGGTCTTCGACCGTGCCCGCGAGGAGTTCTCGCGGGCGAACGTCGACGAGCTGTTCGCCCTGGTCTCGCTGGCCGCGAAGATCCTCACCGCGGCTCGCGACGTCGAGCGGGCGGTGCGCGGCGTGACGTCGATGGCCCTCCTCGGCGCGCTCGGTGACATCAAGGCGCAGCTCGCGGGCCTCGTCTTCCCGGGGTTCCTTTCGCGCACAGGCGCAGCACGGCTGACGCACCTGCCCCGCTATCTCCGCGCCGCCGCCGAGCGGGCGCACGCCCTCGTCGACAACCCCGGCCGCGACCGTCAGCGCATGACGGAATTCGAACGGGCCGCCGCGGTGTTCGCCGAGGCGGGCGGGATCATCCCCCTGCCTGTGGCGGCGCCGCCTGCGCTCGTGCGCGCACGGTGGCTGCTCGAGGAGTATCGCGTGAGTCTCTTCGCCCAGCCTCTCGGCACCGCCGAGCCGGTCTCGCTGCAGCGGATCCAGAAGGCGCTGCGGGAATAGCATCCACGCACCGGGGCGTTCCTCGGGGTATGACCCAGGCGATCGTGTACTCCTCGCTCGGCGGTCCCGAGGTGCTGTCCCTCGTGGACCTCCCCCACCCCGTCGCCGGCGACGGCGAGGTCGTCGTGCGCCTGGAGGCGGTGGGCGTCAATCCGATCGACCACAAGCTGCGCTCGGGCCTCCGACCCTCGGCGCCGATCGCCGAGCCCCGGCGCATCGGGACCGACGGCGCCGGAGTGATCACGGCCGTCGGCCCCGACGTGGACGGCTTCCGCGTGGGCGACCCTGTCGTCGTGTTCGGCGCGACGGGGGCCTATGCCACCGACATCGCCGTCCCCGTCCGGTCGGCGCAGCCCCGGCCGGCATCCGTGACGGCCGCCGAGGGCGCGGCCCTGGGCATCCCCGTGGCGACGGCGTATCAAGCGCTGCGCTCGCTCGGTGTCCGCGACGGCGACACCCTTCTCGTCCATGCGGGATCCGGCGCCGTCGGTCAAGCGGCCATTCAGCTCGCGACCCTGTGGGGCGCGCGGGTCATCGCCACCTCCTCGCCGGAGCGCTTCGATCGCGTCCACGATCTGGGGGCTGAGCCGATCGCCTACGGCGAGGGCCTCACCGACCGCGTCCGTGCGGCCGCCCCCGAGGGCATCACCGTCGCCCTCGACGCAGCGGGCACCGACGAGGCGATCGAGACCTCGCTCGCCCTCGCGCCCGCGGCGCGCATCGCCACACTCGTCCGGGGTGGCGATGCCGCCGGCTACGGCATCCGGGCCTTCTCCGGCGGCGCGCCCTCCCCGCTCACCGCGCAGCAGCGGGCATGGCGCGCCGAGGCGATACCGGTGACGCTCGCGCTCCTGGCCGCCGGAGCCTTCTCCGTCGAGCTCGGACCCTCCTTCGCACTCGGGGACGCCGCTGCCGCCCACCGCGCCGTCGAGCAGGGCGCCGCGGGCAAGGTCATCCTGCTTCCGTGACGCCACCGCCCACCCCGGTACGCTCGAACCCATGACTGGACTTCGCTGGGGCATCCTCGCCACGGGCGGCATCGCACACGCCTTCGCCACCGATCTGCGCACCGCCGAGCGGGACATCGTCGCCGTCGGCTCCCGGCGTGAGGAGGCATCACGGTCGTTCGCCGCCGAGTTCGGCATCCCTCACGCGCACTCCTCCTACGAAGCGCTCGTGGCAGACCCCGAGGTCGACATCCTCTACATCGCCACCCCCCACCCCTTCCACGCCGAGAACGCGATCCTCGCGCTCGAGCACGGCAAGCACGTCCTGGTCGAGAAGCCCTTCACGTTGAACGCCGCCGAGGCCGCGTCCATCCGCGACGCGGCCCGCGCGAACGGGCTTCTGGCGATGGAGGCGATGTGGACGCGGTACCTCCCGCACATGATCCGCATCCGCGAGATCCTCGCCGCCGGCACGCTGGGCGAGATCCGCGCCGTCTTCGCCGACCACACCCAGAAGATCACCGACGACCCCTCGCACCGGCTGAACGCTCTCGACCTGGGTGGCGGCGCGCTGCTCGACCTCGGCATCTACCCGATCTCGTTCTTCTGGGACATCCTCGGCGCGCCTGTCTCGGTCACCGCACGGGCGCGACTGGCCGACACCGGCGCCGACGCCGACGTGTCGACGATCTTCACCCATGCCTCCGGCGCCATCTCCACCTCGGTCACCTCGTCACGTTCGGCCGGACCCAACACCGCCCACATCATCGGGACCGAGGCTCGCATCGACATCGATCGCACCTGGTACACCCCCACGAGTTTCCGCGTCATCGGGCCCGATGGCACCGTGATCGAGGACTACGTCAGCGACATCGCCGGCCGCGGGATGCAGTTCCAGGCGCTGGCGGCCGAGGAGATCATCGCCCGCGGCGAGACCGACAGCCCCCTGCTCGGGATCGACGAGACCGTGGCGATCATGGGCACCCTCGACGACATCCGCACCCAGATCGGCGTGCGCTACCCCGGGGAGAAGTGATGGCCGATCAGAACGGCCGCGTGGCGGTCTATCTCGACTTCGACAACATCGTCATGTCCTGGTACGACCGGGTGCACGGGCGGAACTCCTATGCCCGTGACCGTCAACGCATCGTCGCCGGCGACGGCGACGCCGAGATCACCGAGCGCCTGGCCGCGGCCATGATCGACGTCGGCGCCATCATCGACTACGCGGCGACCTTCGGGACCCTCGTTCTCACGCGCGCCTACGCCGACTGGTCGTCTCCGGTCAACGCGGTGTACCGCTCCCAGCTCGTCGCCCGCGCCGTCGACCTCGTTCAGCTCTTCCCGGCGGCGGCGTACGCCAAGAACGGCGCCGACATCCGTCTGGCCGTCGACGCGGTCGAAGACATGTTCCGCCTCGACGACCTCACCCACGTCGTCATCGTGGCGGGCGACTCCGACTACGTCCCGCTGGCTCAGCGATGCAAGCGACTCGGACGCTTCGTGGTCGGCATCGGGGTGGCCGGTTCCACCGCCAAGTCCCTCGCCGCCGCGTGCGACCAATTCCACGCCTACGACGCCCTCCCCGGCATCCCCGCCCCGGCGGTCACCGAGAAGCCGGAAGCCGCACGCAGCCGGTCGCGCAAGAAGACCGTCGACCCCGGTGCCGAGCTCCTTCAGCGCGCGCTGCGGCTGGAGAGCGACCGCGAGGGCGAGGACTGGCAGCACGCGTCGGCGGTGAAGAGCCTCATCAAGCGTCTGGACCCGTCCTTCAGCGAGAAGGCCTACGGATTCCGCAGCTTCTCGGAGTTCGTCAAGGCCCACGCCGACGTCGCCGAGGTCGACGAGTCGGGCCACATCGTGCTCGTCCGCCTCGCGGGCGAGAAGACCTGACCCGCTACAGTGTGGATGTGATCCGCCGAGAGACGCCGCCGGGCTCGCAGTCATCACTGCGTGAAGCCAATCGCGCGCGCCTGCTCGAGACGCTGAAGCGGCACGGGCGGATGACGCAGGTCGAACTGGCCGGCATCACCGGGCTGTCACCGGCGACGGTGTCGAACATCGTCAAGGAGCTCGTCGCGTCCGGGGTGCTGCACACCTCGATCACCTCGCGCAGCGGCCGCCGGGCGACCCTGGTCTCCCTCGCCCGCCAGTTGGGGCTGGTCGCCGGAGCGCACTTCAGCTCGCGTCAGCTGCACATCGCCATCTCGGATGTCACCCGCACCGTCGTGAGCCAGAGCTCGCTCCCCCTTCCCCTCGACCACCGGCACGATGCCGAGCTCGACCGTCTCGCGCTGCTCCTGGGCGACATGATGGATTCCCTCGGCGGCGCCGTCGACGATCTGCTCGCCGTGGGGCTCGCGCTTCCCGCCCCGATCGACCCGCGGACCGGCATGGTGAGCGCCGCCGGAATCCTCCGCGGCTGGGAGAACGTCGACATCGCGACATCCCTCACCGCCCGCATCCAGCGTCCGGTCCTCGTCGACAGCGAGGCCAACCTGGGGGCACTCGCCGAGGCCCGCGAAGGCGTGTCGAGGGACGTCGCGTCGTCGGTGTACCTCCGAGTGGGCCACACGATCAGCGCGGGGATGGTCGTCGGCGGCGAGCTCTTCCGCGGTGTCAACGGCAAGGCCGGCCAGATCGGCCATGTCACGATCGACGAGAACGGGCCGATCTGCCGGTGCAGCAACCGGGGATGTCTGGAGACCTACGCCGGCGGTCCCGCCCTTCTCTCCCTCTTCCCGCCCGGGGAGGGGATGCGACGTCTCAGCGACCTCATCCAGGCCGCCGAATCCGGCGACGGGAGCGCACGACGGGTGATCGCCGACGCCGGACGGCACATCGGCATCGCTGCGGCGAGCCTGTGCAATCTGCTTGACCCCGGACTGATCGTGGTCGGCGGCGAACTCGCCGAGGCCGGCGAGATCCTCATGGCACCGATGCGCCACTCGCTGGAGCGCACGGCGCTGGCCGCGGGCAACGGCCTGCCCGAGATCGTCGCGAGCTCGTTCGGAGAATGGACCGAGACCCGCGGAGCCATCGCGGCCGCGCTCGACGCCGTCGCCTTCGATCATGTCGCGGTCGACAGCGGAGTCGATCGCGCCACCGCGTGAGCGGCCGATGACCTCCGCTCTCCGCCGCGCTGCCGCGGCCCTCCTCGCGACGGTGGTCGCGCTGGGATCAGCCGGCTGTGCTTCCCCGACGGGGGGTGAGGAGGGGACGATTGCGCTTCTCCTCCCCGACGCCAAGACCGCCCGGTACGAGACCTTCGACCGCCCGTACTTCGAAGAGCGCGTGGAGGAGCTCGGCGACTTCCGCGTGCTGTACTCCAACGCCGATCAGGATGCCGCCAAGCAGCAGCAGCAGGCGGAGGCCGCGCTCACCGGGGGCGCCGGGGTTCTGGTGCTCGACCCGGTCGACGCCAACGCCGCCGTCACGATCGTCCGGGAGGCCAACGCCCAGGGTGTTCCGGTGATCTCGTACGACCGTCTCGTCGCCGGGGGCGATCTGGCTTACTATGTCTCGTTCGACAACGAGAAGGTGGGCCAGCTGCAGGCGGCCGCGCTCACCGAGGCCCTGGCCGGTATCGAACCCGCGACGGAGCAGAGAGGCATCCTGATGGTGAACGGCTCGCCGACCGACAGCAATGCCGCGCTGTTCAAATCCGGCGCCCAGAGCGTCATCGACGAGGCAGGACTCACCGTGCTGTCGTCCTTCGACACACCCGAATGGAGTCCCGACCTCGCGCAGGAGTGGGTTGCCGGGCAGCTCACCCAGTTCGGCGACCGCATCGCGGCGGTCTATGCGGCCAATGACGCCACCGCCGGCGGCGCGGTGGCGGCGCTGCGCGCCGGCAATATCACGCCGTTCCCGATCGTGACCGGGCAGGATGCCGAGCTGACCGCCATCCAGCGGATCCTCACCGGTGACCAGTACATGACGGTGTACAAGGCCATCCGCCCCCAGGCCGAGCGCGCCGCCGACGTGGCAGTCGCGCTGCTGCGCGGCGAGGAGGTCACTGCACCTCTCGAGATCGAGGGGACGCCGACGACGCTCCTCGACCCGGTCGCGGTGACGGTCGACAACATCGCCGACACCGTGGTGGCCGACGGGTTCTGGACCATCGACGACATCTGCACCGCCGAGTACGCCGCAGCCTGCGAGCAGGCGGGACTGCGATGAACGGCGGAATGACGGCGTCCACGTCCCGCCCCCGGGAGCGCGTGCTGACGATGCGCGGCATCGGCAAGCGGTTCGGCGCCGTGCGCGCCCTCAGCGATGTGGACTTCTGGGTCGACGAGGGCGAGGTCGTCGCCCTCGTCGGCGACAACGGCGCCGGCAAGTCGACGCTGGTGAAGATCCTCGCCGGCGTGTACACGGCCGACGCCGGTGTGATCGAGTTCGACGACGCACCGGTGCGCCTCGGCAGCCCTGCCGACGCGCAGGAGCTGGGAATCGCCACGATCTTCCAGGACCTCGCCCTGTGCGACAACCTCGATGTCGTCGCGAACCTGTGGCTCGGTCGAGAACTGGTCTCGGGTCGACGCCTGAACGAGGTCGAGATGGAGCAGCGCACCTGGACGCTGCTGCGCGAGCTCGCCGCGAAGCTCCCCTCGGTGCGGGTGCCGGTCGCCTCGCTGTCGGGTGGTCAGCGTCAAACCGTCGCGATCGCCCGATCGCTGATCGGCGACCCACGCGTGGTGATCCTCGACGAGCCGACGGCGGCGCTCGGTGTGGCGCAGACCGCCGAGGTGCTGAACCTCATCGAGCGGCTGCGCGAACGCGGGCACGGCGTCATCCTGATCAGCCACAACATGGCCGACGTCATGGCCGTCGCCGACCGCGCGGTCGTCTTGCGCCTCGGCCGGAACAACGGCGAGTACGACGTCGCCGACATCACGACAGAGACCCTCATCGCCGCGATCACCGGGGCCACCGCCGATGCGCCGGTACGCCCCGCGCCGGCGCCCGAGCAGGCGACGCCGGGTCGCATCATCCCCCTCCCCACCGACCGCCCCCGCCGACGTCCGCGCACGCAGGACCTCGACGGATGACCGCCGCCGACACGTTCTCGCGCGTCGCCGCTCGCGTTCGGGAGGGCGACCTGGGTGCACTCCCCGTCATCGTCGGGGTGGTCGTCATCTGGTCGGTGTTCCAGTCGCTGAATCCCTCGTTCCTCTCGAGCCAGAACCTCGTCAACCTGACGATGCAGTGCGCCGCCATCGGCACCATCGCGCTGGGAGTGGTCCTCGTCCTCCTCGTCGGTGAGATCGATCTCTCCGTCGGTTCGGTCTCAGGACTGGCCGCCGCGATCCTGGCCGTGACGTTCGTGCAGATGCAGTGGGATCTGATCCTCGCGATCATCGCCGCCGTGGCTGCGGGGGCGGCGATCGGCGCCGGGTACGGACTGCTGCTGACCCGGTTCGCTCTGCCCAGCTTCGTCATCACCCTGGCAGGACTCCTGGGGTTCCTCGGCCTGCAGCTGTGGGTGCTCGGCGAGACCGGATCGATCAACCTGCCCTTCGACTCGTGGTTGGTGGTCTTCGCGCAGCAGCTGTTCCTTCCCGCCTGGCTCTCCTACGTGCTCGTCGCCCTCGCCGTCGCCGGCTACGCTCTCTCGCGCGTGCGCCGCGCCCAGCGGCGCGTGCAGGCGAACCTCGACAGCCAGCGCTACCGCGAGATCGCCGTGCGGACGATCATCCTCGGTGTCTTCCTCGCCGGTGCGACCTGGTACCTGAACCTCTCGCGCGGTGTGGGGGTGATGTTCCTGTTCTTCCTCGCCCTGGTCGTCGTCATCGACATCGTGCTCCAGCAGACGCGATGGGGCCGCGCGGTGTACGCCGTCGGCGGGTCGAAGGAGGCGGCCCGACGGGCGGGGATCCGCGTTGGACGCATCTACGTCACGGTGTTCGCCCTGTGCTCGAGTCTCGCCGCCATCGGCGGCATCCTCGCTGCGGCCCGGCTCGCAGCGGTGAGCCAGAGTTCCGGCGGCGGGGACACGAACCTGAATGCGATCGCCGCCGCGGTCATCGGCGGGGCGAGCCTGTTCGGCGGACGGGGCACCGCGTATTCCGCGCTCCTCGGCATCATCGTGATCCAGTCGATCTCCTCGGGCTTGACGCTGTTGACTCTGGACTCGTCGGTGCGCTACATGATCACGGGCCTCGTGCTCGTCATCGCCGTGATCATCGACTCCCTGTCCCGCCGGACGCGGGAGGCCACCGGCCGGTAAATGCCTTCATGGACCGAACGCATGAGCGCCGTTGCGAAAGCGTTACGTTCACTACTTGACGCCAAGGGTGGCCACTCGGGATGATCGGTCTCGTGAGCGGCCCAATGGGGGCGTCGCGCTCACCATTCGACGATGAAAGGTGAACAATGAAGAAATCCTTCCTCTCGGCCGCGGCGGTGGCCGGCGCAGCCGTGATGCTGCTGGCGGGCTGTTCCAGCTCGACCGGTGGCGACAGCGGCGGTGACGGTGGCGAGACCGGCGGCGGCGACGCCGCGGGCCGGGCCTGCGTCATCCTCCCCGACGCGGCATCCTCGCCCCGCTGGGAGAACTTCGACCGCAAGTACCTGCAGGAGGGCCTGGAGGCGGCCGGCTTCGAGGTCGACATCCAGAACGCGCAGGGCAACACCAACACCTACTCGACGATCGCCGACCAGCAGCTCACCCAGGGCTGCGGTGTCATGCTGCTCGTGGACTACCAGGGTGCGGCGGAGGCCGTCGCTGCGAACGCCACGGCTGAGGGCATCCCGGTGATCGCGTACGACCGTCCCTTCGAGGGCGCCGACTACTACGTCTCGTTCGACAACATGGAGGTCGGGCGTCTGCAGGGCCAGACGGTGCTCGACGGCCTCGAAGCCGCCGGCAAGGACCCCGCCACCGCGACCGTCGTTTACATGGGCGGAGACCCCACCGACGGCAATGCCGCGATGTTCAAGTCCGGCGCCGTGGAGGTCATGGAGGCCGCCGGTATCACCCCGGCCGCCGAGCCCCCGGGGGTCTGGGACCAGGCTGAGTCGCAGACCAACTTCGAGCAGGCCCTCACCTCGCTCGGCGGTCAGGTCGACGGCGTCTGGGCGGCCAACGACACCAACGCCGCCGGCGTCATCAAGGTGCTGCAGGACAACAACCTCGAAGGTGTCGCCGTCTCCGGTCAGGACGCCAACGTCGCGGGCCTGCAGAACATCCTCCTCGGCTGGCAGACCGCCACGGTCTACAAGCCGGTGAAGGATGAAGCCGACGCGGCCGTCGAGCTCGCCGTGGCGCTGCTCAACGGCGAAGAGGTCACCGCCGAGGCCGAGCTCGAAGACGGTACGCCCTACATCCAGGTCACGCCGGTCCTCGTCGGTCCGAACGAAGTCAAGGACGTCATCGCCGCCGGCGACGCCTCCTACGACGACGTCTGCACCCCCGACGTGATGGCCGCGTGCGAGGAGTTCGGCGTCACCGAGTGATGCCCCGCGCGTGACAACGCGCCGAACCGGGGGCGCCACGGCACCGCGCCGTGGCGCCCCCGCCGCGCCCCTCCACCCGGTCGCAAGGAAGCGAGCATGACAGACACCATCCACACCCCCACCGCCCTGGAACCCATCATCGAACTCGTCGGGGTCAAGAAGTCCTTCGGTCCCGTCAGCGTCCTCAAGGGCGTGAATCTCAAGGTCTACCCCGGCAAGGTGACCGCTCTGGTCGGCGACAACGGCGCCGGCAAGTCCACCCTCATCAAGGGGCTCGCCGGTGTGCAGCCCTACGACGAGGGCGAGGTCCTCATCGACGGTCAGCATCGCGATCTCGTCGCCCCGCGGGACGCCTCGGGCCTCGGCATCGAAGTCGTCTACCAGGACCTCGCGCTGTGCGACAACCTCGACATCGTCCAGAACATGTTCCTCGGGCGCGAGGAGCTCACCTTCGGCATGTTCGACGAGGGGCGGATGGAGAAGGACGCCTCCGACACCCTGCGCTCCCTGTCGGTGCGCACCGTCAAGTCCGTGCGCCAGAAGGTCTCCTCACTGTCCGGTGGGCAGCGGCAGACCGTGGCCATCGCTCGTGCGGTCCTGAAGAAGGCCCGTGTGGTCATCCTCGACGAGCCGACGGCAGCGCTCGGGGTCGCTCAGACCGAACAGGTGCTGAATCTCGTTCAGCGCCTCGCACAGCAGGGTGTCGCCGTCATCCTCATTAGCCACAACCTGGCCGATGTGTTCGCGGTGGCCGATGACATCGCCGTGCTCTACCTCGGTCAGATGGTGGCGCAGATCCCCACCGTCCAGACCACACGTGACGACGTGGTCGGCTACATCACCGGTACCAAGACCAACGGGGTCGAGATCATCGACACCACCACCCTCAGCACGGGAGGAGCCGAATGAGCAGCAACGCGACCCGAACCGAGGCTGCACCCGACCCGGTGACCAGCGATCTGATCGGCAGCGGCGTCGAGGGCGGCCTGATGGACCAGGTGAGAGCCTGGCTCCAGCGCGTCCGCGGCGGCGACATGGGCGCGCTCCCCGCGATCGGCGGCCTCGTCGTCCTCGGCATCCTCTTCAGCGCACTCAGCCCCTTCTTCCTCACCGAGCGCAACTTCGCCAATCTGCTCAACCAGGCCGCAACCCTGGTGGTCCTCGGCATGGCGCTCGTCTTCGTGCTGCTGCTCGGCGAGATCGACCTGTCGGCCGGCGTGACCGGCGGCGTCGGCATGGCGCTGTTCGTCGTGCTCACGGCCCAATTCGGCATCCCCTGGCCCCTGTCGCTCCTCATCGGATTCGCCTTCGGCTTCCTCACGGGCGCGTTCATCGGATTCTTCGTCGCGAGGGTCGGCATACCCTCGTTCGTGGTGACGCTGGGTCTGTTCCTGGGATTCCAGGGTCTCGCCCTGACGGTCATCGGACCCGGCGGCCTCTACCGCGTCGAAGTCCCCGAGCTCCTCGCGCTGCAGAACGGCAACCTGCCGGTGTGGGGAGGCTGGGTGATGCTGCTGGTCATGCTGCTCATCTCCGCCGCGACGAGCTTCTGGGACCGCAATCGGCGCACCCGGGCCGGCGTGCCCAACCGGGCGCTGTCGCTGGTGTGGATCAAGCTCGCCGCCATCGCCGTCATCGGCGGGGTCGTGGTGTACGTCCTCAACCAGAACCGCGGCCAGTCGGTCGTGGCGGTCGAGGGCGTGCCGATCATCGTCCCCGTCGTGCTGACGATCCTGTGGATCGGGACCCTTGTGCTCGACCGTACGAAGTTCGGCCGCTACATCTACGCGATCGGCGGCAACGCCGAGGCGGCACGCCGCTCGGGCGTGAAGGTGCGCTGGGTCAAGTGGTGGGCCTTCGTCATCTGCTCGAGTCTCGCCGTGGCCTCGGCCCTCCTCGCGGTGACGCGCGTCGGCTCGGTGGACGCCACGGTCGGTCGAGACATCGTGCTGAGCGGCGTCGCGGCGGCGGTCGTGGGTGGTGTCAGCCTCTTCGGTGGACGCGGGCGCCTGGTCCACGCGGCCATCGGTGCGCTCGTCATCGCCGTCATCACGAACGGCCTGGGGCTGCTGAACCTGCCCGCCGGCGTCAACCTGCTCGTCACCGGCGGTGTGCTGATCCTCGCCGCGACGGTCGACGCGCTCTCGCGCCTGAGGTCGGGCGGCATACGGATCTGACTCCGGGGTGGGTGCGCGCCGGCTCGAAGCCGGGCGCACTCACCCCTTCGTCAGCACCTCCGACACCCACGCGGGCACCACCTGCGACGCGGGCCCGGCGCGGACCTCGTCGAAGGGAACGGCCGCGTCGCTCGGCACGAGGTTGAGCTCCACGGTGCGGGCACCCAGCGCCGAAGCGAAGGCCACGTATCCCGCGGCCGGGTACACACTCCCCGAGGTCCCGATCGACACGAACACGTCCGCGGTGACGAGCGCCCGCTCGATCCGGTCGAGCTCGTAGGGCATCTCGCCGAACCACACCACGTCGGGGCGGAGCGCAGACGCTCCGCACGCCGGACACGCCGGTCGGCCCTCGAGGTCGTCGACGATGACCGACACCTCACCGCACGCGGTGCACAGCGCGTTCGCGAGCGTGCCGTGCATGTGCACCAGCCGCCTCGTGCCGGCGCGCTCGTGCAGGTCGTCGACGTTCTGCGTGACGACGAGCAGGTCATCGCCGATGGCCGCCTCCAGCTCGGTCAGGGCGCGATGGCCCGCATGAGGCAGAGCGGATGCCACGGCCCGCCGACGCGCGTCATAGAAGCGCAGCACGGTGTCGGGATCGCGCTCGAACGCCTCCGGCGTCGCGACGTCCTCGACCCGGTGTCCCTCCCACAGCCCGTCGGCGTCGCGGAACGTCGGCACACCGCTTTCGGCGGAGATCCCCGCACCGGTGAGGACGACGACGCGCACGTCAGCCCCGCAGCAGCGCGCGCAGCGCGTCGATGGTGTCGGCCTCGGCGGCCGTCTTGTCGGGACGATAGCCCTTCACCCGCGCGAAGCGGAGGGCGACGCCACCGGGGTAACGGGTCGAGCGTTGCACACCGTCGATCGCGATCTCGACGACGGTCTCGGGCCGCACGTGCACGACGTGCCCCGAGTGCGCGGTCGCGATCGTGGGGTAATGGGCGGTCTGCCAGGCCAGGAGCTGATCGGTCAGCCCCTTGAAAGTCTTGCCGACCATCACGAACCCACCGGGCGGTCCGAGAACGCCCTCGGGGTCGAGGGCGCCGAGGTGCAGGTTCGACAGCTGACCGCTGCGGCGCCCCGATCCCTCCTCCACGGCGAGGACCACGAGGTCGAAGGTGAGCACCGGCTTGACCTTCAGCCAGCTCTTCCCGCGCCGCCCCGCCTGATAGGGCGCATCGACACCCTTCACCATGACGCCCTCGTGGCCGGCGGCGAGGGCTGCACGGGCCGTCTGCTCGGCGACATCCGGATCAGCGGTCCGCACGGCAGGCACCCGCCACTCCCCCGCCACGCGATCGAGCTCCGCCTGCCGGACGTGGAGCGGCTCGTCCAGCAGGTCGCGGCCGTCGAGGTGCAGGAGGTCGAAGAACCAGGGACGCAGCGCCACGGCCGTCGCCGCCTCGGAGCCGAACCGCGACATCGTCTCCTGGAAGGCGCGCGGAGCGCCGTCCTCATCGAGTGCGAGCGTCTCTCCGTCGAAGATCGCCGTCTCCACCGGCAAGGCGCGCACGGTCTCGACGATCTCGGGGAGCCGGTGGGTGACATCGGCCAGAGTGCGTGTGAACACCCGCACCTCCTCGCCGTCGCGGTGCACCTGGATGCGGGCGCCGTCCAGCTTGTATTCCACCGACGAGTCCCCGGCAGCTGCGACCGCCTCGCCCGCGCTGGCAGCCGTCGCGGCGAGCATGGGCAGGACGGCGCGACCGACGATGAGCCCGACCTCGTCGAGCGCGTCGGCACCGCCGAAGAGGGCTACCGACGCCGCCTCGCCGAGGTCTCCCGACAACATCGCGGCGCGACGCACGGATGCGAGCGGCCGATCGGCTGCGAGGGCGACCGCGTCGAGGAGCACGCCCTCGAGGGCGCCGGTGCGGAGCTCGCCGAGGATGACGCGGGCCAGGAAGTCCCACTCCCTGGCCGTCGCGGCCCGTGCGAGGGCATCGAGCTCGGCCTGCCGCCGTGCCGCAGAGCCTGCTCCGCCGGCGACGGCCAGGCGCTCGAACGCCGCGTCGACGTCGAGGACCGACAGCGTCGCGTGGGGCGCGTGCTCACGCTCGGCGGCGAGCGTGCGCCATCCGACACCCAGCCGGCCCTGTCGAGGCTTCGCCAACAGCAATCCCACGGCGATCGGGACCTCCTGCGGCTCGAGGCCGCGAAGCGTCTCGGCGAGCACGATGACCTTCGCCTTCCGCAACGCCGTTCGCGAGACGGCCTCGGTGGCCTCGACCACCTCTCTCAGAAGCATGGGCGCGATTCTGCCACGGGGGTGCGACACCTGTCAGCGCGCACGGATCGCCGCGGCCCGTTCGATGAACCGCACTGCCGCGGCGCTGTCGCCCGGATCGGCCAGCATCATCCGCAGCACCACCTCGTCGGCGGCGTCGAGGTACTCCGGCAGACGCAGCGCGGCGGTGTCGGGAGTGAGGACGGTGTCGGAGGGCGCCAGACCCAGTCGCGCGAAGTTCGCCGCGTACGCGGGATACCCGGCGTACGCGTCGCGCTCGGCCTCCAGCCGCGGCACCGCGTCGTCGTCGAGCGCGGCGCGGACATAGAGCGCGGCGTGCGCGCCGTCCTGCGCGCGATGCGCCTCGGCCGCCTGTGCGGCCGCGAGTGCGGGGCTCAGCCAGCTGAGGAGCACGCCGTCGGCGGCGGCGGCGCCGAGGCGTCGCATCCGCGGTCCGAGGGCGCCGACGACGATGCGCGCGCCGGTCCCCTCCCGCACCCGGATGATCGCGGTGCGGACGGCATCCAATGCGCCGCGTCGAAGGCCCCCGGACCCGATACCCAGGGTGAGACGCGCGACCGGAAGTTCGAGAGCGCTCACCCGCTCGACGATCTCCTCCCCCGGACGCCGGTCCACCGGGATGACGCCCGTGGCGAGCCCCAGGGTGTCGGTGACCTCGGCGACGGCGGCGAGCACCTCGAGCGCGTCGTGACCCGGGGTGTCATTGACCCACAGGGTGGCGAACCCGGCTCGTTCGACGGCCGGGGCGATCGTGCGAGCAAACCCGGGCCCGACGGCAGCGGCGATTCCGATGGAGCATGCCATGTCCTCAGCATGCCCCATCGGAACCGGCGTCAGGCTGCGGCGGCCACCGTCGCTCCGGCGGCGACCCGCAGCATCCCGTCGAGGGCGTCGAGCCTCACCGCGCCGCCGTCGCTGAGTGCCCCCGAGACGAACAGGTCGGCGATCCGGTCGTCGACCTCTCGCTGGATGAGGCGGCGAAGCGGCCGTGCCCCGTACTCGGGCTCGTAGCCGTTCTCGGCGAGCCAGGCGATCGCCGAGTCGTCGATCTCGAGGGACACCTCGCGGGCGGCCAGCCGCGCACGGGTGGCGCCGAGCATCAGCCCGACGATCTGCTCCAGCTGCTCCTTCTCGAGCTTGCGGAACAGCACGATCTCGTCGATCCGGTTGAGGAACTCCGGCCGCATGGCGTCGCGGAGACGCCCCATCACGCGGTCGCGGAGGTCCTTGTCCGAGCCGAAACCGGTCGCTCCGCCGCCGTCGGCGATGAAGCCGATGGCACCCGAGCGCGAGGCGAGGAACTCGCTGCCGATGTTCGAGGTCATCACGACCACGGTGTTGCGGAAGTCGACCGTCCGCCCCTGACCGTCGGTGAGGCGGCCGTCGTCGAGCACCTGCAGCAGCAGGTTGAACACGTCGGGGTGGGCCTTCTCGATCTCGTCGAACAGCACGATCGAGTAGGGGTTGCGCCGCACGCGCTCGGTGAGCTGTCCCGCCTCGTCGTAGCCGACGTATCCGGGAGGGGCACCGACGAGGCGCGACACGGTGTGCCGCTCGCCGAACTCGCTCATGTCGAAGCGGATGACGGCGCCGTCGTCATCGAACAGGGAGGCCGCCAGTGCCTTCGCCAGCTCGGTCTTGCCCACCCCTGTCGGACCGAGGAAGAGGAACGAACCGACCGGGCGGCGGCTGTCCCCCATGCCGGTGCGGTTGCGACGCACCGCCTTGGCGACGGCGGTCACCGCGTCATCCTGTCCGATGACCCGCGCGTGCAGCTCGCTCTCCAGCTGCGCCAGGCGCTCGCGCTCGGTCTCGGTCAGGCGCTGGGCAGGGATGCCCGTGGCACGGCTGATGACCGCGGCGATCTCGGGTTCGCCCACCACGGCCGCGCCCGCCTTCGCGCCGGCTTCGGTCGCCACGCGCAGGCGCTCCTGCACCGCGGTGATCTCGTCGCGGATCTGCGACGCCTCCTCGTAGCGCTCCGCGGTCACCGCGGCGTTCTTGTCGGCCTCGAGCGTCGCGAGGCGCTCCAGGAGCTCCTGGGTGTCGACCTTCGACCCCAGGCGCAGCCGGAGCCGAGCCCCGGCCTGGTCGATGAGGTCGATCGCCTTGTCGGGAAGCACCCGGTCGGTCAGATACCGGTCGCTGAGTTCGACGGCGGCGCGCAGCGCGTCGTCGGTGTAGGTGACACCGTGGTGCTCCTCGTAGGCGCCGCGGAGGCCGCGGAGGATCTCGACGGCATCGATGAGCGACGGCTCGCCCACCTTCACCGGCTGGAACCGGCGCTCCAGGGCGGGGTCCTTCTCGATCGTGCGGTACTCCTTCAGCGTCGTCGCACCCACCAGGTGGAGCTCGCCGCGGGCGAGCCGGGGCTTCAGGATGTTGCCGGCGTCCATCGCACCCTCGCCGCCGCCCCCGGCGCCGACGACGGTGTGGACCTCATCGATGAAGACGATCAGCTGGTGCGAGCGCGCGGCGATCTCGTCCATCGTGTGGGTGAGGCGCTCCTCGAAGTCGCCCCGGTACCTCGTGCCGGCGAGCATCGCGGGCAGGTCGAGGGCGATGACACGCTTGTCGCGCAGCTGCTCGGGGACGTCGCCCGCCACGATGGCCTGGGCCAGGCCCTCGACGATCGCGGTCTTGCCGACGCCCGCCTCGCCGACGAGCACGGGGTTGTTCTTCGTGCGGCGGCTGAGGATCTCGATCGTCTGCTCGATCTCGTCTTCGCGACCGATCACCGGATCGAGCAGTCCGTCGCGGGCGCGGGCCGTGAGGTCGGTGCCGAAGCGGTCGAGCATGGGCGAATCGGATGCCGCGGCATCCGCCCTCTCGTCGGTGCTCGTTCCGCCGGGGGTGACCGTCTCGCGGACGCTCTGGGTGAGCGCCTCGGCGGTGACGCCCGCCTGGGCGAGGATCTGCCCGGCCGGGGTGTCCTGCGCGAGGACTAGCGCGAAGAAGAGGTGCTCGGGGTCGACGTAGGTCGAGCCGGAGGAGCGCGCGACCTGGAAGGCGTGGAAGAGGGCGCGCTGCACCGACGGAGTGATCACGGCGCCGTCGACGTCGGCCGCCGTCGACGCGGCGGGGAGCCGCTCTTCGGCGGCGCGGGCGATCGCGTCGGGGTCGGAGCCGATCCGCGCCACCGCATCCCGTGCCGGAGCGTGCTGGACCAGCACCCGGAGCACATGCAGGGCGTCGAGTTCCCGCTGCCCGCGATCGAGGGCGTAGCGGCCGGAAAGCTGCAGCATCTCCTGGGTTCGGGCGCTGAGGAAGCGGCTGAGGTCGATCGAACGCTCCGCGCGAGCCCGCTCGCCCGCGAGGTAACGAGCGAGGAACTCGTCGAACGCACTCTGACCGTCACCGGTCTGGGGGAAGTCTTCGGGCATGTCACTCTCCGTGAATGGTGATGCGAAGCCTGCTCGCCGATCCCGCTCCGGGAAGTTGAGCAAACACGTATCAACTTCAACGCGAGGTGCCGGCGACTATTCCCGCGGTCATCACCGAACGGTCGGATCCGGATCGCTCCACGTCTGGACCGTTTCGACGATCCAGAACGCCGAGAACAGCAGAAGAAGGACGACCTCGCCGATGAGAACGAGCGGGACGCCGGTGGCCACCCCGCGCGGATCGGCGACGCTCAGGACGAAGACGACGAAGAGGAAGCCGATCGCGGCGAGGATACCCACGGCGATCGCCCCGTAGATCGCGCGCGCGGTCGGCCGGGAGGAGGACGGCGCCCACGCGGTCCACCCGGCGACGGCGGCGATGAGGGCGAAGAAGGCCAGGGTCGCCGCCAGATGACCGAACCGCAGCAGACTCTCCTGATCCACGGCCGCCCACAGCGGGAACCCGACGATGAGCCCGCTCGCAGCGCCGGCCGTGGCAAGCACACCCCGGGTGAGGGTCCGCTGGGCGCGCGCGACGAAGAGCGCGGCGACGAGCGCGGCCACCCCCACGATCGCGAACGTGATGAGACCGTTGACGACGTCGGCCTGCACGGCGGCGGGGACGACGCCACCCACCGGGGTCGGGATGATGGCGATGAGTGGGGCCAGAACCGCGGCGACATCGAGCAGAGCCTGGGGCACGCTCCGTCCCGAGAGAGCGAGGAGGGCGAGCGACACGGCGAAGAGCGACCCGGTGAAGACCGTCCGGGCAGGGGTGTAGAAGCCGGCGCTCAACGACTCCGGTGCGGTGCCGACGTCGATCGCGACCGCGGCGACGGAGACGAGGAGAGCGAGCACGGCCCCGAGGATCGCCAGCCGGACGTACCGGTAGGTGCGGGCGAGGGATGTCGCGGCCGCGACCTGGGTCACCGGAACCGCCGTCCCGCCGACCACACGGACTCGACCTCGAGGGCGGGGCTGAGGAGGACGACGTCGGCTGCGAATCCGGGCTCGAGCCGCCCCAACCGGTCCTGCCGCCCGACGACCCCCGCGGGAGTCTCGGTCAGCGCGGCGACGGCTGCGGGAAGGTCCAGTCCCACCTGTTCGACGGCCCGGCGCAGAGCGGCGTCCTGGGTGAGGGTGGAGCCGGCGATCGTCTCCGTACCCGTCAGCCGCGCGATGCCCGCCGACACGGTGACCTCCAGGTCGCCGAGGACGTAGTCGCCGTCTGCCGCGCCGGCGGCGGCCATGGCGTCGGTCACGAGCGCGATGCGCCCCGGCGCGAGTTCGAACAGCATCCGCACGACCAGGGGGTCGACGTGGCTGCCGTCGAGGATGACCTCCAGAACGATTCCCGACGCGTTCACCGCGGCGAGGACCGGCCCCGGTGCCCGATGATGGATCCCGCGCATCGCGTTGAAGGCGTGGGTCAGCAGCCTCGCCCCGCGGGCGAACGCCGCGTCGGCCAGGGCACGGTCGGCTCCGGTGTGACCCACCGCCACGACGACGCCCGCGGCCGAGAACGTCTCGATCGCCTCGAGCGCGTGAGGTCGGTCGGGGGCGATGGTGATCTGGACGAGCGCATCGTCCGCGGCATCCCGCAGGCGACGTATCGTCTCGGGATCGGGATCGCACAGCACGTTCGGATCGTGTGCCCCTCGGAAGTCGGGATGGAGGAAGGGACCCTCCAGGTGCGCGCCCAGCACGCGCGGATCGCGGGCCTTCGCCTCCGCGATCGCGGCGAGGCGCGACGCGAGCGTATCGACGCCGGCGCTCACCAGGGAGAGCACGGAGCGCGTCGTGCCGTGGAAGGTGTGGGCGTCCAGAACCCGCGCGATCGAGGCGGCACCGTCATCGACGGCCGCTCCGCCTCCGCCGTGACAGTGCAGGTCGATGAATCCGGGGGTGAGGACGCGCCCCGAGGCATCGATCACCTCCGCGGCCGTGTGACGCTGCCAGTCGGCGCCGGTACCGCGAGCGGAGACGACGTCGCCGTCGAGCAGCAGCCACGCGTCGTCGGCGATCTCACCGCCTGAAACCAGTCGAGCCGAGTGCAGGACTGTGGTGCCGGTCGCGTTCACTCCGCCACGATATCCGTCCGGGCCTCGCTATCCTTCACAGGGCCGGAAGGAACGGGATGTCGGAACTGTGGCGCGGAGTGGGGCTCCTCTTTCGGGGGTTCGGGTGGTGGGCTCGGCGCCCCGGGGCGATGGCGCTCGGACTCATCCCCGCCGTCGTCGTCGCGGTGGTGTTCATCGCGGCGCTGGTGGTTCTGGGCGCCTGGGTTCCCGAGGTCGCCGAATGGCTGACGCCGTTCGCGTCTGGATGGCCGGAGTTCTGGACCGGGGTCCTTCGCATCGCCGTGAGCGCGGCGCTCCTCGGCGGGGCGGGCATCATCGCGATCGTGACCTTCACCGCCGTCACCCTCATCGTCGGAGAGCCGTTCTACGACCGCATCTGGCGTTCGGTGGAGAAGAGCGCGGGAGGGGAGATCCCCGGCGCGGACTACGGCTTCTGGCGATCCGCGGGAGACGCGCTGTCACTTCTCGGCCGCGGCATCCTCATCGCCGTCTGCGCGGCTCTCGTCGGGTTCATCCCCGTCGTCGGCACGGTGCTGGGAGCGGTCATCGGCACGGTGCTCACCGGTTGGATCCTCGCCGATGAACTCACCTCGCGCGCGTTGACAGCGCGCGGCATCTCGCGCAGGGAACGGCGCGCACTGCTCCGCCGGGCCCGACCCCGGGTGTGGGGCTTCGGGATCGCGACCCAGCTGTGCTTCCTCGTGCCGCTGGGCGCGGTGGCGGTCATGCCGGCGGCGACAGCGGGCGCGACGATGCTCGCGCGAACGCTCGTCGGGGAGGATGCGAGCGGTTAGCGCCGTCCGTCCCGCGTAGACCACAGCGCCACGGCGACGAGGACAGGCTGGAAGAAGAGCCGCACGAATCGTTTGCGGTCGGTGTCGAGGCCGAAGCCGTCGCGCTTCTTCAGATACTGCTCGAGGTTGCCGGGGAAGATCGCCACGAAGAACGCCGCCAGGTAGTTTCCGAGCGTGCGACGCGATCCCGGGAGCAGCACGAGCGACGCCCCGAGCATGACCTCGAGCACCCCCGAGACGATGACGACGTCATCCTTGTCGAATCCGGTGCCCCGGGTGGTCCAGTCGGGAACCTGCGTCTGGAACTCCTTGCGCCCCCAGAACAGGTGGGTGACACCGGCGAACACCATCGCGCCGGCCAGCGACCAGCGGGCGAGGGTGCGGAGGGGGTTCGAGCTGTCCGGCATTCCGTCAGCCTAACCGCGCGAGGATCAGTCCCGACCTCCGGGCGGACCGACGATGAGAAGCACGACGAACAGCAGCACGACCGCGGCGGCGATGAGCAGGGCGAGCACCCACGGGCGCTGGAGGAAGAAACGTAGCATCCGGTCGAGGATCCGGCGGTCGCGGGGATCGGCTGTCTCCTCGGTCCGCCACGATCCGCGCAGACGCCCGGAGCGCTGCAGCCAGATCTCGGTGGGGATGGTGGCGTACGGGATCACCGCGCTGCCGATGGCGACGATCGCCGGTCCGGGCGACCAGCGCTGGTTCAGGGCGACGAGAACCGCCGTCGCGCCATAGGCGAGGAAGACGAAGCCGTGGATGCCGCCGCCGATCGTCACCGCGATGTCGAGACCGGCGGTCGCGCGGAGAATCAGTCCCGTGATCAACAGGGTCCACGACACCGCCTCGGCGATGGCGAGGGTGCGGAAGAGGGTCAGGGGCGCGCGGAACACGGGTTCTCCTCGGCGAGGGACGGGGATTCCAGCCTAGAGAAGCGCCCGGAACGCCCCGTGCCGGTCGTGTCGATGTCAAGAGATCGCGACGGCGCCTAGCGTGGGGGTGTGGATTTCCCCTTCGACGCGCTGCGGCGGTGGCCCGACGTCGAGGCGCCGGATCTCGTGGCCGTCGACGCCGCCGACCGGCTGCTCCTGGATGTCTCCCACGAGGCGCGCCGTGATGCGGCGCCGGACGATGTGGTCGTGATCGGCGATGCCTTCGGGGCGCTCACCCTCGCGTCGGCGCAGCCGGGGTGGTCCCTCAGGGTGCACCAGGATTCTCTCCTCGGCGAACGCGCACTCGTCGCGAACGCCGAGGCGCTGGAGATGTCGGGAGTCTTCCGCTCCCTGCCGCTGTCCGCCGAACTCGTGCGAGACGCGAGGGTCGTCCTCCTGCGCCTCCCCCGTTCCCTGGATGCGCTGGATGACATCGCCGGGCTCATCGCGCGGCACGCCGGGCCAGACGTGCGGGTCTTCGCCGGCGGACGGATCAAACATATGACCCTGGCCATGAACGACGTCCTGCGGCGGTACTTCGGGCGTGTGGACGTCAGCCCGGCGCGACAGAAGTCGCGTGTCCTCATCGCCGCCGAGCCCCATGACGGACGCGACCCCGAGCCGAAGCGCGCGCGGGTCGGCGACCTCGAGGTCTGCGCCTTCGGGGGCGTCTTCGCCGGCGCCTCCCTCGACATCGGGACCCGGTTCCTCCTGGAGAATCTTCCGAACGAGATTCCGGATGACGCGCTCGTCGTCGACCTGGCCTGCGGAAACGGCGTCGTCGGCGTGACGATCGCTCGGCGTCATCCCCGTCTCCGGGTTCACGCTTCGGATGTCTCGGCGGCCGCGGTCGCCTCCGCGCGCGTCACCGCCGCTGCCAACGGTGTCGCCGATCGGGTGGAGGTCGTTCAGGATGCCGGCCTCTCGAGCCTCCCCGATGGCGTGGCCGACCTGATCGCGTTGAACCCCCCGTTCCACACCGGAGCGGCCGTGCATGAGCGGCTCGCGCACGGACTGTTCGCTGACGCCGCTCGGGTGCTCGCCCCGGGAGGCGAGCTCTGGACCGTCTGGAACTCGCACCTCCGTCACCGATCGGCGCTCGACCGGCTCGTCGGCCCCACCCGACAGGTCGCCCGCAACGCCAAGTTCACCGTCACCGTGTCCAGGAGCGATTGAGATGCACGACATCGCCCGGTGGGCGGTCGCCCTGTCGACGCTGATCGGGCTCGGACTGGCGCTCGGCCTGAACCCCGCCCTGTACGGCGCGACTGCCGACATGCTCGCCCGCAACACCCAGGTGCCGGCACGGATGGCGTGGATGGTGGGTGGCCTCGCGACGGGAGCCACGATCCTCTTCGTGGCGCTGCAGAGCTTCAATCCGGCGAATCTCGTCACGGCCGCGGAGCGCGACGCGGACGCCCTTGCGCTGAGTCGCACGGTCGACCTCATCGCCGGCGCCGTCTTCCTGGCCGCGGCGATCGGCGTCGCCGTCTGGCGTCTCATCGTTCCCCGGCGAGCGGAGGGCGGCCACCCTACGTCGGGTCGCGCTCACCCCGGGAGCTACTTCTGGCTGGGGCTCAGCTGCTCGATCGTCGGATTCACGACCCTCCCGATCATGTACACCACCGGCCGCGTCACGGCCGGCATCAGCGACGAGCTCGTCCCCCGGATCCTGGCGTACGCCGTCTTCCTGCTGGCGCTCATCGCCCCGTTCGTCCTGCTCGCCGGCGTGTGGTCGCGGCTACCCGGCGCGGCCGCATTCGTCACACGCACCTACGACAGACTCATCCATCTGGATTACCGATGGACGTACGCGGTCGTGCTGGCCGCCGCGGGCGTCGCGTGCCTGGTCTTCGGCCTCGTCGCAGGGCGATGACATCGGACGAGTCGGACCGCCGGCCCGGCCGCCTGAACCTCAGAAGGGCGCGGGTTCGTTTGGATTGTCGACGGGTTGGTCGGTGATCCGGAATTCTCCGGTAAAGGTGGTCCATTTCACCCACAGATCGTCGGGGACGTCCTCTTCCGGTGAGAAGTGCACCCCATGACCCGGTGGGTTGTCGGTATACACCCGCCCCGTCGGGGAGGTCCACTCGATGACCCCACCGTCGAGTTGTCGGACTTTCCAGGCGGTGAACTGTTTCATGCTGTGGTGCCGTTGACACAGGCAGCACAGGTTGCAGATCTCTGTCTTCCCGCCGAGGGCGGCGTCGTGGTTGTGGTCGACCTCGCACTTCCGGGCGGGCATCCGGCATCCCGGCCACCGACAGTGCTTGTCGCGGCCCTTCAAGAATCGGTCCATCGCTGCGGTCGGCCGGTACTGGTCCACCGCCATCGTCAACCCCGTGACCGGGTGAGTCAGCAGCCGCTCCCACGTCCCGTCACTGTTCCCCGCGAGCAGCCGGGCGGTGTTTGCGTCGATCGGCCCCACCCCGGCGAGATCACACGGGACATCGCTCTGACCCATCAACGCCATCACGGGGATGACGACCTGCACCTTCGCCTTGATCGCCCCCAACCCGCCCGGCAGGTCACCGGTCGGGCCGATCCCGGGGGTGGAGGTGAGGAGCATATCGGCGAACAGGTCAGCCCGGACCTCGTCCAGGGATCGGGTGTCCGCAGTGACACCGTCACCCGGGTTCGACTCCCGAGCGGCGATGACCGCGTTCGCCTCGTCGGTGATGCGTTGGAAGATCCCCTCGATGAGCACCGTGGAGTGCACAGACCGCAGCTCCGACATCCCGTCACCGATCGGGTAGCGGACGATCTTCCGCTCACGGAACGCCCCCGCATGCCGCTCCGTGAGCGACCGCGGGTTCATCCGCTCCGCCAAGACCTCCAAATCCGCGCGGGCACGACCCGGCGTCTCGTCCAGACAGATCTCCGCCGCGAGCTGATCGAACTCACCCTTGAGCTCGAAGGGCACGCGACGCCCGACATCCTCCACCACCGCGACATGCGCCCGCGTCAGCAACCCCTTCTCCAGGCAATGCACCGTCGCGGGGTAGTCATTCACCAACGCGAAAGCAGAATCGATCTGTCGTTGGACCGCTCGGTCCGACAGTCGCACCGCCGCCGCGATCTCGGCTGCCACACCCCGCAGTGCCATGTCCCGGTCCTTCACCACCGCCGTCGACCCCTCCGCCAACCGCGCCGCGAACGCCCCCGCCTTCGCCAGCACGCGGGTCTGCGCCGCCTCAGCTGCCGCGAGCAGACCCTGCGCCTCCTCAACCTCCGCGAGGATCACGGTCAGCTCGGACCGGTCCTCGTCACTGAGGAGGGTGAGCCGCGGGTTCGAACGCATGCATGAAGGATGGCACGACCCTCCGACATCGAGACCCGAAACTCTCAACCCCAGGTTGAACCGATCTCGACCGAGCGACGCGCCGGCTCCCGTCAGATGGAGGGACCCTGGCCATCGCGCACCTCGAAAAGGAGCTGCGTCTCGGTCGCCCGCACTACGGGGTGCACGGTGATGTGCTCCAGCACCACGTCCCGCAGCGCTTCGGGATCGCGCACGGCCACATGGACGAGGAAGTCGTCCACTCCGGCGACGTGGAAGACGCGCAGCGCAGACGGGATCTCACACAGCGCGTCGAACAGCTCGCGAACACGAGAGGCGGAGTGACTTCCCAGTCGTACGCGGATGAGAGCCTGGATGGGATAGCCCAGCGCAGTCTCACTGAAGCGCACCTGCGATCCGCGGATCACTCCCCGCGCGCGCAGCGTGCGCACCCGATGGGCACACGTCGACTCGGCCAGGCCGAGCCGTTCGGCAAGGGCACGGTTGGTGAGATCGCCGTCGCGCTGAAGCAACCGCAGGATGCGAAGGTCGTTGTCATCGAGCGGGTCACCGCCTTGGGATTTCATCGAGAAAGCCTCCCCTGAGCCGACGAATTCTGCAGAAAGTTCGGATCACCCACGCTTTTTTCGCCCTTTCAGCCTGATCACGGGCCTCTTCTTGCGATTCCCCTCACACTAACGGCATGGAATCTGCACACCGCCACCGCGACACGGTCGCCGTGCACGCCGGACGGGCCGACCTCGAGGGTCTCGGCGTTCACGCGCTCCCGATCGACCTGTCGACCACGAACCCCATCCCCAACCTGGAAGCCGGCGGGCTGTCCTACGAATCCATGGCGAGCGGGGGTCACCCGCTCGCCGAAGGCGGGCTCGTCTATGCGCGGTTGTGGAATCCCACCGTCGCCCGCTTCGAGTGCGCGCTGGCCGAGCTCGAGGGCACCGAGGAGGCTGTCGCATTCGCCTCGGGCATGGCGGCGATGACCGCCGCGATCATCGCACACAGTGCAGCGTCCGGAAGGTCGCATGTCATCGCGGTGCGCCCGCTCTACGGCGGGACCGATCACCTGCTCTCGTCGGGACTGCTCGGCATCGATGTCACGTACTGCCGCGAAGACGAGATCGCCGCCGCGATCCGACCCGAGACCGGGCTGATCGTCGTCGAGACGCCCGCCAACCCCACGCTCGACCTCGTCGACATCGCGGGTGTGGTGGCGTCGGCCGGCACCGTCCCTGTCCTCGTCGACAACACGTTCGCAACGCCACTGCTGCAGAATCCGGTCGCGCTCGGAGCGGCGATGTCGCTGCACAGTGCGACGAAGTACCTCGGCGGCCACGGCGACGTCATCGCCGGTGTCATCGCGTGCGGCGCCGAGACCGCCGCCGCGCTGCGTCGTGTGCGCGCGGTGACCGGCGGACTCCTGCACCCCCTCGGCGCATATCTGCTGCACCGAGGACTGCCGACCCTGCCGGTGCGCCTGGAACGGCAGCAGGGTACGGCGCGCCGACTGGTGGCATGGCTGCAGGAGCAGCCGGAGATCGCCGAGGTGCACTACCCCGGCCTCGACGGGGATCCCCGCGGTCTGCTGCGACGTCAGATGCGAGGAACCGGCGCGATGATCGCGGTGACACTCCGTGGCGGGTTCGAGGCTGCGGCCGCCGTCACTTCAGCCGTCGCGATCTTCACGCACGCCGTGTCGCTGGGAGGGGTGGACTCCCTCATCCAGCACCCCGCCGCCCTGACGCACCGTCCGGTACCCCCACACGCGCGCCCGGATGCGGGTCTCGTGCGGCTGTCGATCGGGCTCGAGCACGTCGACGATCTCCGCGACGACCTTGCCCGCGCGCTGCGCGCGATTCCCGCCGAGCTGGTCAGCGCGTAGTCAAGTATCGGGAGGTCAGAAGTCCCAGTCGTCGTCCTCGGTCGCGACGGCCTTGCCGATGACGTACGACGAGCCCGACCCGCTGAAGAAGTCGTGGTTCTCGTCGGCGTTCGGTGACAGCGCCGACAGGATCGCCGGGTTCACGTCGGTGACGGTCGCCGGGAACATCGCCTCGTAGCCGAGGTTCATCAGCGCCTTGTTGGCGTTGTAGTGAAGGAACTTCTTCACGTCCTCGGTGAGGCCGACCTCGTCGTACAGATCCTGGGTGTACTGGATCTCGTTGTCGTACAGCTCGTACAGGAGCGAGAACGCGTAGTCCTTGATGTCCTGGCGCGCCGCCTCATCCAACAGCTCCAGACCGCGCTGGAACTTGTAGCCGATGTAGTAGCCGTGCACGGCCTCGTCGCGGATGATGAGGCGGATGATGTCGGCCGTGTTCGTCAGCTTCGCCTTCGACGACCAGTACAGCGGCAGGTAGAAGCCCGAGTAGAACAGGAACGACTCCAGCAGAGTCGATGCGACCTTGCGCTTGAGGGGCTCGTCGCCGCGGTAATAGTCCATGACGATCCGCGCCTTCTTCTGAAGGTTCTCGTTCTCCGTCGACCAGCGGAAGGCGTCGTCGATCTCGGGCGTCGAGCACAGTGTCGAGAAGATCGACGAATAGCTCTTGGCGTGCACCGACTCCATGAACGCGATGTTGGTGTACACCGCCTCCTCGTGCGGCGTGATCGCATCCGGGATCAGCGAGACCGCGCCGACCGTCCCCTGAATGGTGTCCAGGAGAGTCAGACCGGTGAAGACCCGCATCGTCAGCGTCTGCTCCTGCGAGGTC
Source organism: Microbacterium sp. SLBN-154 (assembly GCF_006715565.1). NCBI lineage: Bacteria > Bacillati > Actinomycetota > Actinomycetes > Micrococcales > Microbacteriaceae > Microbacterium > Microbacterium sp. SLBN-154. The sequence goes on from NZ_VFNL01000001.1 coordinate 2,671,833, forward strand.
AGCGTGTTCCACGACTGGATGTCATTGGACAGCGGCACCTTCTCGGGCAGCCAGAAGTTGTTCACCAGACGGTTCCAGACCTCGAGGTCCTTGTCGTCCTGGATGCGGTTCCAGTTGATCGCCTGGACCCGGTTGAGCAGTTGCAGCTTCTCAGCCATCATGTCTCCTAAAAAGTCCTGGTCAGAGGGTCACAGCATGCAGCTGACGCACTCGGACATGTCGGTTCCCTCGAGCGCCATCTGCCGCAGGCGGATGTAGTAGATGGTCTTGATGCCCTTCTTCCAGGCGTAGATCTGCGCCCGGTTGATGTCGCGCGTGGTCGCGGTGTCCTTGAAGAACAGCGTGAGCGACAGCCCCTGGTCCACGTGCTGCGTTGCGGCGGCGTACGTGTCGATGACCTTCTCGTAGCCGATCTCGTAGGCGTCTTCGTAGTACTCCAGGTTCTCGTTCGTCATGAACGGAGCCGGGTAGTAGACGCGGCCGAGCTTGCCTTCCTTGCGGATCTCGATCTTCGACGCGATCGGGTGGATCGACGAGGTCGAGTTGTTGATGTACGAGATCGACCCCGTCGGCGGAACCGCCTGCAGGTTCTGGTTGTAGATGCCGTGCTGCTGGATGCTCGCCTTCAGCTCGCGCCAGTCGTCCTGGGTGGGGACGGGGATCTGGGCGAACAGCTCCTTGACCCGCGCCGTGGCGGGCACCCACGCCTGATCGGTGTACTTGTCGAAGAACTCCCCCGACGCGTAGGTGGAGTCCCAGAACCCGTCGAAGACGGTGCCGCGCTCGATGGCGAGGCGGTTCGACGCGCGCAGAGCGTGGAAGAGCACCGTGTAGAAGTAGATGTTCGTGAAGTCCAGGCCCTCTTCCGAGCCGTAGTGGATGTGCTCACGGGCGAGGAAGCCGTGCAGGTTCATCTGTCCGAGTCCGATCGCGTGGGAGCGGTCGTTGCCGTCCTCGATCGAGCGCACGGAGCGGATGTGGCTCTGGTCGCTCACCGCGGTCAGGGCGCGGATGGCGGTCTCGACCGTCTGGCCGAGGTCGCCGCCGTCCATCGCCAGCGCGATGTTCATCGAGCCCAGGTTGCAGGAGATGTCCTTGCCGATCTGGGCGTACGAGAGGTCCTCGTTGTACGTGGTCGGGGTGTTGACCTGCAGGATCTCCGAGCACAGGTTGGACATGTTGATCCGACCCTTGATCGGGTTGGCCTTGTTCACCGTGTCCTCGAACATGATGTACGGGTAACCCGACTCGAACTGGATCTCGGCGAGGGTCTGGAAGAACTCGCGCGCATTGATCTTCGTCTTCTTGATGCGGGCGTCGTCGACCATCTCGCGGTACTTCTCGGTGACCGAGATGTCACCGAAGGGCACCCCGTAGACGCGCTCGACGTCGTACGGCGAGAAGAGGTACATGTCCTCGTCGTTCTTCGCCAGCTCGAACGTGATGTCGGGGATGACCACACCCAGCGACAGCGTCTTGATGCGGATCTTCTCGTCGGCGTTCTCGCGCTTGGTGTCGAGGAACCGCAGGATGTCGGGGTGGTGAGCCGACAGGTAGACCGCACCCGCGCCCTGACGGGCGCCCAGCTGGTTGGCGTAGCTGAAGCTGTCTTCGAGGAGCTTCATCACCGGGATGATGCCCGAGGACTGGTTCTCGATCTGCTTGATCGGAGCGCCCGCCTCGCGGATGTTCGACAGCAGCAGCGCCACGCCGCCACCGCGCTTGGACAGCTGCAAAGCGGAGTTGATGCCGCGGGCGATCGACTCCATGTTGTCCTCGATCCGGAGGAGGAAGCACGACACCAGTTCGCCGCGCTGCGCCTTCCCGGTGTTGAGGAACGTCGGCGTGGCCGGCTGGAAGCGCCCGGAGATGATCTCCTCGACCAGCTGGACGGCGAGCGCCTGGTCGCCGTCGGCGAGCCCGAGGGCGGTCATGACGACACGGTCCTCGAAGCGCTCGAGGTACCGCTTGCCGTCGAAGGTCTTCAGCGTGTAGCTGGTGTAGTACTTGAAAGCGCCGAGGAAGGTCTCGAAACGGAACTTCTTGCCGTAGGCGAGGTCATTGAGCTGCTGGATGAACTCGAAGGGGTACTTCTCGAGCACCGCCGGCTCGTAGTACTCCTTCTCCACGAGGTAGTCCAGCCGCTCCTTGAGCGAGTGGAAGAACACCGTGTTCTGGTTCACATGCTGGAGGAAGTACTCCCGCGCAGCGCGCTTGTCGGCGTCGAACTGGATCTTCCCGTCCGGTCCGTACAGGTTCAGCATCGCGTTCAGGGCGTGATAGTCCAGACCCTCGAATCGCGCCTCGGTCTTGAAGTCCTTCTCGGTCAGTGCAGCTTCCACCATCGTTCCAATCCATCGCTGACGCGTGTCACGTCTTCAGGCGTGCCGAATACTTCGAGCCGGTACAAGTGCGGCACCCGGCACTTGCGGCTGATGATCTCGCCGGCGAGGCAGAACGACTCGCCGAAGTTGCTGTTGCCTGCGGAGATCACTCCGCGCAGGAGTCGTCTGTTCCGCTCGTCGTTGAGGAAACGGATGACCTGCTTGGGGACGGCACCCTTCTCCTCACCGCGTCCCTGACCTCCCCCGTAGGTGGGGGTCACGAGAACGAAGGGCTCGTCCACGACCGGGGTCGGTTCGGAGGCGGTGATCGGGATGCGGACGGCGGGGAGGTCGAGCTTCTCGATGAAGCGTGCGGTGTTGCCCGACACGCTGGAGAAATAGACCAGGAGCGGGGCGGATGTCGCCAGTGCGCTCACGGTTCCCTCCTGGGCTCGATCCTCGCGGGTCCCCGACGCGGCGCCGGGTTCAGGCCAGGCGTGACGCCAGTTCGTCGATCTTGTCGGGACGGAAGCCCGACCAGTGGTCCTCGTCGGTGATGACGACGGGTGCCTGCAGGTAGCCGAGGGCCTTGACCTGCTCGAGCGCTGCCGGGTCTTCGGAGAGGTCGTGGACCTCGTATTCGATGCCCTTCGAGTCCAGCGCACGGTAGGTCGCGGTGCACTGCACGCAGGACGGCTTGGTGTAAACGGTGATCGCCATGTCGATCCGTTCTCCCCTCGATTTCGAGTGATTCCTCCGGTGACCCCCACCGGGAGACCAATACTACATATGGGTGCCGACATCGGATAGCACCACTAGGGATAGTAGTTACATCCGTGTAGTTTTCTCACCGTCATCCCCATGTACAACACAGGTTGTCCACCGTTTCATCCACAGGCGGCGCTCCGACTCCGCGACCGGAAAGCCCGGATTCGCGCGGCTTTCCGAACCGGATGGAGAACTCCTCCACAGGGGGGACGATATTCGGGGGTTCCGACATCCGATTTCCTGTGGACAGTGGACGACGGCGTGTCGCGGCGTGTCGCACTAGCGTGGTGGCGTGGCGGGATATCGAGACCTTCTGCGCACCCCCGGAGTGGCGCGCATCATCGCCGCACAGCTGACCGCCCGCTTCCCCAACGGCATGACGAGTCTGGCCGTCCTGCTGCACATCGAGCAGGTGACCGGCTCCTACGGCGCGGCGGGACTGGTCCTGGCCGCCACCTCCGTCGGACAGGCGGTCGCGGGCCCCGTCACCAGCCGGTGGATGGGCCTGTGGGGCATGCGACGGGTGCTCTCCATCACCCTCGCGATCTGCGCGGTCGCGATCGCGACGCTGGCCCTCGTGGAGATGCCGCTGCCCGCCTATATGGTGCTGGGCCTGATCGCCGGGCTGTCGACGCCCCCGGTCCAGTCGGCCGTGCGCACGATCTACCCCAAGATGGTCAACTCCCGTCAGCTGACACCCCTGTTCTCGCTCGACGCCTCGCTGCAGGAGATCATCTGGATCATCGCCCCGGTCCTGGTGACGTTCGTGGCGACCCAGGTCGGCACGGTCGAGGCCCTGGTCCTGATCGTGGTGATCCTCGTCGGCGGCGGACTGTGGTTCATCCTGTCGCCCGAGGTCGGGCGCGTGCGCATCCCTCGAAGCCGCCGACGCCTCGGACGGGTGCTGGCCAAGCCGCCCGTCCTCCTGGCCACCGTCATCGGCTTCCTCCTCATCGGCGGCTGCGCCGCGGTCGAGGCCGGAGTCGTGGCGACGTTCGGCCACAGCGGATTGGAGGCCGGTCTCGTCCTGGCGGTCTTCTCCATCGGGAGCCTCGCGGGCGGGCTCGGGTTCGGTCACATCCCCATCGGCCCGTGGGCCATGGCGCGACGCATGGGCATCTTCACCCTGGGACTCCTCCTCGCCCTGATCTCCCTCGATGTGTGGTGGCTGGGCGGCACCCTCTTCCTCGCCGGGATCGGAATCGCCCCGGCCCTGGCGGTGCTCTTCGCGATGACCTCGGCGAGCGTGAAGTTCAGCGAGACCGCCGAGGCCTACGGATGGATCGGCACCGGGCAGCTCATCGGCGCCGCCGCGGGGTCGGCCGTCGCCGGCTTCCTCATCGACGGCGTGGGTCCGCAGGGCGCCTACATGGCGGCCGCGGCCTTCGCGGGCGTCGGCTTCCTCGTCGCGGTGGTGTTCGTCCGGGGCTTCCCCGATCTCCGGGGGCGCGACGCCAGCCCGATCCCCGACACCGAGCCGGTCTCGACGATCACCTGAGCGGATGCCGCGGGCGACCCCCCTACTGGATGCGGCGCAGCAGCTCCAGGACGGCCATCGCATACGCGTCGGCGGGCTCGGGGTGCTCGAAGACGATGACATCGCCGCCCAGCTCGATCTCCACCTGATGCGTGTCGACGAGCCGCCGCAGCGACCGGAACGCCCCGCGCAGGAGCTCCCGCAGCTGACTTTCATGAGGCAGCCACAGGGCGTCTTCGAGCGCGACGGAGTCGAGCGCCCACTCGGTCGTGCCGTTGAAGGCCAGGATGCGACCGGTCGGGTACTCGCGCGGTTCGATGGTCATCTCGCTGACGGTGAAGACGTCGGCGTCGAACTCGGGTTCGTCGAGTTGGAAGCGATCGCCCGATGTCGGATGCCACACGAGACCCGCCGCGCGCAGCTCGAGGGCGAGGTCGGTCGAGATCATGCCCTCCATCTTCCGCCACCTCGGGGCGGCGAGGCCCGCTTACGCTGAAGGGCGTGATGTTTCCGGTGACTCTCCCCCGCATCTCCTGGGGCGATCCGCGCGCGGCGCGGCGCGCTCTCCTCGTCCACGGCCTCGGCTCCACGGCGGCACTGATGTGGCGCTACGGCGTGGCGCTGGCCGAAGACGGATGGCTCTCCGACGCCGTCGACCTGCGCGGGCACGGCGTCGCCCCGCGCGTGCTCGACTACACCATGCCCGCCTACGCCGCCGATCTCGCCCGCACCCGCCCCGAGGAGGGCGATGAGACGTGGGATCTCGTCATCGGCCACTCCCTCGGCGGCGCGGCGACCACGCTGGCCGCCGCCGACACTCCCGGATGGGCGCGCCGCGTCATCCTGATCGATCCCGCCATCCACCTCTCCGACCACGACCGCGAGGTCGTGCGACGCAGTCAGGAAGAGGCCTTCGCCGACCCGACGGAGGCCGCCGTGCGTGCGGCGCACCCGCAGTGGCATCCCCATGACATCGAGCTCAAAGCCCTCGCGGCCCGGCAGGCCAGCCGCTGGGCGGTGGAGCAGACGAGCCTGCAGAACCCCGCGTGGGACGTGCGCGAAGCCCTGGCGCGCCTCGATGTCGATGTCGACATCCTGGCCGCGGATCCGGGGGTGTACAGCATCTTCGACGGGCCGCTCGCCGCCGAGGTGCGCGCAGCCAACAGCCGGGTGCGGATGACGGTCGTCGCCGGTGCCGGACACTCGCCGCACCGCGACAAGCCCGAGGAGACCGTCGCCGAGCTGCGCCGGGTGATGCAGGAGAGACGGACAATGGGATCGTGACCGAACCGGAGACGATCCTCCCGCCGGACCTGCTCGAGCGTTTCCGTGAGCGCGCGAGCACGCACGACCGCGAGAACACCTTCCCCGCAGCCGACCTCGACGAGCTCCGTGCGATCGGGTACCTCGCCCTCCTCGTACCGGAGGCCCTCGGGGGACGAGGACTCGCCCTCGCCGAGGTCGCGCGTCTGCAGCAGCGCCTCGCCACCGCGGCCCCGGCCACGGCGCTCGCGATCAACATGCACCTGGTCTGGACGGGCGTCGCGCGCCAGCTGCTCGACCGCGGCATCGACGATCTGAGGTTCGTGCTGGAGGGCGCGGCGGCCGGCGAGGTGTTCGCCTTCGGCATCAGCGAGGCGGGCAACGACCTCGTGCTCTTCGGCAGCGACACCGCCGCCGAGCCGCAGCCCGACGGTGCATACGCCTTCACCGGAACGAAGATCTTCACCACCCTGTCCCCCGTCTGGACGCAGCTGGGGCTGCACGGCCTCGACACCCGCTCGGCCGACGGCCCGCGGATCGTCTACGCCTTCGTGCCGCGAGGCGAAGAGGCCGCGGGGCGGGTGCGCATCCGCGACGACTGGGACACCCTCGGCATGCGCGCCACCCAGTCCCGCACGACCGAGCTCCACGGCGCCGTCGCGCCGGCCGAGCGCGTGGTCAGGCGCGTCGCGCCCGGGCCTCAGCCCGACCCGCTCGTGTTCGGCATCTTCAGCGTGTTCGAACTGCTCATCGCCTCGGTGTACACCGGCATCGCGCGGCGGGCTCTCGATCTCGCGGTCCTGTCCGCGAGGTCACGGCACTCCAAGAAGACCGGTGCACCCCTCAGCGACGACCCCGACATCCGTCGGCGCGTGGCGACCATGGCGATGACCTACGACGCGCTTCCTCCCCAGATCTCCGTGCTGAGCGCAGACGTCGACGCGCGCGTCGAACACGGTGAGCGATGGTTCTCGCTGCTCGCCGGTGTGAAGCACCGTGCGGTCGCAGCGGCCAAACAGGTGGTCGACGAGGCGATGCTGGTCGCAGGAGGATCCTCGTTCTTCGCCCGGAACGAGCTGTCCCGCCTCTATCGCGACGTCCTCGCCGGGCAGTTCCATCCCTCCGATCCCGAGTCGGCGCACGCCGCCCTCGCCACCGCCTGGCTGGGTCCGGTGGGCGACGCGCCGTAACCGAGCTCCTCGAACCACGCAAGGCCCTGCGCTGTGCAGGGGAGCCGATCTACCGTGGTCCGATGCTGCCCGCAGACATCCCCACCACTGCCCATCTGCTCGAGCTGATCGACGCGCGTGATGACGCGAGTGTCACGATCGCCCTCCCCTCTTCGCCGGTTCCGTCCGATCATGACAACGTCCGTGCGGACCTCCGAAGTGCCGTCTCGGAGGCCGGCCGGATGCTCGCGCAGAAAGACCTCGATGCAGGACGCGTGGAGGCGGTCGTCGAGGCCCTCCGTGCCTTGGACGCCGATCAGGAGTTCTGGCGTCACCAGTCCCGATCTCTCGTCATCTTCGCCTCCTCCACACGCCTCGAAACCTTCCGCCTGGCCAACCGGGTCGAGCGCAACGTCGCCGTCGGCGATCGGTTCGACGCAGGAGCACTCCTGCGCGCGACGGCGTTCCCGCATCGCGCCTTCATCGTCCAGATCTCCCAGGGTGGGGCTCGCCTCACTGAGATCAGCGCCGACCACGGCGTCGTGGAACGCGAGCTGCACCTTCCCGACGACCATCACACGCTCCTCGAGCACGCCACGAACGACGGTCAGGCCGACATGCCGCGCTCGCAGGGTTCGACCGGAGACCGCATCGAGCGCGAACGCTACTGCCGGGTCGTGCAGGACGACGTCGTCACCATCGCGCCCCGCGATGTTCCCGTGATCCTGGCCGCCACCGTCGACCTCGAACCGGCCTACCGCGCGGTCAACACCCACCCTCGACTTCTCGAAGCGAAGATCGACGCCCACCCCGATTCGCTCGATGACGCCGAACTCGAGCAGAAGGCGCGGGCGATCCTCGACGCGGAGTTCTCACGGGAGCTGTCGGAGTGGCGCGAGCTGTTCGGCACGCGCAGAGCCGATGACCTGGCGACCAGTCGCCTTGTCGAGGTCGCCGCGGCGGCGACGGCCGCGGCCGTCGACGAGCTCCTCTTCGACATCGACGCAACCCTCGAGGGCCAGATCGACGAGTTCGGCGTCGTCACCACCGTCGAGGAGCCGACAGCCTCGGCGTACGCCGTCGTCGATGAGATCGCTGCACGGGTGCTGCGTGGCGGAGGGACCGTGCGCGGGGTCCGCAACGGGGACCTCGTGGACGGATCACCCGTGGCGGCACTCCTGCGTTTCCCGGTCTCAGCACCGGCTGAGGGGTGACGTGCGAGGATGACCGGATGGCGCGTACCCCGACGGCTCTGCTGAGCCCCGCCGACCAGCAGCGGCGTCGCGGCCTGCGCACGATGAAGGCCGTGGCCCTGGGCGCTCTGCTGGCGATGGCCGTGGTGTTCGCCATCGCGTTCTCGCTGCAGGAGCAGGTGCCCTGGCTCGGCTACGTCCGTGCGGCCGCCGAGGGCGGGATGGTGGGAGCGCTTGCGGACTGGTTCGCGGTGACGGCGCTGTTCCGTCATCCGCTCGGTCTCCCGATTCCGCACACCGCCATCATCCCCAAGCGCAAGGACGAGATCGGCCGCACGCTCGGCGAATTCGTCGAGACGGAGTTCCTGCGTGGTGACGTGGTGCGCACCAAGCTCGCCGCGACCCACGTGTCCCGGCGGGCAGGCGAGTGGCTCCGCGAGCCGGCGCATGCCGCCCGGGTGGGTTCCGAAGCCTCGGTGATCGCCGCCGGCGTCCTGCGCGCCCTGAGCGACGACGACGTGCGAGACGTCATCGAAGAGCTCGCGCGCGAGCACGTGCTCGTTCCGGAGTGGGGGCCTCCCGTCGGCGCGTGGCTCGGCCGGGTGATCGACGCGGGCGCCCACCACAGCGCCGTCGATCTGGCTGCCGAGACGATCGACCACTGGCTCGCCGCCAACAGGGTGGCCTTCGAGGGCCTGGTCTCGCGGCGCCTGCCCAGCTGGGTGCCTCGCATCGCGCAGCGCCTGGTCGACGAGACGGTGTACAACGAAGCGGTCAAGTTCGTGGCGGCCGTGCGCGCCGACCCCGACCATCCGGCGCGGCATGCGATCGACGGATATCTCGAGCGGCTCGCTCGGAACCTCCAGACCGATCCGACCACCATCGGACGCCTCGAAGACGCCAAGGGCGCCCTGTTCGACAGCCCCCGGGTCCGCGAGCTCGCCGCCCAGGCGTGGGGCACCGCGAAGTCGGGACTACTGGCGGCCCTCGACAACCCCGACAGCGGCCTGCGCCGCCGCCTGGCCGATGCCCTCGCCGACATCGGCGACCGCCTGGTGACCGACACCGCCCTGCAGCAGCGTGCCGACGGCTGGGTGACCGAGGCGGCGGTCTTCCTCGTCGACCGTTATCGCCACGACATCGCCTCGATCATCACCGACACCGTCGAGAAGTGGGACGCCGAGGAGACCACGGAGAAGATCGAGCTCATGGTCGGCCGTGACCTCCAGTACATCCGGCTCAACGGCACGATCGTCGGATCGCTGGCGGGTCTCGTCATCTACACGATCGCCCGCGCCATCTGGGGATGACGCCCCCGCGGCGCTACAGTGAGCGCGTGGAATCGGTGGGCGACGAACTGCTGTTCAGCTACGGCACTCTCCAGCAGCCCGAGGTGCAGCTGGACACCTTCGGCAGGATCGTCGAGGCCGAGCCCGACATCCTGCCCGGATTCACGGTCGATTACGCCGAGATCGTCGACGAACGGGTGGTGGATGTCTCGGGCCACGCGGTGCACCCCATCGTGCGGCCGACGGGCAATCCGCTGGACAAGGTGGTGGGAAAGGTCCTGAGCGTCACCGAGGACGAGCTCGACGCCGCCGATGAGTACGAGGTGTCGCTCTATCGCCGCATCTCGGCCCCGCTCGCCAGCGGCCGCGTCGCCTGGGTGTACGTGTCGGTGTGAGCGGCCTCTTCCACGACCCCCTCTGGCCCCGTGCCGGTGAGTGGCCCTCCGCGCACGACGGCGCCGAGACCTCGGGGCCGATCGACGTCGCGATCCTCGGAGTGCCGACCTGGCGGACCTCGCTGTCGGCGACCGGGGCCCACGCCACCCCCGCCGCCGTCCGCGCGGCGCTGCAGCGTTACAGCGCCACCCTGATCGGTCCGCCCGCGGTCGACCTCGATGCCGCGCTGTCGATCGTCGACGCCGGAGACGTGGCGGAGCCCGACGGCGACGCCGGCGAGGCGCGCGTCCGCCGCGCCGTGGCCGACCTCGTCGCCCGTGGCGGAATCGTCGTCGCGCTCGGGGGCGACAACGCCGCGACCGTGCCGGTCGCCCAGGGCGCGAAGGCGGGCGGCCTCATCACCCTCGACGCGCATCTCGATCTGCGCGACGGCAGGTCGAACGGCTCGCCGGTGCGCCGCCTCATCGAGGACGGGCTCGATCCGCGCCGGATCGTGCAGATCGGCATCGCCGACTTCGCCAACTCCCCGGCATACGTCGCGCGCGCCGTCGATCTCGGGATCACGCTCATCACCCTCGATCAGGTTCGCCGGCGCCCCGCGGCCGATCTCATGGGCGACGCGTTCGCCATCGCGGGAGCCGGTGCAGGCGGCGTGCACCTGGACATCGACGTCGATGTCTGCGACCGCTCGGTCGCGCCGGGGTGCCCGGCCTCGGTTCCGGGCGGGCTGAGCGCCGACGCGCTCCGGGCGCTGGTGCGGTCGGCGGCGGCCGATGCCCGGCTGGTCTCGGCGGATATCGTCGAGGTCGACGCGACGGCCGATTCCGAGGACGGCCGGACGGTGCGGCTGGCGGCCCTGTGCGTTCTGGAGCTTCTGGCGGGAAGGGCGATGCGATGACGATCGAACTGGTGCTGGCGCGACACGCGAAGTCGGACTGGGGCGACCCCGGGCTCCGCGACCATGATCGCCCGCTGAACGAGCGCGGCCTGCGCGATGCGCCGCGGATGGCCGCGCGCCTGGCCGAGACGGGGTTCCGCCCTGATGCGCTGCTGTCCAGCACGGCCCTGCGCGCCCGCACGACCGCTGAGGCCTTCGCCGCGGCGCTCGAGACCGCGGTCACCCTCGTGCCCGACCTGTACGGCGCCCCACCCTCGACGCTCCTCGCCACGGCGTCGACGAGCGGTGCCCTGCGCGTGATGCTCGTCGCCCACAACCCCGGGATGGCCGAGCTCGCCGACACGCTCTCGGGCGGCCGGATCGGCGAGATGCCGACGTGCGCGGTCGCACGGTTCCGCTGGGACGATGACGACTGGGCCGTCGTGGGCGCGGTCGACCCGAACGAGTGGCACATCGACACACCCCGCTGAGGTGGGCTACGCGGCGGGTTCTCCGTCTTTCCAGACCGCCGCGACGATCGGCACACCCGGCCGGTAGGCCAGATGCGTCCGCGTCGGCGCGTCCAGCAGCAGCACATCCGCCTTCGTGCCGGTCGCGATCGCCCCGACATCGCTGCGCCGCAGTGCACGGGCTCCCCCCGCCGTCGCCGCCCACACCGCCTCGGCGACCGTCATCCCCATTTCGCGCACCGCGAGGGCGATCATGAGCGGCATCGAACTGGTGAAGCTCGACCCGGGGTTGCAGTCGCTCGCGAGGGCGACGGTCACCCCCGCGTCGATGAGGCGCCGGGCGTCGGGATAGGGCTGCCGTGTGGAGAACTCCACGCCGGGTAGGAGCGTGGCGACCGTGTCCGACGCCGCGAGAAGACCCACATCGGCGTCGCTGAGGAACGTGCAGTGATCGACGGATGCCGCGCCGAGGCCCACCGCCAGGGCGACGCCCGGCCCCTCTCCGAGCTGATTCCCGTGCACGCGGGGCGCGAGGCCCCGCGCGACACCCGCCTCCAAGACCAGGCGCGCCTCTACCCCGGTGAAGGCGCCGTCTTCGCAGAAGACGTCGATCCACTTCGCCAGAGGTGCGCAGCGCTCGAGCATCGGTCCGCAGACGAGGTCGAGGTAGCCGCTCCGGTCCTCGGCGTACTCCTGCGGAATCACGTGAGCCCCGAGGAAGGTCACCTCATCGGTCACCTCGGCCGCCAGACGTGCGAGCCGCTCCTCGTCGTCCGCGGTGAGCCCGTACCCGGTCTTGATCTCCACGGTGGTGGTGCCCTGACGGTGCAGTTCGCGCAGGAATCCCGCGAGGCGCTCGCGCAACTCCCCCTCACCGGCCGCGCGCGTGGCCGCGACGGTGCGATGTATGCCACCGGCGGAATAGGGCCTGCCGGCCATCCGCGCCTCGAACTCGTCGGCGCGGTCGCCCCCGAACACCAGGTGGGTGTGAGAGTCGACGAACCCCGGCAAGAGGGCCCGGCCCGCGGCATCCACCACTTTCGTGTCGGAGCCGGGCGACGGTGCGTCTCGAGCGGACCCGACCCACGCGATGAGGCCGTCCCGCGCGAGGACGGCCGCATCGCGGAGCGTGCCGCACGCGTCGCCGTCGCGGGCGACATTGGTGGTCAGTTCGCCGATGTTGGTCCACAGCGTCGCGCTCACGGCATCGGCACCGTCAACCCGCGTTCGGCGGCGACCTCCCGGGCGCGTTCGTAGCCGGCGTCGACGTGGCGCATGACGCCGGTTCCCGGGTCGTTGACGAGCACGCGGGCGAGCTTCTCGGCCGCGAGCGGCGTTCCGTCGGCGACGGTGACCTGACCCGCGTGGATCGACCGCCCGATGCCCACGCCGCCACCGTGATGGATCGACACCCACGACGCGCCCGACGCCGTGTTCAGCAGCGCGTTCAGCAGCGGCCAGTCGGCGATCGCATCCGAACCGTCGGCCATCGCCTCGGTCTCGCGGTATGGGGAGGCCACGGAGCCGGCGTCGAGGTGATCGCGCCCGATCACGATGGGCCCGGCGAGTTCGCCGGAGGCGACCATCTCGTTGAACCTCAGGCCTGCGAGGTGGCGCTCCTGGTAGCCGAGCCAGCAGATGCGCGCCGGGAGCCCCTCGAACTGCACCGCGCCGCCGGCCTTGTCGAGCCAGCGCACGAGCCCCGCGTTCTCAGGGAACAGCGTTTTGACGGCATCGTCGGTCTTGCGGATGTCTTCGGGGTCACCCGACAGCGCCACCCAGCGGAACGGGCCGCGCCCCTCGGCGAACTGCGGACGGATGTAGGCCGGCACGAAGCCGGGGAAGGCGAAGGCCCGATCGAAGCCGCCCAGCTGCGCCTCGGCGCGGATCGAGTTGCCGTAGTCGAAGACCTCGGCGCCGGCATCCTGGAAGCCCACCATCGCCGCCACCTGCGCGGCCATCGACGCGCGTGCCCGCCGCGTGAACTCCGCCGGGTCGTGCTCGGCCTCGACGTGCCACTCCTCCACCGAGACGCCGACGGGCAGGTAGGAGAGCGGATCGTGCGCGCTGGTCTGATCGGTGACGATGTCGATCGGCGTGCCCCGACGCAGAAGCTCGGGGAACACCTCCGCTGCGTTCCCCACCACCCCGACGGAGAGCGCCTGGCCCGCGGATCGGGCGGCGACGACCCGAGCGACGGCCGCGTCGAGATCGGTCGTGTACTCGTCGAGGTAGCCGTGCTCGACGCGGCGCGCGAGGCGCGATTCGTCGACGTCGACGATGAGCACCGCTCCCCCGTTGAGGGTGACGGCGAGCGGCTGCGCGCCCCCCATGCCGCCGCATCCCCCGGTCAGGGTCAGGGTGCCGGCGAGATCGTCGCGCCCCATCGACCGCGCGACGGCGGCGAAGGTCTCGTACGTCCCCTGCAGGATGCCCTGCGTGCCGATGTAGATCCACGAACCGGCGGTCATCTGGCCGTACATCGTCAGGCCCAGGTGCTCGAGGCGACGGAACTCGGGCCATGTCGCCCAGTCGCCGACGAGGTTCGAGTTGGCGATGAGCACGCGAGGCGCCCACTCATGCGTGCGGAAGACGCCGACGGGCTTGCCCGACTGCACGAGCAGCGTCTCATCGGGTTCGAGCTCGTCGAGGGTGCGGATGATCGCGTCGTAGGCCTCCCACGAGCGGGCGGCTTTTCCGGTGCCGCCGTAGACGACGAGGTCGTCGGGCCGCTCGGCGACCTCGGGGTCGAGATTGTTCATGAGCATGCGCTTGGCAGCCTCCGCTCCCCAGCTCTTGGCGGTTCGCTCGGCCCCCCGCGGCGCACGGATCGAGCGGGCAGGTGCATGGATGTCGGTCATGAGTGCTCCTCGGAGATGATCGGTGAAAGAGCGGATGCCGCGGCGCGGGCGATCGCGCCGCTAGCGACGAGGCCGGCGACCGCCTCGAGCGCGGGTGAGAGGAATCTGTCGGGGCCGGGGCCGCCGGCGGCGTCGCGCACGAGGTCGGCGACCGCGCCGGTGGCGCGAGCCGGTCGGAGCGGGGCGCGCAGCTGCTGGGCTCTCGCCCCGGTGACGACCTCGATCGCGAGGACACGGGCCAGGCCGTCGAGGGCGCGCCGGAGCTTGCGTCCCGCCGCCCAGCCCATCGACACATGGTCTTCCTGCATCGCCGAGGACGGGATCGAATCCACCGATGCCGGTGCGGCCAGGCGCTTGAGCTCCGACACGATTCCCGCCGCGGCGTACTGGGCGATCATGAGCCCCGAATCGACGCCGGGCTCGTGGGCGAGGAAGGGGGCGAGGCCCTGATTGCGCGCGACGTCGAGAGCGCGGTCGGTGCGCCGCTCCGAGATCGACGCCACATCGGCGACGGCGATCGCGAGGAAGTCCAGGACGTAGGCGATGGGTGCTCCGTGGAAGTTGCCGTTGGACTCCACGCGGCCGTCGATCGTGACGACGGGGTTGTCGATCACGGCGGCGAGTTCGCGTTCGGCGACCATCCGGGCGTGGGTCAGGGTGTCGCGGGCGGCACCGTGCACCTGCGGGCTGCAGCGCAGGGAGTACGCATCCTGCACCCGCGTGCACACCTCGGGATCGCGATGACTGGCGACGATGCCCGATCTGGCGAGGAGAGCGCGCAGGCGGGCGGCCGAATCCCGCTGACCCGGGTGGGGCCGCAGCTGCATCAGGTCGGCGGCGAACACCGCGTCGGTGCCGAGCTGGCTCTCGATCGAGAGCGCCGCGGCGACGTCGGCGGTGTCGAGGAGCATCTCCAGGTCGTGGGCGGCGAGGAGCAGCATCCCCAGCATCCCGTCGGTACCGTTGATGAGGGCGAGGCCCTCTTTCTCTTCGAGGACGAGAGGGGTGAGGGATGCCGCGGCGAGCGCCTCCCGCGCCGAGGTGACGTCTCCGCCGCGCACCCGCACCTCGCCCTCACCCATGGCCGCGAGCGCGACGTGGGCGAGGGGTGCGAGGTCTCCCGAGCAGCCGAGCGACCCGTACTCGCGGACGATCGGGGTGATCCCGGCGTTCAGCATGCCCGCGTAGAGCTCGACGACCTCGGCACGCACACCGGTGCGCCCCGACGCGAGCGTCTGGAGCCGGAGGAGCTGAAGCGCCCGGATCACCTCCTGCTCGACCTCGGCTCCCGTTCCCGCGGCGTGCGAGCGGATGAGGCTCGCCTGCAGCTGGCGCCGGCGCTCGGGGGCGATGAAGGTGGTCGCGAGTGCGCCGAACCCTGTCGAGATGCCGTAGTGCGGGCGGGGGTCGTCGGCGAGGTTCTCGATGAGGGCGCGGGTCTCGCGCACCCGCGCGAGTCCCGCGTCGGATACCCGGACCGCGGCGCCGTGACGGGCGACGGCGACGACATCGGCCGGGGCGAGGGGCTGATCGCCGACGAGCACACCCGTGGCCGAGGAGAGCAGAGACATGACTCGATTGCACTCCGCGCCATCGCGCGGCGCCAGAGCGGCGTGGCATCCTGTGTCTGTGATCTCAGACAGCGGCACCGAGACGGACAGACCGCAGGTTCCGGCTGCCGACCAGACGCTCCGGATCCTCTCGCACCTCGCCCGTCAGCGCGGGCCGGTGCCGGCTCGGACGATCGCCGACGCCCTCGGGCTTCCGCGTTCGACGGTGTATCACCTGCTGACCACCCTCGAGCGCCGTGGTTTCGTCGTCCACCTCACGGCCGAGCGGCGCTGGGGTCTAGGTATCGCGGCCTTCGAGCTCGGCGGCGGGTACGCGCGTCAGCAGCCGCTCGCGCGCCTCGGACGCCCGCTGGTCGCCGCTCTCGCCGACCGTCTCGGAGAGAGCACGCACCTGGCCGTGATGAGCGGCCGCGACGTGCTCTACCTCGTGGAGGAGCGCGCGCCCGGTCGCCCGACCCTCGTGACCGACGTCGGGGTTCGCCTGCCCGCCCACCTCACCGCGACCGGCCGCGCAATGCTCGCCTCCCTCCCACCGGCGCAGGTGCGGGCCCTGTTCCCCGACGCGTCGTCCTTCGCCGACCGCACCGGGCGCGGACCCCGGCGTCTCAGCGAACTGCGCCGGATCCTCCGCGACGTCCGCACGCACGGTGTCGCCGAGGAGCACGGCGAGGTGACGCTGGGATTCCGCTCCGTCGCGGCTGTCGTGCTGGATCACGCCGGCTGGCCCGCGGCGGCGGTCGCGACGACGTGGGCCGAGGACGCCACACTTCGGCATTCCGACGCCGCTGCGCTCGTTCGAGAGACAGCCGGGGTGCTGGCGCGCAGAATCGGCGGGTGAGCGTCAGCGGACCACGAGACGCGGCTCGACGAGCATCCGCTCAGGCGGGCTCTCGCCGGTCGCGATGCGGCGCCCGGTGTCGTCGGTGAGGAGGTCGAGCACCGCACCGGCCACGAGCTCCGGCGCCTGCTCGACGCTCGAGAGCCCGAGTGCCTCGGCGACGGGGGTGTTGTCGAAGCCGATGAGTCCGATTCCGGTCGCGCCGCTGTCGACGGCGGCCAGGTGAGCTCCGACGGCCAGGGCGTCGCTCACGCAGACCACCGCGTCGATCCCGTCGCGCACGACCGGGTCTGCGAAGGCCCGAGCCATCACACTGCGGGCCTCCGCCACGCTGTCGGGCATGCGGAAGACCGGACCGGTGAGCCCCGACGCGCGCATCGCCTCGCGCCATCCGCGCTCCCGGTCATCGCCGGTGCCCGCATCGGGCGGCCACCCGAGCCACGCGACACGCGGCCCCCAGGCCTCGAGTGCGTGCACCGTCGCGGCCCGCGTGCCGGCAGCACCGTCGACGTCGACCCACGAGTGTCCGGACTCCCACACGTCGCCGCCGCCCCAGGGCCGCCCGAAGGCGGCGTAGGGAAGGTGTCGACCGTCCAACCACCCCGTCCGCGGATCGCCGAAGGCCGTGCCGGTGATCACCGCCGCATCGATCTCGCCGCCGTCGATCAGGTCGCTGAGCCGCGCGATCTCCTCGTCTTTGCTGCGGGCGCTGTAGATGAGCACGCGCAGCGCGCGCTCGTTGGCGTTCTCGGTCAGGGCATGGATGAAGCGGTCGAGGATGACCCCCGAGATCCCGCCGCTGAAGGGATCGATGTGCACGCCGATCGTCGAGCTGCGCCTCGTGCGCAGGCTCCGCGCCGCGACATGCGGCCGGTAGGCGAGCTCGTCGATCGCCCGCTGCACGCGTACCCGGGTCTCCTCCCGCACGATCGCGGGGCTGTTGATCACATTCGAGACCGTCTGCCGCGACACCCCCGCACGGCGGGCGACGTCTTCGACGGTCGGCGCCTTCGCCATTCTCCGACCCCCTGTGGTCTCGACGAACATCGGATCTGAACGATCAAATCGTTACCCGAGCGTAGCCGTCCGTCGTTGACACGCGAAAGAGCCGGGCCGTAGTCTTCCAGCGACACCGAATTTGAACGTTCATATTTGATCGTTCATATACCCCCGGACGATCCGAACGGTGTCGCGACTTCATTCAAAGGAGAGGGAGACATGACACGCAGGAAGATGCGCGCCGCGTTCGGCGCGGGAGCGATCCTCACCGCCGGAGCCCTGGTGCTGACCGGATGCGGCGGCGGAAGCTTCGACGACGGCGGCGGCGGAGCCGCGGCCGACGGCGAGCTGACCTCCTCCGACGACCCCATCACCGTCCTCATCGCCTCCAGCGGCGAGGCCGAGGCCACAGCCGTCGAAGACGCCGTCGCCGCATGGTCGGCCGAGTCCGGCGTCGAGGCGAGCGTCGAGATCGCCAGCGACCTCAACCAGCAGCTCGCTCAGGGATTCGCCGCGGGGTCGCCGCCGGATCTGTTCTACCTCTCCCCCGACGCCCTCGCCGGCTACGCAGACAACGGCTCGCTGCGCGCGTACGGCGACGAGCTCTCCAACGCGGGGGACTTCTACGCCCCGCTGGTGGAGAACTTCACCTACGAGGACGAGTTCTACTGCGCCCCGAAGGACTTCTCGACCCTGGCGCTGATCATCAACACCGACCTGTGGGAGGCCGCGGGCCTGACCGAGGATGACGTGCCGACCACGTGGGAGGAGCTGGCCACGGTCAGCCAGACCCTCACCACCGGTGGCGTCACCGGCCTCGCCTTCGGTCCCGAGGTGCAGCGTGTCGGCACCTTCATGGCCCAGGCCGGCGGCGGCCTCGTCACCGATGGCGCAGCCACCGCGAACAGCCGCGAGAACGTCGAGGCCCTGGAGTACGTCAAGACCAACCTCGAGGGCGGCAACTTCGCCTACGCCACCGACATCGGCGCCGGATGGGGCGGTGAGGCGTTCGGCCTCGGCTCTGCCGCGATGGTGATCGAGGGCAACTGGATCGAGGGGGCCATGCGCAACGACTACCCCGACGTGAACTACCTCGTCGCCCAGCTGCCCGAGGGCCCCGGTGGCCCCGGAACCCTGCAGTTCACCAACTGCTGGGGAATGGCCGCCGACAGCCCCAACCAGCAGGCAGCCCTCGAGCTGGTGGAGTACCTGACCGCCTCCGAGCAGCAGCTGGCCTTCTCCGAGGCGTTCGGCATCATGCCGTCGCTGGAGACCACCGCCGACGCGTGGCGCGAGGCCAACCCCGACCTCGCCGCCTTCATCGACGGCGCGGAGTACGCGCAGTTCCTGCCGACGCAGGCCGACGCCGCCGCTGTCATCACCGACTTCAACGCACAGCTGGAGTCGCTGGCCGAGTCCGATCCGACGACCATCCTCGACTCGGTGCAGGGCAACCTCGAGGCCGTGGTCGGCTGACATGACCGCCACGGTCACCACCCCCCGCGCCGGATCCCGCAACACCGGGATCCGGCGCGGGGAGGCCGCCGCGGGGTGGGTGTTCGTCCTCCCCGTCATCCTCATCCTCGGGCTGTTCCTCCTGATCCCGGTGCTGATGGCGCTGTGGGTGAGCTTCTCCGACTGGGCGGGACGGGGAAGCCCCCTGTCGGGATCCGTGAACTTCGTCGGCCTGGAGAACTACGCCGCGGTGACCACCGGTGGCGGGCTCGCCGAGCGCGACTTCGGCATCTCGCTTCGCAACATCGCCTGGTACGTACTGCTCGTCGTCCCGCTGCAGACCGCGCTGTCGCTCTTCCTCGCCGTGCTGGTCAACCGCGCGGTGCTGCGCGGCCGCGGCTTCTTCCGCACCGCCTTCTACTTCCCCTCGGTCACCTCCTCGGTGGCGATCACGATCCTGTGGCTGTTCCTCTTCTCCCAGACCGGTGTGGTCAACGCCGTCCTCGCCTGGATCGGGATCACGGGGCCGAACTGGTTCCAGGAGCCGAGCGGCATCGTCCACAACGCCCTCGCGGGGCTCGGGGTCACGAGCGGGCCTGAGGCGCTCACTCAGACCGACGTGCTCGGTGTGAGCCTGTGGGAGTGGCTCGCCGGTCCCTCGGTCGCCCTGTCGGCCTTCATTCTCATGGCGGTCTTCACCACGAGCGGCACCTTCATGCTGCTCTTCATCGCGGCCCTGCAGAACGTGGGCGGCGAGCTCGGCGAGGCCGGGATGATGGACGGCGCCAACGGCTGGCAGCGGTTCTGGCACATCACCCTGCCGCAGCTGCGCCCGACGATCTTCACCGTTGTGACCCTCGGGGTCATCGGCGGCTGGCAGGTCTTCGACCAGATCTACACCGGCACCGAAGGCGGCCCGGCGAAGACCACCGTCACCCCCGCCTACCTGTCCTACGAGGCGGCATTCACCCGTCAGGAGTGGGGCGAGGGGTCGGCGATCGCCTTCCTTCTTTTCCTCATCATCATCTTCTTCACCATCATCCAGCGCTGGGTGCTGCGTGAACGCGGGGTCTCCAAGCGACGCGCCGCACGCTACGAAGTGAAGGGGGGCCGGTCATGAGCGAGACACTGCCGCCGCAGGCGAAGGTCGCCCAGGTCGATCCGGGCCGATCCACCCCTGCGCCCCGCACCCGCCGCAACGGCCTCTCCCGCCGGGTCAGCGGTCAGATCTTCCTGTACGCGCTGCTGGTGATCCTCGCGATCATCTACATCTTCCCGTTCCTCGTGCAGGTCGCGACCTCGTTCAAGACCGACTCCGAGGCGGCGAGCAACGCGCTGTCGCTCATCCCGCAGACGGTGACCTTCGCCGCCTACGAGACCCTCTTCGGCCGGAGCGACTTCCCGCTGTGGTTCGTCAACTCCACGATCGTCACGGTGGTGGTGACCCTCGGCCGGGTGTTCTTCGTCTCCCTCGCCGGGTACGCCCTCGCCCGTCTGCACTTCCGGGGTCGGGGAGCCATCTTCGCCCTCGTCGTGGCCGTCATGGCGGTGCCGGCGGTGGTGCTCCTCATCCCGAAGTTCCTCGTGCTCAATCAGATCGGCATCTACGACACCTATGCCGCGATGATCCTGCCGCTTCTCGTCGATGCGGCCGGGGTGTTCATCATGAAGAACTTCTTCGAGTCCATCCCGGTCTCGGTCGAGGAGCAGGCACGCATCGACGGCGCAGGCGCCTTCCGGGTGTTCTGGTCGGTCGTGCTGCCGATGGCGCGGCCCGCCCTCATCACGATCGTGATCCTGTCGTTCCAGGGGTCGTGGAACGAGCTCAGCCACTTCATCGTCGCCACGCAGTCCCCTGAGCTGACGACCCTCACCAAGGGCGTCGCGTCGCTGGCCTCCGGTCAGCTCAGTCAGGGCACGCAGTATCCGATCAAGCTCGCCGCAGCGCTGATCATGACGATCCCGGTGGCCGTTCTGTTCTTCATCTTCCAAAAGCGCATCATGAACACCAGCGAAGGAGCCGTCAAAGGATGAACCCCCTCACCGAGCCCGCGACCCGCACGCGCCAGCCGCTGCTCGACGACGCGGTCATCGCGCTGCGCGCCCCCACCCAGGTGTGGTCGCGCGAGACCGGCGACGCCGGCGCGGGTGCGATCGACGGGATCTACCACGGCGACGTCCGGCATGTGCGCGACCTGGAGCTGACCTGCGACGAGTCGGAGGTCGAGTGGATCTCCCTCGCTCCCGACGGCCCCTCACGGGTGGTCTTCAGCGCGGTGCTGCGCGGGCTCGACGACGACACCCCCGACCCCAAGGTGCGGCTGCTGCGGGATCGCGTCGTCACTCCCGGCGAGGTGCGCGAGACCTGGACGCTGCGCTCAGCGCGTGACGAGCCGGTGTCGGCCACCCTCCGACTGCGTGTCGGTGCCGAGTTCGCATCGCTCCACGACGTCAAGGGCGGCCGTCCCGAGGCGGCGGTCACCGAGGTGCACGGGACGGATGCCACGGCGTCGGCGCGTTCGCAGACGGCGTCGTTCCTCCTCGAGGCCACCGGCGGCGTGGTCGAGACGAGCGGGTCGGACATCCGCGCGGCATGGTCGATCACCCTCCCCGCCCGCGGCGAGGCGACGGTGTCCTGGCGGATGATCCTGGAGGACACCACCGTCGTCGTGTCCGGGGTCTCGCACCCGAGCCGCATCGACGTCGCGGCCGCCGTGCAGGCGGTCCGCGGCGGCGATCCGCGTCTCGGCCGGTGGCTCGAGGTCGCCCTCGGCGACCTCGAGGCCCTGCGGCTCACCCTTCCCGATGAGCGCGACGATGCGTTCTACGCAGCCGGCGCGCCCTGGTTCTTCACGCTGTTCGGTCGGGATTCGCTCTGGGCGGCACGCCTCGCCCTTCCGCTCGACGTCGGCATGGCGGCATCCACCCTTCGCGTCCTCGCGCGTCTGCAGGGCGACCGAGACGAGCCCGACTCGGCGCAGGAGCCGGGGAAGATCCTCCACGAGCTGCGGGCGACCACGCTCGAGCAGCCGAGCGAGGGCCTCGCCCTCCCCCCGCTGTACTACGGGACGGTCGATGCGACCGCGCTGTGGGTGTGCCTCCTCGCCGACGCGTGGCGGGCGGGAATGCCCGAGGCGGAGGTCGCGGCGCTCGTGCCCGCTCTGCGCGGAGCGCTCGACTGGCTGGTCCATCACGGCGACAACGACGGCGATGGTTTCATCGACTACCTCGATCGCACCGGCCACGGCCTCGCCAATCAGGGTTGGAAGGACTCGGGAGACTCGATCCAGTGGCGCGACGGGCGCCTGGCGGAGGGGCCGATCGCGCTGTGCGAGGTGCAGGGCTATGCCTACGAGGCCGCTCTCGCCGGGGCTGAGATCCTCGAAACCCTCACGGGCGACGTCGATGAGGCCGCCCGGCTGCGGGCCTGGGCTCGTGAGCTGCGCGAGCGCTTCGCCGCGGCGTACTGGGTGGAGACCCCCGAGGGACGCTATCCGGCGGTGGCCCTCGACCGGCACAAGCAGCCCGTCGACACCCTGACCAGCAACATCGGGCATCTCCTCGGAACGGGCATCCTCGACGCCGACGACGAGGCGCACGTCGCTCGGCTGCTCCTGGGCGCTTCGCTGTCGAGCGGCTTCGGCATCCGCACGATGTCCACGGGAGCCGCGGGCTATTGGCCGCTGTCGTACCACGGGGGAAGCGTGTGGACACACGATACGGCCATCGCCGCGCACGGGATGCTGCGCGCCGGCCTCCGCACGGAGGCGGAGGAGGTCGTGACCGGCATGCTCGCCGCCGCAGAGGCGTTCTCGTACCGGGTTCCCGAGCTTCACTCGGGTGATCCGATCACCGAGACCTCGCGCCCCGCTCCCTACCCTGCGGCCTGCAGGCCGCAGGCGTGGTCGGCGGCCGCGGCCGTCGTGGCGCTGAGCGCGGTTCAGGGACGCTGACGGGCCGCCCGCTCAGTCGACCTTCGACACCGTCCCACCGGTGAGGTGGACCAGCTCATCGAAGGTGAGCGGGAAGACGGTGTGCGGGGTGCCGCCGGCGGCCCAGATCTCGGGATACTGCGCGAGATCCTCGTCGACCACGGTGGGAAGTGGCGCCGGGTGGCCGGTCGGTGCCACTCCCCCGATCGCCTGGCCCGTGGCATCCCGCACCTGCTCGGGCGTCGCACGTCGGATCGATTCGCGACCCAGACGAGCCGCGAGCGCGACGGTGTCGACGCGGTGCGCGCCGCTCGTCATCACCAGGAGCGGTTCGCCGTCGCTCCAGAACACCAGGCTGTTCGCGATCGCGCCCACCTCGACACCGAGCGCCTCGGCCGCGAGGACGGCGGTGGATGCGGCATCGGGGAGCACGACGATGTCGCCGGCGATTCCGGCGGCGCGGAGGGCGTCATGGACCAGGCGACTGCGGGGCGGGAGCGAGGAGGTCATGCCCGTCAGCCTAGGGTCGCGGCGCGGCGCTGTTGAACCGTGGCGCCGGCGGTGATGCAATGGAGTCGGATGCGGCGAAGCGGCCGCATCCGACAGAGCACGCCCACAAGGCCCGCCGAAAGAGGACGCGATGACGCACACCCTGCCCCTGCCCGATTTCACCCACGAGCGCGTGGAGGTGATCACGGGGCGGCGGAGCGGTCTGTTCCTCGCGGTGGCCCTGCACTCCTCCGTCCTCGGCTCCGCGCTCGGTGGCGCACGACTATGGACCTACCCGCACTGGAGCGATGCCCTCGGCGACGCCCTGCGCCTCTCTGCGGCGATGACCCTGAAGAACGCCGCCGCGGGCCTCGACGCCGGAGGCGGCAAGTCGGTCATCGCGCTTCCCGAGGGGACGATTCTCGACGCCGAGCGCCGGCGGGCCGCCTTCCTCGACCTCGGCGACGCCGTCGAAGCGCTGAACGGTCTGTACCGCACGGCAGAGGACGTCGGATCCACCACCGACGACATGCTCACGGTCCGCGAGCGCACCGAGCACGTCGTCGGCCTCCCCGACGCCGTCGGCGGCTCGGGTGAGCCGGCAGGGCCCACGAGCCTCGGGGTCTACGCGTCGCTGCGGGCGACCCTCGAGCGCGTGACCGGAAGTGCGGATGTCGCGGGCCGACGCATCACGATCTCGGGCCTCGGTCAGGTCGGCAGTCGCCTCGCGCTGCGGCTCGCCGCCGAGGGAGCCGTTCTCACGGTGACCGACGTGAACCCCGCCAAGCGCGACCTCGCCCGCGAGCTGCAGGCCTCTTGGAGCGAGCCCGGATTCGAGCACCTTGTGCCCGCCGACGTCTTCGTCCCCGCGGGGATCGGCGGCCTCCTCACCTCGGAGATCATCGACGACCTCGACGCCCGCGCTGTCTGCGGCCCGGCGAACAACCCGCTGGCCGAGCACGCCGGCGCCGACCGGCTCGCGGCGCGCGGCATCCTCTACGCTCCTGACTTCGTGGTGAACGCGGGCGGAGTGATCTACCTCGACCTCGAGGCGAGGAAGCTCGGCACGCGCGAAGAGATCATGGACCGCGTCGCCGGCATCGGCGACACCCTGCGCCGCGTCTTCGACGAGGCCGACGAGCGCGGGATCACGCCGCTCATGGCCGCCGAGGGGCTCGCGGCGCAGCGGCTGTCGATCGGACATCGGTCACCGGCTCTGGCCTGAGCTTGCGCGGGCCGAGGTCAGTTGATGATCTCGGCCCCACTCGCGGCGAGTTCCGCCAGACGGCGACGCCATTCCTCCCGGGCCTCGGGGGTCAGCCGGGTCCAGGCGGTGATCTCTTCGATGACGATGAGCGGTGCAGCCGAGCGGTACGAGCGCGTGGGGTTGCCGGGGAACTTCTTGTCCGTGACGTTCGGATCGTTCTCGAAATCGTCCGTCACCTCGACGCGGTAGACGTGCAGTCGGGCATCTTCGGAACCGAGAATCACCGCCAGCTCCGCCGCGAGACCGGCGCCGTCAGGCGATGCCGTGAAGTAGACGTGGTTCATGACGACGTCGGATCGATAGTTCGATCGGAATCCCGCGCTCACGTGGTCGCCGGGCATCAGTTCGGCGCGTGTGCCGTGGAAGAAGGGTCCGTCATCGAGAGGATGCTGCGCCGCCACCCGCCCATTATGCGCGCACGCTGCCCGACCCGACAGAGCCCGCTGCAGACGAGAAGAGCCCGCCCTGCGGGCGAGCTCTTCTCGGTGTGGTGGACCTGAGGGTGTCTGGGTTCACGACATAGGTCTCAGTTGATAGGTCTCTCATGAGTCGGGTCATAGGTCACGGGTGAGTCGGGTCATAGGCGACACTCGTGGATGTCGTCGAAGCATCGGGTCGTGGTGTTGAAGATCGTCGTCGGGGAGCTCTCGGTCACCGACGCGGCCGAGGGGTACGGCATTTCGAGACGACATCTTCACCGGCTGCTCGCCCGCTACCGGGAGCACGGGCTCGAAGGACTTGAGGCGTTGTCGCGGGCTCCGAAGTCGTCCCCGCACGCGGCGACTGACCGGGTGCGAGACCGGATCGTGCAACTGCGGAGCGCACTGACGGCAGCGGGGACAGACGCCGGACCGATCACGATCGCGTGGCACCTTGGTCAGGAGGGACTGAGAGCCCCGTCGACGTCGACAATCCGCCGGATCCTGCATGCTGCCGGCCTGATCATGCCAGAGCCCCGCAAACGTCCACGATCCTCGTTCGTCCGGTTCGAAGCCGCGCAGCCGAACGAGACCTGGCAGTCCGACTTCACCCACTGGCGCCTCGCCGACGCCACCGACGTGGAGATCCTGAACTGGCTCGACGACCACTCCCGACTCCTCCTCAGCTGCACCGCCCACCACCCCGTCACCGGCCGCACCGTCGTGGACACGTTCCGCGCCGCCGTCGACACCTACGGCCCGCCCGCTTCCACCCTCACCGATAACGGACGGGTCTACACCGCCCGGCACGCCAGAGCCCGCAACGAGTTCGAATACGTCCTCGCCGCCCTCGGCATCGTGCAGAAGAACGGCGCCCCGAACCACCCGCAGACGCAAGGGAAGATCGAACGGTTCCATCAGACCCTGAAACGCTGGCTCGCGGCACGACCGCGCGCGCACACGATCCCCGAGCTGCAGGCCCAGCTCGACCAATTCCGGGATCACTACAACACCGCCCGCCCACACCGCGCCCACGGCACCACCCCCGCCGCGGCCTACGCCGCCACTGCGAAAGCCGCTCCCGCCGGGCACAGCGACCACACGCACTACCGGGTCCGTCACGACCACGTCGGCACCAACGGCAAGATCAGCTTCCGCCGCGCCGGCCGCATGCACCACCTCGGCGTCGGCGCCCTCCACCGCGGCGCGCCCGTCATCCTCATCGCCGACGACACCACCATCACCGTCGTCGCCACCCGCACCGGCGAGATCATCGCCTCTAACCAAATCCAGCCCGACAAGACCTACTGGCGCAACACGATGAAAGCCCCCGGCCGATGGCCGGAGGCTTTCAAACCGTGACACATGTCGCGACTCAGGTGAGACCTATGTCACGACTCATCACATGGTGGACCTGAGGGGATTCGAACCCCTGACCTCTTCATTGCGAACGAAGCGCGCTACCAACTGCGCCACAGGCCCGAGAACCTCCGTTACATTATCACCCTCGCCGGGCGACCGACGAATGCCGTCCGCCCGCCCCGGGGATCACGCGCCGGCGGCGCGACGCTCGAGCAGTCGACGAACGTGATCTTCGATCTCGGCATCGTCGACGTAGCCCATCCGAGCGAAGTTCGGCCCCGGCTGCACGGCTCGCGCCGCGCGGGCGACCTCGATCGACGGGGGTCGCTGGGCCTCGGCGCGCATCCGCGCCGCTTCGGCGACCGCGGCCTGACGGAGCTCCTCGCGGGCGTCTTCGACGTCGCGCACGGCAGCGGCCTGCGAACCCGCCGAGACGGTGAGCGGCTTCGGCAGCTCGCGCGGTGCCCACACCGCCCGCTGACGGGAGGGCGGGAGCGCGACATCCTGCACCACCGGCGCCTGACGGACGATCGGGACAGTGGATGCCGCAGACCTGCGTGCCACCCGCGCGGCGACACGGGCCATCTGCGCCAGGACCGAGAGTGCGACCACGACGAGGCTCAGACCCCCGATGAGTACGCCGACCGCGCCGGTCGCCACGATCAGCCACGCACCCCATGCGGCGAGACCCAGGCCACTCAGACCCAGCGTCGTCGCGACAAGCCGCACGCGGCGACGGGCGCGGGCCTGTCGGGCTTCGGGAGCGGCTTTGGCCGCGGCCTTCTCGGCGCGTGCCCGTTCGAGATCGACGCGGGCCTGCTCGAGTGCGGCCTCCTCGCGTTCGGCCATCGCCCGCTTGGCGAGCTTCTGCTGCGCGGCAGCGGTGCGGGCCGACAGCTCGAGGCGGACCTCGGCCGGCGTCTCGCTCGTCTCTGCGAGGACGCGCAGGGCCTGGTTCAGTCGGACGGCGTTTCGCTCCGCGGCGTCGAACTGCCGACGGCTGTGCCATGAGGGCAAGAGGTAGACCAGCCACAGCAGCACCGCCACGAGCACGATCACCCCGCCACCCAGCACCTGTCCGCCCATGCGCATAACGGTATGCGACGGGGGCACCCGGGCCCGGCAAGGCGGTGCGTGTCGCGGTGTCTCATTCGGCTGCGCGGGAAGAATGCTCCTGCCGCGCCGGGTCGACCTCAGAACGGCGCCGGTTCGTGGGGGTTGTCAGCCGGCTCGTCGGTGATCCGGAACTCTCCGGTGAAGGTAGTCCACTTCACCCACAGGTCGTCGGGAAGATCCTCTTCCGGATGGAAGTGCACCCCGTGGCCGGGTGGATTGTCGATGTGGGTCCGGCCGGCCGGGGAGGTCCACTCGATGACCCCACCGTCGAGTTGCTTCACTTTCCAGGCGGTGAACTGCTTCATGCTGTGATGCCGTTGACACAAGCAGCACAGGTTGCAGATCTCCGTCTTCCCACCGAGGGCGGCGTCGTGATTGTGGTCGACCTCGCACTTCCGGGCTGGCATCCGGCAGCCCGGCCACCGGCAGTGCTTGTCCCGGCCTTTGAGGAACCGGTCCATGGCCCTAGTGCGCTGGTAGGTGTCCACCGCCATCGTCAACCCGGTGATCGGGTGGGTCAGCAGCCGCTCCCAGGTCTCGTCGCTGTTGCCGGCGAGCAGCCGGGCGGTGTCCGGATCGATCGGCCCCACCCCGGCAAGGTCACACGGGACGTCACTCTGCCCCATCAGCGCCATGACGGGGATCACGACCTGCACCTTCGCCTTGATCGCCCCGAGCCCACCGGCGCCGTCGCCGCAACCGGTCGGGTCCAAGCTCGGGGCGGAGGTGAGGAGCATATCGGCGAACAGGTCGGCACGGACCTCGTCCAGAGACCGGGTGTCGTCTGTGCCCGGTTCCCGGGCGGCGATGACCTCGTTCGCCTGCTCGGTGATCCGCTGGAAGATCCCCTCCACCAGCACCGTGGAGTGCACAGACCGCAGCTCCGACATCCCGTCACCGAGCGCGTAGCGAACGATCCTCCGATCCCGGTAGGAATCCGCATGCCGGTCCGTCAGAGTCCGGGGGTTCATCCGCTCCGCGAGGATCTCCAGATCCGCGCGGGCACGCCCCGGGGTCTCGTCCAGGCAGATCTCCGCCGCGAGCTGATCGAACTCACCCTTCACCCCTGGCGGCAGGCGTCGCCCGATGTCTTCGACCACGGCCACGTGCGCGCGGGTGATCAGACCCTTTTCCAGGCAGTGCACGGTGGCCGGGTAGTCGTTCACCAACGCGTACGCACTGTCGATCTGCCGCTGCACCGACCGGTCGGACAGTCGCACCGCCGCCGCGATCTCCGCCGCCACACCCCGCAACGCCATATCCCGGTCCCGCACCACCGCCGACGACCCCTCCGCCAGCCGTGCCGCAAACGCGCCCGCCTCAGCCAACGCACGCGTCTGCTCCGCTTCCGCGGCCGCGAGCGCCGCCTGCGCGGCCTCCACCCGCGTCAGCACACCCGTCAGCTCAGACCTGTCCTCGTCACTGAGGAGGGTAAGCCGTGGGTTCGAACGCATGTATGAAGCTTCCCACCACCCTCCGACATCGAGACGCGAAACTCTCAACCCCAGGTTGAACCAGATCGGCGACGGCAGGGGTGGCGTCGGACACCACGCACGCCGTGGGCGCAGGCGGCACGAATCACAGCCGACGCGGATCAGGCGTGAAGTCGGTCCGCGGGCGGAATCGTCGCCGCATCCTGCGGAACCCGCCCGTCGAGCCAGCGCGCGAGCACTCCCCCGGGCACGTCCTCGCGCACCAGGGCGAAGCAGTAGTGATCGCGCCAGTCACCGTCGATGTGGATGTACCGGCGCCTCAGACCCTCGTAACGGAATCCGAGTTTCTCCACGACGCGCAGACTCGCCCGATTCTCGGGCCGAATGCAGATCTCCATCCGGTGCAGCCGCGCCTCGGTGAAGCACACGTCGGTCGCGAGCGCGACAGCGGTGGGCGTGATCCCGCGTCCGGCGAATCGCTCGCTCACCCAGTACCCGATGGTGGCGGTCGCCAGCGACCCCCGCGCGATGCCCCACACGTTGAGCTGCCCGGCGATCTCGCCGTTGTACTCCATGACGAAGGGGATGCCGGTGCCGTCACGGTACTGCTGCAGCAGACGCCGGATGCCAGAGCGCATGTCGAACGACACGGGCCCGTCGGGGCTGGTGGCCTCCCACGGGCGCAGCCACGACCGATTGCTCAACAGCTCGTTCTGCACGGTACGGGCATCCCGCTGGCGGATGAGCCGGATCGAGATGGGGCCGTGCTGACGGGGGGATGACAGATCCACACGCCCCCCTTGCTACGGCGGTGTCGCCGTGTCAGGTCACAGCTTCGCCGCGAATTCCTTGAACCAGGGACGCAGCTCGGGGCCGAGGTCCTCTCGGTCTGCGGCGAGCTGCACGATGGCCTTGATGTAGTCCACTCTATCGCCGGTGTCGTAGCGACGGCCGCGGAACACCACGCCGTAGACGCCCGGTCCGTCGGGGTCGGCGGCCATCTCCTGGAGGGCGTCGGTCAGCTGGATCTCGCCGCCCTTGCCGGGCTCGGTGCGCTCGAGGATGTCGAACACCGACGGCGAGAGCACGTAGCGCCCGATGATCGCGAGGTTCGAGGGCGCGTCCTCCTTCGCGGGCTTCTCGACCAGCCCCGTGACCTTCACCACACCGTCGTCGTCGGTGGCTTCGACCGCCGCCGCGCCGTAGAGGTGGATGGAGTCGGGGTCGACCTCCATGAGCGCCACGATGGCCGCACCGCGCTTGGTGTGCTCCTCGAGCATGGTCGTCAGCAGCGGGTCGCGCTCGTCGATGAGGTCGTCGCCCAGGAGCACGGCGAACGGGTGGTCGCCGACGTGGGCGCGGGCACGCAGCACCGCGTGACCGAGACCCTTCGGCTCGCCCTGGCGCACGAAGTGGATGTCGGCGAGCTCGCTGGAGTGCTGCACCTTTGCAAGCTTCGAGTGATCGCCCTTTCGCTCGAGCGTGGACTCCAGCTCGGGAACGGAGTCGAAGTGGTTCGACAGGTTGTTCTTGTTCCGGCCGATGATGATCAGCACATCGTCGATGCCGGCCGCGGTGGCCTCCTCGACGACGTACTGGATCGCCGGCTTGTCGACGACGGGGAGCATCTCCTTGGGCATCGCCTTGGTGGCGGGCAGGAAGCGCGTTCCGAGTCCGGCGGCGGGAATCACGGCTTTGAAAGGGCTACGAGGCACGCCCCCGATTGTAGAGGGTGGATGCCTCGGGAAAGCACTCGCCGCTCCCGAGCACCGCGATCGGCGCGAGCCGTCCGCCTAAGATCGACCCATGTCAGACGCGATCGCCGATGCCAAACGGGCGCTCCGCGCCGACCTGCGCGAGCGCCGGAATCTCCTCTCGGAGACGGCCCGCGAAACCGCAGAAGACGGCATCGCCGTTCAGCTGAACGCGCTGGTCGAACGCCTGGGCGTCCGTTCGATGTCGTGCTTCCTCTCCACGCCGACAGAGCCCGGCACCCGGCGCTTCGTCACCGAGGCGGTGCGCCGCGGCATCCGGGTGCTTCTTCCGATCACCCGCACCGACGGCCTCCTCGACTGGTCGGTCGCCACGCCCGACCTCGACATCACCGAGGGGATGTTCGGCCTCCCCGAGCCGGTCGGCGAGGTGCTCGGGCCCATCGCGGTGAACGACGTCGATCTGCTCGTCATCCCTGCCGCCGCGGTCGGACAGGACGGAACGCGCCTCGGCTGGGGACGAGGCTTCTTCGACAAGACGCTCGGGTCGATGGAGCGGTGTCCCCCGGTCTACGCCGTCATCTACGACACCGAGCTGCTCGATGCGGTGCCCCGCGACCTGCACGACCAGCCGGTGTCGGGCGTGGTCACCCCGACGCGTACGATCGATCTCGCGCCCGCCCGACGCTGACCCAGCGCACCCCCGACGAAAGACACCGCCATGCCCACCTACGCCTACGCCTGCAAGCAGTGCGGGCACCGTTTCGACGCCGTGCAGTCCTTCGCCGATCCGGCCCTGACGACCTGCCCCGAGTGCGAGGGACCGCTGCGCAAGGAGTACGGCTCGATCGGTGTCACCTTCAACGGTTCCGGCTTCTACCGCACCGATTCCCGCTCCGGCGGCGAGTCGAAGAGCGGCGAGTCGAAGAAGAGTGAGAGCGCACCGGCGAGTTCCGGTGGCGAATCGTCCGGGTCTTCGACATCATCGAAGTCCGAGGCGAAGGCCTCCCCCGCGTCCAGCGGTTCGTAGCCCGGCGGCAGCCGGCGACATCGGAAGGCACATCGATGATCAAGGGCTTCAAGGAGTTCATCCTCCGCGGAAACGTGATCGACCTGGCCGTCGCGGTCGTGATCGGCGCCGCGTTCACCGGCATCGTCAACATCCTGGTGACCGCCTTCATCAATCCGCTCATCGGGCTCGTCTTCCAGACCGGTGACCTCGACCAGGCCCTTGTCGTCGAGGTGCCCACGATCCTCGGCGGCGTCTCGGTCTTCTCCTTCGGCGCCATCATCGGCGCAGTGATCAACTTCCTCGCCGTCGCCACGGTGGTCTACTTCGTCTTCGTCATGCCGATGAACCACTGGAAGAAGCGCCAAGAGGCCCGCGCCGGCGCGACGACCGAGCCCGCCGCCGACCCGGTTCCGACCGAGCAGGAGCTCCTCGTCCAGATCCGCGACCTGCTCGCGACCCAGGGGCGCCCCGAGGGCCAGCCGCGTCAGTAGTGGGGCGGTTTCTCGCGCAGCATCCGCTCGTCATTCGGTCCGGAAAGACCATCGGATGCCGCGGGGGCGGCCTCGTCGCTGTCGTCGACGGCCGAGGGCTCGGCCACGGTGTCAGGCGCGGGGGTCAGGCGGGCACGGCGTGACCCGGGCACCCGTTCGACGCGCTGTCGGGGCTTGTCCTCGGACATCGACTTACTCGATGAAGTCGACCGGCTGCGTGTCGGGGTCGGCGGTGATCGCCGGGGCCCCGAGCAGCTCGGCGATCCGCGCGGCGACGCCTGCCGGGTCGCTGTACAGGTCGAAGGAGTGCACGCGCACGTAGTGCCAGCCCAAGCGCCGCAGGATCTGGGGCCGAAGCCGCAGGGCTTCGCGGAGCGACTCGCCGCGGGTCTCGGGATCGGTCTCGGCGACGACCGCCTTGCCGTTGTACTGGGCGACGAGGGGCAGAAGCCCCCGGTACTGCACGTCGACCGAGACGCCGAGTCGACGGAGCTCCCGCGCGAGCGAACGGGTGAGCGGGTCGGCGAGATCTTCCAAGCGCGCTTCGCGCGAGCGGGCGGCGATGCCACCGAGGATCCCCATGAGGGTGGCCGCCCCGTGCTCGAGACGTCCCTCGTCGAACGCCGAGGGACGGATCGACGACACGATCACCATCGACCGGCGCGCCCGGGTCATCCCGACCGTGAGGAGACGCTCTCCGTCGGGGGTCGAGAGGTCGCCGAAGTCGCTGAGCACGCGACCGTGTTTGGTGAGGCCGAATCCGAGCGAGAAGATGACGCGGTCGCGGCTTTCTGCGACCGACTCCTCGAGGCTGAGCACGGCGAACGGCTCGGCGGTGTCACGGCCGACGAAGTCCGCGACATCGGCCCGTCCGGCGAACGCGGCTCCGACGGCCGCGCGGATGCGCTCGGCGTGACGCCGTGAGGCGGTGACGACCATCAACGACTCCGCCGCCCGGTTCACCGCGTGCTCGACCACCAGGGTGACCACGCGCGCCACCTCGGCGTCGGGGCTTTCGACGGCGCCGCTGATCGGGTCAGGAGCGCCGGTGCCGCCTTCGACGTAGTCGACACTGAGACTTCCGCGGCCGAGGTACGAACCGGCCCACGGCAGTGACACGATCTCACCGCCGTAGAAGGCGTCGTTCACGAGCGCCGCGAGGTCTTCTCCCCCGGCGCGGTAGCTGCGGGTGAGGGTCTCGACGGGGAACAGCTCCGAGAGCCGCACGAACACGCTCTCGTCGTCGAACGGCTCGTCGGGCGCGTCGGGGTCGTCGGCCGGGATGGCCGATGCCACCCGGAACGGGGTGGGCTTCTGCGTCACCGGGTCTCCGAAGACCACCAGCTGCCCGCCACGCCGCAGCGCGGGTGTCGCTTCGGCCAGGCAGAGGGCCCCGGCATCCGCGATGATCACGACGTCGAAGCGCAGGGAGTCGGGAATCAGGGGCACGTCGTAGGGCGAGGCCAGCCACACCGGCGCGAGGGCGCGCGAGAGGGTGGGCGCGGCATCGAGGAACTGGGCGGGACTGATGTCACCCGACTTCAGCGCGGTCCGCAGCGCCGCGGCCTCATCGGCTTCGTCGACGATGCCGATGCGCCACTGGGTGGCCAGCTGCGACGCCAGAAGCGGGCCGGAGGCGCCGGTGTGTGCTTCGTCGACGAGGCGGAAGTCGCGTTCGAGGCGATCCACGACGGCGGTGTTGGCGCCGAGGAGCGCACGATCGGTGCGCAGCAGGTACTCCAGAGCCGACTGCCACCAGGCCCATTCGAGCTCGGCGCCGACCTGCTCCTCGGGAACATGGCGCACCGACAGCTCGGTCAGGAGCGGCTCGAGACCCAGGCCCGCCAGCGTCGAACGCAGCGTCGCGCGTTCGACGAGGTTGTCGAAGACATCCGACTCAGCGGCGAGCTCGGCGAGGGTGCGCACGAGCTGCGACACCGGGATCGACGCGAGCGCGTCGGCACCCGAGCGCCCGAGCACCTCATCGAGCTCCGCCAGGTCAGCGTCGACCCGCTGCCACGCGACCTGGACGTCGGCCAGCCCGAAGGGCACCTCGGGAATCACGCCGGCTTCGACATAGCGGTGCCATTCGGTGCGCTGCTGCTGCACGCGCAGCAGAGCCTCGTGCATGTCGACGATGTGGACCCCGGGCCGGATGTACTCGCGCGAGAGCCGCTTGAGCCGGCGGCGATTGGCCGCATTCATCGACGCGGCATCGCGCCGCGGACCGTGGGCCTGGATGAGCTCGCCGAGGGGGCGCTCGAACACGGTCGGGCTGAAGCGGTCGAGCGAATCGCGGATGCCCGAGAGCAGGCGCAGCTGCACCCCGAGCTCGGCGATGCTCTGGAACGGCCGCATGTGGGTCTGACCCACCACCGCGTACCCGCGCTCGAGGAGAGCCGGCACATCGGCACGGTGGAGACGGGCGGCGAGGCCGTGCGCGCGACGGGCGTCGGCGGTGGTGGCGAACGAGACGCCGAACCACGGCGAGTCATGCGGACCGAAACGGAACTCCCCCAGCCGCGCGGCGGTGGCGAGCTTCGCGGCGGCGTCTCGGCGCTTCCCGGCCAGGCGGATGAGCGTGCTCACATCGAATCGTGCGGCGGTCGAGGGAGCGGGCGACAGGGCCGAGAGCTCGGCGAGCCGGCGCAGCACGTCGAGGGTGCAGACGCCGAGGTCGGAGTGCGTGGTCGTGAGAGCGTGCCGGTAGTCGCGCAGCACGGTCCGCAGCCGCACGAGGGCGTCATCGACCTCGGCGACGGCCGGCTTCTCGGCCTTCTCGTTGCGCCCGATCGCGCGGATCAGGTCGCGACGCACGTGTCGGGGCGAGACGGTGAGGCCCGGCAGGCCCACCCCCGCGAGGCGGTGGCGGACGCCCTCGAGCGTGGCGCGGCGAGCGCTGACGACCAGCACGCGGCGCCCCTCGCGAACGAGGGACCCGACGGCGTTGATGACGGTCTGGGTTCCGCCGGTGCCGGGGAGCGTGTGCACGACCAGCGACTGGCCCGACGCGATCCGCGCGAGCACGCCCTCCTGCTCGGCGTCGGCATCCAGAAGCAGGGCGTCGGCGGCGGGGGGACGCTCATCGGCGGGGAGGATCGAGGGGATCTCGCGTCGGTGCATCACCCGTTCGCGATCGGCAGGATGCCCCGCCAGGGCGTTGAGCACCGGGTGATCGAGGTGGGCGGCGTCACGCGACATCACCGAGGCGACGTCGGCGAAGGTCGACACCACGAGCCGCGGCTGCACGGCGACGTTCGGCAGCGAGGCGGTGAGGGCCCGCAGGTGGTCGATGACCGGCTGCGGCTTGAAGACGCCTCCGTCGTAGGCGAGCGCGGCGAGCGCCCGCGCATCGACGGTGATGCCGAAGTGGGTCTTCAGCGCGCGGATGAGCTCGGGGTTGACGTGGAACGAGCCGCGGAGTTTCAGCTCGAAGTCGGAGTGGTGGCGCCGGATGGCGAGCGGTCGCAAGAGCACCGGTGCGGTGCACGCGAGGCCGCCCAGTCGCCAGGAGGCGAGGCCCACGGCGAGGTGCACGGCGTCGATTCCCCGCGACGTGCGCAGTTCGACGTTCTTGGCGGTGATGCGCTCGGCGGCGAGCCGGGCGTTCCGCAAGGCGACCTCGTCTCGGAACAAGCCCGAGAGCAGTGTCGAGCGTCCGGTGATGAACTGCGGGAGGCTCCCGGGATGGGCCCCGGTGATCTCGATGCCCTCCTCGCGGGAGTCGCTGTAGTGCAGCAGGGTCGATCGTCCGCCCAGCTGCGACGCTTGGCGACGCAGTCTTTCCCGCGCGGGGTCGGCGATATGCGCAACCGTGACACCCGGCTCTGAGAGACCGAGGTCGCCGGGGTTCACGGCCGGACCGGACACGGTTCCTCCCCGGTTCTCCATGACATCGGACTCGACTCGCCACACGTCAGCCACACTAAGCGCCCGCCCGGTCAGGCGCGGTTAGGCGGGGCGGGTTTTCCCGGTATTGACGACACGCCGAGTGATCGGTCTTTCCTGCACAGGCACCACCGGTGACCGATCGCTCACAGATGACCCCGCCGCACCGCCGGCGCCGCAGCCAACCGGCGAGGATGTGGTCATGATCGCCGCTCTCGCTCCCCGGTTCCTCCTGCACCCCTCCCCCGTCGGTGACGTGCTGATCGTGGCGTCGGACGAGGCCCTGCTCACCGTCCACCCGATCCATGGGCCGGCAGAGCCCGAGCTCGAGGGCCTGGCCCGCCGATACGGCGATGTGGAGCCGGGTCCCGCGCATCCGCTCGCCCGCCGGGCCGCCGACCAGCTGGACGAGTACTTCACCCGCGAGCGCCGGGAGTTCGACCTGCCTCTCGACCTCGGTGCGACGACGGGCTTCACTCGGCGCGCACTCGAGGCGATCCGGCGGATCCCCTACGGCGAGACCGCCGGATACGGCGAGGTCGCCATCGCCGCGGGGAGCCCCGGCGCGGCACGGGCCATCGGCACCGCCTGCGCCCACACGCCCTTCTCCATCGTCATCCCGGTGCACCGGGTGGTGCGGGCGGACGGGTCGCTCGGCGAGTACGGTGGCCATCCCGAGGTCAAGCGGTTCCTCGTCGACCTCGAGCGCGCGGCGGGCGTGTAGGCCGCCGGTCGCGCGCAGCGGCCCCGCGGGAGGTTCCTCTCCGCGGGGCCGCCGGGCCGTGGCATCCGGATCGAAGACGCCCTAGTGGTTCGTCGCCTTCTCGGCACCGAAGCCGGTCAGCGAACGCACCTCCATCTCAGCTGCCTTAGTGCGGTTCTCCCCGCCCCGCGAGGTGACCGACCCGAGCCAGCCGAGGAAGAACCCGAGCGGGATCGAGACGATCCCGGGGTTGTTCAGCGGCCAGATGGCGGTGCCCACCTTGAACACGCTCGTCTCCGATCCCCAGAAGACGGGCGAGAGCACGATGAGGATGATGGCGGCGGCGAGTCCCCCGTACATGCTCCACACCGCGCCGCGCGTGGTGAAGTTCCGCCAGAACAGCGAGTAGAGGATGGTCGGCAGGTTGGCCGACGCCGCCACCGCGAACGCCAGCGCCACCAGGAACGCGACGTTCTGACCCTGCACCGCGATGCCGCCGAGGATGGCGAGGATGCCGATCACGATGACGGTGCGCCGAGCGACCTTCACCTCACCGTCGGGCGGCACGTTGCCCTTCTTCACCACGTTGGCGTAGATGTCGTGCGCGAACGACGCCGCCGCGGTGATGGTGAGCCCCGCAACCACGGCGAGGATCGTCGCGAATG
Organism: Microbacterium sp. SLBN-154; assembly: GCF_006715565.1. NCBI lineage: Bacteria > Bacillati > Actinomycetota > Actinomycetes > Micrococcales > Microbacteriaceae > Microbacterium > Microbacterium sp. SLBN-154. The sequence continues at coordinate 2,709,272 of NZ_VFNL01000001.1, forward strand.
CGACCGCACTGATGAAGCCGAGCAGCAGCGGACCGCCGAGCTCGAGCGCGAGCAGCGGCGCGGCCGAGTTGACCCCGCCGGGCGCCGAGGCGATCCGCTCCGGGCCGACGAGCGCCGCAGCGCCATAACCCAGCACGAGGGTGAGCAGGTAGAACAGGCCGATCAGCCAGATCGCCCAGACCACCGAGCGACGGGCCTCTTTAGCGGTGGGCACCGTGTAGAAGCGCATCAGCACGTGCGGGAGGCCCGCGGTGCCGAGCACGAGAGCGATCGCGAGGGAGATGAAGTCCCACGGGTTTCCGCCGTACTGCAGGCCCGGGCCGAGGATCGCGTCGGCGGGCTCGGTGACCGAGGCGGCCACGGCGTTCTCGAGCAGCGTGTTCAGGCTGAAGCCGTTGATCGCCAGCACCCAGATCGTCATGATGAGCGCGCCGCCGATGAGCAGGAACGCCTTGACGATCTGCACCCAGGTGGTGCCCTTCATGCCGCCCACCAGCACGTAGACGATCATGATGACGCCGACGACGGCGACGACCACCGACTGCCCCACCGCCTCGTTGATGCCGAGGAGCAGGGCGACGAGTCCGCCCGCTCCCGCCATCTGCGCGAGCAGATAGAAGAAGCACACCGCGAGGGTCGTGATCGCCGCCGCCATGCGGACGGGGCGCTCCTTCAGGCGGAAGGAGAGAACGTCGGCCATCGTGAACTTGCCGGTGTTGCGCATCAATTCGGCGACCAGCAGGAGGGCGACCAGCCACGCAACGAGGAAGCCGATGGAATAGAGGAAGCCGTCGTATCCATTGATGGCGATCGCGCCGCAGATGCCCAGGAAGGATGCTGCGGAGAGATAGTCGCCCGAAATGGCGAATCCGTTCTGCGGCCCGGTGAAAGACCGGCCGGCGGCGTAATAGTCGGCGGCGGTCTTGTTGTTCCTACTCGCGCGAATGACGATGAACAGCGTCACCGCGACGAAGGCCCCGAAGATCGAGATGTTCAGGATCGGATTGTTCTCGGCGGTGTCGACCGCGGCACTGACCGCCGACCCGACGGAGGAGAAGAAGTCGTTCATGCTCCGGCCGCCTCTCGCTTCTCGAGTTCTTCGCGGATCTCCTCGGCGATGGGGTCCAGCTTCCTGTTCGCAAACGACACATAGAGCATCGTGATGCCGAAGGTGGTGACGAATTGTCCGAGCCCGAGCAGCAGGCCGACGGTGATGTCACCCCAGACGCGCTGCGACATGAAGTCCACCGCGAAAGACGACAGCAGAACGTAGGCGAAGTACCAGACGAGGAAGGCGATCGCAAAGGGGAAGATGAAGCTGCGTTGCCGCTTCTTCAATTCAACGAAACGCGGCGATTCCTCCACCGCAACGTAGTTGATTCCACCCGGCGGGGCGGATTCGGTGCTTCGATCGGACATGTGGCCTCCTTGCACACAATCCCTGGGCGCTGATCGCGCCGGTCCCGAACTGAAGACGCCCGCCGTCGTCGGAGAGCGCCTGCTATGGTCGACGCTACGAAAGGCGGCGACGCAGCCGTCACCCCCGGAAGTAGGTAGTTCGTGGTCGGTTCGTCGAACGCTCCGAGCGACGTGCAACTCGTCTCCCGTGCGGTGGGAGATCTGACTCGCCGCACCGGCTTCCCCGTTGCCTTCGGCGGCCTCTCGCGAGACGACGCGATCCATGTGTCGGCCATCTCCGGTGCCCGCACGCGCTACCTCGAGGGTCTTGTCGTCCACCCGATGAAGGGACTCGGCGGCCGCGCGTACGTCGAGAAGCGGCCGCGGCTCGCCCTGGATTACCGCACCTCGCGCAGCATCACGCACGACTACGACCGCGCCATCCTCGGCGAGGGCATCGCCACGCTGTTCGCCGTACCGGTGCTCGTGTCAGGCAAGCCGCGGGGCGTCATCTACTGCGGATCGTGGGGCGAACGCCGCGTCGGCGACGTCATCGCCCGCCCCGCCTTCCAGGTCGCGGAGGAGCTCGCAACCGAGCTTCGCGTCCGCGACGAGGTGGCCCGGCGACTCGAGACCTTCACTCCTCCGCAGCTGCCCGCGGCTGCGATGCCCGCCGCCGCGCGCGAGGAGCTCCGCGAGAGCTACGCCGAACTGCGCAGCATCGCCGCAGGAGTGGATGACGACGGACTGCGCCAACGCTTGGCGCGCGTCGAGCAGCGGCTGGCCGCCCTCACGTACGACGAGACGAACAAGGCAAACACCGACATCCACCTCTCCCCCAGGGAGATCGATGTCCTCGCCCGCGCGGCTCTCGGTGAGACCAATGCTGTCATCGGCGACACCCTGCGGCTTCGCGAAGCGACGGTGAAGTCCTATTTGAAATCGGCCATGGCGAAACTGGATGTCTCGACCCGCCATGCCGCGGTGACGCAGGCGCGTCGCGCGGGTCTTCTCCCCTGAAAAGCCCTAATTCGTCGGTGCAGCGCCTTTCGCGTCTTGTTCACCCAATAATGTGTGACCATGGCCCGAAAAATTGTGCACCAACTTGTCGACGACCTGGATGGAACCGTCCTCGAGGTCGGCGAAGGCGAAACAGTCCTCTTCTCCCTCGATGGCGTCGCATACGAGATCGATTTGACCGTTGACAATGCCGCCGAATTCCGCGAGACCTTGTCGCGATATGTGGATGCCGCCCGCTCGGTGTCGACCGGTCGGCAGGCCGAATCCGCGGCATCCCGGAAGCGTCGCCGTACCGGACAGACCGATTACACCGCCGTCCGGCAGTGGGCGAAAGACAACGGATACTCCGTCTCTGAGCGGGGTCGTATTCCGGCGTCGGTGATGGAAGCGTACGAAGCCGCGCAATAGCAAACTGTGCCGCTTCGGTGTCGCGTGAGTGTTTCGTGAGAGAACCCTGGGTATCGGCGCTCTCGCTTGCGCCCGCGCTCGATTCTCGGAAGCGTGGCTGACTCCACCACGGAAGGAGAAGCACATGCTCACTCTCACCGAGAACGCCGCCACCGCCGTCAAGGCTGTGGTCGCAGGCACCCCCGACGTCCAGGCCGCAGGAATCCGCATCCGCGGAGCCGAGGCTCCCACCGCCGGCTTCGAACTGACGCTGGCCCCGCAGCCCGAGCCTGCGGACGCTGTCGTCGAAGCGGATGGCGCTCGCGTCTTCCTCGACAGCACCGCGCAGGCGGCGCTGGACGACCAGGTCCTCGACGCGCAAATGAACGAGGACGGCTCGGTGCGCTTCGCCCTCGCGGCGCAGGCGTAACGACCTGAAGCTTGTCGACGGGCCTCGGTGCATACGCACCGGGGCCTTCGTCGTCGGCGGATAGACTCGTTCCGCCAGCCTCTGTAGCTCAATGGAAGAGCAGTTGCGTCCTAAGCAAACGGTTGGGGGTTCGAGTCCCTCCAGGGGCACAGTCTCTTTTTGGCTCTGACCGGCTATTTCTTCTGTGGTCAGACCACTCAGAATGCGTTTTTGCCCGCTTTTTGCCCGCATTCTGAAATTTCGGCGCCCCGAAAATTGCCGTCTGCAACAGACTGCGCGGGGCGTCTGGGAGCGCCACAATCGAGCGTTTCGGGCGAAATCTGCCTTGTCGAAAAGCTGAGCAATCTGCTCTCTCGGGTTGCAGCGCGCTAGCGGCGCGAGAGCCGGCCGTGCGAGCGATGGCCCACTTCGTAGACTCGAAGCCGGCAGAGCTTCAGGAGGGCACGTGGCAGAAGCACAATCGCGTCGAGCCGCCCGGGCGCGTGCAGCGCTCGAACATCTCGCGTCAAATGCGGCGCCGGGCGAGTACGTCCCGATCAGCGAGATCTGGGAGGACGCGGAACGCTCTGTACCCCTCTCCGAATACGAGTCCGAGATCAACACCCGCGGTCTGCGTCGAGGCGAGACGGACTGGCGCTTCGCCAGTTCTGACCTCGTGAACGCGGGCTGGCTGCGCAAGCACCCCGACGGTTCGGGGCGATGGGCCATTACTGACTCGGGACTACGAGCACTCGAGGAGTTTGCGGGTGACGAGCTGTTCGCAGAGTCGCAACAGCGAACGGCTGCCTCAAGACTTGAGTTGCGCGCCAGCATCGGCGACGCTCTCGCGACCGCGTGGGTGTCTGAAGATAGTGCGCAACGGAAGATCCTCGCTGCTTCGCGGGCGTGGGTCGAGGAAGGTCTTCAGAGCGGCGGGTCGGTGTTCAGCCCGGGACTTTCCGTGTGGGACACCGCCACGGTATCGGCGCTCCACTCGAAGTGGGTAGGCGCGCCGCGGGTGGAGGGCGCCAACTTCGTCCAAAACCTCGCCGTTCAGCTCGAAGACGAGACCGATGCGGTCAAACTCCTCATGGCCGAGATCGTTGCGCTGCAGATCCTGCCCATCTCTACGGTCATGGGCCACGCCAAGAAGACGGAGAAGGTCGAGGCCGTTCTTCGGCTGATGAAGCATGGAGTCTCAATCCCGACCCTGTTCGACGAAGCCTTCGGAGGTGGCGCCTTCAATCCCGGAACCGGGATGATGTCGCGCATCAATCACGCGGTCACGATCATCGTCAATCTCGCCAAAGCGTGGGTGGACCTCGACGCAGACGAGCAAGAGCGGGTGCTCCACGACCCACGAGCATGGCGCTCGTTCGTGCTGTCCGTCGATGGCGACTCCTTCCCGACTCAGCGATACTCGCTCATGTACCTCGTGCATCCCGGATTCTTTGGGCCGATCGTGTCCGAGGACCACCGGCATCGCATCCGCGAGGCGTTCATTGGCGAGATCGGTGGGCAATTTGGCGACGACGCCGACGACGACCTGCGGCGAATCGTTCTTGCGCTCCAAGCGAAGACTGGCAAGCCTGTCAGCTTCTACAAGAGCCCGTTGCGCGATCGATGGCACCCGGATGCTCATCCCGAGGCGCCGATCAATCTCCAGGTCGACCCAGTGGAAGCGGATGAGGGTGATGACGCCGTCGCCGATCCACGCGGGTTCCGGCCAGCGGACATCAATGTCGCCCTACTGAGCGACGAGCTCAACCTGGACGCCGGTTGGATCACACGCGTGCTCGACGCTTTGTATCGGCGCGGCCAGGTGATCCTCTACGGCCCCCCGGGAACCGGTAAGACATTCGTCGCGAAAGCGCTGACGCAGGCGATCACCGACGGTCGCCAGGAGGCGCAGCGTCGCATCCAGTTCCACCCTTCCTACACCTACGAGGACTTCTTCGCGGGCTACCGTCCGCGCGAGAAGAACGGACAGCTTGTTTTCGAACTTGCCAGGGGTCCGCTGAGCCGCATCGCCGAGGATGCACGCAGGGATCCGGATGTCGCACACGTGCTCCTCATCGACGAGATCAATCGGGCGAACCTGTCGAAGGTCTTCGGCGAGCTCTACTACCTGCTCGAATACCGCGGTGACGCCATCGATCTGCTCTACGCCGGGTCCGGGACCGACGGCGGCGACACGTTCGAGTTGCCCCCTAACGTGCTGATCATCGGCACGATGAATACGGCCGACCGCTCCATCGCCCTGCTCGACTCGGCGATGCGGAGGCGCTTCTCATTCTTCGAGCTTCACCCCGAGGTGCCACCTGTGGCGGGGATCCTCGATCGCTGGGTGCGAGAGCATCCGCAGACGCACCCGCTGCCCGCGCTGTTCGCCGAACTGAACTCGCGCATCCGAGATCGGGAGGACCGGATCGGTCCGAGCTACCTGCTTCGCTCGGACGATCTCTCTGTGCAGGATCTTCACGCGATCTGGACCGAGAACCTTCTGCCGCTTCTCGAAGAACGTCATCTGGGCACGGACGTCGACGTCGCATCGCGCTTCTCGCTGTCCTCGCTGCTCGCGGCAGTTCAGCCGATATCGTCGACGGCGGACACCATCGAATCGGGCGAATCAACCACCTCTGAGGCGTCCTGATCTCGCCATGCCCGAGCGCGCCTACATCAGGGAGAAGGGTGAGAGCTTCGTCGACCTGACGCTCGCGCAGGCGATGGAGCTGCAGGATCTTGGATTCTGTCGTGTCACCCCGACTTCGACCGCGGGGCGCTGGCGGATAACTGATGTCCTGAAGGTCGGAGTGGCCGTCGTGAGCGGCTGTGAACTCCACGTGGCACCAAAGACGCCGCTCGAGAACATCGTCCTCATGGCCTCGCTGGGAGGAGTTCAGCTGCGTCTTGGTGCCGATGACGTAGAGCGCGGCAGCGACAACTCGATCCCGACGGCCATCGCACGTGCGTTTCTTGTCGCGGTCGAACAGGCGACGCGACGGGGGTTGCTGAAGGGCTACCGCAGCGTGCAGGAGTCAGCCGCGGTCGTGCGCGGTCGGTGGGACATCCCGCGTCAGCTCGCGAAGCGACCCGGCATCCCGCTCCCCGTCGAGATCGAGTTTGACGATTTCACCGAGGACATCGATGAGAACCGGATCCTGCTGACGGCGCTGCGCGTGCTCGCCCGGCTGGAGGGAATGGCAGACGTGCTCGGCTCTGCCTTCACCGCCGTGCAGATCCTCTTCGCAGATGTGGAGTCGTTTCCCCGCGGACTGCCACTGCCCGATGTCCGCCCCAATCGGCTGAACCAGCACTACACCGTGCCTCTTCGCTTGGCACGCGTGATTCTGGAGGCGGTGTCTTGGACCCACCGGGATGGAGCCACGGTTGGAGGCACGTTCCTCGTCGACATGGCGCTGGTGTTCGAGGGATACATCGCCAATCGCCTTCGGACGAATCTTGCGGAGATCGGGCTCGATGTCACCGCGCAAGATCGGGGCCGGTGGTTCGACACCGACAGATCGGTGGCCCTGCGGCCTGACATCGTCATCTCGCGTGACGGCGCTCCAGTAACGGTTGCAGACACAAAGTACAAGGTGCTCGGTAGCGGAAATGGCGCCATGCCCAACGGGGATGTCTATCAGGCCGTCGCATACGCGCTCGCGCTTAACGTCCCCACCGCACACCTGATCTACGTGTCGGGCGATGCTGTCGCCCGCATTCTCCGGATTCCCTCGGCAGGCATCGATGTCCACGTCCATGCCCTGCCGCTCGAGGGGAATGCGCGGGCCCTCGAGTACGGTGTGGCCACGCTCGGCGCGAAGCTCGTGCACAGCGGGCGATAGTCCGTGAGGCGCGACTCGCCAGAGACCCCGGTGTGGATGCCGCTGCCGCCGCCGATAGCCTGGCAAAGACGATGCTGACGGCCGTGCGGCACGGACTCACGCTTGCCCCACTCCGAAAGGATCCACTAGATGACCGCAAAGGTCACGCTTCCCGAGCTGGAGCAGTACCTCGCCCGAGCGGCCGACCTTCTCCGCGGGAGCATTGACCAGGCCGACTTCAAGGCCTACATCTTTCCGTTGATGTTCTTCAAGCGGATCAGCGACGTCTACCGCGAAGAGTTCGAGCAGGCGCTCGAAGAGTCCGGCGGCGACCACGAGTTCGCGGCGTTCGCCGAGAATCACCGCTTCGCGATCCCCGACGGAAACTTGTGGGCAGATGTCCGTAAGAAGACCGAAAACATTGGCACCGCCCTGCAGACGGCGTTCCGCGAGATCGAGAAGGCGAACCCCGAAACCCTGTACGGCATCTTCGGCAATGCGAACTGGACGAATAAGGACAAACTGCCCGACCGCAAGCTCGCCGACCTCATCGAGCATTTCTCGACGAAGACGCTGAGTAACGCGAACGTCGGGCCGGATGTGTTTGGCAACGCGTACGAGTACCTCATCAAGCGGTTCGCCGACCAGTCCAACAAGAAGGCTGGCGAGTACTACACGCCGCGCTCTGTGGTTCGTCTGCTCGTGAACATCCTTGATCCCCAAGAGGGGGAGAGCGTCTATGACCCCGCTTGCGGTACGGGAGGCATGCTCATCGAAGTCATCGAGCACGTAAAGGAAGCCGGCGGCAGCCCGAAGACGCTCTGGGGCAAGCTTTACGGCCAGGAGAAGGTGCTCGCGACATCGGCGATTGCGCGCATGAACCTGCTCTTGCACGGCGTCGAGGACTTCAAAGTAGTTCGCGAAGACACCCTGCGCCGTCCCGCGTTCTACAGGGGCAGCCGGCTCGCACGGTTTGACAATGTCGTAGCCAACCCGCCGTTCTCGCTGAAGGCGTGGGGCGACGTCGAGTGGGCCAGCGACCCGTGGGGAAGGAACCAACTCGGCGGAGTCCCGCCGAAGGGCTACGCGGACTGGGCGTGGGTGCAGCACATGCTCACATCGGCCGACCCGAACACCGGCCGGGTCGCGGTCGTGCTGCCACATGGTGCGCTGTTCCGGCCGGGCGCCGAGGCCCGCATCCGCACGCACGTACTCAAGGCAAAGAAGGTCGAAGCCGTGATCGGTCTCGCACCGAACCTGTTCTATGGCACGGGTCTCGCGGCCTGCGTGTTGATCCTGCGCCACCAGCGGCCCGCCGATCAAGCGAGCAAGGTGCTATTCATCAACGGTGAAGATCTGATGAAGAAAGGTCGCAACCAAAACACCCTCGAGCCTGAGCATGCGAAGGCGCTGTTCGACGCGTACCGCGGATTTGCGGATGTCGAAGGTCGCGCACACGTTGCGGATCTCGCCGAGGTCGAGGGCAACGACTTCAACCTGAACATCCCGCTGTACGTGGCACCCGCCGACACCGGCGAGAGAATCACCCTGGTCGACGCCCTCGCGAACCTCGAAGCGGCGCACGAGCGTGCGAGGCAGAGCCGAGTGGCCCTCGAAGCGGAGCTCGCGAAGTGGGGGTTGAGCGCGTGACCGCCCGAATCAGCCAGCGCGAGCTGGAGAACTACCTGTGGGGCGCCGCCGTCATTCTGCGCGGACTCATCGACGCCGGCGACTACAAGCAGTACATATTTCCACTGGTGTTCCTCAAGCGCATCTCGGATGTCTACGACGAAGAGCACGCGGCGGCGCTCGACACCTATGGCGATGAAGAGCTCGCCGACCTCCCCGAGAACCATCGCTTCGCGATTCCGACCGGATGCCACTGGCGCGACGTTCGCGAGGTGACCGACAACATCGGCTCGACCGTGCTGCGAGCCATGCGGGCGATCGAGTCCGCCAACCCTGACACGCTGCCCGGGGTGTTCGGCGATGGGGACTGGGGAAACAAGAACCTGCTGCCGGACTCGACGCTCGCCGACCTGATCGAGCACTTCTCGACGCAGACGCTGTCGATCGCGAACTTGCCGGAGGACGAGCTCGGCAACGGGTACGAATACCTCATCAAGAAGTTCGCCGACGACTCGGGCCACACCGCGCAGGAGTTCTACACGAACCGCACTCTCGTGCACCTGATGACCCTGATGCTCGAGCCCCAGCCGGGGGAGTCGGTCTACGACCCGACGTGCGGCACCGGCGGAATGCTCATCTCGACGGCAGCCGAGGTGAAGCGCCAGGGTAAGGAGTGGCGCAACCTCAAGCTGTACGGCCAAGAGCTCAACTATGGGACCTCGGCCATCGCCCGCATGAACCTCTTCTTGCACGGCATCGCCGACGGGCAGATCGTGCACGGCGACACGCTCGCTCGGCCCGCCTTCCTCGACTCAAAGGGCGGGCTGCGCACGTTCGACGTCGTGCTCGCGAACCCGCCGTACTCCATCAAGGCATGGAATCGGGATGCCTTCGCCAAAGACCCGTACGGCCGCAATCTGTGGGGAGTACCGCCGCAGGGTCGCGCTGACTACGCGTTCTTCCAGCACATCGCCAAGAGCCTCGACCCCGAGACCGGTCGCGCCGCCATTCTCTTTCCACACGGCGTGCTCTTCCGCCGCGAAGAGGCCGCGCTCCGCGAAGCCCTCGTCAAGTCCGACCTGATCGAATGCGTGCTCGGGCTCGGCGCGGGTCTCTTCTATAACTCGCCGATGGAGGCCGTCGTCATCACGCTCCGCGCCACCAAGCCCGCTGCGCACCGCGGCAAGATGCTGTTCATCAACGCTGTCAACGAGGTCGCGCGCGAGCAGGCACAGTCGTTTCTGCGCACCTCACATCAGACGAAGATCCTCGACGCGTACCGAGGTCTTGCTGACGTTCCGCAGTTCGCGGCGGTTGCCACCCTCGGCGAGATCGCCGATAAGGGCTACAGCCTTGCGATCCCGCTGTACGTCGCTGGCGCGAAAGCCGCCGATGCGGAAGAGCAGATTGACGTGGCCGACGCGCTCGCGAGCTGGCGGCAGGCGGCGGATGCCTCGGAGGATGCAATCTCCGGTGTGCTCGCGCTGCTTCGTGCGGAGGTGAATGCATGAGTCTCAGCCTCGACAAATCCAACTGGCAGCGGGTCACGCTCGGGCATGTTGTGCGGAACGTCAATGAGACGGTGAAGGATGCCGCAGCCGGCGGCATCGACCGGGTCATCGCGATGGAGCACCTGGATCCGGGCGAACTCAAGATCTCCCGCTGGGGCGGCGTCGCCGACGGAACCACGTTCACTCGCCGCGTACGACCGGGCCAGACGCTGTTCGGCAAGCGCCGCGCCTACCAGCGCAAGGTCGCTTGCGCTGAGTTCGACGCCGTCTGCTCTGGCGACATCTACACGTTCGAAGCGGACGAAACTCGGGTGCTCGGCGAGTTCCTGCCGTTCCTGGTACAGTCCGAGCCGTTCTTCGATCACGCGCTGGGCACCTCCGCTGGGTCGCTGTCGCCGCGCACCAACTGGCGCGACCTTGCCAACTTCGTATTCGAACTCCCGCCGCTCCAAGAGCAGAAACGCATGGCTGACCTGCTCTGGGCTATTGAGGTGTCGAGGGAGTCTGTTGCGGAGCTCGCTTCAGAACTGACCTCGACTTCGATGCGGGAGTTTGAGTCCATTGCTGTGTCCGCACCACAGACTCGCCTGTCCGCATGGGTCGAGAGAATTGATGCCGGTAGGAGCCCGCGGGCAGCCGCAGAACCAGCCGGACAGGGCGAGTTCGGCGTGCTTAAGGTCAGCGCGGTGGGCCGTGATGTCTTCGTTCCGACCGAGAACAAGCGGCTGCTGGACCCTGCGGACTTTCGCCCAGGCGACATCGTCCGTCGGGGCGACGTCCTTGTCACGCGCGCGAATGCTGTCGTGGACAACGTCGCGCGCCCCTGCCTCGTAGCTCGGGACTTCCCGAACCTTATGCTCAGCGACAAGACGTTGCGGCTAGTCCCGCGAGCTCAACACCCAGGTCGGGTTCTCTTGGCGGCACTCACGTCTGCCCCCTACAGGGCGTACGTCCGAGAGGCCGTCAACGGGACGGAGGCGAAGAACATCTCGCAGGCGAAGATCCTCGCCGGCCCAGTGCCGGACTTGAGCGGGACAGCCATCGCACAACTCGACGCCACTTTGCTGTCGTTCGATGCCGGACTGGCATCGGTGGAGTCGGAACTCGACGCGCTGGACGCACTCAAGCGGTCGACTCTCGCAGAGATCTTCGGGGGCAACTGATGGGGCAGTTCAACGAGGCGAACACCGTCCGTGACTTCGTCCGCGATCTGATCGCGATGCCCGACATCCCGTTCATGCAGGGTCGTGAGCTGCCGCGACGCACAGATGAGGTACTGCTCGAGGGGCTCGTCACTACCGCGCTGATCAGGCTCAACCCCGAGATTGCTGCGGATCCCCGTAAGGCGGACGAGGTCGTGTACGCGCTGCGCGCGATCCTGATCTCGGCGCGGACCAGCCCGCATCCAGTGGTGGCGAACGAAGAGTTTATGGCATGGCTGACGGGTCAGAAGTCGATGCCGTTCGGTCCGAACGGCGAGCACACCACGGTGCGCCTTATCGACTTCGACCACCCGAACGATGACTCGTCGAATCAGTGGATCGTGTCAACCGAGGTCACGTTCCAGCTGGGTCGCCTGGGCAAGCGGTTCGACGTGGTGCTCTGGTGCAACGGCTTCCCACTCGTCGTGGGCGAGGCGAAGACGCCGATCCGTGCGGCGTACTCGTGGATCGACGCGGCCGCGCAAATCCACGACGACTATGAGGCGAGCGTTCCACAGTTCTTCGTGCCGAACGTGCTGTCGTTCGCAACCGAGGGCAAGGACTTCCGCTACGGCTCGGTCGGCATGCCGGTCGAGCTGTGGGGCCCGTGGCGCGAGGAGGCCGTTCCGAACGCGCCCGCGAAAATCAGCCTCGAGGTTGTCAAGGACGCAGTGAAAGGCGTGCTGGCACCAGCATCCGTTCTCGACTTCCTGAGGTTCTTCACCGTATTCGCGACCGATGCGAAGCACCGCAAGACCAAGGTAATCGCGCGATACCAGCAGTTCCAGGCGACGAACCTCATCGTGGAACGCGTTCTGCACGGGCGCGTCAAGCAGGGCCTAATCTGGCACTTCCAAGGGTCGGGCAAGTCACTGCTCATGGTCTTCTCAGCGCTCAAACTGCGCGCGACGGCCGCGCTAACGAATCCCACCATTCTGATCGTCGTCGACCGGATCGATCTCGACACCCAAATCACGGGCACGTTCAACGCGTCCGATGTGCCCGGTCTCGTCTCGACGGATTCCCGCAAGGGGCTGCAGACCCTCCTCAGCCAAGGCGCGCGCAAGATCATCATCACGACGATCCACAAGTTCGGCGAGATCGACGGCGTGCTCGACGACCGCCAGAACATCATCGCGATGGTCGACGAGGCCCACCGTTCGCAGGAGGGCGACTACGGACAACGGATGCGCGAGGCTCTGCCGAACGCGTTCCTGTTCGGTCTCACCGGCACACCCATCAACAAGCGCGATCACAACACGTTCATGTGGTTCGGATCGTCCGAGGACGAAGGCGGATATCTGTCGCGGTACTCGTTCCAGGATTCGATCCGCGACGGCGCCACCCTCCCACTCCATTTCGAGCCGCGGCTGAGCGAAATCCACCTCGACCAGGAGAGGATCGACGCCGCCTTCGAGGAACTGGCCTCGGAGCGCAACCTGACCGAGGGTGAGAAGATCACGCTCTCAAAGAAGGCGGCATCCATCGAGGTACTCATCAAGGCGCCGGATCGCATTCGGCAGATCGCCGATGACGTCGTCACGCACTTCAGGACGAAGGTCGAGCCAGAGGGATTCAAGGCCCAGCTGGTGGCCTACGACAAGGCATCCTGCGTCGCCTACAAGCACGCGCTCGACACGATGCTCCCGCATGAGGCATCCACCATCGTGATGTCCAAATCGCGCACCGATCCCGCCTCATGGGCCCGCTGGACCCCGGGGGCCGACGAACTCGAGCAGATCGTCGCGCGTTTCAACGATCCGGCCGATCCCCTGAAGATCATCATCGTCACTGCGAAGCTGCTCACCGGATTCGATGCGCCCATCCTGCAGGCGCAGTACCTCGACAAGCCGCTCAAGGAGCACACGCTGCTGCAGGCGATCACCCGCACGAACCGGGTGTACCCGCCGAGCAAGACGTACGGGCTGATCGTCGACTACCTCGGCATCTTCGACGACGTCGCCAAGTCCCTCGCGTTCGACGAGGCCGCCGTACAGCAGGTGATCACGAACATCGAGGAACTGAAAGCCGAACTGGCACCGGCGATGACAGCGGCGCTCTCATTCTTCCCTGGCGTTGATCGTACCGTCGGCGGCTACGAGGGTCTCATCCAGGCGCAGGCCGCGATCGCCGCCGATGGGGTCAAGGATGCATTCGGCTTGGCCTACAGCGTCGTGTCGCAGCTGTGGGAGGCGCTCAGCCCCGACCCGATGCTCAAGGAGTTCCGGGACGACTACAAGTGGCTCACCGATGTCTACGAGTCGGTCCGGCCGGCCGACATCACTGGGCGGTTGGTGTGGCACGCGCTGGGTGCGAAGACGATCGAGCTGATCAACGAGAGCATCCACGTTGAGGTCCCGCGGGGCGATGAAACAATCGTCCTCGACGCGCAGACGATCGAAGATCTGATGACTGGCAAGCGCAAGGATGTCTCACCCGCGGAGATCGAGAAGCAGATCACGGCGCGCATCGCTCGGCACCTCAACAACCCGGTCTTCATCGAACTCGGACAGCGTCTCAACGCGTTGCGTGAGAAGTACGCGGACATCCAGCAGTCCAGCCTCGATTTCCTCCGTGATCTCCTCGAGCTGGCGAAGGACACCGTCGCCGCGGAGAAAGCCGAGAACGAGATCCCGCGCGAAGAAAAGGGCAAGGCTGCGCTCACGGAGCTGTTCGAGGCTCTCAAAGGCGACGAGACGCCGATTATCGTGTCGAACGTCGTCGACCGGATCGATGAGGTTGTGCGGGCAGTCCGATTCGATGGGTGGCAGTCGACCATCGCCGGCGACCAGGAGGTGCGTAAGGCACTGCGGCAGACGCTTTATGTGCAGTTCAAGATTCGCGACACCGACGTGTTTGAAAAGGCGCTCGGATATGTGCGGGAGTACTACTGAAAACCCCTGCAGGCGCTGACAATAGGGGTAGCCGCGTGAGCTAGCCCGACCTGATCGGGCTGCCGCGACGCTTGGCTGAGGGAGGATTGTGACTGTCGTTCACCTGAAGCTCGACGAGTCTGTCGTCTCTGTCTGCCTGGCACATGAAGGCTGCAGCCAGATCGGCGGACCGCCGGCCGATGAGTGTGATCGACGCTGGATCTACGGGGTTGGTGGGGCGGTATATGAGTCGATCGACGGCCTGGCCAGCCTCCAAGATCGGTTGCACGGAGTGCGCCAGACGATTCTGGCGCGAACGGGGATTGAAGACGCTCCCCGAATGCTGGGCTTTATAGCACACGGATGGCACGCAACGAAGGACGGACCGGAGTTCGCGGATCCGCTGCTGACGGAGCTGGACAGAGGCGCGAGCTTCAAGGGTCATGTTCGCTACGTGGTTTCATCAGTCGAGCTGAGCGGCCCAACGAAAGAGCGGGTCTTCGATCTGCTGTTTGTTGCTCTGCTCCGAGTTGTCATGCTGCGGTACCGGGATTTCGAGCGCATCGACATCGTCTTCGAGGCAGATCAGAGTCCTCGTTCACGATACGCGGCAATCCTCGAACAAGCGCGGCCCATGGTCACGGTGGACGTGCGGGTCGAACCTAAGGGCGACTCGGCGCTCGCGATGGCCGACTACCTGCTCTACGCGACGCTCAAGTACCTGGCACGCGTTATGGAGCGGTGCCAATCCGAGACTTGTGACGTGGGTCATCGTCCGCCCACTGCAAACGAGGTCTCGTACAGCGCTGCGGGCGCGGTTGAGCTCTACGGTCATCTCAACGGAAGGGATTACGCGCTCCGTATGTATAAGGCCTTCGTACGCAGTATGTCCTCGATCATCGAGCTGCCAGGAGTGCTTGGCCAGGTGGGCGGGCATGAGTAACGTTAGAAGCGCCCTTCGGGGAAGACGATTCGGTTGCATTCAACCGTCGAAACGTCCGCTTCAAGCGGACGCTGGGCTACCGTAAACGGTGCGATGCCTCGCGAGAGGTGTCTGCCGTGGTATATATGCTTCCTCGGAGGGCACTCTTGATCTCGTGGGAGATATTCTCCGTTCGAATCCAACTGGCGGATCTACCTCCAAGGAGCGCGCCCGAGTGGGACGCCTGGGCCCGTAAGAACGAGCGCGTCGTATCCTTCAGGACGAAGCACAGGTGGAGGCAAGCGCGACGCGCCACGGGCCGGCTGGATTCAGCACACAAACAAGCCCGCGCCTTGCTTGCTGCGGGGTGGGCGCCGTCAGCAGCGGTACACGGATTCGTTCGCACGAAGAGCACTAAGTCGGCAGCCATGGTGCACTCGGGAGCGAGGGCTGCGCTGACACTGGATCTCGCGGACTTTTTCGGTCAGGTGACGTTCAACCGAGTCGTCGACAACCTCCGAATGCGCTTCGACGACCGCTCATGCGATTGGATCGAAGGCGCTTGCTTCCGCGACGGGGCGATCCCGCTCGGGTATCGCACGAGTCCGGCCCTCTCGAACCTCGCCTTTAGTCTCACAGACGATGAGATCGCTGATGTCGCTCGGCGGCATGGGGTTGCATACACGCGCTGGGTCGATGACCTGACGTTCTCTGGTGCGGGGGTCTCCGATCAGCTGCTCGCCGACGTACAGCGCACTCTTGCCGGTCAGGGCTGGGCGGTCAACGATCGCAAGACCAGATTCATGCGACGTTCGCCTTATGTTCTCGGACTTTACGTGGGTCACGATGTCGATCGACCTCGATTGCCTCGACGGATGAAGCAGCGGCTATTAGTCGAGACCTACCATTTCTCGCGACTCGGCTTTGAACACTTCTCGCACGAGGGCGTAATGTCACCAAGCCGACTGTTCGGTCGCGTCGCCTATGCGAGCGTGATTGAGCCGGAGCTCGCTGAGCTTCTCAACGAGCGAGTGGACGCCGGCCATCGAGTCGGGCGATCCTAGACGGCGTCGGCTACGCCTCAAAAATATGACCGATGCAATGCACGCAGGCACTTTCCGTGTGCACCTCACACCCCCTTGAAATGTCTGGGGTCCCGTGTAAACCATGTTGCTTGGTCAGAAGTCGGATCACAAAGGTAGATGAGCGTCGACGGGAGGCTTACCGCCGGCAGCGCGACGCCAACGACAAGGCCGCTGTCGCAGCGCGGGAGCGCGCCGCGCAGCTCCGCGAACTCGAGCGCGACGCAGAGTCTCGCCGGGAGCTCGAGACTGTATGGGGGAGTCAGCAGGCCGGTCTGTCCCGCCTTCGCGACATCTCCAAGCAGCTGGACAAGCTCCATCGCGCCGAGCGATCCCTGCTCGATGAACGAGATCGACTCGTCGACGCCCTACGCAGGAACAACGTCTCGTGGGCGATGCTCTCCTCGTGGTCAGGACTGAGTCGACAGGGGATGAGCAAGCGGACCTCGTGAGGCGTTCAACGCGGCCGTCGATATCGACGGCGCATCCCAGATCATGCTCGAGGGAAGTGTGCAGCCATTCGAGCGTGACCGCCTTGACATCAATCGGCACCGCGCGGGCATCCGAGATCCACTTCACGAGGAGCCTGAGCCACGCGACGACGAGACGACGTACGAGAACCCTTTCCAGTGATCCTCGTTGCGATGGTCAGCGGAAACCATCGCGTCGCTTTGGCCGGGTTCTCGAGCGTCGCCGACAGCGTTACCCGCTCACGGGCGAGAATGAGTTCCCGGGGCGTGACGCTGTCGATTGGAGCCTGAACTAACTTCCAGCGCCCGGCGCGAGTCCCCGCGCATGGCCAGCTCGCGGCGGTCCAATTCGGATTGGCGCCCAAGTGGACGGGGCGAGTAATCACGCACGCGAGCGGGGAGCTTCATGCGCACAGGTGGGACGGCGATTAGCCCCTTACTCTGTTGACGGCGACGACCCGGTTAGCGATCGCCAGATGAGTGCTGCCTCGTCACCTGACATGGCGCCCTGCGGCGTGGCATCTCGCCAGACCTCCGGACTCAGTCGCGATATCCACTCACGCAACTCAGCGAACGAGTTGGGTACCTCACGCTCCTGAGCCCAGGATTCGCCAAGTGAGTGCGCGAGCCTTCGCGGCACGCCACCCATTCGCATCAGAACGGCTTGCCACGAAGACACGCCGTAGAACACGAACGAGGGAATGTGTGCAGCGTCTGTCTCCGTCGCGTCGGCCGGAAGTAAGAGCTTCTGCATAGCGCCGATGCCCCAAGGGATCTGTCCAACCAATTTTCCGTGGACGTATGCGCTCGCATCTCTCAGTCGTTTGCTGGGGCTTGCGTTGCCGTACGTGAACCAGCGATCGGCGATCTGCGTCATATCTGCCCCGGAGACCCAATCACGGGTTACACCGGCGACCACTGCGGGGTCGAAAGACGCCGGCGAGTCGCTGAGTCCCAATTTGAGTTCCGGAACGCCTCCGAGGAGGGTGATTACGTCTGCCAAAGGCTTCGGGTCATTGTGGAAGAGGTTCTCTCGGGACCAAAACTCGCTCGCACGAAACTCCGGAAACTCGGCCGCAGTCTGTCCGTACACGAGTCGGGCGGACGCCAGACTGAAGCCAGTGCCATCCGCAAGGGCAAGGAAGCCGCGGTCCTCCTTCTCGATTGAACGTACGTAGCCTCGAGCAAGGGAGAGCAGCGCGTCCGGAAGGCCGCTTGCCGCATCTGACGCCTGGTGGAAGACGAGACTCGACCTCAGGACGTCCTCGATCTCTGAGGCAGTCTGATCAGCACCCCCAACTCTCGCGACATGAGTTAGGTACTGAAGGAACACCGCAAGATCCGGGTTCTGACGCGTGAAAGCAAGGTTGAATGTGGAGGAGGCGTCACCCAGCGCCGCAGTCGCATCGAGAAGGGCACTAGCTACTGCGGCAGCTTCGCCGCGGAGAAAGTCTGCGACCTCCTCTCGGTCAGACCTCGTCACGCATGGGAACGCTACTAACCCGAGGGGATCACGCATCGCCCGGCCAGCTCGCCCAGCGATATTCCAGAACTCGGAATAGGTGAGATCCTTCCAGGGCTGTCCGTAGCCCTGCGTCCGGGTTAAGGTCTCCACGATGACGCTGCTGATTGGGAAGTTGAGGCCCTGCGCAAGTGTGGTCGTCCCTACGACAACGTCGACGTGCCCGCCATCGATCAGCGCCTCGATCAGGTAGCGCAGATCATGCGAGAGCCCCGCGTGATGATAGGCAACACCCCGTTCGAGAAGTCGGGGCAGGAGATGGTCGGCACCCAGCTCATCGCCTGCGAAGTGGATCACTGCCTGGTGGAACGGGGCCAGCCCTGTCCGTGCTTCGCGGTGTGAGGCGATTTCCTCGGCTCGTGTTTCCGATGTCCCCTTCCCGCGTGCCAATACGAGCACGCCACCGCGGCCGCTCAGCGACCCGACGAGTTCAACAGTTGTCGCAGCTTTCGAGCTGATACGCGTGGTGCTGGGCTTCCCAACGAACGCAGTGCGCCCGGACTCGACATCAACGTTGCCGGCACTCGCGACCGTAGTCAGGTTGAGTCTGTAGTCCTTCCCTCGTGGTTTGACCCAATGTCCAGTCACCGCGATGCGTTCGCTTGGCCGCCAGTCAATGGCAATGGTTGACTCGGTGCCGTCTCCCAGCCATGAGGCAAGCTGATCGGCGTTCGGCACGAAAGGCGTCAGAAGTAGAAACCGCGTTTCCGCGCGCTCGCGCTTGAGGAGACCAAGAAGAAGTTCCAGCCGCGCGCCTCGTACGCCGTCCGCAATGTTGTGAGCCTCGTCGACGACCACAAGCGATATCTCGCTGGCGGTGGGATGTTGCGCTTTGATGAGCAGGTCGAGCTTCTCCGGAGTGCTCACGAGGATGTCGACTTTGCTCCTTAGCAAAGAATCTTCCGTCGGGTCGAGCTCAAACACTGGGACTGCTGCTTCTACGACGAGATTGAGCGGCGCGAAGTCCTGGCGCAGCCTCTGCGTGATTTGGTTGACGAGTGCTCGCGTGGGCACCACATACACGACCGTTGAGTCGGGATTGAGTGCGTGCGCTTGGATTATCGAGAACTCTGCGATGAGTGTCTTGCCCGCCGACGTCGGCATCTCGACGACAACAGCTCGTCGAGCCGGATCCAAGAGGTGTGAATCGATGGCTGCTCGCTGACTTGGCCAGAGCTCGAGCAAAGGGTTCGGCCTCTCGGGAGAGGCGACAGAGCCAACGAAGTCACGAAGCGCCTTGCCCAGCCGCGTCGTCCCGGTCCAGATGCTGGTCTGTATCATCCGACCAGCCGCGGCCTGAATGAGATCTCCTAGAACTCCGAATATCGCGTCCGGTGCGAATCGACCAAGCTCGTTGCGGTTCCCCGCATGACGTTCGAACTGAACCTGCACATTGGCGGGCTGTCCTGAGGCTGTGAACGTCGCGGTGAGATCGACAATCTTCGCGAGATTGAAACCCGACACGAGTTGCAAAGCCTCGGCAGCACCCACCGTCGATGCTTCGCTTGTTGCCTCGCTCGCCCGCTGATGCTCTTGCCGAAGCAGCGAGATCTCTTCCGCGGCTGCGCGGATGTCTTCCCAGCCGCCTGACCGACGCACCAGCAGGACGAAAGCGCGAACCGTTCGCACGAGTAGGCGACGACTGAGGACGTCCGACTCGGCTACCAGCTGTTCAACCGGCGGCACCAGGTAGTCACGGAGAAGCATCAACACCTCCGCGCTACGGTTCGCGAGCACACCATCAGCGGCTAGCGAAGCGGCGGCGAGAAGTCCGTCCAAGCCGCTTGCGAGCGGCCGGTCACGCCGAAGAATAAAAGCACGGGTAAATAGGCTTACGCGCTCGCCAACGTCCTGAGCCGCAAGACCCAGGCTCTCTACTACGGCCGCCACCACCTGACTTGCTTCGGACTCGACCGCAATGCCGACCTCGTCTGCGAGCGCTCGTGCAAGCAAGTACTCCTCGCGCGCATCCTGGACGACGTCTTCGACGCCCTCATCGACCAGCAGCTGGGTGAAGGCTGTCATGCTGCCTGCTCCGCTGCTCGGGCGTACACGACCGCCGCGAAGTCCTCAAGCGTACCTGGTAACCGAATGACAGCGAACCTGATTGGCGACTGTCCGAACTCTTTTGAGGGATTAGCAAAGTTGCCGAAGTCGCTCGGCTTGTATGTGCCGGCGGCTCGCACGAGAACCGGAGCGACGGTCGGGGTTGGCGCTTTTGACAGGCCGTGCAGGAGGAGCGCACGGGCCGTTGCCTCTCTTGCCTCTGACTTCGCGTGCTTGAGGGCCCAGTGCAACTCACCCAGAACCGACTCTCGGTTGTTGAGTCTTCGCAAAGTCTCCGCATGCATGCTATCTCTTGCGGTGTGGACGACCGCCGGCGGGCTTGACGTTGAGGAAGACGCCTTGACCTCGGTGAGGACGACGGCCGAGTTCGGCGTGAGACCAAGAACATCCAGACCGCGTGATGGAAGTCCCGAGACTTCCTTGTTCCGGATCCGAGATGACGGAACGCTGAAGTTGTGGATCTGTTCGAGCACATATAGTGCGAGAACCTCAGCGACCTCGTTGCGCGGCACTTGGAGATGCTTCGGCACCTTGCTTTGCGGGTCGACCTGCGGGATCACAGCGATCGCGACCTCGTCGATGACCTTCGCGATGGCTGACTCATCGCATACGCTGTCCAGTCCTTTGGCCGCCTCCACCAGTGCGCTGCTAAGAGCGAGGTCATCAACATAGAGATCGCGAACGATTGACGCAAGCTCATCGACAAGGTTGTCATCGCTGGTGAGGTCGTAGCACGCGTACGTGTGTTCCCCGTTCACGGAGTTCTCAAGCAATGTGAATTCGATGATGACTGATCCTCCGACCCCGCCCGCCCAACCAGTCCAAGACGGTTGCCACCCGTCGCCGCTGGCAGATTATCAGGACGGGCAGACACGCGGAGACGACGCGCAGAGGCGGATGGCCTGCGGCTAGCGGAGCGATTGGGTTAGGCGGACGCGTTCCGTCCTCGCATGTCGGCAGCCGAAGTTTGCTCATCGCAACTGGTCCTGGTCTTGGGCCTACTTGGCCGCGCTGGGCCAGGATTGCTGAGCCGGTCGTCACGCGTCGACGCCAAAGGCACGCAGCAGGCCGGCGCGCGGGATCATCCGGCGTGGGCCGAGCTGGACCGTGGGGATGGTCCCGCTCTCGATGCCGAGCTTGATCGTGCGGTAGTCGACGCCGACGAGCTTGGCGGCATCCTTCATGGTCAGAGCGAGCGAGTTCGCGGACCTGTTCATAGCCTTCTCCTTTCCGTGAGCAATGCGTGACATCGCTTGCGCACACCGTACTCCTTTCGTGAGCAATGCGCGACATCAATTGCTCACGGCTTCGAAATCGTGGGACACTCGCCACATGGACGATCTTGTCGTCGAAGATGTCGACCCCGAACGCATCCTCGTCGGAGACGGGGTGCGCATGCCCACGCGATGGGATGCCCTCGTGACGGACGAGCCGAACTCGGTCGGTGCCATCCGCGTGCGCGTCGTCTACGACCAGCAGTTGCGACGGTCGGTCGCCGCATCCGTCCGAGTGGATCGATCGGGGGAGGGTGACGAGGTGACCGCGGCAGCGCTGCGCGACGTGAGCGTGCTGCAGATCGTCCAGCGGTCCGCGCTACGAGTCGTCACGGTGCAGCGCGATGAGGGGGAGCCGCTCTCTCTGACCGACTATCTCGCTGAGGTGCGGGCTCGCGCCTCGGATCGCGAGTTTGGTGAGACCGTCCTAGAGGCGGTGCGGCTGTACCGGATCGCGACGACCGTGAACATCGCGCCGCTCAAGCTCGTGTCGGACCAGCTCGGTGTCAGCGTCAGCACTGCGACGCGCATGATGGCGCGGGCGCGCGGGGCCGGGCTCGCGGAAGACCTCATCACCCGTGAGACCTACAACCGGATGCGGGCGGAGGACGAGGCGCAGTCCCGCCCGCACCAGACGCCCAGCCACCCGTCCGGCCCGTCGATCGGGCGCTGACCGCAACTCGGCGCAGAAAATCAGCGTCTGAGCACTATGCCCTCCAAAGTCCGACATGCCGAACAGAACGCTCATAGACACGTTCTTGGGTTAGCGCCCAATAATCATTTGCCCGCATCGTCGCCCGGCATGCCCTCGAACGCCGCTCCATGGCTGAGATTCTTGCCCGCAATTTGCCCGCATTCCATTCGCCGTTGGCTGTTTTCGGACGTAGCTCGATGTCGTCCCGTTCCCCAAAATCTGCGTAATTCCGCGCAACTTGCCGCTCGACGCTGGTATGCAAAATGCTCAAAACGTGTTCGAGTCCCTCCAGGGGCCTCCTTGACGATGCCCCACGTCATGCCTGCAGAGTCGCCGGAGCAGCCGTAAACGGAGCGGCGAACGCGCCCGGCGTCGCATTCGCCAGGAGGCTGTGGGGCCCGGAGCAACCGGTCGGACATGACGGTCACGTGCCGCCGCTACGCGAAGAACTGCTTGACGGAGCTGAAGTTACGGCCCCGGGTGACTAGACGCCCGACAACGCCGAACACTGCTCGCCTAACCGCTCCGAGTCCGATGAGTGGAAACCACGCCGTGATGCTCCCGACCAGAAGCTCAAGGAGCACCCGATGAGGGGGCCGAACCGGGCGCCCGAAGCTGCACCCCGACCCTCCCGGACATGTATCGCCGATCGTCCACGTTGGGTTCGAGGCCGCACGCGCCGGCGCGTCGCCCGGTAGCTCATAGAATCTCGCCATGACGCAGCCGATCGACGATACGAACGACCGTCGCATGCTGCTCCGATACGCCGGGCGTTGCAGGCTGTGCGGCGCCACGCTGATCGCGGGGACGGACGCGATCTATGAGCGCAAGGGGCGGACAGTGCGGTGCGTTGAGTGCGTTCCGGCAGTCGCGTTGCTGCCGGTGTCGACGACGCTTGAGAACCAGGCCAAAACGACGGGCGAAAACTAGGCCACCGATTCGTCGTTTGGTCAGTCTGCCGGATCTTGCGTCTTGATGCTGGGAAGGCTGTCGATCCCTCTTCCGCGGAGCCGGTAGCTGGCGCCCTTCAACGTGAGGACGTCGGCGTGGTGGACGATGCGGTCGATCATCGCCGCGGCGACGGCTTGGTCTCCGAAGACCCCGCCCCAGCCGGAGAACGGCAGGTTCGAGGTGAGGATTAGCGAGGCGTGTTCGTAGCGGCTGGAGACCAGTTGGAAGAAGAGGTTGGCGGCGTCTTGCTCGAACGGGAGGTAGCCGACTTCGTCGACGATGATCAACCCGTAGCG
Organism: Microbacterium sp. SLBN-154; assembly: GCF_006715565.1. Classification (NCBI taxonomy): domain Bacteria; kingdom Bacillati; phylum Actinomycetota; class Actinomycetes; order Micrococcales; family Microbacteriaceae; genus Microbacterium; species Microbacterium sp. SLBN-154. The sequence continues at coordinate 2,732,806 of NZ_VFNL01000001.1, forward strand.
GCGGAGGCGGGCGAGCTCACGGGGCAGGTTCCCTTGCCGGTGGGCATCGGTGAGGCGGGTGACCCAGTCCGTTGCGGTCGCGAACAACACCCGGTGCCCGTGTCTCGCGGCGACGATTCCGAGCGCTGTCGCCAGATGCGTCTTCCCGGTTCCGGGCGGACCGAGGAGGACGACGTTCTGCGCCTCGAGGAGGAATCCTCCGGATGCGAGCCCGGCGATCTGCTGACGAGCGGTCGGTCGGGCGTCCCAGTCGAAGTCTTCGAGCGTCTTCCTGGCGGGGAACCCGGCGGCTTTGATTCGCAGTTCCGCGCCGGACGCGTTCCGGGCGGAGACCTCACGTTCGAGAACGGCGGCGAGGTAGTCCTCGAACGACCAGCCCGCGTCTCGCGCCTGGTCAGCCATCCGACTCGCGGCTTCAGTGATCCGTGGTGCCTTGAGCGCGCCGGCGAGATAGGTGATCTGCTTGACCGTGTCGGTCTGCTTGGCGACCATCAGGCGACGCCTTCGATCCCGAACGCGCGGTCGTAGTCCGCGAGATCCCTCGTGAGGTCGTGCCCGACAACGGCAGGGCGGGGCTGCTGAAACTGCTGCCGCAACCGTCGCGCCGTCTCGACATGCGTCGGGTCGGTGACGATGCTCCCTCGCGCCCAGACGCGGGCGTGGTCGGCGACGATCCGACCGTCCAGTCGCACCCGCACTCGGTCGAGGTCGGCGGTGACGTCCACGAGCCGGCCGATGGCTTGCGGGTCGACGGAGTAGTCCGAGGCGTCGAGGCGGACGTAGTAATCCCGCCCCAGGCGGATCCGCTCTCGCCAACCGAGCTGCAGCGGGATCGGGGGCAGCGGCAGCATGCGGGACCGGTCGTGCTCGATGAGATCGATCGGGCGGGCCTTGATGGTCCGCACGACCCTGGTGTTGGCGTTCTCAAGCCAGTCGGAGAGTTGCGCGTTGAAGTCCGCCGGTGAGCTGAAGGTGCGGCCGGGCATGAACGAGGTCTCGAACCAGCCGTTACGGCGCTCCACGATGCCCTTGGACTCCGGGTCATAGGGGCGCAGCTGCACGACCTTCGTCGCGAGCGTTCCCGCAAAAGCAGCGACGCCTTGGGCGAGCCGACCTTTCTGGCCGATGCCGGGCTCGTTGTCCCAGATCAGCCTGCGCGGGACACGACCGAGTTGCTGGATCAGGTCCCACGACCCGAGCAGCAGATCCTCCGTCTTCCGCGTCGGGATCATCCGGGCCGTCACGAACCGCGAATGCGCCGCGACGATGGCGAGAACTGGCAACAGCGCGCTCCTGCCGTCCTCGAGCGGGATCTTCCGCGGCGGGAACCAGAGATCACACTGCGCCGCATCCCCGGCCGCCCACGACAACCGATCCGCCGGGTCGACTGGGCGATGCTCCGGCCGCAACCGGCGCACGTTCTCCCGGAACCAGGTGATCGACCCGGACCACTCGACACGCTCCGCGATCACCGTCGCCGGCATCGACGGATGCTCCGCCAACAGCGCTCTGACCCGCGCCTCGAACGGCGAGAACGACGTCGGCTGCGACGGCCGCTCATACTTCGGCGGCCGGTCAGACCTGACGGCAGCCGCGACCGTGTCCCGCGCGATTCCGAGATCCCTGGCCACCTGCCGCTGCGGAACACCGTCCGCGACAAGCCGCCTGATCAACGCCCAATCTTCCAAGGAGATCACCCACCCAATCTGGTCTGGGTGGCCTAGTTTTCAAGCGTCGTATTGGCCGGGATCTGGAGCGTCGTCGACACGTCCGCGCGACGCCGCGAAGATCTACACCCTGCTGACGATCATCACCGATGAGACCCCCGAGAAGGCGCGGGCCAAGCACGCCGACTTCCTGCAGTACGCCAGCCCCGAGGGCGCCCTGGTGTTCATGTCGGGGTGGATGGGCGTCGACCTGTCGGAGTACGACCTCGACGACCCGATCGGCAACGTCAAGAGCAACGCCATCCAGTCAACGGTGTCGAACTTCCAGGCCGCGAACGACGAGGGCGAGGAATGGGTCGTCCGCGACATCGGCCGTCACAGCGCGATCGGGGGCCTCGGCCCGCTCATCGTGGGCGGGCCCGAGGAGATCGCCGACGAGCTGCAGGCGTGGGTCGACGAGACCGACGTCGACGGGTTCAACCTCGCGTACGCGATCACCCCCGGCACGTTCGAAGACATCGTCACCTGGGTCATCCCCGAGCTGCGGCGCCGGGGCGTCTACCCCGAGGCGTACGAGCCCGGCACCCTGCGACAGAAGCTGCACGGGCGCGGCGACCGCCTTCCGAGCGACCACCACGGATCGCGCTACACCGTCGGGCAGGCCCTCCCCGTCGGGTAGCGTCGCGGTATCGGACAGGATGCCACGGCTGCCGCGCAGCACCCGCAGAATCGTCACCTCGGTGGCGGGCTTGGGGTTGCGCCGCGGCCCCCGGCGAGCTCGGGCGCGTCGATCGTCACGGCTCTCGCCTGGGTGACGGTCATCGGCGCGCCGCTTCTCGCGGGTGCACTCGATCCCGGCACGGGCCTCGCGCTGCGGCTGCCGGTGGAGGCGATCCTCGTCCTGCTGCTCGTCATCGCCTTTCCCGACGGCACGATCCGACGGATCGCCGCGTACGCGTTCGGGGCGGTCACCGTCATGGCGGCACTCGTCGCGCTGCTCGATCTGTCGTTCCGGGGAACGATCGATCGCGGATTCGCCGCCACCGAAGACTGGCGCGCCGTCATCAACGCCTACAAGGTCGTCCACGACGTCGTGGGGCCGATCACCGCAGCACTCGCCGCCCTCGCCGTCACCGGGCTCGCCGCCGCCGCAGTGTTCGTGGCCGGCCGGTGCGTGCTGCGGTGCGCACAGTCGGTGACGCACCTCGGGGCACGGGGGCGGATCGCGGTCGCCGCCGCGGTGACGGCATGGGTGATTCTGTCGGTCGTCGGGGCGCAGCATCCCTCGGGAGCTCCTCTCGCCGCCGCGGATGTCACGAGAACCCTCGTCGGCGAAGTCGTGCAGGCGGCGGAGAGCGTCCCCGACCAGGAGGCCTTCGAACGGGCGCTCCAGGACGATCCGCTCGCCGGCGGGGTATCCGACGATCTCCTCGCCGGGCTCCGTGGAAAGGACGTCGTCATCGCGTTCGTCGAGAGCTACGGCGAGGTCGCCGTGTCGGGCGCCGGGCCGATGGCAGGCATCACCCGGCTGATCGACGAGAGCGCCGAGCGGCTGACCGAGAACGGGTACCGCGCCGAGAGCGCGTTCCTCACCTCCCCCACCTTCGGCGGTGTCAGCTGGCTCGCCCACGGCACGCTGCAGAGCGGCGCGTGGGTCGACACCCAGCAGAAGTACGACGCGCTGCTGTCGAGTGAGCGGATGACGCTGAGCCGCCTGTTCGGCGAGACCGGCTGGCGCACGGTCACGGTCAACCCCGCCCACACCGAGCCCTGGCCCGAGGGTGCGGCGTTCTACGGCTTGGACCGCATGCTCGACGAGCAGGAACTCGCGTTCGACGGGCCCGCGTTCGGCTTCGCGCGCGTGCCCGATCAGTACACGTGGCAGCGCTTCTTCGACGAGGAGCTCGCCGGTGACGGCGCGCCGATCATGGCCGAGGTCTCCCTCGTCTCGTCGCACACACCGTGGACTCCGACGCCCCAGCTCGTGCCGTGGTCGGACCTCGGCGACGGCAGCATCTTCGCCGGTCAGCTCGATGCCGCCGGAGCGAGCCTGTGGCCGGACGAGCGAGGCGTCCGTGCCGCGTACGCGGAGTCGATGCAGTACTCCCTCGGCGCGACCCTGTCGTTCCTCGAGACCTACGACCCCGCAGATCTCGTGCTCGTGCTGGTCGGCGACCACCAACCCTCCCGCGTCGTCAGCGGGCCAGATGCCGACAACGACGTGCCCGTCACGATCGTGTCGAAAGACCCCGCGGTGTTCGAGCAGATCGAGGCGTGGGGATGGGATGCCGGCTTCCGGCCGTCATCCGACGCCCCGGTGTGGCGCATGGACGTCTTCCGCGACCGGTTCGTCGACGCATTCAGCGACGGATCCTGACCTCTGCGCCGGCAGGCCCCCACCGTCGGGTAGCGTCGCGGTATGACCGCCGGTACCACCACTCAGGACAGGGCCCGCACGCTGGAAGCGCTCCACCAAGCGCCCGAGATCCTGCAGGTGGTGAACGTCTGGGACGCCGTCAGCGCCCGGGTGATCGCCGACCTTCCGGGCACGCGCGCCCTCGCGACCGCCGGGCACTCGATCGCAGCGAGCCTCGGATACCCCGACGGCGGGATGCCGCTCGACACGGCCCTAGCCGCCGCGGGCCTCATCGCCCGCTCGGTCGACCTGCCCGTCAGCGCCGACCTCGACGACGGATACGACGACCCCGAGGAGACCGTGCGACGGGCGATCGGCCTGGGCATCGTCGGCGCCAACATCGAAGACCGCATGCGACCCTTCGACGAGGCGGTCGCGCGCGTGCGCGCCGCGATGCGGGCAGCCGAAGCCGAGGGGGTCGCGTTCCAGCTGAACGCCCGCACTGATGCGCTTCTGCGCGGCGGCGACGCCCCCATCGATCAGCAGCTCGACGAGGCCATCCGGCGCGGCCGGGCGTTCCTCGACGAGGGCGCTGCGGTCGTGTTCGTCCCCGGCGCCATCCAGCGTGCTCACGTCGAGCGGATCGTCGAGGGGCTGGGCCGCGGGAAGCTCTCCGTCATCGGATTCCCGGGTGCCCTCCCGGCGAAGGAGTACGAGGAGCTCGGCGTCGCCCGCATCTCGTACGGTCCGCTCACGCAGCGGGTCGCGCTCCGCGCCCTGCGCGATCTCGGTGAGTCGCTCTACGCCGGCGGGGTCATCCCCGACGACACCCCCGCGCTGAACTGACGTCGACACCGCTCCCGCCATGTTCACCGTCACCGAAGTCGTCGTGATCGCGCGTTCGCGCGCCGACGTGTTCGCCTACCTCACCGACGCCGGTCGCCGGCCCGAGTGGGATGACACCGTCATCTCCGAAGCGCTGACCTCCCCGCCGCCGGTCGGAGTGGGGAGCACGATCAACAGCCGGATGCGCGTCATGGGCCGCGAAGTGGAGTTCGACTGGCGGGTCACCGAGTACGTGCCACCGGGGCGCATGGCCATCGCGAGCACTCGGGGCACGTTCCCGACATCCCTGCTGTTCGATCTGGCCGACCACGCCGCCGGAACGCGGGTCAGCGCCACCATCGACGGCGAGCCCTCGGGGATGCTCCGGCTGGTGGAACCGATGATCGAAGACACCATCCGCTCGACCCTGGCGACCGGTCTCGGTCGCGTCGTCCGCATCCTGGAGGCGTGACCCGGTCTACCGGGATCATGGCCGCCGTCGAGACATCCTCGGGCACGGGATGACGCAGATGCGCCATCATGGAGGGGTGACCTCCCGCCTTCCCCTCCTGCTCTCCCTGGCGTCGCTGGGCATCCTGTTCCTGTCGATCGTCTTCGTCTTCCTGCTGGTGATCGGCAGCTACTTCGGCATCGTGCCCTTCACCGTCGACCACGAGTCGGCCGAGTCGCTCGCCCACGCGCTCTCTCTCGTCGCCTGACCGGGGCCTGATCCGTCGCCTCTGGTCGCGGCACCGCGGCGCGGGTAGCGTCGGGCCATGACCGAGGATCGCGCGACGACAGGGCATCCCAACGAGCCGCACCGGCCCGGGCTCGCCCAGCGACTGAACGGACTTCGGGCCGGTGTTCTCGGTGCCAATGACGGCATCGTCTCCACCGCGGCGGTGGTCGTGGGTGTGGCAGGCGCGACCGCGGAGGTCGGTCCGGTCCTGCTCGCGGGCGCCGCGGCACTCGTCGGCGGCGCGGTCTCGATGGCGCTCGGCGAGTACGTGTCGGTGTCGAGTCAGCGCGACAGCGAGCATGCGCTGATCGAAAAGGAGCGCCGCGAACTCGCCGCCGACCCCGAGGGCGAGTTCGCCGAACTCGTGGGCCTGTACCGCGCCCAGGGGCTGAGCGAGCAGACGGCCACCGCGGTCGCGAAGGAGCTGACCGAGAGCGATGCCCTCGCCGCTCACCTCTCGATCGAGCTGAACATCGATCAGAGCGACGTGGTGAGCCCCTGGTCGGCGGCCATCGCCTCGGCGGTCGCCTTCACGATCGGCGCGCTCCTCCCCCTCGCCACGATCCTCTTCGTCCCCCACCCCGCCCGCATCTGGCTCACCTTCGCGAGTGTGCTCGTCGCCCTGGCGATCACCGGGTATGTCGCGGCGTGGATCGGCGGCGCCCGTCGACTGCGTGCCGTCGTCCGCACGGTCGTGGGTGGCGCCCTCGCACTCGGCGCCACCTTCCTCATCGGTACGCTGCTGGGCACCGGCGCGGCCTGACCGCTGCGGGCGGATCATGCCACACCGGCGCGGGAAGCGAAAGGGAGCAGTCAGAACGGAGGAAAGGCGCTTCACTGGTTTCCCAGGCAGAAGGACGAGGACGCCATGCTGACCGAGTCACCGCGCACATCGCCGGAGCCGTTCGACAGAGAATCGTTCGGTGCAGACCAGTTCGAAATGGTGCGGCTTGCGGCCGGAGGCTGGGTCATCACCGATCTCGCCCTGCCCCACGACGATCCGGCCTGTCTTCTCGCGTACGTGCAGGAGGACGGAGCGCGATTCGAGGTCGTGTGGGTCCAGGCGCCGGTGCGGACGGGATGGTTCGACTCCCTCGACGCGATCCTGGCCGAGGCTCGCAGCCGCCGGCACCGCCGCGTCGCCTGATCCGGCGCATGAGCACCAGTGATCGTGGCCTGATCGCCGGTCGCATTCACGGGCTGGGCAGTGCCGGCGCGCTACTCGATACGGGCATCCCGGCGCTGGACAGCATGGCGCCGAGGGGGCTCTGATATCTGGTCAGGGCGATTCGCGTTACGGTCGAGGATGTCTACACGCATGCCCTGGAGTTCGCTGCCCTCGACCGTGACATCGTGGGTTGAAGCGGAACTCGACGGGAGAGTCATCGCCACGAAGGCGCAGCTGAACGGTTTCTCGTCTGGATCCGCCGACCGGATCGTGACCGACAACGGGCGCCGGGCCTTCGTGAAAACGGTGGCGCGCAGTCGCAACGCGGAGACCTTGGAGCTTCATCGAAGAGAAGCCAACGTCATGCGGATGCTCCCGAGCGAAGTTCGGGCCCCAGCACTTCTCGGTGTCTACGATGACGACGAGTGGATCGCCCTGATGCTGGACGACATTGAAGGTGCGCATCCCCATGGGCCGCACGGTTCAGACATACCTGCTGTACTCGACGCGATCGCAGATCTCCCGGAGGCAACTGGCCCCCTGGCCGCCCTCCCGCAACTTCATGAAGAGCTAGCCGACGATTTCAACGCCTGGAACCGCATCGACGCCGACGATGTCGACGAGGCCCTGCCGCCTCTCGCTCTCACGTTGCGCGACCGCATGATGGAGACCGCGGTCGGGGCCGCCGATGCCGTCGTCGGGGATCGTCTGGTTCACCTGGATTGCCGCGCTGACAACATCTTGATCGATGAAGCAGGTGCAGCGTGGCTGATCGATTGGCCGTGGGCGTCGATTGGAGCACGCTGGTTCGACGGGGTCATTTACCTCCTCGATTGCGTGATGCGTGATGAGGTCGTCGATGCCGATGTGTACCTGGGTCACCCGCTTTTCGATGGCCTACGATCCGAGCAGGTCGATGCCGTGCTCGCCGCTCTCGCGGGCAATTTCTACAACAACGCCCGACAGCCCGCACCTCCCAACATGCCAACCCTTCGAGCGTTTCAGCGAGCCGAAGCGGATGCCGCCGTCACCTGGCTCGCCCGCCGCTGGGCATCCCATGGATAGGACGTCTCTATGCCTCGCAAGCATCTGAGGCCATGTCATGTCTGAGAACGCAGCCGTCGCTTTCACCGCATAGACATCTCTGACCGATTCCTACAGCCAGGCAGGAACCGATTTTCGGTTGTCGACAGAGCACATGGCTAGAGTGCGAACTGTGACCACCGCCGACCAGCTGCGCTCCGAGGGGTTTGAGGGGTTTGTCCCCTTCGGGGACCTGCCGAACACGGACGTTCCGACTGCAGGCGGCGTGTACATCGTCGTTCGCCCAAGCCCCGAGCGCTTGCCTGAGTTCCGGCCGGTCAGCCCGGCTGGCTGGTTCAAGCGGCGTGATCCATCAGTCCCAATTGAGAAACTTCAGAAGGCCTGGGTAGACGGCGCATTCGTCCTCTACATCGGTATGGCCACAGCCGGAGCACGGGGGCGGCGGGGTATTGCGAAGCGTTTGGACGAGTTTCGCCGACACGGGGCTGGCGAGCCGATCGGACATTGGGGCGGTCGCTACATCTGGTGTCTGGAGGATAGCGCTGACCTTCTCGTCGCATGGCGCGTGGAGGCGGTGGACCCCGGTGCGGTCGAGGCCGACCTCACTCGGAAGTTCACTGCCCACTTCGGCAAGCTGCCGTTCGCGAATCTGAAGCAGGAACGTCGCCGCGCCCAAACGCACACCTCGTCATAGCCGACCGCTCAGCGGCATCCGCCTGATCCCCATGACCGGCTCGAGGCGTACAGGCGGAGGCGCCCGACGAGCACGCGAGAGGCGGACGTTCTGTCGGAGACAGGCCGTCAACGGAAATCTCGCGAGCGGTGACCGACGCCCACACGCAGGTCTTCGAACCGGTCGGCGACGAGGTTCGTCACCCCCTCCTCCGACCTCTCGAGCATTCCCCGCACGATGAGGGCCGGAGCATCCCGCGCGACCCGCCGGTAGCGGTTCCAGACCCCGACGGAGCAGATGACGTTGACCACGCCGTGCTCGTCCTCGAGGTTGAGGAAGGTGATGCCCGACGCCGTGGCGGGCCGCTGACGATGGGTGACGAGCCCCGCCACCTCCACACGCCGCCCCGGGTCGTGCGTCCGCATCTCCCGTGAGGTCAACACCCCCCGAGCATCCAGCCCCGAGCGGAAGTGCGTCAGGGGGTGATCGTCGGTGGAGATCCCGGTAGCCCACAGGTCTGCGGCGAGGATGTCGTAGCTGGACTGATCGGGGAAGAGCGGTGGTTGCACCGCGACCATCGAGTCGGGGAGAAACTCCGCACGATCCTGTGCGGCAGAACCGGCGATCCACAGCGCCTCGCGGCGGGTGATGCCGAAGCACTCGAACGCTCCGGCCGTCGCGAGCGCCTCCAACTGCGCCGCCGTCGCCCCGGTCCGACGCACCAGGTCCCTCATGTCGCGGAAATCACCGCGCTGTCGTCGCTCGGTCACGATCTTCGCCGCGAGCGCGTCGCCGATCCCCTTGATTCCCGCAAGCCCCAGCCGGACGGCGTGGTGACCGTCGCGCCGATGCGCGGCGGACTCATCGGGCGCGGCCGGATCGAAGACCGGCACCGGAGGCTGGAGGCGGTGCGCGCACTCGGGGCGACCGGTGACGCCGCGCGCGTCGCCGACGGGTTCGAGCGTCGCGTGCACGTCGGAGCGGAGCAGGTCGGGGCGCTGCACCTCGACCCCGTGCCGGCGCGCATCGGCGACGAGGGTCGCGGGCGAGTAGAACCCCATCGGCTGGGCACGGAGGAGCCCGGCGAGGAAGGCGGCGGGATAGTGCAGCTTGATCCAGGAGCTGGCGTAGACGAGGAGCCCGAACGACAGCGAGTGCGACTCGGCGAAGCCGAAGTTCGCGAACGCCTGGATCTGACGGTAGATCGCGTCGGCATCTTCTCCGACGAGGCCGTTGCGCGCCATCCCCTCGTACAGGCGTTCGCGCAGCGACTCGATGCGCTCGACTCCCCGCTTGGAGCCCATCGCACGACGCAGCAGGTCGGCATCCTCTCCCGAGCAGTCGCCGATGGCCATCGCCATCTGCATGAGCTGCTCCTGGAAGACCGGCACCCCGAGGGTGCGCTGCAGCACGGGCGCGAGCTTCGGATGCGCGTAGGTCACCGGCTCCTGACCGAGCTTTCGACGCACGAACGGATGCACCGCCCCGCCCTGGATGGGACCGGGGCGGATGAGGGCGATCTCCACCACGAGGTCGTAGAACCGCCGCGGCTGCAGTCGCGGGAGAAGTCCCATCTGGGCACGGGATTCCACCTGGAACACCCCGATCGAATCGGCGCGGCAGAGCATGTCGTACACCGCCTGCTCCTCCTTGGGCAGCGTCGCCAGCTCCCATCGCTCACCGGTGGCGGTGTGGATCATGTCGAAGCAGTACTGGAGGGCGGCGAGCATCCCCAGGCCCAGCAGATCGAACTTGACCAGTCCCATCCAGGCCGCGTCGTCCTTGTCCCACTGGATGACGGTGCGATCCTCCATCCGGGCGTGCTCGATGGGCACGACCTCGCCGACGGGGCGGTCGGTGAGCACCATCCCCCCGGAGTGGATGCCGAGGTGGCGCGGGGCCTTCAACAGCTCGGAGGCATACTCGATCACCTGGGCCGGGATGTCGTTGTCGGGGCCCGACTCCAGCGACGCCCCCCAGCGCTCGACCTGCTTCGACCACGCATCCTGCTGCCCGGTGGAGTAACCGAGGGCTTTGGCGACGTCGCGGACGGCGTTCTTGGGGCGGTACTGGATGACGTTGGCCACCTGCGCGGCGCGGTCGCGACCGTAGGTGGCATAGACCCACTGGATGATCTCTTCGCGTCGATCGGAGTCGAAGTCGACGTCGATGTCGGGCTCTTCGTCTCGGAGGCTGGAGAGGAAGCGTTCGAAGGGCAGCTCGTAGGCGATGGCGTCGACGGCGGTGATGTCGAGCAGGTAGCAGACCGCGCTGTTGGCGGCAGACCCACGACCCTGACAGAGGATGCCGCGGCGCCGCGCCTCTTGCACGATGCCGTGCACGATGAGGAAGTAGCCGGGGAAGTCCTTGGTCTCGATGACCTGCAGCTCACGCTCGATGCGGGCGCGGTTGTCGGCCGACAGGTCGGGATACTTGCGGGGAACGGCCACCCAGACCAGGTGCCGCAGCCACGACATCGGCGTGTGCCCCTCGGGAACCTTCTGTCGCGGCAGCGCCGGGCGCGCACGACGCAGGGGGAAGGCGAGCTCGTCGGCCAGCTCCACCGTGCGCGCCACCGCTCCGGGGTACCGGGCGAAGCGCTCGGCCATCTCGGCGCCCGAACGCAGGTGAGCCGCGGCATGGGCGGGCAGCCATCCGTCGAGCTCGTCGAGCCCTCGGCGCGCGCGGATCGCCGCGACGGCGGCGGCGAGCCGTGCCCGTTCGGGGGCGGCGTAGTGGACGTTGTTCGAGGCCAGGATGGGCAGGCCGCGTTCCCGAGCGAGGGCGGCGAGGACGTCGTTGTCGCGGGTGTCGGTCGGATTGCCGTGATCCGTCAGCTCCACGTTCACCGCCTCCGGGCCGAACAGCGCGACGAGGCGGTCGAGCGCCGCCGCGGCGCCCGCCGGTCCTTCCTCGGCGAGCGCGCGGCGAACCGCGCCCTTGCGGCATCCGGTGAGGATCGCCCAGTGCCCGTCGGCCCGCGCCGACAGCTCGTCGAGATCGTAGACGGGGCGTCCCTTCTCCGACCCCGCGAGCTGAGCTCGCGTGAGGGCGGCGGCGAGGCGGTGATAGCCCTCCTCCCCCCGGGCGAGCACGAGCAGGTGCGACCCCTCGGGGTCGGCGTCTCCTGCCCGCGACGGCGTGGGCGCTCGATCGTCGAAACCGAGCGACAGCTCTGCTCCGAACACGGTCTTCACCTGCAGGTTCTCGGCGGCCTCGGCGAACCGCACGATCCCGTAGAACCCGTCGTGGTCGGTGACGGCCAGGGCGTGCAGGCCGAGACGCTCGGCCTCCTCGGCCAGTTCCTCCGGCGAGGACGCGCCGTCGAGGAACGAGAACGACGAGTGCGCGTGCAGTTCGGCATACGGCACCGTCTCGGCCGGGCGCTCGATGGCGGGCGGGACGTAGGGGCCGCGCTTGTGCGACCAGGCGGGGCTGTCGCCCCCGTCGGCCCCCGCAGGGATGTTGCGCGGCCGACGCCGGTCGCTGAGGACGCGCTCGAGCTCCGACCAGGGGACGCCAGGATTGTTGAAGCCCATCAGCGGCCCCGTCCGCATCGATCAGTCATAGCGACCCTCGGCGATCCACGTCCCGCCCGCGCAGACCAGCAACCAGGCGGTGCGGTCGGCGTCGACCACCTGGAACCGGTGCGCACGACGGCTGCGGGCGGCATCCCACGTGCGCTCCACGATCGGCCAGGGACCCGCCCACTCCCTGATCGCCCGGGGGCGCCCCGACTCCACCAGCACCGAGGGCGTCGCCGTCATCCGATCGCGCTCGTCGACGGCGACCGGCCCTCCCTCCCCGGTGACGACCTGCACCGGCACCGGCTCGGGGAAGATGGTGCCCGGGAGGGGGTCGGGAAGGCTCCCCGGCCAGGGACGGGTGCGCTCCGCGGTCACGACGGTGCGGTCTCCCCAGGGCACGAGCACCTGGCGCTCGGTGAGCCACCGGCCCCCTCCCACCTCGGCCGTCATCACGCCGCGATGACCGAGCATCGCCTGCACGCGGGAGAGGACGTGATGGACCCGCTCGTCGGTCCCGGCGCCGAACATCGCCGGGGCGTGGTGTGAGGCGGCGCCCACCGCCTCGGGTGAGATGCGCACGAGCGCCACGCCGCTGGCCAGCACTCCCCCGCCGTCGCCGGTGGCCTCTTCGGCGAGCTGCCATCTGACCCGGTCCACGACCGCCGCCGCATCGAAGGAGTTCGGATGGAGCCAGACCCGTTCGCTCCGCTCTCCGCGGTCTCCGGTGAGCTCGACCCGCAATTCGGTGCAGACGAGGTCGATCGCGCCGAGACGCGAGATGAACTCGTCGGCCGCGATGCGCAGGGCGAACGCCACCTGCTCGGCGATCTCGAGGGGGGGTTCGAAGGCGACCTCGCGGTGCAGCTCGGGAGGAGGCACGCGCGGCTCGACGGGACGCGAATCCAGACCCGACGCCAGGCGGTGCAGCCGCATGCCCGGCTCGCCCAGCCGTTCCCGCACCCGTTCGGGATCGAGCCGGCTGAAGTCGCCGAGCGTCTGCACCCCCAGGCGCGCCAGCAGCGCCACGACATCGTGATCGGCGAGGGCGGTGATCGGAAGAGGCGCGAGGAAGCCCGCCGCACCCCCGGTGGGAACGACCGAGACCGGATCGGAGGCGCGGGTGATGCGCGCGGCCTGTTCGGCGGTGAAGGGGCCGTCGGCGATGCCCGCGCGCACGTCGGCGACGCCCTGCGCACGGACCGTGCTCACGAGCACGCGGGCGGCCTCGGTCTCGCCCCCGTAGTACCGAGCAGGTCCGCGGGCGCGCAGCGCGCACAGCCCCGGGCGGATGATCTGCACCCCCGGCGCCCGCTCCTCCAGCGCCGCCACCAGCGGCGCGAATGCGCGGTGATCGCGGGCGTCGTCGGCGTCGACCACGCGCAGTCCCGGGCATCGGGACTGCGCGTCCCGGCGACGCTGTCCGCGGCGGACCCCCTCGGCACGGGCCGTCGCCGAGCACGCGGTCACCATCCCCCCGGCGACGATGGCCACCGGGGCGTCCTCGGCGACCGGAGCGGAGCCGGCGGCATCCCGCGCCAGCGCCGCCACGGGCCAATCCGGGAACCACAGCACGAGGCTGCGCACCGGGGCGTCGGGGCGCATCAGCCGACGGCCTCGAGACGGGGAAGAGCCGGGACCGCCGATGCCGCCGAGCGGACGGCGCCGACGCCACCGTCGGCCGCGGGAAGGCTCATCCGCGCGCGCCGGGGCATCGGCCACCGTCGGCTGCGCACATCGATCGTGACCTCGCGCGCCGCCAGGTACCCGTGTCCTCGCCCCACCCCCGACCACTCCGGGTCGGCGAGATCCAGCGAGGCCTCGGCCTGAGGCCACGGCCCCTGCACCAGCAGCACCGCTGCGCGATCACGCAGGCGCGCCCCCAGCCGAGACACCTCGGCATCCGCCGCTCTGGCCGCCGGGCGCACCGCGACCACCGGGATGACCTCGGCGAGGGTCGCGGCGACCGCCAGCCACCGCGGGCCGGGATCGGGCACGAGGACGAGATGGGACAGGTCGACTCCGGCGCTCTCGGCGGCCTCGACGCCGAAGTCGGGCATGCCCACCACGGCGCACCAGGTGCCGTCTTGCGAGGGCCCTGCCAGCAGCGCGGCCAGCAGCGAGGCGGAACGGGTGAGCGAGTAGGCCGACCCGGTGCGCAGACCTCCACCGGGCAGGACCTCGGCGAGCGGTTCGAGAACCGGCAGCACCGGAGCATCCATCCGACGCCCCTGCACCCGCTCGAGCTGGGCACGCAGGCGATGGACCTCGCCGCGAACGTCGTCGCGGGTCGTCGTCTCGGTCTGCACGATCGCCCTCACCTCCACAGGCTAGAACATGTGTTCTATGATCTCAATGCCTGTGGCGAGCGTAAGCGGGCCCTCCGACATCCTCCAGCCCGGGAACAGCGGAGGATGTTCGAAAGAAGATGAGATCAGTGCGGGGAGGTCCGCACCGTCTCGTGCAGCTCCTCTCGCCCGAGCGTCAGCGGTACCGCCGGCTGACCCTGCACGGCCACCTCGTAGTCGCCCCGGAACCCCGAGAGACGCACGCGCCCCTCCGCATCCGTGCGCACCGTTGTCGGCGACACCCACCACTCGTCGGCGATCACCCGATGCAGTGCGTCGTAGGCGGGCTTCGGTGAGCCGTCGGCGCGGACCAGCCCGCCGGGCGCGCCCAGCCACATGCCGCGGTCGCTGAACCCCCAGTAGGTGATCGCCTCGACGGCGGGATGCGACACCAGCGACCGGTAGTGCCGTTCGATCTCGTCGGCCTGCCGGGCCTCGCCCTCGGCGGTCGAGGGCCACGAGGCGACCTGGTAGTCGTTGAGGTCGTCGATCTCAGGAGGCATCAGGTCGCCGGACAGCAGGGTCGTCTCGGTGAAGTGCAGCGGCAGACCGAACCGCGCGAAGCGGTCGGCGACCTCGAGGATCTCCTCCTCACCGCGGTATCCCTGGTGCATGTGGGTCTGCAACCCGATCGCATCCGGGCGGATGCCCGCATCCAGCATCTCGTCGATGACGCGTTCGTACGCCGGCGACAGATCGAAGTCGTTCACGAGCAGAAAGGCGTGCGGGTTGGCCTCTCGCGCCTCGTCGAAGGCCAGCCGCAGCATCGCCAGGCGACCGCGATCCTTCGCCAGCCTCGTGATGCCGTTGTCGCCGTTGTCGAAGACCGGCATGATCACCGTCTCGTTGATGGCGTCCCACGTGTCGACGAGCCCCGCGAAGTCGGCGACGTCGCGCCGGATGCGCTCACGCTGCGCGCGCTCGATCTCATCGAGTTCGAGGTCGAGAAGCCAGGGCGCGGTCACGGTGTGCCAGACGAGCGGATGGCCCTTCAGCGCCACGCCGTGCCGGCGAAGCCACTGCGCGGTGCGGCGCATCTCGACGGTGCGCGGGGTGCCGCGGGTCGACTCGAACCGCCCCCAGTAGAACGGCAGGGTCGCGGCATTGTGGATCCGCAGCCAGAGCTCTGCCTCCGCGGCGGTCAGCTGCCACTCCCCGGTCAGGTCCTCGCCGTCACCGACGTCGAATCCGGTGTTGCCGAACGCGAAATCGTGGCGCGTCTGGGCGACCGTGACCTCGGCGTCTGTGATCGGCTCGTCGTCGACACCGACGACCGTGATGACGGCCTCGCCGAGGCGGTGGGCGGGAACGGTGCCGAGGGCGACGGCGGGGGGCGCGACAGTGTGCATCCGTCGATGCTACGAACCGCGCGGTTCAGCACCGGCATGCCGGTGCTCTTTTCGAAAGAGCTTGCGCCGCGGCGCTCAGGCCGCCAGGGCCAGATACGGCTCCCACCGGGGGTCGGAGCGCTCGGTGCCGCGCACGGTCCACTGCCCGCCGCGCGGCGGCTGCGGGGTGACGCGCAGCTCCCAATTCATCTCCTGCGGCGTGCGATCACCCTTGACGTTGTTGCAGCGCAGGCAGCAGGCCACGAGGTTCTCCCACGAGTCCGCTCCTCCTCGCGAACGCGGCAGGATGTGATCGATCGTCGAGGCAGACTTCCCGCAGTACCCGCAGCGGTGCCCGTCGCGGCGGAGTACGCCTCGCCGGGTGACCGGCACGCGCCGGGCTCCCGGTACGCGCACGTATCTGGTCAGCAGGATGACCGCGGGGCGATCGTACGCCCCGGTCGCCCCCCAGACCGGTTCGTCGTGGATGTGCTCCACGACGGTGGCCTTGTCGTTCATGACGAGCACGAGCGCCCGCTTGAACGACACGACGGCCAGTGGCTCGTAACCCGCATTCAGCACCAGAGTGCGCATTCCTGTTCCCCTCGAATGGCCGGGACGGCTTTCACGGTTATTCGACTCGTGACGTTTCGAGGGGCTGAGGGCATGAAAAAAGGCGCTGTCTACAGACAGCGCCTCGGCGCCACGGTCATCCCGTGGCCTCCATCGACATGATGCCGAAGGACGAACATGCCCAATGCATCCATGGTTCGGATACGTGGTGCGCCGTCCATCGGCTCCCTCCGCTTCTCTAGAGCGTCAGCTGACCTCAGGGTAATGCACGCGACACGCCCGGGGGTTCAGCGACGTGAACATCGCGTGACGTGTCGACGAACGACGAAGGGCGCCGGGGATGCCCCGGCGCCCTTCGTCAGTGATTGCTTCGTGTCATCCCGCGTTTGCGAGCAGCCATTCGTAGGAGTCGACGACGGAGCCGTTGATGTAGGTCTCGAAGTGCAGGTGGCAGGCGGTCGAGCGCCCGGTGCTGCCCACGAGGCCGATGATCTGCCCGGCCGAGACGGTCTGGCCGGCCTGGACGGCGCGGCTGCCGTAGGTCATGTGCCCGTAGAGCGTCGAGACTCGCTGGCCGTTGATCACGTGGTCGATGGTGACGGCGACGCCGTAGCCGCCGTAGCTCTCCTGGGAGACACGGACCACGCCGGCCGCTGCGGCGAACAGCGGCTCACCGCAGGGCGCGAGCATGTCGGTGCCCATGTGGGCGCCGCCGCGCGCGAAGGTGCGGTCGCCGACGGTGAATCCCGAGAGCGGCCAGCGCACCTCGCCGGTGCCCGGAGCCACCATGGTGAGGTCGACGTTGGCACGGGAGCCCGACGAAGACGAGGACGACGACGCCGCCGACGCGGCGAGTTCGGCCGCGATACGCGCACGCTCCGCGGCGGCCTCCTCGGCCTTCTTCTTCTCGATCTCCTCCGCGGTGGTGGCGGAGTAGCTGCTGCGGGAGAGTTCCGCCGCGCCCGCGTCGGAGGCGACCACGAGCGACTGGGCGTCGTCCACGGCCACCTGCTGCAGGGTCATCGGATCGGCGGTGGCGCTCTCGACCGCGGCGTAGGCGGGCAGCGCCACGGTGGCGATGAGGCCACCGACCATCGTCAGGATCACGAGGGTGCGCGCCGGCTTCCGGCCGTTTCGGGGCCGTCGGCTCTTCGGCGGAGCGGCGACCGCCGGGCGGGCGGTCTTCAGAGTGCTGGTGCGAGCCGCGGGCTTGCGTCGGGTGCGGTCTCGGCGTTCGAGCCCCGGTCCGTCGGTCGCCGACGGGGAATCGGGGGTGTTGTCTAGATCGGCCATTGTCCTCCGGCGCCTCCGCGCATTCCTGCGCTGGCTCGTCGACACTCAGTGTGGGGGCACGATGTGCGGGGCGGGCCGCGTGAACGACGAGCCGATGAGGCAATTCACGCGGAGTCCGTCGGCGGGCTTCTCGCCTGTGGACCCTCAGAGGCTACCCGAAGGTAACGAATAAGTCACGTTGCGAGGATCTGGACCTCGTCGTCGACGAGGAAGATGTGCGACGCCACCTCGACGGGAAGCTCCAGCGCTTCGTCGTTGTCGTCCATCTCCACGAGCACGTAACCCTCGCTGTAGCGGTAGCTGCCGGTACCGCCGGGAACGACGCCGGCCGCCTTCAGCTGCTGCAGCAGTTCGGGGTCGACCTGGGCGGGCTCGGCCAGGCGTCGCACCGTGCCGCGCAACGGACCTCCTGCCGCGTTGAGCTTGGTCACCAGTCCGATGACGCCCTGTTCGAAGGTGTTCGCCGGGACGTCTCCCAGCTGGTCGAGCCCGGGGATCGGGTTGCCGTACGGAGACTCCGTGGGGTGGCCGAGCAGCTCGACGAGACGCCGTTCGACCTGCTCGCTCATGACGTGCTCCCAGCGGCAGGCCTCTTCATGGACGTAGGCCCAGTCGAGCCCGATGACGTCGGAGAGGAGCCGTTCAGCAAGACGGTGCTTGCGCATGACGTCGACGGCCTTCTGACGCCCCGCATCGGTCAGCTCGAGCCGGCGGTCTTCGGACACGACGACCAGACCGTCGCGCTCCATCCGCCCCACCGTCTGCGACACCGTCGGGCCCGAGTGACCGAGGCGCTCGGAGATGCGCGCACGCAGCGGCACGATCCGCTCCTCCTCGAGCTCGAGGATGGTCCGCAGGTACATCTCGGTGGTGTCGATGAGGTCGGTCATGTGGCGGTGTCCTCGCGGGTCTCAGGGGCGTTTCCAGCCTAGTCGTCGTCACCGACGCCGAGCCCGGGCCGGCGCCCAGGCGGAAACGGCGCGCACGCGACATCCCTAGAATCACTCGCATGGCCCACGTCGCACTGCCCCACGACCTGCTGCCCACCGACGGCCGTTTCGGCTGCGGTCCGTCGAAGGTCCGCGGTGCACAGCTCGAGGCACTCGTCACCCGCGGCGCGACCCTGCTGGGCACCTCGCACCGCCAGTCGGGCGTGAAGAACCTCGTGGGGTCGGTGCGCGAGCGACTGGCCTCCCTCTTCTCGCTGCCCGACGGCTACGAGATCCTCCTCGGCAACGGCGGCTCGACCGCGTTCTGGGACGCCGCGGCGTTCGGACTGATCGAGCGGCGCAGCCAGAACCTCGTCTTCGGCGAGTTCGGCGGGAAGTTCGCGGCCGCCGCGCGCGCCCCCTGGCTGCAGGCGCCGGACGTCCGCACCGCCGACCCGGGCGGCCGCGCCCGGCCGGAGGCCGTCGACGGCGTCGATGTGTACGCCTGGCCGCACAACGAGACCTCCACCGGCGTCGCCGCACCCGTCGAACGCGTCGTCGGCGACGACGGAGCGCTGACGGTCATCGATGCGACCAGCGCCGCGGGCGGGATCGACCTCGACATGTCGCAGGCGGACGTGTACTACTTCGCCCCGCAGAAGAACCTCGGCTCGGACGGCGGTCTGTGGTTCGCCGCGGTCTCCCCGGCCGCGATCGAGCGGATCGAGCGCATCGGCGCCTCGGATCGCTACATCCCCGAGTTCCTGAGTCTGAAGAACGCGCTGGACAACTCCCGCCTGCAGCAGACGCTCAACACCCCCGCCGTGGCGACCCTCGTGCTGCTGGACGAGCAGCTCGCATGGATCCTCGACAGCGGCGGCCTCGCGTGGGCCGACGCGCGGACGCGCGAGTCGTCGGGGGCGCTCTACGAGTGGGCCGAGGCGTCGTCGGTCGCCACGCCTTTCGTCGAAGACCCGGCCGACCGATCCCCGGTCGTGGTGACGATCGATTTCGACGACACCGTGGATGCCGCCGCGGTGGCGGCGAGCCTTCGCTCGAACGGGATCGTCGACACCGAGCCGTACCGCAAGCTCGGCCGCAACCAGCTGCGGGTCGCCACGTTCGTCTCGATCGAACCCGACGACGTCCGCACCCTGATCCGCGCGATCGACTACACGCTCGAGCGACTCTGAGCTACGCCAGCCGGGGCTGAAGGGGCTCTGTCGAAAGCACCGAGGCCAGGATCGCCTCGATGGCGAACGCCGACGCCTGTCCCAGATCCACGTTCTGGGGGTCGAGAAGCCACTGCACCTGCAGCCCGTCCATGACGGCGAGGATGCTCGCGGAGGCGAGCCCGATCGTGTCAGGTGCGGTGATCCCCCGCTCGGCGCAGACCACGCGGAAGGCCTGGGCAACCTCTCGGCGCAGGGTCTCGTAGCGCTTCTCGAAGTACACCCGCCCCGGATGGTCGTCGGTGACGGACTCGGCCGAGAGCACCACGTAGGCCTGCACGATGCCGGCGCGCTGGGCGTTGACGAAGGCCGTCTGCACGAGATGCCGGAACAGCTCCAGCCCGTCGGGCATGTGCTGCTCCTCGAGGTCGGCGACGTCGGTCTCATCGCGGTGCCGCAGCACCTCGAGCAGCAGCTGATCCTTCGACCCGAAGTGGTGCAGGATCCCCGCGTGGGTCATGCCCACCTGATCGGCGATGTCCTGCAGCGTGCCGGCGGCGAAGCCCTTGCTGCCGAAGATCTCGACCGCGGCATCGAGGATGTCGCGCTTGCGCGCCAGCGTCGCCGGACGTGAACGCGGCTGCCGTCGCTGCGTCGTCGTCATCTCGCACCCCCTCTCGCGATCCGGCTCAGAGTCTACGCAGACCCCCGGTCGTGGTCCGGCAGACGCGCTTGCAAAACTTACTTACTTGATTGTAAGTTTCTGAGGCAATCACTCGCCAGCCGTCGGACAGCCGCGGCCGAGAACCCGCACGGTGTCGTGCAGAAGGAGAAGCAATGAGGCTCAGAACGTCACTAGGCGCCGCCGGGATCATCACGGCGCTCGCACTCACCGGCTGCGCCGGCGGCGGCAGCGACACCGGCTCCGCGGAGTCGGGCGCCGCGCTGACCATCGCGAAGCCCGACGGTGCGATCACGACCGAATCGCACAACCCGTTCCTCGGCGACTCGTCGGCGTCGAAGTACGGCTACGCGAAGGTGATCTTCGAGCCCATGGCCCTGGTCAACCCGACCGGCGACCTCGGCACCACTCCGTGGCTCGCCGAGTCGGTCGAGTGGAACGACGACTACACCCAGCTGACCGTGGTCCCCCGCAGCGGAGTGACCTGGAGCGACGGCACGCCGTTCACGGGCGAGGACATCGTCTTCACCTTCGACCAGTTCCTCGACGGCCGTCTGGCCGACACCTCGGGCCTGAAGTACGAGGGCGCCACGGTCGACGGCGACGCCATCACGCTGACGTTCGCGGACTCGAAGTTCGTCTCGCAGGCTCGCGTGCTGCACACCCCGATCGTGCCCAAGCACATCTGGGAGAACATCGACGACCCCAACACCGACCCGCTGACCGGCGAGGGCCTGGCTGTGGGAACCGGCCCGTACGTCTTGGACAACTGGTCCACCGAATCGGTCACCCTCACCGCCAACCCCGACTACTGGGGCGGCGAGCTGGCCGTTCCCGCGCTGAACTACGTCTCCTACGGAGACAACGCGGCCCTCACCACCGCTCTCGTCTCGGGCGAGGCCGACTGGGCGCAGGCCTTCATCCCGCAGATCCAGGAGAGCTACCTGGCCGCCGACGAGGACAACCACTACCTCGTCTCGCCGACCGCCGGTTCGGGCACGCTCTTCATGAACCTGCAGGCCGAGCCCTTCGACGACCCGGCCCTGCGCGAAGCCCTGGCCTGGACCATCGACCGTCAGGCCTACGTCGACATCGCCCGTGAAGGCGCGAGCGAGGCGGTCTGGAGCGTCACCGGTCTCGGGAACCTGCTCGAGAACGAGGTGCTGCCGGAGTTCGCCGACCAGGAGTATGCGGTCGACGTGGACAAGGCGCGCGACATCCTCAGCGAGGCCGGCTACACCTGGGAGGACGACACCCTCATCGATCCCGACGGCGAGGCGGTGTCGTTCTCGATCTCGGTTCCCGCGGGCTGGAGCGACTGGAACACCGAGCAGGCCCTGCTCGCCGAAGAGCTCGACGCGGCCCTCGGCATCGAGGTCCAGGTCGACCAGCCGGACTGGGGCGGCTGGGACGCCGCCCGTCAGGAGGGCACCTTCCAGGCGATCATCCACTGGCTCGAGGACACCGGCAACGCCTACGGGCTGTACACCTCGACGATGGACCCGAAGTGGATCGTCGACGACCGCGCGCAGTTCAACTTCGGTCGCTTCGAGGACCCCGCGGTGACCGAGGCCCTGAACACCTACGCCAACACCGCGTCCGAGGACGAGCGCCAGGCGGCGCTGGAGACGATGCAGCGGGCGTTCGTGGAGAACGTGCCGGCCATCCCGCTCGGATCGCACCCGCTGCTGGGCCAGTACAACACCCGCAGCTACGTCGGATTCCCCACGGATGACGACCAGTACGCCTCGGCCGACCCGACGCAGCCCGGAATCGTCCAGATCCTGACGAAGCTGCAGCCGGCAGGCTGAACCGTCCGGGCGGGGCGGGAGCCCGCGCTCCCGTCCCGCCCGGGCCCGGCATCACGAAAGCGAGCACGCACCGATGAGCGACACCCTGCTCTCCGTCCGCGACTTCTCCGTCGTCTACGACGTCGATCCCCCCGTTCGGGCCGTCTCCGACATCACCCTCGAGCTCCGCCGCGGCGAGATCCTCGGCCTCGCCGGTGAGAGCGGCTGCGGCAAGACCACCCTCGCCTACGGCGTACAGCGACTGCTGAAGCCCCCGGCGGTCATCACCGACGGCACCGTCGTCTTCCACGACGCCTCGGGGGACGACATCGACGTCAATCACCTCGACGCCGAGGAGATGCGGCGATTCCGCTGGGACAAGATCTCGATGGTCTTCCAGGGGGCGATGAACTCCCTCAATCCCGTCGCCACCGTCGGGTCGCAGCTCGAGGATGTCTTCGAGGTGCACCGCCCCGAGATGACCCGCGCGCAGCGGCGCAGCGCCGCCGCCGAGCTGCTGGACATCGTCAAGGTCGGTGCGCAGCGGCGACGCTCCTTCCCCCACGAACTCTCCGGCGGCATGCGCCAACGCGTGATGATCGCGATGGCTCTCGCCCTCCGGCCCCAGCTGATGATCATGGATGAGCCGACGACGGCGCTGGACGTGCTGGTCCAGCGCGAGATCCTCCGTCAGATCTCGGCCCTCCGCCACGAATTCGGCTTCTCGGTGATCTTCATCACCCACGACCTCCCCCTTCTGCTCGAGATCAGCGACCGCATCGCGATCATGCGCGAGGGGCGCATCGTGGAGCTCGCCACCGCCGAGCAGATCTGGACCGATCCGCAGGACGAGTACACCCGGACGCTCCTGGGCTCCTTCCCCCGGCTCACCGGCGAGCGGGGGGTGGTGCGGCGATGACCGTCCTCGAATTCGACGCCGTCACCAAGCGCTACGCCGTGCGCGGCGCCGGGCAGATCACCGCCCTGGACGATGTCAGCTTCCGGCTGGAGTCGGGCCGGACGATCGGCCTGGTCGGCCAATCCGGCAGCGGCAAGTCGACGATCGCGAAGATCCTCACCCAGCTCGAGACGCCGACGAGCGGCGAGGTGCGCCTGGACGGGCGGCCGATCCCGCGCCGCGGACGCGCGCTTCGCGCGTACCGTCAACAGCTGCGCATGGTGTTCCAGGACCCCTTCGCCTCCCTGAACCCCTACCACTCCATCCGCTACCACCTCCAGCGGCCGCTGCGCCTGCACGAGGTCGTGCCCGCCGGTGAGGTCGACAGCGAGGTGCGCCGCCTGCTGGATCGGGTGCGGCTGGACCCGGATGCCGTCATCGACCGGCGCCCGCACGAGCTCTCGGGGGGTCAGCGTCAGCGCGTCGCCATCGCCCGGGCGCTGGCGTCGCGCCCGAAGCTGCTCGTCGCCGACGAGCCCGTCTCGATGCTCGACGTCTCCATCCGCCTCGGCGTGCTGAACCTCCTCGCCGACCTCCAGCGCGAGGAGGGGCTCGGCGTGCTCTACATCACGCACGACCTGGCCACGGCACGCCACTTCAGCGACGAGATCCTCGTCCTCAACCACGGACGCGTCGTCGAGCGGGGCGACGCCGACGAGGTCATCCTGCGCCCGCAGCATCCGTACACACGCGAGCTGCTGGCGGCTTCCCCCGATCCCGACACCTTCTTCGGTGTGGCATCCGGCATCCACGGAGGTGCGCAATGACCGCGGTCCAGCCTCAGATCCCGACCGACGCGGGTGACCCGGCAGGCGATTCCGCCGCCGATGCGGTCACCCAGGGCACCACGGCGACCGTCGCCGAGGCCTCAGGGCCGCGGATCCCCTGGCGCTTCCTCGGCGGACGGGCCGTCTTCTACCTGTTCACCCTATGGGCGGCGATCACGATCAACTTCTTCCTGCCGCGCCTGATGAAAGGCGATGCGGTCACCCAGTACCTCGCCCGCAACCGCAACATCAGCCCGGAAGCCGCGGAGGCCCTCCGCTCGCTGCTGGGGCTGGACACCGACAAGAGCCTGTGGCAGCAGTACCTCGACTACTGGGGCCTTCTGCTGCGGGGCGACCTGGGAGTCTCCCTCCTGCACGGGCTCCGACCGGTGACGGAGGTCATCGGTCAGGCCCTCCCCTGGACGATCGGGCTCGTCGGATTCGCCACGATCATCTCGTTCGCGATCGGGACGATCGGCGGCGCGATCGTGGGCTGGCGCCGGGGCAGCCGGATGGACGGCCTCATCCCGATCACCACGTTCCTCAGCACCATCCCCTACTTCTGGCTGGGACTGCTGGCGATCGCCGTCTTCTCGGTGAACCTCGGCTGGTTCCCGATCGGCAAGGCCTACGGCGTCGGGATCTCACCCGAGTGGTCGCCGGAATTCATCGGCCAGGTCATCCACCATGGGACCCTGCCGGCCGTCACGATCATCATCGCCTCGCTGGGCGGATGGATGCTCGGCATGCGCAACATGATGCTGACCGTCCTCGACGAGGACTACATCACCGTCGCACAGGCGAAGGGCATGACGAACCGCCGCGTGCTGTGGGGCTACGCGGCGCGCAACGCCGTGCTGCCGCAGGTGCAGAGCTTCGCGCTGTCGATCGGCTTCATCGTCGGCGGCACCATCGTCATGGAGATGGTCTTCAGCTACCCGGGCGTCGGGAAGCTGCTGCTGGATGCGACCAACGCCAAGGACTACGCCCTCATGCAAGGGGTCTTCCTCGTGCTCACGATCTCGGTCCTGCTGGCCAACCTGCTCGCCGACCTCGCCTACGCATTCCTCGACCCGCGCACGCGCCAGACGGAGGCCTGAACAATGGATGCTCCCGACAACCGCCCCGCGGCGGCAGAGCCGACCTTCGGCTCCAAGCTCGCCTCGGCCTTCGCGATGTTCCGCAATCGGAAATCGATCGCGGGCCTGGCGATCCTCGGCTTCTTCGTGCTCGTCGCCGTCTTCGCCGACGTGCTCGCGCCCTACTCCCCCACGGCCGTCGACAACAGTGCGCGGTTCCAGCCCCCGTCGGCGGAGCACTGGCTGGGAACGACCCACATCGGTGAGGACGTCCTCAGCCAGGTCATCCACGGGACGCGCGGCGTCATCGTGGTCGGCTTCCTGGCAGCGCTCATGGCCACGCTCATCGCCGTCGTCATCGGCGTCATCGCCGGTTACGTCCGCGGATGGCGGAGCGAAAGCCTGTCCGCCCTGACCAACGTCTTCCTGGTGATCCCTGGACTTCCTCTCATCATCATCGTCGCCTCAATGTTCGACGACCCCCCGCTGGCGGTGATCGCCGCCGTCCTCGGCATCACGGGATGGGCGTGGGGGGCCCGCGTCCTGCGCGCCCAGACGATGTCGCTGCGCAACCGCGACTTCATCCAGGCGGCACGGGCGAACGGCGAGCCGCTGCGTCGCATCATCACCGTCGAGATGCTGCCGAACCTGATGGCGCTCATCGCCGCGAGCTTCGTCGGCACCGTCACCGCCGCGATCCTCGCCCTGACCACGCTGTCCTACATCGGGGTCATCCCGGTGACGACGTATAACTGGGGCACGATCCTCAACTGGGCGTCCGCGCAGGGAGCCTTCCGACAGAACCAGTGGTGGTGGTACCTGCCGCCCGGGCTGTGCATCGCCGCGATCGGCGTCGCACTCTCGCTGATCAACTTCGGCATCGACGAGTACGTCAACCCCCGGCTCCGCTCGGCGGGCGAACGGGCCCGTGCGATGAAGAAGAAGGGCATGAACGTCAACGACACCGTGACGGTCGTCCGCCCCGCATCCGCGCAGCCCGAAACGCGTCCCGCCCACGCATCCGTCCCTGCATCCGCAACCGTCCCCGCTTCCGCATCCGCTTCCGCATCCGAGGAGAACCCGTGACCACCGCCGACATCGCCGCCCCGCTCTATCTCGATGCGGCACGGCCGGTGGCCGAACGCATCGCCGATCTGCTGTCGCGCATGACGGTGGAGGAGAAGATCGGGCAGATGATGCAGCTCGACGCGCGTGACGACATCGAGGACCAGGTCCTCCGGCGCCACGTGGGATCGATCCTGCACGCCTCACCCGAACGGCTGCTGCGCGCACACGACCTCGTCGCGCAGACCCGGCTGGGCATTCCGCTCCTCGTCGGCGAGGACTGCATCCACGGCCACTCCTTCTTCGAGGGTGCGACGATCTTCCCGACCCAGCTGGGAATGGCCGCGTCGTGGGACACCGAGCTGGTGGAGCAGATCGCCCGCGCGACTGCCGAGGAGGTCTCGGCCACCGGAGTCCACTGGACGTTCTCGCCGGTGCTGTGCATCGCGCGCGACCTGCGGTGGGGACGGGTCGGCGAGACCTTCGGCGAGGACCCCTTCCTCATCGGTGAGCTGGCGTCGGCGATGGTGCGCGGATATCAGGGCAACGGGCTGGCCGATGAGACGGCGATCCTGGCGACGGCGAAGCACTTCGCCGGGTACTCCGAGACGCAGGGCGGACGCGACGCAAGCGAGGCCGACATCTCCCGACGGAAGCTCCGGTCCTGGTTCCTGCCTCCCTTCGAACGCGTGGCGAAGGAGGGATGCCGCACCTTCATGCTCGGCTATCAGAGCACCGACGGCGTTCCGATCACGATCAACGACTGGCTTCTCAGCGACGTCCTGCGCGGCGAATGGGGCTATACCGGCACGCTCATCACGGACTGGGACAACGTGGGGCGGATGGTCTGGGAGCAGCGCGTGCAGCCCGACTACGCCCACGCCGCCGCGGCGGCGGTCAGGGCCGGGAACGACATGATCATGACGACCCCGGGCTTCTTCGACGGAGCACGCGAGGCCATCGAGCGGGGGCTCCTCACCGAGTCCGACCTCGACCCCGCGGTGGCGCGCATCCTGCTGCTGAAGTTCGAGTTCGGCCTGTTCGAGAATCCCCGCCGCCCCGACCGCGCGCGCATCGAGGCGTCGGTCGGGAGCACACCGCACGCCGCCCTGAACCTCGAAGCGGCCCGCCGTTCGCTGGTCCTGCTTCGCAACGACGGGACACTTCCCCTGCTGCCCGACTCCTCAGCCGACGACACCGGCCGCGCGCGGGATCACGCCGCGCCCCGGCGGATCGCGGTCCTCGGCCCCCTCGCCGACGACGCGCAGACCCAGCTCGGTGACTGGGCGGGGTCGTCGGGACAGGCGGACTGGCTCCCCGACGGACACCTCCGGGAGATGATCACCACGGTGCTGGATGGGATGACCCGGGTCGCCCCGGAGTCGTGGGTCATCGAAAGCGCGGAGGGCGCCCGCATCCTGAGCCTGGAGGAAGACCCCGCGGGGGCGTTCTTCCCCGACGGACAGCCGCGCCCGCAGGTGGTCGTGCCGGCCGAGCCCGACCCGGCGCTGATCGCCGACGCCGTGGCCGCCGCGCGCCGCGCCGATCTGGCGGTGGTCGTGGTCGGCGACCGGATCGAGCTGGTCGGCGAGGGTCGCTCCACGGCGACGCTGGAGCTCATCGGAGCCCAGGTGGCACTGCTCGACGCGGTCGCTGCGACCGGCACCCCGTTCGTCGTGGTCCTCCTCGCCTCCAAGCCCCTCGTCCTGCCGCCCGCGGTCGAGCGGGCCGCCGCGCTGATCTGGGCCGCGAGTCCGGGCATGGAAGGCGGCCGTGCCATCGCCGAGGTGATCCTGGGGCTCACCGAGCCGACCGGTCGCCTGCCGATCTCGTTCGCCCGCCACGCCGGACAGCAGCCCACCTACTACAACCAGATCCGCGGCCAGCACGGCGACCGGTACGCCGACCTCACGCAGAGCCCCGCGTTCGTCTTCGGCGAGGGCCTGTCGTACACGAGCGTCGACTACGACGATCTGCGCATCACCGAGTCCGAGGTCGGGCCGACCGACGTCGTCCGCGCGCAGGTGCGGGTGACCAACAGCGGCGACCGCCCCACCCGTGAGACCGTTCAGGTGTACGTGCGCGATCGCGTCACCTCGGTGAGCTGGGCCGATCGCGAGCTCAAGGCCTACCGGCGCGTGGACCTGGCACCGGGCGAGTCGCGCGAGGTGTCGTGGGAGCTTCCGGTCTCAGCGTGCAGCCTGGTGGACGCGCGCGGCGAGCGGCGGGTCGAGGCGGGCGAGTTCGACCTGCTGGTCGGACCGTCCTCGCGCGAGGATCATCTGCTCTCGGCGACCTTCACCGTCACGGAGTGACGTCGTCTCCGGCGCCGGCCCCGGGCGCTCAGTCGTCCTGGGGGTCGGCGTCGTCTTCGGAGTCGGCGTCGTCCGCCTCGTCCTCTTCGTCGGCTTCCTCGGCGAGCTCGTCGATGTCGACGCCGTCGAGATCACCCGCGTGGAGGATGGGCGACCCGTCCTCGTCGAAATCCGTGGCGTCCAGGTCATCGAGGTCGTCGACATCGGCGTCGTCGTCGAAGTCGGCCTCGTCGTCATCGTCCTCGTCGGCGTCGTCGTCACCGTCGGCGGCGGCCGCCTGGGCGGCCTGGTACTCCGCCAGGCGCACCGCCCACGGAACCCACTCGGGGGCGAGCAGCGCGCCGTCGCCGGGGAGCAGTTCCACCTCGAGCACGGTCGGCTCGGCATCCTCGACGCGGGCGAGGCTGACGGTCCAGAACCACCCCGGATACCCGTTGAGGCGGTTCTCGAACCGGAGTGAGACGACCCCGTCGTCTTCGACCCGCACATCGGCGGGCTCGCCGATCGTGTCGGCCGGCGTGATCTCGCGAAGTGCCGCGAGTGCGAGGTCGTGAGCCTCGAGCAGCCGGGGGTCGGCCTCAGGCTTCGAAGTCATCGGCGACCTTGCGGAGGACGGCGGCGACCTTCTTCGACTGCGGGGAGCTGGGGTAGCGGCCGCGGCGCAGATCGGCGCCGATGCCATCGAGCAGCTTCACCAGGTCCTCGACGATGACAGCCATGTCGTCGGCGGGTTTGCGTGACCGCTTCGCAAGGCTCACCGGTGCCTCCAGCACCCGCACCGAGAGAGCCTGCAGACCGCGACGGCCGTCCGCGACGCCGAACTCCACGCGCGCACCGGGCTTGGGTGCCGCCGAGCCCGCGGGGAGCGCGGTGGCGTGCAGGAACACGTCCTGGCCCTCATCGGTGGTGATGAAGCCGAAACCCTTCTCCTCGTCGTAGAACCTGACCTTGCCGGTGGGCATGAGACCTCGCTGAAATCGGTGCCTGCGTGGCGCGGGCATGACGGATGACGGGCAAAGTTGCGCCCTCCCCCAGCCTACGCGGGCGCGCGCGGGCTCGTCACCGCGACGCCTGCGATCTCCGCTGCGGGAGCGCACCCGATAGGCTGAGCCACGATGAGCACGCCGACTTCGAACGCCGACCTTCCGGTGCGGCGGATCGACCGCATCCTGGCCTTCATGTCGCTGGGACTGATTCTGCTGTCGATCGTGTGCTTCCTGGCCATCATGATCGGTTCGGCAGCCGGCGCGGAGATGTCCGGCGGCATCTGGCCCACGATCGGTGTCATCGTCTGGATCGCGCCGCCTCTGGCGTTCGTGCTGATGCTGACGGTTCTCATCATGAGCTTCGTGCGAAGGGCGCGGGCCAACCGGGCAGGGTGATGGCTTCCGACGAGCGCGCCCTCGCGACGTGGCTCGCGGGTCGCGACGACCGCGAGCTCGCCGACATCTTCCTGGCCCGGGGTGTGTCCCCCTCGGCGCCCTGGAAGGACTTCTTCGACGCCGCAGACGCACTGCTGGAGAAGACGTCGGTCGATCGCGCGATGATCCACCTCACGCGGGGTGAGCTGATCGCCCTGGCGGCGACGGTCGACGGCAGGCCCCTCCCCGCGTCGGCGACCCCACCGTCGGCGCGACTGGCGCTCACGGGCGACGACGGCGCCCCGTGGCATCCCGTGCTCAGCGCCCTCCGTGACATCCGCGCGCAGTTCCCCGACGCCTTCGAACCGGTGGAGGGTGAGATCGAGCCCGCGCCGGCGTCGGAGGAGGAGACCCTCGCTGCGGCCGAGCGCGTGTTCGCGACCGTCGGATCGCTCGCCGATGTCCTCGTGGCCGCGTCGCACGCGCCGCTCGCGCGCATCACCTCGGGCGGCGTCAGTGCCGCCGACCGACGGAAGCTCCTCGACGCCGGGGCGCTCGGCGAGTCCGATGAGCTCGACGACATCGTCGGGGCGGCCGCGGCGGCGGGCCTGCTCACGTCGAGCGGACGCGACTGGACGGTCTCCGACTCCGGTGCGAGGTGGCTGGAGGCCTCGACCCCCGAGCGTTGGCGGCTCGTCGTGACCGGGTTCCGTGATGCCCTGCCGTCCGGCGTGCGCACTCCGAGCGGCGGCTACCTTCCGGTGTCGGCGTGGACGAGACGCTATCCGCTCGACGCGGAGTGGGAGCGCCGCTCCGAGGGCCTCGCACGCATCGCGCTGCAGTGGGGTCTCCTCACCCCCGATTCCCGTGAGCCGGCGTGGGCGACGTCGCTCCGCCACGGCGACGACCCGCAGACCGACGAACTGACGCGGCACCTCCCCGCCGAGATCGACCGCGTGTACCTCCAGGCAGACCTGACGGCCATCGCCCCGGGCCCCCTGGCCCCGCGCCTGGAGCTGCGACTGCGCCGGCTGGCCGCTCGCGAATCGCGGGCGCAGGCCTCGACCTATCGGTTCACCGCGGAGTCGCTGACCGCGGGGCTCACCGAGGGCGAGACCGCCGAGTCGATCCGCGAGTTCCTCACCGCTCTCTCCCTCACGGGCCTTCCGCAGCCGCTCGGCTACCTGATCGACAGCACCGCGGCCCGGCACGGCCTCATCAGGGTGAGGACCGACGCAGCGACACAGCGCACGATGGTCGAAAGCGGCGATCCCTCGCTCCTCGACGCCGTCTCGGTCGATCAGGGGCTGCGCGCCCTCGGCCTCGTCGCCGACGGCGCGGCCCTGACGACGGGCGTCTCGCAGGAGACGGTGGCCTGGGCCCTCAGCGACGCCCGGTATCCCGTGGTCTCCGTCGGCGACGACGGCCGCCCCGTGGTGCTGCGTCATCGGGTTCGTCCGAGCTCCGATCGTCCCGAAGCGCCGGCCGAGCCGCACGCGGCCCTCATCCGGGTGCTGCGCGGATCTCACGGCGATGACGCCGAGAACGCCTGGCTCGAACGCGAGATCGTCCAGGCGGTGCGCAGCCGCGCCGTCATCGATGTCGTCGTCCGCATGCCCGACGGGGCCGAACGCACCTTCACCCTGGAGGCGACCGGATTCGGCGGCGGCCGGCTCCGCGGCCGCGATCAGTCGAGCGACGTCGAACGCACCCTTCCGCTCTCGCACGTGGTCACCGTCCGCAGCGTGGCCTGAGCCCCGGCGCCCCACCCTGGCGGGACCGTCTCCCCGCCGCACCGGTAGACTGGAACGCTATGGCTGACGGACCCCTCATCGTGCAGAGCGATCGAACGGTGCTGCTGGAAGTCGCCCATCCCGAGGCGGAATCCGCGCGGCACGAGCTGGCGATCTTCGCCGAGCTCGAGCGTGCGCCGGAGCACATCCACACCTACCGGATCACACGTCTCGGTCTCTGGAACGCCCGGGCGGCCGGCCACGCCGCCGACGACATGCTCGCCACCCTCGACCGCTGGTCGCGTTTCCCGGTGCCGCCGTCGGTGTCGCTCGACATCCGCGAGACCGTCGGGCGGTACGGACGACTCGTCATCCAACGCGACGACGAGGGCACGCTCGTCCTGCGATCCGGTGACGCCGCGGTGCTGGCGGAGGTGTCGCGGAACAAGCGCATCCAGCCGCTCCTCATCGGCCACCCCTCGCCCGACACCTACGTCGTGGACGCCTGGGCGCGCGGTCAGATCAAGCAGGAGCTGCTGAAGATCGGATGGCCCGCGGAGGACCACGCCGGGTACACGCCGGGCACGCCGCATCCGATCGATCTGGCCGAGAACGGCTGGCACCTGCGCCCGTACCAGCAGAAAGCCGTCGAGACCTTCGCCGACGGGGGCTCGGGCGTCGTCGTCCTCCCCTGCGGCGCCGGGAAGACCCTCGTCGGGGCCGGCGCGATGGCCGAGACGAAGACGACCACCCTCATCCTCGTCACCAACACCGTCAGCGCCCGCCAGTGGCGCGACGAACTGCTGCGGCGCACGAGCCTGACCCCGGAAGAGATCGGCGAGTACTCGGGGCAGGCCAAGGAGGTCAAGCCCGTCACCATCGCGACCTACCAGATCCTCACCGCCAAGCGGAAGGGCCAGTACGCCCACCTCGCGCTGCTCGACGCGCTCGACTGGGGTCTCATCGTCTACGACGAGGTCCATCTGCTGCCCGCGCCGGTGTTCAAGCTCACCGCCGATCTGCAGGCACGACGGCGTCTGGGCCTGACCGCGACCCTCGTGCGCGAGGACGGCCGCGAGGGCGACGTGTTCAGCCTCATCGGTCCCAAGCGGTTCGATGCGCCGTGGAAGGAGATCGAGGCGCAGGGCTTCATCTCCCCCGCCGTCTGCTACGAGGTGCGGGTCGACCTGCCCGCCGATGAGCGCCTGGAGTACGCCGCGGCGGCGGATGAGGAGCGCTATCGCCTCGCCGCCACCGCACCGGCGAAGATCGACGTCGTCCGGCAGCTCGTCTCACGCCACCCCGGCGAGCGCATCCTCGTGATCGGGCAGTACCTCGATCAGATCGACGAGCTCGCCGACGCCCTGCAGGCACCCAAGATCACCGGGGCCACCCCCGTGGACGAGCGCGAGGAGCTCTACGGGGCATTCCGCGAGGGCGAGATCTCGCTCCTCGTGGTGTCGAAGGTGGCGAACTTCTCGGTCGACCTTCCGGAGGCATCCGTCGCCATCCAGGTCTCGGGATCGTTCGGTTCGCGTCAGGAGGAGGCACAGCGCCTCGGGCGTCTGCTGCGGCCGAAGGAATCCGGCCGCACCGCGAGCTTCTACACGCTCATCGCCCGCGACACCGTCGATCAGGACTTCGCGCAGAACCGCCAGCGCTTCCTCGCCGAGCAGGGCTACAGCTACACGATCCTCGATGCCGACGAGGTGGCGGCGGCGTAGCCGGACCATGAACAGCAGGGAGCGGCAGTACGACATCGTCCTGGTGGGTGCCACCGGTTTCGTCGGGCGCCTCACCGCCGCGCATCTCTCGCGCAGCGCCGGAGAGGGCGCGCGCATCGCCCTGGCGGGCCGCTCCCCCGAGCGTCTCGCAGCCCTCCGCCGGGAGCTGGATGTCCCGTGGGACACCCTCACCGTCGATGTCGACGACGCCGCTTCCGTCGATGAGGTGGCCGCGTCCACGCGCGTGATCGCGTCGACCGTCGGTCCGTACGCGCGCCACGGCCTCCCCCTGGTGAGGGCGTGTGCGCGCGCGGGCACGGCCTACGCCGATCTCACCGGGGAGAGCACCTTCGCCGCGCGGAGCGTCGCGGAGGCGCATGCGACAGCCCGCGACACCGAGGCCCGGATCGTCCACTCGTGCGGGTTCGATTCGATCCCATCCGACCTCGGCGTCGGGCTCGCCCACGCGGCATCCGGCGGCGGGCCGCTGGCCGAGGCGACCGTGCAGGTGCGCACCATCAAGGGCGGCGTGAGCGGCGGGACGATCGACTCGCTCCGCCAGCAGCTGCTCGACGCGCGGTCAGATCCCTCGGCCCGCCGCGTCGTGAGCGACCCGTACGCACTCACTCCCGGTCCCTCTCGACACCTGCCGGCGAGCAGCCGCCCTCGCGGGATGCGCCTGGACGAGACATCCGGGATCTGGCAGGCCCCGTTCGTGATGGGCGCGTACAACCAACAGATCGTGCAGCGGACGAGCTATCTCGGTGGCTGGTCCTATGGCGAGCTGATGCGCTATCGCGAGGTCGTCGACACCACGACCGGCGTGTCGGGGCGCATCATCGCCGCCGCGGTGTCCGCGGCGACCGGAGCCCTCGTCGCGGGGCTTCTGTTCCCTCCCACCCGCGCCATCCTCGACCGCGTCCTTCCGGCACCCGGGGAGGGACCGAGCGCGCGGACGAGGGAAGCCGGCCGGTTCACGGTCGAGTCGGATGTCTATCCCGTCGACGGCACCCCGACGCGCACGCGCATCTCGGCGCCCTATGATCCGGGCTACGACGGCACGGCGGTGATGCTGGGCGAGTCGGCGCTCTCCCTCGCGTTCGACGACCTGCCGTCCGGCGGCGGTGTCCTCACCCCGATGGCGGCGATGGGCGAGGCACTCGCCGCACGGCTTCGTCGGCATCGCTTCACGGTGGAGACGGGGCCTCTCCCGATCGGGTGAGCCACGCCGCCCGAACATCACGCCGCACGAGCGAAGAACTCCCGCATGGGCTCGACGACCCCGTCGGGGTTGTCATCGGTGGCGAAATGCGCGGCGTCCGCAATGGCGGCGAACTCGACGTGGTCGGCGAAGCGCGAGACATCGCCGACCTGCTTCCGGACGAACGGGGCCGTCAACGGTTCGTCCTTCTCGCCGAAGCAGTACAGGGCCGGGACAGCCAGACGTCGCCGACGGTAGGCGCCCGCGGCGAGCGCCGGCATCTCACCCCCGATCAGCAGCCCGCGGTAGACCTCGCTGATCGCGGCATCCTTCGCCGGGTCGCGCAGCGGGCGAAGGTAGGTCTGCCGCGTCTGCTCACTCATCGGGGTGGCGACGTAGGGCGGCGCGAAGACCCAGTCCAGCGACGACCCCGCCCGGCGGTACCGCAGCTTCGGCACATGGCGCATCGCCGGCAGCATCCCCAATCCCAGCCTCATGAAGGGCGGGGGCACACTGAGGACGACCATGGCTCTCACGCGCTCGGGGTGGGCGTAGGCGAGCTGTGCCGCCACCACCGCTCCCATGTCGTGCGCCACGAGCCGCACCCGCTCCAGTTCCAGGGCGTCCAACAGCGCCAGCACGTCGTCCCGCATCGAGTACCGTGCGATCCGCGGCGACGCGGCCTCAGACCACCCGAAGCCCCGCGCATCCGGACAGATCACGCGATACCGCTCTCCGAGCGCGGGACCGACCCGGCGCCACTGCCACCAGTGCTGAGGCAGGCCGTGCAGCATGAGCACCGGCTCACCTTCTCCGCTCGTCGCCACGTGCGCACGAAGCCCCGGGATGTGGACGAACCGGTGCGCGAAGCCCGGAACGACAGGCATCTCCGGTGACTCCGCGTCGAGCCCCGCCTTCGTCGTCTTCCTGTCCATGACCCGCACGATACTACTTTCCTAGTAGGATGTCACTACGCCTCTCGTATTTTCGTCCTCTTCTCCTCGTGATCGGGCGCGCCTCTAGGCTCTGAGCGTGGCCACCACCAGGGACAGAGCCCTCGACGCGGCACTCGCGCTCGTCGGCGAGCAGGGCATCCGCGCCCTCACGCATGCGCGCGTGGACGAGCGCGCGGGCCTGCCGAAGGGGTCGACGTCGAACTGGTTCCGCACGCGCGACGCCCTCGTGGCCGGCGTGGTCACGCACCTGGCCGAGAGCGAGCGCGCCGACTTCGCCGGTGCGGAGCGGCCGCCGGTCGAGACGCCCGAGCAGCTGATCGAGGCCCTCAGCGCCATGGTCGCCGCCGAGACCGGCCTGTTCGCCGCCCGCACCCGAGCCCGATTCGCGCTCTTCCTCGAGGGAGCCGCCGATCCCGAGCTGCTGGCGCCGCTCCTGGAACAGCGCCGCGCCTACGTGGAGTGGGTGATCGCCCTGCTCGCACGGGTCGGTGCCCGCTCCCCCGCCGAGGCGTCCCGGTCACTGATGGCGGCCGCGGACGGCCTCGTGCTCCACCGCGTGACCGTCGATCCCGACGCCGCCATCCGACCCGTGATCGCGCGCGCGGTGCGGGCGAGCCTCGACTGAGACGGCGCGACCGCGGAAGACCGCGCATCCCGCCTCTCCGCGCGATATCCAGACAGCGCGTATCCCACCTCGACATAATGAGGGCATGACTGCACCCCGCATCCTCGTTGTGGACGATGAGCCGAACATCCGCGATCTGCTCATCACGAGCCTCCGATTCGCCGGATTCCAGGTCAGGGCCGTCTCCAACGGTGCGCAGACGATCTCGGCCGTGCTCGAGGAGGAACCCGACCTCATCGTGCTGGACGTCATGCTTCCCGACATGAACGGCTTCAGCGTCACCAAACGCCTCCGGGGCGCCGGCTACACCGCCCCCATCCTGTTCCTCACCGCCAAGGACGAGACCGAGGACAAGATCACGGGCCTGAACGTCGGCGGCGACGATTACGTCACCAAGCCCTTCAGCCTCGACGAGATCGTCGCCCGCATCCAGGCGATCCTGCGACGCACGATGCAGGCCGACGAGGAGTCGGTCATCCGCGCCGGCGAGCTGACGATGGATCAGGACACCCACGACGTCCGCGTCGGAGACGTCTCCATCGACCTCTCCCCGACCGAGTTCAAGCTGCTGCGGTATCTCATGCTGAACCCGAACCGGGTGCTCTCGAAGGCACAGATCCTCGATCACGTCTGGGAATACGACTTCAACGGCGACGCCGGGATCGTCGAGAGCTACATCTCCTACCTGCGTCGCAAGATCGATCCCCATTCGTCGGAGGCGCTCATCCAGACCAAGCGCGGGTTCGGCTACATGCTGAAGGCCGGCAAGACCGTCTGACGCCGGGCACCACGGCGCATCGCACGAGCGCCGGACACGACGAGGAGCAGACCCTGGGGCAACAGCCGGACGCGATCACGCGATGGTGGCGCGGCACGAGTCTGCGCACGAAGGTGACGGGCGTGACCGTGGCGCTGCTGGTCGTCGGTCTTTTCGCGGCCGGCATCGGCACCGCGATCTTCCTCCGCAACAGCCTCATCGCCAGTCTCGACACTCAGGTCGAGGCCCTGGCGACCACGGATTCCGCGGATCCGCTGATCGACATCGGAGTCGAAGACGGGTTTCTGCGGGCCCGCGCGATCCAGGGTGCGCCGCTGGCGGACTACTTCGTCGCGGTCTACGACCGCAACGGTGAACTGCTGACGACGGCGGGGGGCCGAGGGGGAACGCAACCCCAGCCGGCGTTCCCCGCCACCTACCCGGTCGCCGACGCGCAGACCAATCAGCTGAACATCGTGACCCTCCTCTCCCGTAACGGTGAGGCGGAGTTCCGCGCGACGGTCGCCGTCAGCGAGTACCCGGGCGGGGGCGGCGTCTACTCCGAGATGGTCGCGCTCCCCGTCTCATCGGTGAACCGCACGATCGCCAACTACATCGCGATCTACGGCATCCTCGCCGTCATCATCATCGCCGTCGCCGCTGCCCTCACCCGCTTCCTCGTGACCCTGACCTTCCGCAGTCTCGGGCAGGTCGAGACGACCGCCGACGCCATCGCCGCCGGTGACTTCAGCCAGCGGATGACCGACATCGAACCGAAGACCACCGAGGTGGGGCGACTGAAGACCGCCATCAACGCGATGCTGTCGCGCGTCGACGCCGCGATCACGCAACGCGACGCCACGGTGCGCCAGATGCGTCGATTCATCGGCGACGCGAGCCACGAGCTGCGAACGCCGCTGGTGACGGTGCGCGGCTACGCCGAGCTCTATCGCATGGGGGGGATCTCGGGAGACGAGGCGACCGGCCAGGCGATGGAGCGCATCGAGAAGGAGGCCGTCCGCATGGGTCTCCTCGTCGAGGATCTCCTCGCCCTCGCCCGCCTCGACGAACGAAAGGACGTCGCGATCACGCCGGTCGATCTGGTGCCGATCGCGCGCGACGCAGGCCTCGATGCCCGCGTCGCCTCTCCGCAGCGAACGGTGACGGTTCGCGATGCCACGGTCCACGAGCTCCGCCCTGCCCTGACGTCCGAGATCGATCCGGGTGCCGCCGGCACCGGTCGGCGCGGCGGATCACCCGCCCCCGCCACCACCCCGCGGCGCGGAGCCTCGCTGTCACGCCTGCGCCGCCGCCCGCGAACCGCCCCGGATACCCCCGTGGCCGCGGCCGATGCCACGCCTGCTCCTGCGCCGACCGCCGCCACCGCAGCGGCAGCCTCGGCCGTCGTCGTCTGGGGAGACGAGAATCGCATCCGGCAGGTCGTCGCGAACCTTCTGGGGAACGCGCGTCGGTTCACACCGGATGATTCGCCGATCGAGCTGCGCGTGGGAGTGGACCGCGATGCCAACCTCGGCTGGATCGAGGTGATCGACCACGGCGACGGCGTCCCCGACCAGATCAAGGACAAGATCTTCCAGCGGTTCTGGAGGGCCGACACCTCCCGCACCCGCGAGACCGGCGGCACCGGGCTCGGCCTGTCGATCGTCGCGTCGATCGTCGACGCGCTGCACGGATCTGTCGACGTCTTCGACACCCCCGGTGGCGGTGCGACCTTCCGGGTCGGTTTCCCGCTGGCCGAATCACGGGATGCCACCGAGCACCTCCTGCTGGAGACGCAACCACTGCCGCGTCCTCCCCGGGAGTGAGGCGCGGTCGTCCTCTCCTGCACAATCGGCGCGCGTGGGCGGTTCTCCACCGAACTCGCCGTCCCCGAGGATCAGGGCCTGTCGGCTCTCTAACGTGACGGGTGTCCACTTCGAAAAGGAGCACCCATGGCCACCTACTCCGTCGACAGCGACTCCCTTCTCGCTGCGACATCCACCATTCGCGGCACCATCGACCGCATCCAGGCCGACACCCAGTCGATGCTCGCGCAGCTGACCCATCTGCAGGGCACCTGGACCGGGAGCGCCGCCGTGGCCTTCCACTCCGTCGTCGACCAGTGGCGCGCCACCCAGCGCCAGGTCGAAGACAGCCTGAACGGCATCAACACCGCCCTGGCCGCCGCCGGCCGGCAGTACGCCGACGCCGAACTCGCCACCGCGAGCCTCTTCCGCTGACCCCCACACGAAGCTGCAGCGGAAGACCGAACGGTCCCTCCCCTCCCGGAGGGACCGTTCACCTGTGCGGGCGTCGGCTACAGTCGAGATGAATCACCAGCGTCGGTGTGTTCGCCGGCGTTGCCCGCCCCCGGCAAAGGATCGAAGATGACCCCACGGCCCTGGCTCGCCCACTACCCACCCGACGTGTCTCCCGAACTCGAGGAGTCGCCGTTCGCCCATCTGCCCGCGATGCTCCGGCAGGATGCCGTCGACTACGCCGACACGATCGCCTTCACCCAGTGCATGCCGAACGGCATGAACGGCTCGCTGACATATGCGGATGTCGACACGCTCTCCGACGACTTCGCGGCGTACCTCCGGGAGGTGGTGGGACTGTCCGCCGGGGACCGCGTCGCCGTGCAGATGCCCAACTGCCTGAGCTACCCCGTCGTCGCGTTCGGCGTCCTGAAGGCCGGATGCGTCCTGGTCAACACCAATCCCCTCTACACGGCCTCCGAGATGGCACGGCAGTTCGCCGACTCGGGCGCGACGACGCTCGTCATCATCGACATGTTCGCCGACCGCCTGCCGGAGGTGCTGTCCTCGACGTCGATCGGCACGATCGTGACGGTACGCATCGCCGAGTTCTTCCCGCCCGTCATCGCCGGAGTCATCCGCATGGTGCAGAGGTTCTGGAATCGCTCACTCCCTGCGATCAGCGTGGCGCACACCCCCTTCCAGGAAGCGCTGAAGGCCGGCCGTGCGCGCAAGACCGCAGAGGCCGTCGCGGCCTATCTCGACGACGTCGACCTCGATTCCGTCGCCGCGCTGCAGTACACCGGCGGCACGACGGGCATCGCCAAGGGGGCGATGCTCACGCACGGCAACCTCGTCGCCAACACCCTGCAGACGATCACGATGTGCAGCACGCACATGCGGCGTGGAAAGGAGATCGTGCTGACCGCGCTGCCGATCTACCACATCTTCGCGTTCACGGTGAATCTCCTCGGCTTCCATCATCTCGGCGCACGGAACATCCTCATCCCCACTCCGCGACCACCGAGCAATCTCAAGCGGGCCTTCGAGAACTACCGCATCACGTGGCTCACCGGGGTGAACACCCTGTTCAACGCCCTGCTGAACGAACGGTGGTTCGTCGACAGCCCTCCCCGGCATCTGCACGCCTCAGCCGCGGGCGGAATGGCGCTTCACGAGTCCGTGGCCGCCCGGTGGCGGGAGGTGACCGGCACTCCCATCGTGGAGGGGTATGGGCTCACCGAGTCCTCGCCCGTCCTGACGTTCAATCCGCTCGGGGGGCAGGGCAAGGACGGCAGCATCGGCATCCCCGTTCCCTCCACCGACGTGCGGTGCCTCGATGCGGAGGGCCGGGAGACCGCCATCGGCGGGGCCGGAGAGCTGGTGGCCCGCGGGCCGCAGATCATGAAGGGGTACTGGCAGCGCTCCGACGAAACCTCGGTCACCGTCGTGGACGGGTGGCTGCACACGGGCGACATCGCCACGATGGACGCCGAGGGGTACTTCACCATCGTCGATCGTAAGAAGGACATGGTGATCGTGAGCGGCTTCAACGTCTACCCCAACGAGATCGAGGAGCGCATCGCGGCGATGCCCGACGTCGTCGAGGTGGGTGTGATCGGGATCGACGACGACAAGACCGGCGAAGCGGTGCGGGCCTACGTCGTGGCAGGAGCGTCGGCGCCCACCGAGGCCGAGGTGATCGCCCACTGCCGGCAGACCCTCGCGGCGTACAAGGTGCCGAAGTCGGTGGTGTTCGTCGAAGAGCTCCCCAAGAGCCCCATCGGGAAGATCCTCCGCCGGGAACTCCGCGACAGCGCGGAGCCCGCGGCGACGCCGAGCGGTGACCCCCGATGATCGAGGTGTTCCTGGCCACGGGTCAGGCTGTGGTCGACGAGCAGGACGTCGTCACGCCGTTCGAGCAGGTGCTGCTGGTCGGACTGGTGTTCGTGATCATGTTCGGCCTGGGCGCAGGGCTCACGCCGCGCGACTTCAAGCTGGCGCTGCGGCGGCCCTACGGGCTCATCATCGGCCTCGTCACCCAGTTCGGCATCATGCCGCTCCTGTCCTACCTGCTGGTCGTGCTGGTGCTGTTCCAGCTCCCCCGGGAGTACGCCATCCCCGTGGCGATCGGTGCACTGCTGATGGGCTGCGTGCCGGCGGGCACGACCTCGAACATCTTCACCTACTTCTCGAAGGGCAACCTCGCCCTGAGCGTCATCATGACCACCAACTCCACGCTCTGGGCCCTGGTGCTGACACCGTTGATGCTGGCCCTGTACGGGTCGTTCATCTTCACCGAATCGACCGATCTG
Source organism: Microbacterium sp. SLBN-154 (assembly GCF_006715565.1). Classification (NCBI taxonomy): domain Bacteria; kingdom Bacillati; phylum Actinomycetota; class Actinomycetes; order Micrococcales; family Microbacteriaceae; genus Microbacterium; species Microbacterium sp. SLBN-154. The sequence goes on from NZ_VFNL01000001.1 coordinate 2,774,031, forward strand.
CAGATCCCGATCGTCAACATCGTCGTCACCCTGGCCACCCTCCTCATCCCGGTGGTCGCGGGGATGCTCGTGCGGAGGTTCAGTGCGAACGTCGGAGCGGTGATGGAACTGCTCGGCGGGTTCTTCGGGCTGTTCTTCATCGTGTTCCTCATGGCGACGTGGGTGCCGCGCAACTGGGCGCTTCTGACCTCCACACCGTGGCAGACCTACCTGGTCGCGATCGGACTCGGCCTGTTCGGCATCGCCATCGCCTACGGGCTTGCCCGCGCGATCCGGCTGCACCCGATGAACGCGCGCACGATCGGTCTGGAGACGGGGATCCAGAACGGCCCGCTCGCGATCGCGATCGTGCTGCTGAGCTTCTCCGGGAATCCCGACATCGGGCTGATCCTGATCGTCCCGGCGCTGTACTCGCTGTTCATCGTCATCGTGTCGACGTTCGTGACGCTGTGGTTCCGGCGCGCGAACCTTGCGGAGGAGCAGAAGATCCCGAGCCTCCTCTGACAGAAGCCCGTCAGCGCCGACGGGGCCGCTCGCGGTCAGGGCGCATCAGCAGATCCCCCAGGTTCTGCGCGATCCACCCGTTCCACATCCCCACGCCGCGCCACGCGTCGCTGACGATGTCGAACACCTCGGGTCCCCACATCCAGTCCGCGAGCGGCTCGGTACGGCCGACGGCGAGGTGCTTGAGCCGCAGCAGACCGACGCGGGGGTGATCGATGGAGTATCCCCTCGGCGCGGTTCGCAACGCGTCCTCGCTCATCGGCACGAGGTCGTCCTCGGCAAGCGCCGAGAGGAGACCCTCCACCTCGGGGCCACGACGATCGTCGTCGACGAGCTCACGGAAGCGCGCGAGCGCGGCCGGCGGAACGTCGTACGAACCGCCGCCGAGGAGAAGTCCCGTCGCCGAGAGCTGCAGGTAGTACGCGACCGGCGTGAGCGAGACCATTCCGATGTGCAGCTTGTAGGGCGACTTGTCGGCGCTGAACCGCACATCGCGGTTCGGCCGGAAGATCTTGAGCTGACCGAACTCCGGCTCGAGCTCGGCGGCGAGCGCCTCGAACGGACCGCGCACGACCGCGTCGTAGCGCGCCTTGTTCGCGATCCACCATTCGCGGGTGTTGTCGGCGGCGAGGTCGTCGTAGAAGCGCTGGGCGTCGGAGTCCAGTCCGTCGAAGGCCATGCCGCAGATGGTAGCCGTCGGCATCCGGGATGAGGACCGGAATGCTCCGGTCACACGCAGAAGCGCCCCTCCCGGAGGAGGGGCGCTTCTGCGTGCGGGGCTGCGATCAGAAGTCCATGCCACCCGTGGGGTCGGCGGGCGCCGCAGCAGCCTTCTCGGGCTTGTCGGCGACGACGGCCTCGGTGGTGAGGAACAGACCGGCGATCGACGCGGCGTTCTGCAGCGCCGAGCGGGTGACCTTGGCCGGGTCGATGATGCCCTGCGCGAACAGGTCACCGTACTCGCCGGTCGCGGCGTTCAGGCCGTGACCGACCGGCAGCTCAGCGACCTTGTTGGCCACGACACCGGGCTCGAGACCGGCGTTGAGGGCGATCTGCTTCAGCGGAGCCTCGATGGCGACCTTGACGATGTTCGCACCGGTGGCCTCGTCACCCGTGAGCTCGAGAGCCTCGAAGGCGATCTTGCCGGCCTGGATCAGCGCGACACCACCACCGGGGACGATGCCCTCCTCGACGGCGGCCTTCGCGTTGCGGACGGCGTCCTCGATGCGGTGCTTGCGCTCCTTCAGCTCGACCTCGGTGGCCGCACCCGCCTTGATGACGGCCACGCCGCCGGCGAGCTTGGCGAGGCGCTCCTGGAGCTTCTCGCGGTCGTAGTCGCTGTCGGTGTTGTCGATCTCGCGACGGATCTGGGTCACGCGACCCTCGATCTGCGCGGCGTCACCGGCACCCTCGACGATGGTGGTCTCGTCCTTGGTGATGATGACCTTGCGCGCACGGCCGAGCAGGTCGAGGGTGGCGTTCTCGAGCTTGAGACCGACCTCCTCGGTGATGACCTGGCCGCCGGTCAGGATCGCGATGTCCTGCAGCTGCGCCTTGCGACGGTCGCCGAAGCCGGGCGCCTTGACGGCGGCCGACTTGAAGATGCCGCGGATCTTGTTCAGCACCAGGGTCGCCAGCGCCTCGCCCTCGACGTCCTCGGCGATGATGACGAGCTCCTTGCCGTCCTGGATCACCTTGTCGACGACGGGCAGAAGGTCCTTGATGTTGGAGATCTTCTGGTTGGCGATCAGGATGTAGGGGTCTTCGAAGACCGCTTCCTGGCGCTCGGGGTCGGTGACGAAGTAGGGGTTGATGAAGCCCTTGTCGAAGCGCATGCCCTCGGTGAGCTCGAGCTCGGTGCCGAACGTCTGCGACTCCTCGACGGTGACCACGCCCTCCTTGCCGACCTTGTCGATCGCCTCGGCGATCAGGTCGCCGATGGTGGAGTCGGCGGCGGAGATCGACGCGGTGGCGGCGATCTGCTCCTTGGACTCGACCTCCTTGGCGTCGGCCAGCAGCTGGTCGGTCACGGCCTTGACGGCCTTCTCGATGCCCTTCTTGAGCGAGATGGGGTCGGCGCCGGCCGCGACGTTGCGCAGACCCTCGCGAACGAGTGCCTGGGCGAGGACGGTCGCGGTGGTCGTGCCGTCACCGGCCACGTCGTCGGTCTTCTTCGCGACCTCCTTGACCAGCTCGGCGCCGATCTTCTCGTAGGGGTCGTCCAGCTCGATCTCCTTGGCGATCGAGACACCGTCGTTGGTGATCGTGGGGGCGCCCCACTTCTTCTCCAGCACGACGTTGCGACCGCGGGGACCCAGGGTCACCTTGACGGCGTCGGCCAGGATGTTCAGGCCGCGCTCGAGACCGCGGCGGGCCTCCTCATCGAAAGCGATGATCTTTGCCATGTGTGTGTCGTCCCTCCCGGACGTAGGCTTTCGGACTTAGCACTCAACAATCACGAGTGCTAATCCATTCTGGCACTCGGCATGGGTGAGTGCAAGCCACGGCACACGCGGCGTGCGGCGGGGTCGGCGCGCGACGGGCGACCCGCGTCATCCGCTTCTCAAACGACGCGGACCGATTCGGCCTGCGGGCCCTTCTGTCCCGAGCCGACGGTGAACTCGACCGTCTGACCCTCCTCGAGAACCCGGAACCCGGTCATGTCGATGTTCGAGTAGTGGACGAAGACATCCTGACCGTCACCGGCGGTGATGAAACCGTAACCCTTCTCGGCGTTGAACCACTTGACGGTGCCCTGTGTCATGGCGAACTCTCCTGTACTGCGGCGGGACAGGGCCCATGCTAGGGACCGCCGACAGGCCGGAATGAGCTCTCACGCGATTGTTGACATGCCCGCTGTCAAACATTTACGCGGGCGAAACACATCGCTTCGGCTCAGGGAGCCGGCGCCTCGTCGTCGGGCGCGTCGGTCGTGCGGTCCAGCCCGATGACGACGGTCAGCTGCAGCGCCTGACCCTCGTCCTCCGGGGTGTTCGGGTCGTCCGCGAGCTGGTAGACGTCGGTCTGCTCGATGCGCGCGCCCCCGAGCACGAGGTCGGCGAGACCCGCAGCGGCCGCCTGGTCACCGGGGAATGCGTAGTAGACCGTGGTCTCCGCGAAGTCGGTCGTCCCGGCGCCGCTGGCCGAGACGGCGTCGGCGGACCATCCGGCCGCGACGATCTCATCCTTCACCTGGGTCGCCAGCCCCTGTTCCGGCGTGGCGTTGAGCACCTGCACCGAGTAGGAGGTGTCGATCACCGGCTCGACCGTGGGCTGCGGTGACGCCGTGGGCTCGGCGTCGGGAGCGAGCTGGATGCGCCCCGACGTCAGCAGGGTGCCGAAGATGCCCACGACGATGAGCACGATGGTGGCCAGGCTCGCCCAGAGCAGCACCACTCCCGGACGCATCCGGGGGTTCTCCGCACGGTGGGCGCCGACACGTCCGCCGTCCGCGGGGAGGTCATCGAAGCGATCCCGCGGATAGGTCCTTTTCGGCACCAGAAGATGCTACCGAAGCGGCAAGGGGCAACCTAAGCGTCAGCTGGACGGCGTCCGGCGGAACAGCATCACCCGCACACGGGAGCCGGGATGCCGCGTCGGGGCCCTCAGCGCCCGGTGGCGGCGGTGCGGATGACCCGCGCGCGCAGGCGCGCGTCGCGGATGCGGCGGAGGCGCTTGACCAGCATGGGGTCGTACTCCTGCGCCTCCGTGGTGTCGATGAGGCGGGTCAGCAGCTGGTAGTAGCGCCCCGGAGACATGCCGAGGCGGAGGCGGATGGCCTCCTCCTTCGCGCTCCCGTGCCGGGTCCAGAGCGCCTCGAAGTCGAGGATCAGCCGGTCTCTGTCGCTCAAAGGCACCCGCCCACGCTAACTCCGGGTCGTGGTCTCCCCGGCGCGCCACTCCACGAATGCGCCGAGCGGGTCGACCTCGGCGCACGGGATCCCATCGCGTGCGAGGACGAACCCCGACCATCGGCCCGGATCCAACGGCGGATGCCACTGATCGGCCATGCCCGCGGGGGTGAGGCTGACCCAACGGGCCCCTGCCGTGGCGCGGAGGGTGTCGATCTCCGCCCGAAGGCGCGCCCGGCCCTCGCGCGGGATGTGCGGGAAGACGCCGGGCGTGGTGATCACGAGGGTGGCGTCCGCCGGAGCGGAGGCGGCGGCCCGCGCCACGACGCCCGGCTCCGAGGCGTCACCCCGCCACATCCGCGGCGGATCCGCCGCCGCGACATCGAGCGCGGCGAGGAGGCGCTCGCGTCGTCCGGTCTCGCCCGGCCAGACCAGGGCGGCGAGGAACGCCCGGTCGGCCGCGTCCGCGGCATCCAGAGGTGCGAGATCGACACCTCCTCGCCAGGCGACCTCCGGCAGCGTCAGGGTCTCGGCGAGGCGTTCAGCCTCGGGTCCCCGGAGCGCGCTGTCGAGGACGACGGGCGAGGGCCCGTCGACAGGGTCGAGCGCGGGCCCGTCGGCGTAGCGGTAGGAGTACCGGTCGGGATACAGACACAGGCCAGCACTCGCACCGATCTCGAGCAGGGCGATCGGTCCCGTGATCGCCGACAGCGCGGGAAGGAGCGCCGCGCAGCGAAGAGGCTCGTTGGTCTGCAGCGACCGGGCCGCGCATGCCTCGACCACGGCCCCGGCGTGCCGCTGCGTCCACGCCGCCCACGCGCGGTAGTCGCCCTCCGGCGCACCGAGGAGGCGGGTGACGGCGAACACGAGCGGCGGCTGACGGCGGGTCGCGGGGATCTCCGCCAGAATCCGCTGCACCGCCGGGTCGTCTGACACCCCGGCGGCCCAGGCCTCGTACAGCCTCGAGCGTCCCGGCGCTTCGGTCTCGGCGAACCGGCGGTACCGCTCGGCGACGTCACGGACGGCAGCGGAGTCGGGCATCGTCCCATCGTGCCGCGGTCGAGCGTCGGCGGCATCCCCGATGTGTCGCCGCGTGTCCGCGGGTGGCGGACCGCGCGCCCAGGGCGGCGGGTCTGCGGTTGAATGGATGCAGGAGGTTCCATGTCTTACACGGTGGACAAGTCCGACGAGCAGTGGCGGGCCGAGCTCAGCCCCGAGCAGTACGCGGTTCTGCGCGAGTCGGCGACCGAGCGCCCCTGGACCGGGGAGCTGCTCGACGAGGAACGCGCGGGTCTGTACGCCTGCGCCGCCTGCGGGGCCGAACTGTTCAAGAGCGGCACGAAGTTCGACTCCCACTGCGGGTGGCCGAGCTTCTACGAGTCGATCCGCCCCGAAGCCGTCGAGCTCATCGAGGACAACAGCCATGGGATGGTGCGCACCGAGGTGCGCTGCGCCGCCTGCGGGTCGCATCTCGGCCACGTCTTCCCCGACGGCTTCGGCACTCCGACCGGCGACCGCTACTGCATGAACTCGCTCGCTCTGGACTTCACGCCCGAATCGCCCGCGTGAGCGCGATGAGCGAGGCGGTGTACGAGGCCGTCGCCGGGCGACGCTCGTGGTCGCGGGTGACGGCCGACGCGCCGACCCACGAGGAGCTGGCGCGACTCGTCGCCGCAGCCGGGAGGGTGGCCGATCATTCATCGCTGCACCCCTGGCGGTTGATCGAACTGCGCGGCGATGACCGCGAGCGACTCGGCCGGGCGATGAACAAGGCCGAAGGGCACAAGGGCGCATCCACGAAGCCCCAGCGTGCGCCCCTCCTCATCGCCGTCGTCGCGAGCTACCGCAAGAGCGGGAAAGTGCCGCGGTGGGAGCAGGAGGCCGTCGCCTCCGGCGTGGCGCACATGCTGAGCCTGCTGCTCGACGATGCGGGCTGGGGTGTGATCTGGCGCACCGGCCACTACACGCGCAGCAAAGCGGTGGCCAAGGCTCACGGGCTGAAGAAGAACGAGGAGCTGCTCGGGTGGCTCTACGTCGGCGGGAAGCCGAGCGACGCCCGTCCGGGCCGGCGCACGCCGATCGAGGCCGACCGCTTCCTCTCGCGCATGCCGGCGGACACGCGCGACCCGCGCTGACACCGAGTCGGCGTGTGCCCTAACGCCGCAGCATCCGACGCCACGGCAGGCTCACGACGATCACCGACATCAGGGCGAGCGTGATCATGACGATCGCCTGGAGCATGCCGGGACTGCCGATCGCCGGCCACAACGCATCGATGAGGACGGATGTCGCGAGCTGTCCGACGACGGCGCCGAGCCCCAGCAGCAGTACGCCGGTGGACCCCACGATGGCCGCGGACAGGACGATGTACACCACACCGATCGCACCGCCGAGGTAGAGCAGCGGGTTCGTGGGGAACTGCGTGGGCGCACCGGAGAGAGCGACACTGATCCCCGCCCCCACCGCGAGGATCGCCGTGCCCCCGATGAAGTTCACCAGGGTCGCCGTCAGGGGCGAGCCGACCCGCGCTCGGAGACGACCGTTGGTCGCCTGCTGCCAGGCGATGCCGGCCCCGGTGAGGAGCGGAAGAACGAGCATCCACAACGGCACGGCGGCGAGCGTGTCACCGCTGAGCGCGAAGGCGACAGCGGCCACGGCGAGGACGGCCCCGAGGAGCCGGGGAACGGTGACCGCGACAGCCCCGGCGGGTCCGTAGCCGGTGCGATCGAGGATGAGGCCCGACACCGCCTGACCGGCGACGACACCCACGGTGAACAGAGAGACCCCGATGATGCCGACGGCCAGCCCTTGCGTCGCGACGGTCAGCGCCCCCGCCGCCCCGCCGAGGAGCATCCACCACGGGATCGAGCGTTCTCTGATGCCCCGTCGGAGCGCGGCGACGCCCCGGCGGCCGCCGGGCGTGACCGCGCAGACGACGGCCACGATGAGAAGGCCCGACGCGAACGATATGACCGCGGCGACCACCCCGTCGCCGACGCTCACGCCCAGCTGACCGTTCACCCGCGCCTGCAGCGCGGTCAGCACGCCGACGAGGACGGCGCCCGCAACGGCGAGGCTGAGCGGAAGACGCGGGGCGGGCATCCCTCCATCATGCAGTCAGAGCCGGGGCCGTCCGGGTGCGGGACGGGATGCGACACACCGACGTACGCTGAAGTGTGCCTGTCACCCGTCGAACCCGAACGCTGCTCAGCTGGCTGCCCGCGACGCTTCTCGTGCTGATCATCGGCGCCATCGTCGTCGGGACGTTCACGGTGCAGGCGTCGTGGTGGGCCGAGGAGGAGCCCGAGGCCTCGGCGGATCAAAAGGCCGCCGACGGCGGGAGCATGCTCACCGACGCCGGGTTCGACTACGTCAACGTCGAAGGTGTGCTGCGCGTCCGCGTCGGCGAGGGTGCCCTGCCGGCATCCGATCTCGGGCTTCGCGCCAACGAGACCAAGGATGCCGAGTTCCGCCGGCCGGTCCGGGCGCTCATCGCCGCCGGAGACGAGGTGCACGTCGTCGAAGACGTCGTGACCGCCACAGCGACGGCGGCGGATGATCGTCTTGCGGCGATCACCGTCGGAATCGACGGGGCGGGCTCGTGGCGCGGCGCGATCGACGGGCTGCGAGCGCGGGCGGCGGAGTTCGGCTGGGACGCCTCGCAGTTCGAGGGGCTGGACGAGCGCCTGCTGGAGTTCAACTCCACGGGATCGGGCGACGTGTTCGAGGTCGAGATCGGGCCGGGATCGGATGCGGACACCGCCATCACCGCCGAGGTCGCCTTCTTCCGCGAGGGCGGCGCCACGACGGTGTCGCTGCGCTTCGCGCCGCCGGAGTAGCGCGGCGCGCACGGTCGCGCCCCGTTCACCACGCCCGCTCGTCGCGACCCGTCAAGAAACGCGGCCCGGATCAGCGTGAGGCCACGTTTTCTGGCGACTCGCGCCGCGCGAGCATCCCCGCCCCGCCCCCCATCCCCGACCCGCGCGCCGCGCGCCGCGCGCCGTCCGCCGCACGCCGCGTGCCGCACGCGAGCGGTCAGAAAACGCGGGCCCGATCAGCGGCAGGCCGCGTTTTTCGACGACTCGCGCCTCGCGAGCCGCGCCCGGCGCGCCGCCCGCCGCGCGCCGCACGCGAGCGGTCAGAAAACGCGGCCCAGATCTGCGGGAGGCCGCGTATTTCGACGGGTCGCGCCGCATTCGAGACGACGTACGGGGTGAACGGGCTGTGGAGCCGGCTACGGGACTCGAACCCGTAACCCCCTAATTACAAGTTAGGTGCGCTACCAATTGCGCCAAGCCGGCAAGGCATCCCATCCTATCGAGGGATGCGAGCCACGGAGCGGTGGCGGCGGCGACCCCGTCAGTCGGTCGTGGTCGGAGAGGGCGTCTCGGTCGGGCTCGGCGTCGCCGTCCGGTAATACGCGTCGCTGCCGATGGTCAGCACGAACTGGGAGAACTCCTGCGGGTCGTCCAGGGCGCCGACGTAGGGCACGCCGTTCACGAGCACCATCGGAGTACCCGTCAGCGTGACGCCGTCGGTCTCGGGGATCCCGTTCAGCGCCCGCTCGGTCGCATCCCGAGCCCAGCCCAGGAACGACTCCTCCTCGATGCACGAGCGCACGAGGCGCGGCGACTCCGCACCGGCCGCCTGCGCCAGATCGGCGAGTTGGCTGTCGGTGAAGCCGTCGGTGTCGACCTCGGGCTGCTCGCGCAGCAGGGCGTCGTTGAAGGCGAAGAAGTCCTCGGGCGAGTGGGTCGCCACGCAGGCGGCGGCCGCCGCCGCACGAAGGGAGTACTTGGTGCCGTTGGACTTGGCCGTGAGCATCGCCACCGGGTGGTAGGTCAGATCCGCCGCGCCCTGCGAGACCCAGGTCCTCAGCTGCTGGACGTTCGCGAGCTGGAACTCCCGCGAACCGGTCGAGAGGTAGTCGACGTAGACCCGGATGTCGACGACCGCCGCTTCGGTCGGCGTCGGCGTGGGCGTGGGGGTGGTCTCGGGCGTCGCCTCGACGGTCGCGCTCGCGGCAGCGTCATCCGGGGCCGACGCGACCTCGGGGGCTGCCACACCCGAGACCGACGTCACGGCGAAGCCGTCGTCAGTGACGTTCTGAGGCCGCAGCTCGGGGCGCGACATCGACGACCCGACCGCCCAGGTCACCATCACCGCGGCGACCGTCACGACGCCCACGGCCAGCAGCGTCAGACTCCCGCGACGCAGCCAACGCAGACGCGACTGACGCGCCTGCACCTGCTGGGCCTTCTCGCGCACCGCATTCCGGCGTTCGCGAGGGGCCGGAACGTTCGGTGACTGGTCGTGGGACATGAAACCTCTCGGACGAGTGGAGCTGCCGATGGGCAACAGGGCGGGGCGCGGGCGAGGCGGGCCGGGGACGATGCTAATCAGGCAGGCTGGGAAAAGCCCAGACGGACGCCCCTTCCGGCGGCCGCGTCGCCGTCGTTCCCGCTCGCGCGCACGCGTGACATACTGAGGGAAGTCGCCCGATGGAGGGCGTCTGCGGTCATACCGCTCCATTCACAACGGATCGTCCGGCACGTACCTGCCGGTGAAGGAGAAGAAAACAATGGCGTCCGTCACGTTCGACAACGCAACCCGTCTCTACCCGGGCGGCACCCGCCCCGCCGTCGACAAGCTCAACCTCGAGGTGGGCGACGGCGAGTTCCTGGTCCTCGTCGGACCCTCCGGCTGCGGCAAGTCCACGTCGCTGCGCATGCTGGCCGGCCTCGAAGAGGTCAACTCCGGCCGCATCCTCATCGGTGACCGCGACGTCACCGATGTGCCGCCGAAGGACCGCGACATCGCGATGGTGTTCCAGAACTACGCGCTCTACCCGCACATGACCGTCGCCGAGAACATGGGCTTCGCGCTGAAGATCGCCGGCGTCGGCAAGGAAGAGCGCGCCCAGCGCGTTCTCGAGGCTGCGAAGCTCCTCGACCTCGAGCAGTACCTCACGCGCAAGCCGAAGGCACTGTCGGGTGGTCAGCGTCAGCGCGTCGCGATGGGCCGCGCCATCGTCCGCCAGCCCCAGGTGTTCCTCATGGACGAGCCGCTGTCGAACCTCGACGCCAAGCTCCGTGTGCAGACCCGCACCCAGATCGCGTCGCTTCAGCGTCGCCTCGGCGTCACCACGGTCTACGTCACCCACGACCAGACCGAGGCCCTGACGATGGGCGACCGCATCGCGGTGCTCAAGGACGGCCTGCTCCAGCAGGTCGGCACCCCGCGTGATCTGTACGAGCGCCCGAACAACGTCTTCGTGGCCGGCTTCATCGGCTCGCCCGCGATGAACCTGTTCCCGTCCTCGCTCGCCGAGGGTGGCGTGCACTTCGGTTCGGAGATCGTGCCGCTCGACCGCGACACCGTCGGCCGCGCCCACGGCTCGGAGGTCACCGTCGGTGTCCGCCCCGAGGACATCGTCGTCGGCCCCGCCGACGGCAAGGGCCTGTCGGTCACGGTCGACCTCGTCGAAGAGCTCGGTGCGGACGGCTACCTGTACGGCCACACCGACATCAACGGCAAGCGGACCGACATCGTCGCCCGCGTCGACGGACGCCGTCACCCGATGGCCGGCGACACCGTCACCCTCGCCGCGACCGCAGGCCACGTGCACGCGTTCGACATGGAGACAGGCGAGCGCCTCAACGACGCCCCCGTCATCTCCGGCTCCTGACACACCACGACGCGGCGCGGGCGGGTTCACTGAGCCCCCCGCGCCGCGGCATGTCCCCGGGAGGAAACATGGTCGATTCCCTGAGCATCACCGCCAGCGCAGTGGACCCGGGGCTGCTGACACTCCCCTGGTCGACACCGCTGGCCGACTGGCCGTCGAACCACATCGTCTTCCTCCCCAAGGGCATCTCACGCCACCTGGTGCGCTTCGCCACCCTCTCGGGCCGGGTCGTGGCCATCAAGGAGACCACGGAGGAGATGGCCCGCCGCGAGTACGACATGCTGGGCAACCTGCACCGGCTCGACGCCCCGTGCGTGGAGCGCGTCGCGGTGATCGCCGGCAGAACGGATGCCGCGGGCGAGCCGTTGCCGGCCGCACTCGTCACCTCGCACCTGCGCTTCTCGCTCCCCTACCGCGCCCTGTTCACCCAGGTTCTCCGTCCCGACACCGCCACCCGCCTGGTCGACGCCCTGGCGCTCCTGCTCGTGCGCCTCCACAACGTCGGCTTCTTCTGGGGCGATGTCTCGCTCTCGAACACCCTCTTCCGCCGAGACGCCGGAGCATTCGCCGCCTATCTCGTCGACGCCGAGACCGGCGAACTGCACGAGAGCGGGCTGACGGCGGGGCAGCGGGCGCACGACCTCGATGTCGCCCGGACGAACATCGCCGGCGAGATCATGGACCTCGAGGCCGGAGGACGGCTGGAGGGCGGCGTGGACGCGATCGCCATCGCCGACGGCATCATGGAGTCCTACCACTCCCTCTGGGGAGCCCTGACGGACACCGAGACATTCCGCTCGGATGAGATCTGGCACATCACCGAACGGGTGCATCGCCTCAACGACCTCGGCTTCGACATCGGCGAGATGTCGATCGACACCACGCGCGACGGCACCCGCGTCTCGATCCAGCCGAAGGTCGTCGACGCCGGGCACCACCAGCGACGACTCCTGCGTCTGACGGGCCTGGACGTCGAGGAGAACCAGGCGCGCCGGCTTCTGAACGACCTCGACGAGTACCGCGCGCGGGTGTCTCGGCTGGGAGCCGATGAGGAGATGGTCGCCCACGAGTGGTTGACCCGGGTGTTCGAGCCCGTGGTGAAGGCCATTCCGTTCGAGTATCGAGCCAAACTCGAGCCCGCCGAGGTCTTCCACCAGGTGCTCGAACATCGCTGGTACATGTCTCAGGAGCGCGGGCGCTCCGTCCCCCTCGCCGAGGTGCTGACCAGTTACGTCGACGACGTCCTACGCCATCGGCGTGACGAGGCGACCGTGATGGGCCCTCCCACCGAGACGACGGGGATTCCCGTCATCACCGGCGAACTCGCCCTCGCTGACGGAGATGAGGAAGAGGTCGACTGGCGCGACCTCGTCTGAGACCGGCCTCAGTACCCCACGGTGAACCGCTCGCGGTGGTGCCTCGGCTGCTCGATCTCATCGACGACGGCCACGCCGAGGTCGGGTCCGGAGATGAAGGACTCCCCGTCGGCGTCGGTGACGAGCACGTCGCCGCCGTCGCGGTAGTCGCCGGTCCGCTCCCCCGGGTTCCATGCCCCGAAGCCGCCCGCCGGGTGGACGTAGAACCAGTCGCGACCGACCGCGTCGGCCTGCAGGTCTTCGAGCACACCGATCGCCTCGAGCGCTTCGGGCTTGTACTCCTCGGTGAACCCCGGCGTGTCGACGACGCGGGGCCCACCCGGCGACACCAGGCTCCCCCCGGCTCCGCCGATCACGCCAATGCGCACCGAGGCGGGCAGCTCGCGCACGAGCTCGGCGACGGCGGGGCGCACCTTGCCCGCCATCTCTCCGCGGGCGGGGACGCTGATGACGACGACATCCACCCCCTGCAGTTCGGCGACGAGGCCGGGCACATCCAGGATCGTCCCCTCGACGTAGGTGACGTGATCCAACCGCTCGCTCGGCACCGAGCGGGCGACGGAGACGACGGTGTGGCCCCGTGAGGCGGCCTCTGCGGCGATGTGACCTCCGGCGTAGCCGGTTCCTCCGATGACGGCGATGCGAGCCATGGTGATCCTTTCCTGGTCCTCGGATCATTCAAGCCGACGATCGCCCCGGCGCCGGCGTCACACGAGGATGCTGAGCGGATTCTCCATCTTCGCCACGAACGCTGCCAGCCACTGTGCGGCCAGCGCGCCGTCGAGCACCCGGTGATCGGCCGACAACGTCACCGTCATGACGGTCCCGACCACGAGCTCGCCGTCGACCACGACCGGGGAGGGATGCGCCGCCCCGATCGCGAGGATGCCGGAATGCGGCGGATTGATGATGGCGGCGAATTCCTCCGTGCCGTACATGCCGAGATTCGACACCGAGAAGCTGCCGCCCTCGAGTTCCTCCTGCTTCAGTCTCCCCGCCCGGGCACGCTCCACGCGATCCGCGATCGCGGCGCTCACCTCGCCCAGCGACATCCGATCCACTCCGCGGATGACGGGGGTGACGAGGCCTCCGGGAACGGAGACCGCCACGGCGATGTCGGCGTGGGAGAAGCGGTGCATCGCCTGCTCGGTCCAGATCGCATTCGCCTCGGGCACCTCGAGGAGGGCTGCCGCGGCAGCCTTGATCACGAAGTCGTTGACCGAGATCCGCGTCGCCCTCCCTTCGTTGATCCTGGCGCGGAGGGCGAGGAGCTCATCGACCCGGATGCGGGCCCGCAGGAAGAAGTGCGGCACGGTCGACGTGCTCTCGGTCAGTCGGCGGGCGATCGCGCGGCGCATTCCGGAATGCGGGATCACCTCGACGTCGACCGCGGGGGATTCCTCCGCGCGCGCGGCGGTGGGGGGAGCCGCGGGTGCACGCACATCAGGAGCGGCCGGCGTCGAGGGGGCCTGGGCTGCGGGAGGGGATTGCTCGTCGAGGTCGCGGCGGACGATCCGCCCGTTCGGACCGGTGCCGACCACGGACGACAGGTCGAGGCCGCGCTCGGCGGCCAGGCGCCGCACCAGCGGGGAGGCGAAGAGGCGGCGCGGGGGCCCAGGATCCGACGAGGGCTCAGCGGCCGACGAGGGCTCGAGCTCGGCGACAGCAGGCGGCGGGAGGAGGTTGCCGTCCTCAGAGGTCTCCGTCCCCGCGGCTGCGCCGGTCGTGACGGGTGTCTCCTCGGGCTGGCCGGCGGGCACGCTCCGCCCTGCGACGGCGAGGTCTTCCCCCACCGCGGCGAGCACCGCGATGGGAGAGCCGACGTCGGCGGAGGACCCTTCGTCGACGAGGATCCGGGCGAGGACTCCCGCCTCCTCGGCTTCGTATTCGACGACGGCCTTCTCGGTCTCGATCTCGACGATCGGCTGTCCCGCCGACACCTCGTCGCCCACGGCGACGAGCCAGCTCTGAATCGCGGCCTCGGTCGCGCCCGCCGCGAGCGCGGGCATCCGCACGACGGCGGCCATCAGCGGCCTCCCCATTCGGCCCGGACGCGTTCCAGCCCGCGCACCACTTCCTCGGTGCGCGCGATCGCGGCACGCTCGAGCACCTTGGAGATGCTGGGGCTCGCCTCTCCCCCGGTCACCCGCTGCACGGGCTGGTCGAGCCAGTCGAAGAAGCGACGCTGGATCTCGTCGGAGAGCCACGCGCCGTACGACGGTCCCTGCGACCCCTGCTCGACGATGAGGACGTTGTTGGTCTTGCGGATGCTGTCGCCGACGGTGTCCCAGTCCAGCGACGCCCGGTCGAGCCACCGCAGGTCGATGACCTCCGCATCGATCCCGGTCTGTGTCACCGCCTCGAGACTGTGACCGACCATCGACAGGTAGGTCAGCACGGTCACCTCCTCGCCCGCGCGACGGATCGCGGCGCTGCGTGGAGGGATCACGTAATCGAGGTCGCCCTCGGGAACGCGGTCCGCGGTGCCGTAGAGGTCGACATGTTCGATGACGAGCACGGGATCCTCGAGCGCGAGCGCGGCGTTCATGAGCCCGACGTAGTCGGCGGCGGTGGAGGCGGCGACGATCCGCCAGCCGACGCTCGTGGCGAAGATCCCCGCCGGGTCCATCAGGTGCTGCGAGCCGTACCCCGAGCCCATCGCGACCTTCGTGCGCAGCACCAGCGGAACACGATTGTTGTCGCCGAACATGTGACGCGCCTTCCCGACCTGGTTGAAGACCTGGTCGGCGGCGACCCACATGAAGTCGGGGTACATGAACTCCACGACCGGGCGGAACCGGCCGTCGAGCGCGATGCCGCCGGCCAGACCGAAGAAGCCGTTCTCACTGATGGGGGTGCCGATGACCCGGTCGGGACCGAACGCCTTCGCGAGGCCCTTGGTGGCGCCGTTGGTCCCGCCGCCCAGCCGATGGACGTCCTCGCCGAGCACGATGATGCGCGGGTCCTGCGACATCCGCCGATTGATCGTCTCGGCGACGGCATCGACGAACTTCACGTCCCGCCAGGCCCCGGTGTGCGCCGCGGGCTCGGCGGGGGCGAGACGGGCGAGCTCGCTCTCGTCGCCGCGGATGCCGCGATCGACGTGGGCCGGGTCGGGCCACAGCTCGGGACGGATGCGGGAGCGACCGGCGTTGTCGGGATCGTCCTCGATCAGCGCAGAGACCGCATCGGCCATCGCGCTGACGGCCTGCTCGCGCACTCCTGCGATCTCGTCCGGGGAGGCGATCCCCAGCGCGGCGAGCTCGCGGGCGGTCTTCTCCAGGGGATCACGCGCGCGCCACTCGGCCTCCTCCTGCTTCGTGCGGTAGCCGAAGGCGCTGCCGGGATAGGGCCCGTTCTGGTGGAAGAACCGGTAGACCTCGGCCTCGATCACCGCGGGACCCTCTCCCGCTCGCATCCCCTCGAGGGCTTCCTGGGTGGCGAGGTGGACGGCCAGCGGATCCATCCCGTCCACGCGCCAGGCAGGGATGCTGAACCCCTGAGCCCGGATCGAGAACCGCGGGTCGGCCGAGGCTTCGCTGGCGTGGGTCGACACCGCGTAGAGGTTGTTCTCGATGAAGGACATCACCGGCAGCCGCCAGGTGGCGGCGAGGTTCATCGACTCCAGCACCGAGCCGATCTGACTGGCGCCGTCGCCGAAGTAGGTGATGCTGACGTCGGTGGTGCCCGCGTGCTTCTGCGCCCACGCGTTGCCGGCGGCCAGCGGCGCCCCACCCCCGACGATCGCGTTGGTGCCGAGGGCTCCGGCTTCCAGCCACTGGAGGTGCATCGATCCCCCACGGCCCCCCGAGAACCCCTGTGCAAGACCGAGGATCTCAGCGAGCGTGCGCTGCAGAACAGCCCGCAGGTCGGGGGTGACCAGGGTGTCCAGCGACAGGCCGCCGTCGGAGACGTGCGCGATGGCCTTGGCCAGGAACTGGTGGTGGCCGCGGTGCGACCCGTTGACCGCGTCGGATGACCGCAGCGTCACGATGGATCCGACCGCCCCGCCCTCCTGGCCGATGCTCGAATGCGCCGGGCCGTGGACGAGGCCCTGCGCAGCGAGGTCGAGGACGGACTCCTCGAAGGCGCGGATCAGATGCAGCTGACCGAGCATCGTCGCCAGCAACGCCGGGTCGGCCGCCTTCCAGTCGGCGGCGGTGGTGCGCAGCTCCACCCACGGTGTTCCGGTCTCCAGCCGGCGGCGTCGCGGCATCGCATCTCCTTCGATGGTCGGCAGCCGCGGAGGGCGGCGATCCTCACGGTACGACTGATTGGATCCAATATCAAGGCTGCGCGAGACAATTCATGGTGGATGCGCCTCGCAGGTGGCATCCTGGATCCAAACGGAAGGTGATCGCGATGACGCGAGGTTTACCCGGGATGCGGGGAATGGACCACATCGGCATCACGGTGCCGGATCTCGACGAGGCCGAGCGCTTCTTCGTGGAGGTCCTCGGCGCCGTTCCGGTCTACCGCCTGGGGCCCAAGCGGGCGGACGACGACTGGATGAGCGTCCAGCTCGGGGTCCACCCCCGGACACAGATCCGCGAGATCCGCTTCTACCGCCTCGGGCACGGGACCAACCTCGAGGTGTTCGCCTACGACGCCGCGGACGGGCAGGCCCCGCCCCCGCGCAACAGCGACCTCGGCGGTCACCACCTCGCGATCTATGTCGACGACATGGATGCCGCCGTCGCCCACCTGCGCGCGCACGACGTGGAGATCATGGGAGAGCCCGTCGCCAGCGCCGGAGCGAGTGCCGGACAGCGGTGGCTGTACTTCCGGGCGCCGTGGGGACTGCAGCTCGAGCTGGTGAGCTTCCCCGCCGGCAAGGCGTACGAGAGCGGCGCCGACGCGCTGCTGTGGCACCCGGCGAGGCCGGCGGAATGAGCGGGACCGACATCCGCAGTCGTGACGGCGACGCCGGAGCCCGCATCGCCGATCAGGTGCGTGAGGGAATCGTGCGCGGGATCTTCCCGCCGGGAACGCGCATCCGACAGGAGGATCTCGCCGAGCAGTTCGGCGCCAGCCGCGTGCCGGTGAGAGAGGCGATCCGGCAGCTCGAATACGAGGGGCTGATCACCGTCGTCCCCAACGCCGGGGCCTGGGTAGCACGCCTCACCCTCGCCGAGTGCGAGGAGATCTATCGGATGCGCGAGCGCCTCGAGCCGCTGCTGCTCGGCTACAGCGCACCGCTGCTGACCGGCGAGGCGATCGCCGAGCTCGACGCGCTCGCCACGCGGATCAGCGAGGTCGGCGCCGACACCGACGCGTTCCTCCAGCTCGACGCCGAGTTCCACCTGCGCAGCTACCGCGCCGCCCGCACGGCCCACCTCGGCGAGCTGGTGGGCAGGCTCTGGAACGTGACGGCGCCCTACCGGCGGGCCTACGTGTCCTCGTGGGCGGAGGAATCCCGTCGCATCGCCCACGAGGAACACCATCTCATCGTGGCCGCCCTCCAGGACGGCGACACCGAGGAGGCCGAACGGGTGCTCGCCGGCCACATCCGGCGCACGCGCCGTCAGCTGGCACGCAGTCCCGAGATCTTCGCACCCGACCCGCTCACCTGAGGGCGTCGAGGAGGAGGGCGAGGTGCGCGGCCCCCAGTTCGATCTCTCGCCGCTCGATCCGATGCGCGATCTCGGTGATCCTCGCGTTGACCGGAGTGGCGATGCCGAGCTCCGCACCCCGGCGCACCACCTCTCCGTTGAGATCGTCGACTTCGCTGTGGCGGCCCTTCCGCCAATCCTGCAGCACGGTCGTCGTCGCACCGGGAACGACGAAGCCGGCGAACAGGCGATCGGTCATGACCTCGATCACGCCTCTCGGGTCATCGAGGTCGGCGGGTTCGAGACCGAAGATCGGCAGGGTCCGGTAACCCCGGGCTGCACCGACGGTCAGGGCTTCGTCACCGGCCGCGACCATCACGTCGCGGAAGCCGGGCTGATGGAGCGCGTCGAGCATCGGCAGGCCGAGGATCGCCGAGGTCACGAGAAGGGTGCAGTTGCTGACGAGCTTCATCCACTTTGCACTGAGGATGTCGTCGACCCGCGCCACGGTGCCCGAGAGCGCGAGGAGATCCGCCACCGGCTCGATCCCCTCGGCCCCACCGGGAAGCCGGCCCACGGCGAACCAGGATCGCTCCCGCGGTGTGTGCCGGTGCACCACAGCGGGCTCGGTCATCGTCGCGGAGCATTCGATCACTGCTCCCGCCGCGCGTGAGGCGCCCACCGCCTCGGTGACGGCGTCGGCCGTCATCCCGTTCTGCACCGCCGCCATCAGCCCGTCGGGCGCGAGATAGGGCGCGATCAACCGGCTCGCCCAGCCGGCGTCGTAGGCCTTCATCACCAGCAGCACGACATCGAAGTCCGATCGCAGCTCGGCGACCTCGCAGAGGTGGATGATGCGAGGACGCACGTGAAGTTCGTCGTCGGGGGTGATGACGCGAAGCCCCTCCGATCTGATCTTCTCGACGTGCGCGGGCCACTGCTCCACGAGCGTCACATCCACGCCTGCGCGGTACAGGTCTGCTCCGATCGAGGCGCCGTTGGCGCCTGCTCCGACGACGGCGACGCGGGGACCGGCCATGGTTCCTCCCGAATTCGGCGACGGGCGGCGGTGCCCGTCGAGCCAGCGTGTCTATCAAGCCAGAGTGTACAGATCGGCTTGCCGCGTGGCAGGCCACCGTCTAGCGTAGGGACGACGTCCGCTGAGGCTGGACACTGCTCCGGCTTTCGACGAAGAGAGCGAGAACTCCATGATCCTCCACCTGGTCACCTTCCGATGGGTCGACGGTGTCACCGACGAGCGCGTCTCCGCGCTGACCGAGGCACTGAACCGGATGGCCGAAGGCATCGACGTGCTCCGGTCGTACGTCGCGGGCGCGAACCTCCACCTGCGACCCGGCGGAGCCGACTACGCCGTCGCGGCAGTCGTCGACGATGCGGCCGCGCTCGACGCCTACCTCGACCACCCGCTTCACGCGGAGGTGTACCGCGAACACCTCGGCCCGATGATCGCCGACCGCTCAGCCGTTCAGCTTCCACTGACGTCGGGCACTCTGACGTGACGACGATGCGCGCCGCCGTCCTGCACGCGGTCGGCGACCTTCGCGTGGAGGACCGCGCCATCCCCTCGCCTGCACCGGACGAGGTGCTCATCCGGATCGCGGTGTGCGGCGTGTGCGGGTCGGATGCCACGGAGTTCGGCCGCGGGAAGGTCCTCGCCGAACCGCCGGTCGTCCTCGGCCACGAATTCGTCGGCACGATCGAGGCGGTCGGCTCGGAGGTCACCGATCTCGCCCCAGGCGCCACGGTCGTCTGCGGCGCGGGGGTCTCGTGCGGCGGCTGCGCGCCCTGCCGCGCCGGGCGGACGAATCTCTGCCGCACCTACCGCACCCTCGGCTTCCACCGCGACGGAGGCCTGGCGGGGTTCGTCGTCGCACCGGCGGCGATCGTCTCCGACGTCAGCGACGCGGGACTCCCGACCGACACGCTGGGGCTCGCCCAGCCGATGGCGATCGCGGTCCACGCCGTGCGCCGCAGCGGCCTGGCGTCCGGCCAGGATGCCGTGGTCGTCGGCGCCGGGGGCATCGGCGCGTTCATCGCCTTCGCCGCCGCCAGCACCGGCGCGCGCGTCCTCGTCCTCGATCGGAACGACGACAGGCTCGACCTCGCCCTCCGGCTCGGAGCCCTCGCCGCGCGGAACGCCCGGACGACCGAACTCACCGCGGCGATCGAGGACACCGGGCTCGACCCGGAGGTGTTCTTCGAGGTGTCGGGAAGCTCAGAAGGGCTCGCGCAGGTGCTCGGCGCTGCGCGCCCGGGGGCGACCATCGTCCCCGTGGGGATCCAGCGCGGCGAGCCCGCCCTTCCGCTCGGGTCCTTCACCCTGCGCGAGATCACCATCGTCGGGACCGTCGCCCATGTCTTCCGCGATGACATCCCCGAGGCGGTGAGACTGCTCGGCACCCGCGACGACTGGTCGGATGTCGCGCGGACCGTCGTGCCGCTGGAGGACGTCGAGGCGGCCGCCCTGCGTCCGCTGCTGGCCGGCGGATCGCGTCAGATCAAGACCCTCGTGGACCCGTGGATCGGTTCCGCGCGCAGCGCTCGTCACCGCGCGGCCGGATTCGCCAACCCCTCCATCGCTCGCAGCACGTCCACTGCCGAGGCGGGCCCGCCGGCGGATTGACCGCCGGAATCGGCGCGGTGGCCACCGGGGGCGAGGGGCATCTCCTGGTGGTGCTGGCGGCGTCCGACCACGAACCAGACCCCGCGCGCGGGCTCGTCGCCACGGTTGGAGAACAGATGCGGTCTCGTTGAGTCGAAGTGCAGCGAGTCCCCGGCGCGCAGGACGTGGGTGTCGAATTCGAGCTGCAGGGTCAGCGCCCCCTCCAGAAGGTAGGCGTACTCGACCCCCGCGTGCCGCATGAGCTTTCCCTCGATGGAGCTGCTGGCACCCGGCTGATAGGTGACCAGCAGCGCGTCGGCGGGTCCGCCCGGCTGACCCGCGAGTCGCTCCCAGCGCACGCCGTTCTCCATCTCGATCGCGGGGTTCTCCGCACCGCGCTGGATCGCTGACACCGTCGCCTCGGCAGGCGTGTCGGCCGGTGCGGCGCTCACGGCACCGCCGACCAGCTCGTCGAGGGACACCCCGAGGTGGTTGGCGATGGCGTAGAGCGTCGAGACGGACGGCTGGGTCTTGCCGATCTCCACCTGCGACACCAGGCTCGCCGACACCCCCAGCGACTGGGCGACCGAGCGGAGGCTGAGCCCGCGGCTCACGCGCGCGGCGCGGATGCGGGCTCCGAGATTGTCAGCCATCCCCTGATTCTCGCCGGTCAGAGCAGCGCCGTGCCACGATCGACCGGGAGATTGACCGCCGAGACGCCGCGATTGCGCAGCAGGAACTGCGTGGCATCCACGACATCGGCCATCGTGGCCAGGCGGCCGCCCGGCGTGTGGCGCTCGTACTGCTCGAGGACCCCGGCGGGTTTGGAGGCCCAGAACGGGCTGTCGCCGATGATCCCGGGGTGCAGGGCGTTGACGCGGATGGGGGCGAGCTCGAGGGCGAGGGTGTTGATGAGGCCGGTCACCCCGCCGTTGATCGTCGACACCGTGGTCGAGCCGGGGTAGGGCAGATCCTTCGCGCGGCCGCCGAACAGGACGATGCCGGTGTCGGCGGAGACCGGCATACGATCCAGCAGCGCCCGGACGGTCGCCGCGTAGCCGACGAGCTTCAGGGTCGTGAGGCGGATGGCGCGATCGATGTCGTAGTCGCGGATGGTGTTGGCATCGCGCTCGATCGCCGCGAGCACGAGTCCGTCGACCGTCTCGACGGAGGAGAGGCTGTCGGCGACGGTGTGGGGCTCGGAGATGTCGAGGGCCACGCCGCGGGCAGCCGGTCCGAGTTCGGCGGCGATCGCCTCCGTGCGTTCGCGGTCACGGCCGGTGATCACCACCCGGTCGCCGCGTCGCACGCAGTCCAGGGCGATCTCCCGCCCGATGCCCGACGTCCCTCCGACCACGACGATTGTGCGTTGGCTCACATCTCCTCCTTGCGATGTCGCCGACCCCGTCGCATCCCTCACGTGGGGTTCGCGGGGAGCACCGGAGTCGGAAGTGACACTGGACATCGGTGTCCAGTAGCGCTTTACTTAGGAAGTCAACTCGACGCGGGCGGTGAAGTCAAGACACCCTCGCCGGCGAAGGAGAGCACTCGATGAAGAGCACCGGAACGACGGGTCCCGCAGCGGTCGACTGGGAAGAGCGCGTCGACATGGAGCGCCTCCGCGATGCGCGTCTGGCGCGCCTGCATGCCGAACTGGACCGCTCTCATCTGGGCGCCGTCCTCGCCTTCGACTTCTCCAACATCCGCTACATGAGCGGCACCCACATCGGCACCTGGGCGATGGACAAGCTCATCCGTTTCGCTTTGCTCACCCGCAAGACCGACCCGATCGTGTGGGACTTCGGCTCGGCGGCCAAGCACCACGCGCTCTACAACCCGTGGCTGGACGTCACCACCGCCGAGGCGGACGCGAACCCGCACGCCCCGCACGAGGGCGCGAAGCGGCCCCGGAGGGAGAGCGGCGCGCGGGCCGGGATCTCGACGCTTCGCGGGGCGTTCCCGCCCGATGCCGATCTCGCGGGAGACGTCGCCCGCAAGATCAAGCGCGAGCTGGAGAAGTTCGGCCTCGCGAACGAGCCTCTCGGCGTCGACGTGGTCGAGATGCCGGTCCTGCTGGCCC
This sequence comes from Microbacterium sp. SLBN-154, assembly GCF_006715565.1. NCBI lineage: Bacteria > Bacillati > Actinomycetota > Actinomycetes > Micrococcales > Microbacteriaceae > Microbacterium > Microbacterium sp. SLBN-154. The sequence goes on from NZ_VFNL01000001.1 coordinate 2,796,705, forward strand.
TTCAGCGCGAAGGGATCGAGGTCGTCGACGGCCAGCAGGTGTTCATGGAGGCGCGACGCATCAAGACCCACGACGAGATCCGCCTCCTCACCCAGGCGGCCTCGATGGTGGATGCCGCCTACGAGGAGCTCTACCGGTTCCTGCGACCGGGCGTGCGCGAGAACGAAGCGGTGGGGCTCGTCGCCAAGACGCTGTACGACCTCGGATCCGAGTACGTCGAGGGGGTCAACGCCATCTCCGGTGAGCGCTGCTCACCGCATCCGCACGTCTTCTCCGACCGTCTGATCCGGCCGGGCGACCCCGCCTTCTTCGACATCCTGCACAGCTACAACGGCTACCGCACCTGCTACTACCGCACCTTCGCCGTCGGATCGGCGAGCCCCGCGCAGAAGGACGCCTACACCCGGGCACGCGAGTACATGGACCGGGCGATCGCCCTGGTCAAGCCCGGCGCGACGACCGCCGACATCGTCGCGGTGTGGCCGGAGGCGACAGAGTTCGGCTTCGCCGACGAGATGGCGGCGTTCGCGCTGCAGTACGGCCACGGTGTGGGCCTGTCGATCTGGGAGAAGCCCATCTTCTCCCGCCTCACCTCGTTCGATCACCCCGAGACCCTCGAAGAGGGGATGGTGTTCGCACTGGAGACGTACTGGCCGGCAGCCGACGGCTGGGGAGCCGCGCGCATCGAAGAGGAGGTGGTGGTCACCGCCGACGGCTGCGAGGTCATCACCAAGTTCCCCGCGGAAGAGCTCATCGTCGCCGGGCGTCGCTACTACACGATCGACGGGCCGCTGAACCTCAACCGCGATGCGCAGTCGCACCTGAACACCGTCTGGGGGCGCGGCGAAGCGTGAGTACGATCGCGTTCCTCGGTCTCGGCTCGATGGGATCGGCGATGGCCGGTCGCCTGATCGACGCCGGCCACGACGTCGTGCTGTGGAACCGCTCGCCCGACGCGGCCGATCCGCTGGCCCGACGCGGCGGCCGGATCGCGCCGTCGGCGGCCGAGGCTCTCGCCGCCGACGTGTCGTTCTCGATGCTCGCCGACGACCCGGCGATGACGGCGGTCTTCACCGATGAGGCCGTCGCCCGCGCGCGCGACGGCATCCACGTCGCGATGGGGTCGATCAGCCCCTCCCTCGCCGACGAGCTCGACACCCGGTTCGGTGCGGTCGGCGCGCGCTACGTCGGCGCCCCGGTCCTCGGGCGCCCCGCCGTCGCCGCGGAGGGCAAGCTCAACATCCTCGCCGCAGGCCCCGCGGACGCCGTGGACGCCGTCGCTCCCCTTCTGGACGTCCTGGGTGTCCGCACCTGGCGGCTCGGCACCCGCCCCGCTGTGGCCAACGCGGTCAAAGCGGCGGTGAACTACAACATCATCCACGCCATGCAGGCGATCGGCGAGACCGTGGCGATGACCGAGCGCCTCGGCGTCGACCCCGGTCAGTTCACCCGGCTGCTCGCCGAGACCCTGTTCGGAGGGGTCGTGTACACCGGTTACGGACGGATCATCGCCGAGCGGGCCTACGACCCGCCGGGGTTCCACATCGCCCTCGGGCGGAAGGACCTCGATCTCGCCCAGCAGGTCGCGACGTCCGTCGACGTCGATCCCGCCACCCTCCCCGCCCTCATCTCCGTGTTCGATCGCGCCCTCGCCGATCCCGAGCTGAAGGACCTGGACTGGTCCGCCATCGCGGAGGTGAGTAGACGCCGGCCGAGCTGAGACCCGACATCCCGAACCCGCCTCGCCCCACCATCGCAACGAACCGCCCGTCAAGGAGGATGAGCGTTTATGCCTGAAACCCCGCGGCCGCAGAGCGGCCAGCCCATCGTGTTCCGTCACGGCATCGTCTTGACCATGGACGACGCCCACACGGTGATCCCGGACGGTGACGTCCTCGTCGTCGACGGGAAGATCGCCGAGGTCGGAACGAACCTGTCGGTCCCCGACGACACCTTCGAGATCGACGCCTCCGGCGGCATCCTGATGCCCGGAATGGTCGACACCCACCGCCACATGTGGCAGACGGCCATGCGCGCCTACGGAGCGGACTGGACGCTGACGCAGTACTTCGTCTGGTACTACCTGCAGCACGGCGCGAAGTTCCGCCCTCAGGACTACGCAGCCGGAAACCTCATCTCGGCGCTCGACGCGGTCGAATCCGGCGTGACGACGAGCGTGGACTGGTCGCACGGCCTGCGCACGCCCGAGCACGGGTGGGCGGCGTACGAGGCCCTGGCCGACTCGCCCGGGCGGTTCGTCTTCGCCTACGGCAACATCCACGTCTCCCCGTGGGAGTGGACCGCCGATCCCGAGGTGCAGAAGATCCTCACCACCTCACGCGACGACTCGCGCATGTTCGGCACCCAGATCGCCTTCGACGTGCCGAACCAGGACGAGAACTTCCCCGAGCTCGCGGCCTACCGGGTCGCGAAGGACCTGGGTCTGCGCGTCACCACCCACGCGGGCGTCTGGGGCGCGACCAACGACTGGGGGATCCGCAACGCCTACGCCGCCGGGGTCATGGACGAGGGGTTCACCTACGTCCACGCCGCGACGCTGTCGGCCGACTCGTACCAGAAGATCGCAGCGACCGGCGGCAACGTCTCCCTCGCCACCGAGTCGGAGGACACCTGCGGTCAGGGCTACCCGCCCGTGCACCAGCTGCGGAAGTACGGCATCCCCACGTCGCTGTCGGTGGACACCAGCGTGTGGTTCAGCGCCGACCTGTTCTCGGCCATGCGCGCGACCGTGAACGCCGATCGGGCGCTCGAGCACTACCTCGCCCACCAGCTCGAGCCGGCGGAGACCGTGACGCATGTCAAGCTCCGCGCGGAGGACGTCGTGCACATGGCCACCCGCGGCGGCGCGCAGGCGCTCGGCAAGGACGGGGAGATCGGGTCGCTGGAGAAGGGCAAGCTCGCCGACGTCGTGCTGCTGAAGAACGAGCACTCGGCCACCTGGGCGCCGTTGGTCAACCCCTGGGGACAGGTGGTGTACCAGGCCCAGCGCGGCGACGTGCACACGGTGCTCGTCGGGGGCGAGGTCGTCAAGGCCGAGGGTCGTCTCGTGGCAGGAGATCTTCCGGGCGTCAAGGCGAAGCTCGACGACACCATCGCCCACCTCGAACGCGAGGTCGGCGACGACTGGGTCGCGGGGATGCACCCCGAGATCCCCGAGGTCGAGGTGCTCTACAACCCCTACCAGTACAAGAAGTGACCGTCCCCCTCTGCGGGTGACGGCCGGGGGCGGCGTCTCGACGAAGCCGGACGCCGCCCCCGGTCATCCCGTCTGTGTCGCGGCGCGCAGCGTCGCGACCTGGTAGAGGGCGACGGATGCCGCGATGCCGGCGTTGAGGGATTCGGCGGCCGCGGAGATCGGGATCGAGACGATCTGATCGCAGGTCTCCGTCACGAGCCGTGACAGGCCCTTGCCCTCCGAGCCCACGACGATCACGACGGGTCGATCCGCGAGCTGCAGGTCGGGGAGGGCGATGTCCCCTCCGCCGTCGAGGCCCAGGACGAAGACGCCTTGCTTCTTGAACTCCTTCAGCGTCGTGGTGAGGTTGGCCGCGAGCGCCACCGGCACACGGGCCGCCGCTCCTGCGCTGGTCTTCCACGCCGCCGAGTTCACCCCCGCCGAGCGCCGCTGCGGCACCAGGATCCCCTGTCCGCCGAACGCGGCGGTGGAGCGGATGATCGCGCCGAGATTGCGGGGGTCGGTGATGCCGTCGAGGGCGACGAGCAGCGGCGTCTGACCGCTGTCGATGATCTTCTCGAGCAGGTCCTGGGGGTGGGCGTACTCATACGGCGGCACCTTGAGGGCCACACCCTGATGCACACCGTCGAATCCCGCCATCCGATCGAGCTCGGGGCGGGTGACTTCCAAGACCGGGATGTCGCGGTGCGTCGCGATCGCGAGCATCTCCTTCACCCGGTCGTCCATCTCCACCCGCTGGGCGATGTAGAGGGCGGTCGCCGGGATCTTCGCCCGCAGGGCCTCGAGGACGGAGTTGCGACCGGTGACGTTCTCGGTATCTTCGTCCTTCTTCGGAGCGCGGCGCTGCGCAGTGGCACCGGCGCCGCTCGGGCGCCCCTTGCCACCCGCGGCCGCATAGCGCTCGGCAGCCGCCTTGCGCTTGCCGGCGGGGTGCCAGGCGCGATCCTCGGCCTTCGGGGTCGGACCGCGGCCCTCGAGAGAGCGGCGGTTCTTGCCTCCCGAGCCCTTGGTGGCGCCCTTCTTCTTGCCGCGACCGGCGGCGGGGTTTCCTGGCTTAGCCATTCGTCAGACTCCAATGCGTTCCATCGGCGGTGTCCTCCAGGACCACGCCTGCTGCGGCGATCGCATCGCGGATGCGATCCGCGCTCGCCCAATCCTTCTCGGCCCGCGCCCGTGCGCGCTGCGCGATCATCGTGTGCACCAGCGCATCGAGCGCGGCGGCCTCGGCCCCGCCCCCGGAGCGCCAGCGGGGGTCCTCCGGATCGATGCCGAGGATGCCCACGGAGACGGCGACATCGGCCCACGCCGCGCGAGCGGCATCCTTCTCCCCCGCATCCAGCGCGGTGTTGCCCTGCCGCACCCGCTCGTGGACGACGGCGAGGGCCTGCGGCACGTTGAGGTCGTCGTCCATCGCGGCGGCGAACGCGTCGGGGACGGTCGCGGCCACCACCGTGTCGTCCTCGGCCTGAGCGAGCGTCCGGGCGGCGCGCTCGAGGAACGAGCGGATCCGCTCCACCGCGGCGGAAGCCTCCTCGAAGCTCGAGGCGGTGATGTCCAGGCTCGAGCGGTAGTGGGCGGCGGCGAGCGCGTAGCGCACCACGAGCGGGTCCTGCTCGCGGAGGACGTCGGCGGCCAGGAGGTAGTTCCCGAGCGACTTCGACATCTTCTGGTCTCCGACGGTGACGAGGCCGTTGTGCACCCAGTAGCGCGCGAATCCGTCCCCGGCGGCCGCGGACTGGGCGAGCTCGTTCTCGTGATGCGGGAAGCGGAGGTCCAACCCGCCACCGTGGATGTCGAATGCCGAGCCGAGGTAGCGCCGCGACATCGCCGAGCACTCGATGTGCCAGCCGGGCCGCCCGGGGCCCCACGGCGATTCCCAGGTCGCCGATTCGGGCTCGCCGGGTTTCGCGCCCTTCCACAGCGCGAAGTCGCGGGGGTCGCGCTTGCCCCGCGGGTCAGCGTCGGCGGCCGGTTCCATCGCGTCCAGACTCTGCCGCGTCAGCTCGCCGTACGACGGCCACGAGCGCACGTCGAAGTAGACATCGCCCTCCGCGGCATAGGCGTGCCCGCGCTGGATGAGTCGCTCGATGAGGGCGAGCATCTGGGGAATCGATCCGGTCGCCCGGGGTTCGTAGGTGGGGGGAAGGATGCCGATCTCGGCGTAGGCGCGCGAGAACTGCTGCTCCATGCGATAGGCCAGAGCCCACCACGTCTCCAGGTCCGTCGCGTTCGCCAGGACCTTGTCGTCGATGTCGGTGACGTTGCGCACGAACGTCACCCGGCCGTACCGGTGCCGGAGCCACCGACGCAGGATGTCGAAGCTCAGGGCCCCGCGGAGGTGTCCGATGTGCGGACCGGACTGCACGGTCGGTCCGCACACGTAGACGGTGATCTCGGCGGGGTCGAGCGGCACGAAGTCGCGCACTGCCTGCGCTTTCGTGTCGTAGAGCCGGAGAGTCACCGACCCAGCCTACCGGCGCACCTGTCCGTCCCACGCGGGGCTGTCCCGGCGCGAGGGGCCGGGCCGGTAGAACTGTAGGGTGCACGTGTTCGCCGTCCTCGCCGCCGCGGTGCTGTTCGGCACGACCGGGACGTCGCAGGCCCTGGGGCCCGACGACACCACTCCCCTGTCCATCGGCGTGATGCGCATGGTGATCGGCGGCACCGGGCTCGCCCTGCTCGCCGGGGTCCTCGCGCGGCGCCATGCGCGGCGACGCCCTGCGGACGCACCCCCGGCGCCGCGTTCGGGCGTCCGCCCCCTCCTGCTCATGGCCGTCACCGGGATCTGCCTCGCGCTCTATCAGCCGCTGTTCTTCCTGGGCACCGAACGCAACGGCGTCGCCGTCGGAACGGTCGTGGCCCTGGGGTCTGCCCCGGTGATGGCCGGCCTGCTCGAGTGGTTGCTCACCAGGCGTCTGCCCAGCGCCACCTGGGCCGTGGCGACCGGTGCCGCCACGATCGGCGTCGTGCTGCTGGGCGCCGGGGGCGACGCCACCGGCGGCGGCGGGACGGATCCCGCGGGCCTCCTGGGCTCTCTCGGCGCCGCGGCATCCTTCGCGGTCATCGCGAACGTCCAGCGACGCCTGCTGGATGCGGGGTGGGATCCCTTCACCGTCGTCGGCGGAATGGGGGCGAGCTCGGCCCTCGTGGCCCTGCCCGCCCTGCCGTTCGTGGACGTGTCGTGGCTCGGCGAACCCGTCGGGCTCGCGATGGCGCTCTGGCTCGGTCTCGGTACGATCTCGGTCGCCTACGTCCTGTTCACGTGGGGGCTCGGCGGACTCACGGCGGCGACCGCCGCGACCCTCACCCTCGGTGAGCCGCTGACCGCCGCCATCCTCGGCCTCACGGTCCTGGGCGAACGCCTCTCGGTGCTCGCGGTGATCGGCCTCGTCGTCCTGGGGATCGGCCTCGCCCTGCTCGCCCGGGGATCGCGCGCGCCGCGCGATCCCCGTCCCTTCGCGGTGGAGGGCTGATGACCGTCTTCGCGCTCCGTCCGGCCGCCGTCGCCGATCCGCCGGTGCGCAGTCTCATCGACGTCCACCTGCGCGACATGCATGGCCTCTCACCCGAGGGAAGCGTGCACGCGCTCGGCGCGGAGGCACTGGATGTCGCATCGGTGGAACTGTGGGGGGCGTGGGACGGCGCCGAGCTGGCGGGCGTCGGGGCCCTGGCCGCCCTGGACGCCGATCGCGGAGAGCTGAAGTCCATGAGGGTCGCCGACGCCTATCGCGGCCGCGGTGTCGGGCGAACGATCCTGCGACATCTGATCGAGCGGGCCCGAACCCTGGGCATGACCTCCCTCTGGCTGGAGACGGGGTCGGCGCCGGCTTTCGCACCGGCCCGCGGGCTCTACCTCAGCGAGGGATTCGTCGAGTGCGAGCCGTTCGGCGGCTACTCCCCGGATCCGCACTCGGTCTTCCTGACCCGGCGGGTCTGATCTCCGCCCCCGCGGCCTGGCTCAGGCGGGCAGGACGAGCGCCACCGCGAAGGCGGCCACACCGTCACCGCGACCGGTGAAGCCGAGGCCGTCCGTCGTCGTCGCCGACACCGACACCGGCGCTCCGCCGAGCGCCCGGGAGAGCACCGCCTCCGCTTCGGCACGTCGCGCGGCGAACCGCGGCCGCCGCGCCTGGATCTGCACCGAGACGTTCCCGATCCGGAGACCGGCTTCGCCGAGGAGCGCACGCGTGCGGGCGAGGAAAGCATCGGCGTGCGCGCCGGCGAACTCCGGTCGGTCGGTGCCGAAGTGGGTGCCGATGTCGCCGAGGCCTGCCGCCGCCAGAAGTGCGTCGACGATCGCGTGGGCGACCGCGTCTCCGTCGGAGTGTCCCGAGAGCGCGGGTTCGCCCGGCCATTCCAGCCCGGCGAGCCAGAGCGACCCGTCGCCGCCGACGGCATGGACGTCGGTGCCGATCCCCACGCGCGGGGACGCGGGAGCGGGATGCAGGGAGGACTCCGCGGCCGTCAGCGGCTGGACGGCGACGAGCCTCCGAGCCCGGTCGAGGTCGGCGGGGGTGGTGATCTTGAATGCCCGCTCGTCGCCCTGCACGGCGAGCACCACGTGTCCGGCCTCGCCGACGAGCGCCGCGTCGTCGGTGAACTCCGATGTCGCCGAGCGGTAGGCCGTTTCGAGGATGTCGCGACGGAACCCCTGCGGAGTCTGCGCGGCGGACAGCTCGCTGCGATCGACGACACCGACGATGAGGTCATCCTGCACGCGCTTGATGGTGTCGACGACCGGGAGCACCGGCACCGCGCCGCCGTGACCCAGCTCGAGGGCGGCCATGACCCGATCGAACACATCGGACGGCGTCAGGCAGCGCGCAGCGTCGTGTACGAGGACGTAGTCGATGTCCGGCCAGAGTGCGTCGATGCCCGCCGCGACAGACGACTGCCGCGAAGCACCGCCCGTGACGACGGTGACGAGATCACGCCGGTCACCCGCCGTCTCCAGCGCATCGGTGAGGGCGTCACCCTCGCGACCCGCAGGCGCGACGATGACGACCTGCGCCGCTCCGGCGTCGAAGACCTGCACGAGCGCGTGACGCAGGATCGTGTGATCGTCCAGTCCGACGAAGGCCTTCGGTCCGGCGCCCAGACGGGTGCCGGAGCCCGCCGCGACGACGATGATCGCGACGCGGGGAACGGGGGTGATGCTCACACCCTCACGCTATCGACTACGAGGCCAGAACCTCGTCGAGGAGCACGCTGGCCTTCTCCTCGTCGGTCTTCTCCGCCAGCGCGAGCTCGGAGATGAGGATCTGCTTCGCCTTCGCGAGCATCCGCTTCTCACCCGCCGACAGGCCGCGGTCCTGATCGCGGCGCCACAGGTCGCGGACGACCTCGCTCACCTTGATGACATCACCCGAGGCGAGCTTCTCGAGGTTCGCCTTGTAGCGGCGCGACCAGTTCGTGGGCTCTTCGGTGAAGGGAGCGCGAAGAACGTCGAAGACGCGCTCGAGGCCTTCCTTGCCGATCACATCGCGGACCCCGACCAGGTCGACGTTGTCAGCGGGAACCTCGATGGTGAGGTCGCCCTGTGTGACGCGGAGCTTCAGATAGACCTTCTCTTCGCCTTTGATGATGCGGGTCTTCACTTCCGCGATCGTCGCTGCCCCGTGATGGGGGTAGACGACCGTCTCGCCAACCTCAAAAAGCATGGAGTTATGTCCTTTCGGCAACGTCCAGAATACCACAGGCGACATACGCTAGAGTTCGCCGGTCCACTGCCCCGCTGCGCCGAACCGACGCCCGCGTGGCCCGGCCCGGGCGGGCGCACCCCATAGAATGCAAGGGTTGCCGCCGTCCGCTCCGGGAGGATCCGTGATTTCGTTGAACCGCACTTTCGGCACGGGACGCTCCCGGACCGCTGCGCGCATGCTGGCCGCGGGCGCCCTCGGCACCGCCGTCCTGCTCGGCGCGAGCGGATGCGCCCTGATCTCCACTCAGGCCACGACCATCCAGTACTCCCCGTCGGACGGCATCACCGTGTCGGCCGAGAGCGGACCTGTGCAGATCCGCAATGTGCTCATCGTGGCGAACGAGGACGGCTCGGCGGGCAACCTCCTGGGCGCCTTCGTCAACTCCACCGACGAGAACCACACGGTCAGCATGGAGTTCGGCGAGCCCGGCAGCGGGATCTCCGAGACCGTCCGCGTGCCCGCCAACACCGTCATCAGCCTCGGCGTCGACGGCGAGGAGCCCATCCTCCTGGAAGGCATCGAGATGCTTCCGGGCAGCGACGTGCCGGCGAGCTTCCAGTCCGGCGACGGCGAGACCATCCTCACGGACGTCCCGGTCCTCGACGGCGAGCAGGAGTACCTCGCACCGTTCGTTCCGGAGTCCTGACCCCGCTGCCGACCTCGGGTCCGGTTCGACCGCGCGGCCGGCTCAGCCCTCGAAGCGGTACCCGAGCCCCCGCACGGTGACGAGCATCGTCGGGTCGGAGGGGTTCTGCTCGATCCTCGAACGGATCCGCTTGATGTGCACGTCCAGCGTCTTGGTGTCGCCGAAGTAGTCGCTCCCCCAGACCCGGTCGATCAGCTGACCCCGGGTGAGCACGCGGCCCGCGTTGCGCATCAGGACCTCGAGCAGCTCGAATTCCTTCAGCGGCATGTTGATCTGCTGGTCGTCGACGCTCACCGTGTGCCGGTCGATGTCGAGCACGACCCGCCCGCCGACGAGCACGTGATCCTGGAGATCCGAGTCGGCCTGCTGCAGACGGCGGAGCACGGCGCGCATCCGGGCGAGCAGCTCGCGGGCGGAATAGGGCTTGGTGACGTAGTCGTCGGCGCCGAGTTCGAGCCCGACGACGATGTCGACCTCCGAGTCCTTCGCCGTCAGCATGATGATCGGCACGGCCGAGGTCGTGCGGATCTGCCGGCAGACCTCCGTTCCCGGCATGCTCGGGAGCATCAGATCCAGCAGCACGATATCGGCCCCGCGCTCGCGGAAGGCAGCGAGCGCCACCGCGCCGTCCTCCGCGATCTCGACCTCGTAGCCCTCGCGCTTGAGCAGGTAGGCCAGCGGGTCGGCGAGATCGGGTTCATCCTCGACGAGCAGGACGCGGGTCATTCGGGTTCTCCGTTCGGGACGGGGCGGGAGGGGACGGATGCCGCGGCGCGGCCGACCCCGGAGGCCGGACGCTTGCGTCGGGGGCGACGACCCGGGCTGTCATCCAGGGGCGGTTCGACCAGGGGCAGCCGGATCGTGAAGGTGGAGCCTCGCCCGGGCCGGGACCACAGACGCACCTCGCCGCCGTGCCGCTGCACGGCATGCTTGACGATCGCGAGGCCGAGACCGGTTCCGCCGGTGCGGCGCGATCGCGCCTGATCGGTGCGATAGAAGCGCTCGAAGATGCGCTCCTGGTCGGCCTCGGGGATGCCGATGCCGCGGTCGGTGACGGCGATCTCGACGATGTCGTCGACGGCCTTGACCCCCACCCCGACGCTGGAACCCTTCGGCGAGTAGGCGATCGCGTTGGCGATGAGGTTGCCGACGGCCTCACTGAGGATCTGGCCGTCGCCGCGCACGTAGAGGCCGCGCGAGCCTCCCCGGGTCAGCACGACATCGGCGGATTCGGCCTGCAGGGTGTGCGCGTCGACCGCGGAGGCGATGACCTCGTCGACCGACACGCTGCGCTCCTCGGAGAGCTCGTCGGCCGACTGCAGGCGGGAGAGGTTCATGATGCGGGAGGTCAGGAGCGCGAGCCGGTTCGCCTCGGCCGTCAACCGGGAGGAGAACACACGCACCTGATCGGGGTCGTCGGCAGCGGATTCGATCGCCTCGGCCAGCAGGCTCACCGCTCCCACCGGTGTCTTCAGCTCATGGCTGGTGTTCGCCACGAAATCGCGGCGCATCTGCTCGACCCGCTCCCGCTCGGTGATGTCACGCAGAACCAGCAGCGTCAGCCGCGGCGAGATCCTGGTCGCCCGCACCGACACCAGTCGCGGCTCGGCAGGCGGCGCGCCCCGCTGCAGGCGGAGCGTGGACGACGCCGACGTGGCGTCATCCTTCATCTTGCGCACGAGCACGCGCAGGTCGTCTCCGGGAAGGGCCGCGCCCTCTCTCAAGTGGAAGGGCGTCGCCGACGCGGAGGCGGCCAGGACGGTGAAGGAGTTGTCGACCACGACGGCCGGGTCGTCCATGCCGTGGAGCACTTCGCTCATGCCCTCGGGGAGCTCGCGCGAGTCCGCCGCGCGCAGACGGTCGCGGGCCCGCATCGACATCAGGACGATGGCACTCAGAAGTGCCCCGATGACCACCCCGGCGAGGAGGGCCAGCAGCGCGAGCTGCGTCGTGTCCATGGGTTCCAGCGTAGAGTGCCAGGCACCGGCGCTCCGGCGCACCGGGACGCCCGGCGAGGGCGGGGTCGCTACTATTCACTGTTCGGGCACCGTTCGTTAACCTCCGCTGACGACAATCGCGGGGTTACGCGTGCCCGCCCGACGCGAAAGACCATCACGAGGAAAGGTGCTGCGATGCGCGAAGTGTTCCATCAGTCGCTGGAGGACGTGCAGTCGCGTCTGGTCGAGATCTCCGAGCTCGTCACGGTGGCGATCGACAAGGCCACCCGTGCCTTCGGCTCCAGTGACGTCGCGCTGGCCGAGGAGGTCATCGACGCCGACCTCATCATCGATCAGAAGACGGTCGAACTCGATGAGCTCGCGATCGAGATCCTCGCCCGCCAGCAGCCTGTCGCCCGCGACCTGCGGATCGTCGTGAGCGCCCTGCGCGTCAGCGCGTCGCTCGAGCGCATGGGCGACATCGCCGAGCACATCGCTCAGCTCACCCGCATGCGCTTCCCCGAGCGCGCGGTCCCGAAGGGCCTGAAGTCGACGTTCTCCAAGATGGGTCAGCTCGATGTCGAAGCCGCGCGCCTACTGACCGAGCTGCTCCGGACCATCGACCTGACGATCACCGATCGCATCCGCGACCTCGACGACAAGATCGACGACCTCCACGTCAGCGTGTTCGAGAAGGTGCTTTCCGACAGCTGGGAGGGCGAGGCCTCGGCGACGGTGGATGCCACGCTTGCGAGCCGTTACCACGAGCGCTTCGCCGACCACGCAGTCTCGATCGGCAAGAAGATGATCTACCTCGCCACCGGCGACTGGGCGAGCCACGGCGAAGCCTTCGAGGCGGCGCAGGCGGCGAACGCCTGAACAACTCCCCTGACGCAGAACGGGCCCGCGCTGTGTGCGCGGGCCCGTTCTGTGTTCTCGGAGTGCTACTTCTTCGCCCCCTGAGCAGCGACGGCCGCAGCACCGGCGGCGGCGGCCTCGGGGTCGAGGTACTGCCCCGGCCCGTCGGCGACGAGGTTCTCGTCGAGGCGGTACACCAGCGGAATGCCGGTGGGGATGTTCACCTCGGCGATGTCGGCGTCGCTGATGCCCTCGAGGTGCTTCACCAGTCCTCGCAGCGAGTTGCCGTGCGCGGTGACGAGGACCGTCTTTCCCGCCTGGAGGTCGGGGACGATGTCGCTGTTCCAGTAGGGCAGCAGGCGGTCGATCACCAGCGCGAGCGACTCGGTGCGCGGCACCTCGCCGTCGATGCCGTGGTAGCGGGGGTCACCGACCTGGCTGAACTCGTCGTCGTCGGCCAGGGGCGGCGGCGGCACGTCGAAGGAGCGGCGCCAGAGCATGAACTGCTCCTGCCCGTACTCCGCCAGGGTCTGCGCCTTGTCCTTCCCCTGCAGTGCGCCGTAGTGCCGCTCGTTCAGGCGCCACGACCGCTTCACCGGGATCCACAGCCGATCGGCCGCATCCAGGGCGATGTTCGCGGTCTGGATGGCGCGGCTGAGAACCGAGGTGTAGAGGATGTCGGGCGCCAGGCCCGACTCGGCCAGGAGCTGGCCGCCACGGGTGGCCTCGGCCTTGCCCTGCTCGGTCAGGCGGACATCGACCCACCCGGTGAAGAGGTTCAGCTCGTTCCACTCACTCTGGCCGTGACGAAGGAGGATCAGCGTAGAGGGCTCGGTCATACCCTCATGCTACTGAGCGCATCGGCAGCGCCCGAACCCGCTGGCATCATGGACAGATGACCGGCGGACGCGCTCCCATCGGGCGTGCGACGCGGGGAACCACCGGCACCAATCGCCTTCGCCGGGTGGACCGCTGGATCGCCCGGCACCCCGCCCTCCGCCGCTCGGACGATCCTCTCGTCGTCGACCTCGGCTACGGAGCCCGCGGCTGGACGACGCTGGAGCTGTGGTCCCGCATCTCGCGGGTCCATCCTGCCGCTGAGGTGGTGGGCCTCGAGATCGATCCCGCGCGGGTGGACCGCGCCCGTGAGGAACTTGCGCGCGTCCGCGCCGGCGAGACCTCGTTCGCCCCTGACGCGCGCGTGCACTTCGATCGCGGCGGTTTCGAGGTTCCCCTCCCGGGCGGACGCCGCCCCGCGGTCATCCGTGCCATGAACGTCCTGCGCCAGTACGACGAGACCGAGGTGGTGAACGCCTGGGAGCGGATGGCCGTCCGCCTCCAGCCGGGCGGCGTGCTCGTCGAGGGCACGTGCGACGAGCGGGGCCGGATCGCCAGCTGGATCGCCATCGATCACACCGCGCACCCGCGGAGCCTCACGATCTCCCTGCGCCTGGCCGATCTCGAGCGGCCGGGAATCGTCGCGGAGCGTCTCCCGAAGGCGCTCATCCATCGGAATGTGCCCGGCGAGCGGATCCACGACGTGCTCCAGGCCGTGGACGACGAGTGGGAGCGGGCCGCGGGCCTGGCCCCGTTCGGCCCGGTTCAACGCTGGGAGGGAGCCCTGCGGGCGCTCCGCGCGCGGGGGATGGACCTCCCCGATCGCGGGCGCTGGCGCCTGGGGGAGATGACGGTCCCGTGGGAGACCGTCGCGCCCCGCTGACGGGGTCCGATCAGGCCGACGCTCGGATCAGGCCTCGGCGACCTTGCGCCGGGACAGACGCGTGATGCGCGGCACACCGGCGACCGCGCCCGCCTCCGGCGGCACGATGGCGACCTGCGCGGCCGCGACCGCACCGTCATCGGTGTCGACGACGAGGTCGGTGTCGATGGGGGTGTTGCGTCGCACCAGCGCCAGGGCGATGGGCCCCTCCTCGTAGTGCAGCGCCGACGAGGTGATCGCGCCCACGACATCCTCGCCCCTGCGGACCGGGGATCCATGCGCCGGCAGCGTGCTGTCGCTGCCGTCGAGGTGCAGGGCGACGAGGCGACGGGGCGGATGACCGAGATTGTGCACCTTGGCCACCGTCTCCTGTCCGCGATAGCAGCCCTTGCTCAGGTGCACCGCGGTCCGCAGCCAGTCGGCCTCGTGCGGGAGTGCCCGCTCGTCGGCTTCGCTCCGCCAGCGCGGGCGCCACGCGGCGATACGCAGGGCGTCGGCGGCGAGCGAGCCGGCGAGGTCCCGGTCGCCGCGGCGGGCGTCGTCGATCAGCCGTGCGGCGTCGTCCGGGCGCACGAGCGCCTCTGTCCAGTCCCAGCCCGCGCCGGGGTGGTCCTCCGCGGGTCCGTAGGCGTGGCCCCCGACCTGGACCCGGGGCCACGGGTCCTGCCACCTGAGCGGGAGTCCCGCCGGCTCGGCGGCAGGAACACCGCGCACCGCGGCATCCGTCCCCCCGACCACGACGACCTCGTCGGTCGCATCCCTGATCTCCACGCGCAGCCGGAACCGCATCCGCATCAGCCAGGATGCCAGCGGCTCGACGCCGGCGGCATCGACGATCAACCAGGTCGTCTCACCGTCGTCGAGGACGGATGCGGCGTGCTCGACGTGTCCGTGCGGATCGAGCACGAGCAGCTCCGTGCTCTCACCCGGGGAGAGGTGGGCCACCGCCTGCGACGTGAGCGAGTCAAGCCACGACAGCCGGTCGGGTCCGGCGACGGCGATGACCCCGCGATCACCGAGGAGTGCGACGGCGCGACCGTGCGCCAGCGCGCGCTGCTCTCCCAGCGGATTGCCGAGGTGCCGGAGCACGCCGTCTTCGACGATCGCTCCGGGAAGGTCGACGGGGGGAAGCATGTCAGTCCGCCTTCGCCAGTCGGGCCGACGCGTGCGCGCCCAGACGGGCGCCGACGGCGGCGATGTCCCAGGCCCACAGCAGGTGACCGTCCACGAGTCCGTACATGCGTGTGGCGGCGGTGTAGGGCTTGGCGCCCGCGGTCCGGACCACCGCGTCGGTGGCGAGGTCGATGCGAGGACCACGGACACGTCCGAGGTACAGCTCGCTGACGCCGTCGGAGTGCACGATCGCCGCTTCCACCTCGAAGTCGCCCTCGGACGTCCGCAGGGCCTCGACGTCGTCGACGGTGCGCGTGCGGGCGCTCGCGACCGGGGGAAGGAGCCCGGGTCCGGCGTCGGCATCGGTCGCGGGGCGCGACAGGCGCCAGAATCCCATCTCCGAGACCAGCTCCTGCGGCTGCGGATCGGGCGCGGGTGCGAGCAGCCAGGCGCGGGCCGAATAGTTGAGGTGGTCTCCCCCGTCGTGGCTGAAGCTCACCCGGTGACGGAACTCGCCGACGTAGTGGTGCTCAGGAGCGTCATAGTCGATGACACCCGTTCCCTCCCACACGCCCAGGAGCCACGAGAGGGGCGCGAGGTCGGCGGGGAGGTCGGTCGGCAGGTCGAGCACGAACGGCTCGTCAGCGCTGACCGCGGTAGAGGTTCTTGATCACGACGGCCGACACGAACGCGATCGCGACCGACGCGAGACCCAGCAACCCCAGGTAGAAGATTTCCAGCGCAAGGAGGTCCATACGCCCCACTCTAGCGCCGCCCGCGGAGGCTAGCCCGTCACGACGGCAGCGAGCGCGAAGCCCATGCTCAGCACGCCCAGCACCAGCAGGGCGCCGAGGACGCTGGCCGCCACGCGCTCCGTGAAACCCTGGGAACGCCCGTACCACAGCTGCACCGCGAAGGCGAGGATCAGGCAGCCGCCGAGGCTGACCGTCAACCACGCGGCCCGCCACTCCACCGGGACGAGCACCCCGATCGCCACTCCGGCGACCGCCGCGAACACCCACACGGCGATGACCCCGCCGATGGTGCGACGGGGAACGAGCTCGATCTCGGACATCTCCTTCATTGTGTCCTATCGCCGAGGCGAGAACACCCCCGCACGCCGACCGCGTCGGGCCGGATCTCGCCACGCTCTACACTGGGCTTCACGACGTGAAGTCAAAGTGCACGACGCCGCAGAGCGTCGGGAGGACGGTCCAGCGAGTGGCACAGCTTCTGGTGTTGAGCTCCACGCAGGGAGCAGGACCTGTCTTGCCTGCCCTCGAACTGCTCAGTCATCGCGTGCGGCTCATCCCCGCCGAACCGGCTCAGCTCGTCAACGCCCCCGCAGCCGACGTCATCTTCGTCGACGCCCGCGTCGACCTCGTCGGCGCCAAGTCGCTCTGCAAGATCCTCAACACCACGGGCCTGGACGCACCCCTCGTCCTCGTCGTCACCGAGGGCGGCCTGACGGCGGTGTCCACCGATTGGGGGGTCGACGACGTCATCCTGGTCACCGCGGGCCCCGCCGAAGTCGACGCCCGCGTCCGCCTGGCGATCGGCCGGGTCTCCAAGGAGCAGGTCTCCACCCGCATCCAGACCTCCGGCATCAGCATCGACGAGTCGTCGTACTCCGCCAAGGTGCACGGCAAACCACTGGATCTGACCTACAAGGAGTTCCAGCTCCTGCACTTCTTCGCCACGCACCCCTCGCGGGTGTTCACCCGCGAGCAGCTGCTGAGCGAGGTGTGGGGCTACGACTACTTCGGGGGTACCCGCACCGTCGACGTGCACGTCCGGCGACTGCGGGCGAAGCTCGGCGATCTGGAGCAGCTGATCGGCACGGTGCGCAACGTCGGCTATCGGTTCAACGTCTACGAGGACGACCAGGTCCCCGCCCCCCGCGACCGGACGGCGAACCGGGAGCGCACGGAGGCCTGACCGCCCGTCGGGACCGGGGGACCGCGGGTCGGGCACGGGTCTGTTCACGCGACCGACACCTCTCCCTGCAATGATGTGGGGATGATCGAACACGACGTGCTCGACGCCGGCCTCGGCGATGCGGATGACGACGACTTCGACGTTCCCGAGGCATTCGACTCCGAGCTCCCCGACGATCGGTACCTCGATCGCGAGCTGAGCTGGCTCGCGTTCAATCAGCGGGTCCTCGAGCTCGCCGAAGACCCCTCGCTCCCGGTGCTCGAGCGGGCGAACTTCCTGGCCATCTTCGCCAGCAACCTCGACGAGTTCTTCATGGTGCGCGTCGCAGGGCTGAAGCGACGCATCATCACCGGCCTCGCGGTCCCCACCAATGTCGGTCGCTCCCCCCAGGAGGTGCTGGCCGACATCTCCTCGGCGGCGCATGACCTCCAGCTCCGGCACGCCGACGCCTGGACGAGCCTGGTACGGCCGGGGCTCTCCGAGAAGGGGATCGAGATTCTCTCGTACGACGATCTCAGCGCCGATGAGCGCACCGCCCTGTACGACTTCTTCCAGGCGCAGGTCTTCCCCGTGCTCATGCCTCTCGCGGTGGACCCGGCCCATCCCTTCCCCTACATCTCCGGCCTGTCGCTGAACCTCGCCATCCGCATCCGCAACGCCCGCACGGGTCGGCAAGAGTTCGCGCGACTGAAGGTGCCGCCAATGCTGCCGCGGTTCGTCGAGGTCGCCCGAGACGGCGAGCGCGTGCGCTACCTGCCGCTGGAGGACCTGATCGCCCACAACTTGGACGATCTCTTCCCCGGCATGGAGATCCTCGACCATCACGCCTTCCGCCTCACCCGCAACGAGGACATGACGATCGAGGAGGATGAGACCGAGAACCTCATCCAGGCGCTCGAGGCCGAGCTCCTGCGCCGCCGGTTCGGCCCGCCCATCCGCCTCGAGGTCACCGAGGACATGGACGATCTGACGCTGGACCTCCTCCTCAGCGAGCTCGACATCACCGCCCAGGAGGTCTATCGCCTTCCGGGGCCGCTGGACCTGCGAGGGCTCTTCGATCTGTCGCGGATCGACCGCCCCGAGCTGCACTACAAGCCGCACCTGCCCACCACGGCGGTGGCGTTCCAGCCCGGCGACAACAACGAACGCGCCGACATCTTCTCCGCCATCCGCAAAGCCGACGTGCTGGTCCATCACCCGTACGAATCCTTCGCGACCAGCGTGCAGGCGTTCCTCGAGCAGGCGGCCAAAGACCCGCACGTGCTCGCCATCAAGCAGACGCTGTACCGCACCTCGGGAGACAGCCCGATCGTGCAGGCCCTGATCGACGCGGCCGAAGCCGGCAAGCAGGTGCTGGCTCTGGTCGAGGTCAAGGCGCGGTTCGACGAGGCGGCCAACATCGTCTGGGCGCGCAAGCTCGAAAAGGCCGGCGTCCACGTCGTCTACGGCCTGGTGGGGCTGAAGACCCACTGCAAGCTCGCCCACGTCATCCGCGAGGAGGACGGGGTGCTGCGCTCGTACAGCCACGTCGGCACCGGCAACTACAACCCCAAGACCAGCCGGATCTACGAGGATTTCGGCCTGTTCACCGCCAACGATCAGGTCGGGCGCGATCTCACGCGCCTGTTCAACGAGCTCTCGGGCTACGCGATCGAGAAGAAGTTCAAGCGCCTCCTCGTCGCTCCCCTGCACCTGCGCAAGGGTCTGCTGCGCCTGATCGACAGGGAGCGCCGGAATGCGCTGGCGGGAAAGCCCGCCCGCATCCGGATCAAGGTCAACTCCATGGTCGACGAACAGATCATCGACGCCCTCTACCGGGCGAGCCAGGCCGGCGTGCCCGTGGACATCTGGGTGCGCGGCATCTGCTCGCTCAAGCCCGGTGTGCCCTGCATGAGCGAGAACATCACCGTCCGCAGCATCCTGGGCCGCTACCTGGAGCACTCGCGCATCTTCTCGTTCGAGCACGACGGCGACCCGCAGGTCTTCATCGGCAGCGCCGACATGATGCACCGCAACCTCGACCGACGTGTCGAGGCGCTCGTCCGCGTCACGGCCGAACAGCATCTGAAGGAGCTCTCCGACCTGTTCGACCTCGCGATGAACGACCGGACGAGTTCCTGGTGGCTCGGCCCCGAGGGCGAGTGGACCCGCCACAGCCGAGACGAGGACGGCAAGGCACTGATCGATCTGCAGGACCGGACCATGACGAACGTGCAGCGCCGTCGGCGCGCACGGGCGGTGCGATGACGGCCGACACGGTCTGGGCGGCAGGCGGCGTGGTCTGGCGCCTGGTGGAGGGGAAGCTTCGGATCCTCCTCATCCATCGCACGAAATACCGCGACATCACGCTCCCGAAGGGCAAGGTCGACCCGGGCGAGACCCTCCCCGAGACGGCGGCGCGCGAGATCCACGAGGAGACCGGGA
Organism: Microbacterium sp. SLBN-154; assembly: GCF_006715565.1. NCBI lineage: Bacteria > Bacillati > Actinomycetota > Actinomycetes > Micrococcales > Microbacteriaceae > Microbacterium > Microbacterium sp. SLBN-154. Next base: position 2,816,260 of record NZ_VFNL01000001.1, read on the forward strand.
TCAAGGTGAGCCTCGGCGCACCCGTCGGAGTGTCCCGTTATCACCTGCCGAGCAAGCGCGAGAAGGTGGTGCACTACTGGGCGGCGGAGGCGACCGAGACGGCCATCCGCACCTCCTCGTTCGTGCCGAATCGCGAGATCGCAGCGTTGGAGTGGCGGTCGCCGAAGAAGGCGCTGAAGCTGCTCAGCTACCCGGTCGACATCGACATCCTCGAGCGGTTCCTCGCCCTCCGCGAGGGCGATCCGCCGCGGACGTTCCCGGTCGTGGTCCTCCGGCACGGCAAGGCGCTCGCGCGGGAGGACTGGGACGGAAAGGACACCGACCGGCCGCTGACCGTGCGGGGCAAGCGCCAGGCCACGGCACTCGTCGGCCAGCTGCAGGCGTTCGGCGTCCGACAGGTGCTCTCCAGTCCCGCCGTCCGCTGCGTCAAGACGGTCGCCCCCTTCGCCGCCGCGGCCGGGCGGAAGGTGGAGCTCTGCCGGAACATCAGCGAGGACGCCTGGGACGAGGGATCGGCGGACGTGCGCCGGGTCATCGGCGAGCGGGTCCGCAGTCGCAGGCCCGTCGTCCTCGTGAGTCACCGCCCGGTGCTGCCCACGATCCTCAGTGAGGTCGTGCTCGCGACGGGGACGCTTCCTGGGATGCTGGCCAAGACACCGCCGCTCGAGCCGGCCGGGTACTCCATCCTCCATGTCTCCGCCGACGCACCGGGTTCCGGCCTCCTCTCGATCGAGACCTTCACGCCCGCGCAGTGATCGCAGGTCGGGCGCGATGAGGGCTGCGCGGTCGCATCCATCCGGATTCGCCGTTCGCTGGGCGCGCGTGCCCGAGGGGATGCCGCGTCGCGACGTCGCCTGGGGCATGATCGCCGAACTGGCCGGAGACCCACCGGCTCTTCGCGTCCGCAACCCCTGTCCTCGCTGCGGCGGCCCGCACGGTGAGATCGTGCTGGAGGGCACGGACCTGCGCGGATCGGTGGCCTATGCCGGACGCATCGCGGTCGCGGCCGTCACGCCCGCCGCGGGGACCCTCGGGTTCGGCATCGATGCCGAAGCGCGGCTCGATCCCGTACGCGACAGGGCCGGATGGGACGGGGTGCCCGTTCCGGGACGGCGCGGCACCGTCCGCGAGTGGACCCGGATCGAGGCGGCGCTGAAAGCGGACGGCCGGGGCCTCGCCGTGGACCCTGGGCGCGTCGTCGTGCGCGAGAGGCCGGACGGCACCTGGTCGGCGACGCTCCCCGGCCGCCGCGGGCCGGCCGAGGGATGGGACGTCCTGGCGACCTCGGATCTCGTCGTCAGCGCGGCGATCCTCCGTCAGTGACGCCGCGGGAGGGCGACGCCGTCGATCCAGCGCGAGAGGAGCGCTTCCCCGGAGGGCCCGAACGACTCGGCGACGGCGAGACGGAACTCGTGGGTGCCGACCACCTGGTGGCGGTGCACGGTGGTCCAGCGCCGCAGGAAGCGGAAGAACGCCGGGTCGCCGGCGGCGGAGCGCAGCGCGTGCAGCGTCAGCGCTCCGCGCTTGTAGACGCGATCGTCGAACATCGCCTCCGGACCGGGATCGGCGAGGATCAGATCGGCCGGCTCGGCGGCCACCCGCTCCCAGTGCGCGGCGGCGTGGGCGTCCGCGCTCGCCCCGCCGGAGCGCTCGGACCACAACCACTCGGCGTAGCAGGCGAACCCCTCGTTCAGCCAGATGTCGCTCCAGTCGCGGAGACCGACGCTGTTGCCCACCCACTGGTGGGCGAGCTCGTGGGCGATGAGGCGCTCGAACGACGGCGCGAGGTGGTTGACGCCGAACAGCGCCATCCCCTGTGCCTCTAGCGGGATCTCCAGGACGTCCGGGGTGACGACCATCGCGCAGCGCTCCTGGGGGTAGGCGCCGAAGACATCCTCGAAGACCGCCATCATCCGCGGCAGCGGAGCGAAAGCCCGCCCGGCGCGTTCGGCGAGTTCGGGGGGATGGACCAGCTCCGCCACCACACCCGGAATGGTCACCGCGCTGGTGGTGAAGCGCCCGACGTGCGCGGCCACGAGGTAGGTCGGCGTCGGAACGCGCAGCTCGAAGGTGCGGGATTCGAGCCGTCCGCGGCGCCGGACGTCCACCGGCACCCCGGTCGCGATGGCGCGGTACGGCGCGTCCGTCGCCAGGGTCACGCGGTAGGTCGCCCGGTCGTCGGGGCGGTCGTTGCACGGGAACCAGGTCGGCGCACCGGTGGGCTGCGCGGCGACGAGCGCGCCGTCATCGAGCTCCTCCCACCCGAGCGTCCCCCAGCGGGTTCGGCGCGGTCGCGGTGCACCGCCGTAGGCGACGTCGATGGAGAACCGCTCCCCCGGTTCCAACGGCGCGGCCAGGGTGAGGTGAAGAGCGCGGGAGTCCTGACGGAACGCCACCGGGTCGCCGTCCACGCGCACCGAGACCGCCCGCAGGCCGACGAGATCCAAGCGCACCTGACGCGTCGAGAGGGCCGCGACGGCGTTCAGAAGCGCCCGCCCGTCGAGGCGGTTGGTGCGCACGCGGTACGTCAGGTCGAGGTCGTACGACTCGACGTCGAAGGCGGCGTCCCCGCTGTCGGGGGTGTAGACCGAGACCGGGGTCACGAGATCGGGGACATCACGAGGTCGACTGGTAGGCGCGCACCTTCACCGCACGCCAGGGTCCGATCGGATTTCCGCTCCATCGTGACCCCACGGGCACGGCCTCGCCGCGCATCACCAGAGACGCCGGGCCGACCGTCGCGTGCGAGCCGATCACCGCGCCCGGCAGGATGACGCTATGCGGACCGAGGGTCGCGCCGGGCTCGAGGGTGACCGTGTCCATACTCATGATTCGATCATGGAACAGGTGGGTCTGCACGACGCACCCGCGATTGACCGTGCTGCCGTCGCCGAGGGTGACCAGATCGGGTTCGGGGAGCCAGTAGCTGTCGCACCACACTCCCCGACCGATTCGAGCCCCGAGGGTTCGCAGCCACACGGCCAGGGCCGGAGTGCCGGCGGCCGCCCGGGCGAACCAGGGTGCGGCGACCATCTCGGTGAAGGTGTCCGACACCTCGGTGCGCCAGACGAAGCTCGACCACAGGGGGGACTCGCCCGCGCGGATCGATCCGACGATGAGCCACTTCGCCACGGTGGTCACGAGCGCTGCCGCGGCTCCTGCGGCCAGAAGCACGACACCCGAGAGCAGCAGGGCGGCGATCGGGGCCGCCTCCCACAGCGCGGCGAGGACGAAGAGCACCCCCAACCCGATGCCGCAGGTGACGATGACGGGCACGAACCGGCACAGCTCCCACAGCGTCCGTGCGACGCGCAGCCGGACCGGCGGGTGGTAGGTGCGCGCGTCGTCTCCGTCCGCGGTGACCCGTCGCAGGCGCACGGCCGGCGAGCCGAGCCACGACGATCCGGCCTTCGCCTTGCGCGGCGCGGACGACAGCACCGCAACGAGGCCGTCGCGGGGCACGCGGTGCCCGGGCGCGGCCATGCCGGAGTTGCCGAGGAAGGCGCGCTTGCCGATGCGCACCGCGCCGATCCGCACCCAGCCGCGCCGCAGCTCGTAGGACGCCACCATCGTGTCGTCGGCGAGGAACGCCCCGTCTTCGATGCGGGTCATCGACGGCAGAAGCAGCACGGTCGACGCTTCGACGTCCTTCCCGACCTGGGCGCCGAGGAGCCGGAGCCACACCGGCGTGAAGAGGCTCGAGTAGAGCGGGAAGAGGATCGTGCGGGCGGAGTCGAGCAGTCGCTCGATGGTCCAGGCGCGCCAACCGTTCGCACTCCGCACCGGGAAGGTGCCCTCGCGGAGGCCGAGAGACAGCAGGCGAACCGCGATGACCACGGCGGCGGCGAAGACGACACCGGCGACGAGGACTCCCGGGACGAGGAGGGCGAGCGCGCCGAGGAACGCGGTGCCGAGGTCATCCGCCCCTCGGATCCCCGCGGCCACGACCAGCCCACCGAGGGCGAACGCGACGATCGGAAGGAGGGCCAGCAGAACGGATGACGCGGCGTAGGCCCACAGCCACCGGGTCGGCGCGGGGGCGCGCTCGACCGGCCACTCCGGCGCGATCTCCCCCACCCGGACAGCGGGCGACCCGGCCCACGACTGATCGGCCTTGACCCGCCCGAACACCGCGGACCCGGGTGCGATCTCGGCGCGCTGTCCGATGCGGGTGCCCGGGGCCAGCGTCGACCGCGCGCCGACCGTGGCATCCGCCCCGATGCGCACCGGTCCGATCCGCACGACGTCGCCGTCGATCCAGGTGCCGGTCAGATCCACCTCCGGCTCGATCGCCGCACCGTCGCCGATGACGAGCATGCCGGTGATCGGCGGCAGGGTGTGCAGGTCGACGCCCCGGCCCACCGTGGCCCCGAGGGCCCTGGCGTAGTAGACCACCCAGGGGGCGCCGGCCAGCCCGACCGCATCCACCTGGTCGGCGATCTGCTCGGCGAGCCACAGCCGAAGATGCACACCGCCCCCGCGAGGGTGATCGCCCGCCTTCACCCCGGCGAGGAGCAGTCGCGCCGCCGCGGCGGCGATCGCCATGCGACCGAAGGGCGTGGCGAACAGGAGCAGTCCCGTCAGGAGCATCGGCCACGGCGCGGTCGGGAGCACCTCGAATCCCGGGACGAGCTGAAGAAGCGCCGAGGCGGTGAGGAGGTACAGCAGCCACCGGATGCCGCTGAGCACGAACAGCGGCACCGCGAGCAGCGTCTGCGCCCACTGGGTTCGGCGCGGGGTCGGCCTCGGCCGATGGAAGTCGGTGCGGGCGTCCTCGGCCACGGCTCCGACGGCCTTCGCCATCGCGCCGAGCCGGGGCACGTCGTAGATGTCGGCGACGGAGAACTCCGGCACCCGGGCTCGCAGCCGCGACACCAGCTGAGCCGCAGCGAGCGAGCCGCCGCCCAGGTCGAAGAAGTCGGCCTCCCGGTCGGCCACCGGCATCCCGAGCACTGCCTGCCACTGCGCGGCCAGCCACACCTCATCCGGTGAGAGGTCGCTGACATCCAGCTCGACGCCCGGAAGCGGCCAGGGAAGTGCAGCGCGGTCGACCTTGCCCGAGGTGCGTACCGGAAGGTCGTCGACGACGGCGAGGAGCGGCACGAGCGCCGCAGGAAGGCGCTCGGTGAGGAAGGCGCGGGCAGCGCCCCGATCCAGATCCGCAGGGGCGACGAGGTAGCCGACGAGGAGGGGGACGCCGGCGTCGCTGGTGCGCACGGCCGCCGCAGCCGCGGCGACACCGGGAATGTCCTGCAGTGCCGCCTCGACCTCGCCGAGCTCGATCCTTCTGCCGCCCACCTTCACCTGGTCGTCGGCGCGACCGACGAACACCAACCCCTCGGGGTCGTACCGCACGAGGTCGCCCGATCGATAGGCCCGTTCCCAGCCCAGTTCTGCGAACGGCGCGTACTTCTCGGCGTCCTTGGCGGGGTCGAGGTAACGGGCGAGGCCGACGCCCCCGATGATCAGCTCGCCGATCTCGCCCGGCGCGACCCGCACGCCCTCGGCGTCCACGACCGCGAGCGCCCAGCCGTCCAGAGGCAGACCGATCCGCACCGGCCCCTCGCCGCCGAGCGGGGCTGCGCAGGCGACCACGGTCGCCTCGGTGGGGCCGTAGGTGTTCCACACCTCGCGTCCCTCCACCGACAGACGCGCAGCGAGCTCGGGCGGGCACGCCTCGCCGCCGAAGATCAGCAGCCGCACGCTCTCCAGCGCATCCTGAGGCCACATCGCCGCGAGCGTTGGTACGGTCGAGACCACGGTGATCCCCTGCCGGATGAGCCACGGTGCGAGATCCTCACCCGACCGCACGAGCGCACGCGGCGCGGGAACCAGGCACGCGCCGTGCCGCCAGGCGAGCCACATCTCCTCGCAGGAGGCGTCGAAGGCCACCGACAATCCCGCCAGCACACGGTCGTCGGGCCCGAGCGGCGCATCCTGGAGGAACAGGCGCGCCTCGGCGTCGACGAACGCCGCGGCCGACCGGTGCGTGACGGCGACGCCCTTCGGCACGCCTGTGGAGCCGGACGTGAAGATGACCCACGCGTCGTCGTCGGGCGTCGGGGGCTCGAGCAGTGCGAGCGCAGCGGTGTCGGTCGGCACCCGGGAAGCTCCCCGACCGGCGGGGGCGTCCGGACGAGACGACGCCTGGCGCGCGACGTCATCGCCGACGAACACCAGGCCGTCGGTGAGGATCCCGGCGACCCGGGCCTCGCCGAAGACCAGACGGGCCCGCTCGTCCGGGTCGTCGGCGTCGACCGGCACGTACGCAGCTCCTGCGGCGAGGATCCCGAGGATCGCGAGATACAGATCCTTGGAGCCGGAGGCGATCCGGACTCCGATGCGATCACCGCGCGTCACCCCTGCCCCCTGCAGCCGGAGCGCGAGACGCCCGGCGGTGCGCACCGTTTCGCGGTAGCTGAGGGCGGTCGACCCGTCATCGATCGCGGAGGCCTCGGGGTGGCGGGCGGCGGTCTCGCGGACGATGTCCCACAGCGTCCGAGCGGGCGGGGCGGTGCCGGCACGGTCGAGCTCGGACTGGTGGCGATCGTTCCCCGGGTGGAGGGGGATCGGGTCCGATTCGGGCATGCCTCGGATCGTAGCGAGAGAAGGTGACGCGACCGGTCGCTGCGGGCAGGGGGTCGTTCACCTGCCGTTCACCGTCTCAGCGCACTCTCTTAAGAGTCGATGCTTAGCGTGCCCTCCGGACCCTGCACCGGGCATCCATTCCCCAACCCGAAGGATTCACACAGTGAAGATCTCTCGCATTGCTCAGCTGGGCGCCGTCGCGGCCGTCGCGGCGCTGACGCTCACCGCCTGCGCCGCCAACGAGACCGCCCCCGCCGGCGGCGACTCCTCCGACGCCTCGGAGTCGACCCTCTCGGGCGAGCTCGTCGGCGCGGGTTCCTCCGCTTCGGAAGTCGCGGTCCAGACGTGGGGCGCCGGTTTCCAGACCGCCAACCCCGACGTGACCGTCAGCTACGACCCCTCGGGCTCGGGCGCCGGCCGTGACTCGTTCCAGGCCGGAGCGGTCGCCTTCGCAGGATCCGACCGCGCCTTCACCGCCGACGAGATCGCAGAGGGCCCCTTCGACGGGTGCGTCGACGGATCCGGCATCATCCAGCTGCCGGCGTACATCTCCCCCATCGCCGTGATCTTCAACCTCGAGGGTGTCGAGGAGCTGAACATGGATGCCGCCACCATCGCGGGCATCTTCGCGGGCGAGATCACCAACTGGAACGACCCGGCCATCGCCGCGACCAACGAGGGCGTCGAGCTGCCCGACCAGCAGATCACCCCGGTTCACCGCGCCGACGACTCCGGCACCACCGAGAACTTCACCGACTACCTCTACCAGGCAGCCCCCGACGTGTGGACCTATGAGCCCGACGGCGTGTGGCCGCTGCAGTCCGGCGAGGCCGCGCAGGGCACCTCCGGTGTCGTGGCCGCCGTCGAGGGCGGCGTCGGCACCATCGGCTACGCCGACGCGTCGCGCGCCGAGGGCTTCGGTCAGGTCTCCGTGCAGGTCGGGGATGAGTTCATCGCCTTCTCGCCCGAGGCCGCTGCGGCCATCGTCGACGCGTCGCCGCGTGAAGAGGGACGCACCGAGGGTGACCTCGCCGTCGCGATCGACCGCACGCCCGACGAGGCTGCGTACCCCATCGTCCTCGTCGCGTACAGCATCGCCTGCGAGGAGTACGCGGACCCGGCTCAGGCACCGCTGGTGAAGGGCTTCCTCGAGTACGCCATCAGCCCCGAGGGCCAGGACGAGGCCGCGGCCGCCGCCGGTTCTGCGCCGATCTCCGACACGCAGCGCGAGACCATGCAGGCTGCGATCGACCTGATCGTCACGGAGTGACACGATGGTGTCCGACCCGCTTCGGCGGGTCGGACACCATTCCTCTCCCCCGGGAGAACATCCGCACCCCACCCGAGAACAGGATGAGATGACCACTCTGGCTCCCCCGGCGGTCGAAGACCGCGCGAAGCCGAAGCAGCGGCCCGGCGACCGCTGGTTCTCGGGAACAGCACTCTTCGCCGGCTCGATGATCCTCGTGACCCTCGCCGCGGTCGCGATCTTCCTCATCGTCCAGTCGATCCCCGGTCTCACCGCCACGAGCGAGAACGCGTCGATCCTGACCTCGACCTTCTGGTCGTACGTCTGGCCCCTTGCCTTCGGGACCCTCTGGGCTTCCCTCCTCGCGCTCGTGATGGCCGTGCCGCTGTCCGTCGCGGTCGCCCTCTTCATCTCCCACTACTCTCCGCGCCGCCTGGCGCAGACCCTCGGTTACATCGTCGACCTCCTGGCTGCCGTCCCGTCGGTCGTCTTCGGCCTCTGGGGCATCCTCGTCCTCGCGCCCGCCGTGCAGCCGGTCTACACCTGGCTCGTGGACAACGCGGGCTGGTTCCCGCTGTTCGCCGGCCCCGTCTCGGGCACGGGCCGCACGATCTTCACCGCCGCGATGGTGCTCACCGTCATGGTGACGCCGATCATCACCGCCATCTGTCGAGAGATCTTCCTGCAGACCCCGGTCCTCCACGAGGAGGCGGCCCTCGCCCTCGGCGCCACGCGCTGGGAGATGGTGCGGATGGCGGTGTTCCCCTTCGGCCGCTCCGGAATCGTCTCGGCCTCGATGCTGGGTCTCGGCCGCGCCCTCGGCGAGACGATGGCCGTGGCCATGGTGCTCTCCGCCACCGGCGTGGTCACGTTCCGCCTCTTCACCTCGGAGAACCCCAGCACGATCCCCGCGAACATCGCGCTGACCTTCCCCGAGGCCTACGGGGTCAACGTCAACGTCCTCATCGCGACGGGCCTCATCCTCTTCATCGTCACCTTCGCCGTCAACGCGCTCGCCCGCTGGGTCGTCAGCCGGCGCAAGGAATTCTCGGGAGCGAACTGACATGGCCCTCACCTCCGCTCCCCCGACCGAGACCCCCTCGGCTCCCCCGCTCGCCGTCGACCAGCGGATCACCACCGGTCGCCTGCCGAAGTGGGCTCCCTGGGGCATCCTCGGCGCGAGCATCCTGCTCAGCCTGATCTTCTTCGGCATCCTCGCCCTGGCCCCCGAGGGAAGCTTCAACGTCGCCGGTTTCGCGGTCGTCGCAGCCCTGGCCTACCTGGTCTTGATCACCGTGGTGTCGAGCTTCGTCGAAGGCCGCCGCAAGGCCGTGGACCGGCTCGTGACGGGCATCGTCACCACCGCCTTCGCCATCGCGATGGTGCCGCTGGTCTCCCTCGCCTTCACCGCGATCACCAACGGAATCGCAGGGCTCTCGGCAGAGTTCTTCACCTCCTCGATGCGCAACGTCGTCGGCGAGGGCGGCGGCGCGCTCCACGCCATCGTGGGAACCCTCCTCATCACCGGCGCGGCCGCGGTCATCTCGATCCCGATCGGGCTGTTCACCGCGATCTACCTCGTCGAGTACGGCGACGGCAAGCGCCTGGCGCGGGGCATCACCTTCCTCGTCGACGTCATGACCGGCATCCCCTCGATCGTCGCAGGCCTGTTCGCCTACGCCCTCTTCGTCATCTTCTTCGGCCAGGGCATCCGGCTCGGCATCATGGGTGCGATCGCGCTGTCGGTACTCATGATCCCCGTCGTCGTCCGGTCGTGCGAGGAGATGCTGCGGCTCGTGCCGAACGAGCTGCGTGAAGCGTCGCTGGCCCTCGGCGTACCGAAGTGGCTGACCATCGCCAAGGTGGTCCTCCCCACGGCGATCGGCGGCATCGTCACCGGCATCATGCTCTCGATCGCCCGCGTCATCGGCGAGACCGCGCCCCTTCTCATCACCGCCGGCTTCACCACGAGCATGAACTACAACCTGTTCGAGGGGCGCATGATGACCCTCCCGGTGTTCACGTACACACAGTTCATGAACCAGGGCATCCCGGCCGAGGCGTACATCAACCGCGCGTGGGCTGCCGCCCTCGTCCTCATCCTGATCGTGATGGCGCTGAACATCGTCGCGCGCGTGATCGCCAACTTCTACGCGCCCTCCAAGGGCCGCTGACCCCCTTCTCCACCCGAATCAGAGGAATCGTGTCCAAGAGCATCGAAGTCAACGACCTGAACGTCTACTACGGCGACTTCCTCGCCGTCGAAGGCGTCTCCCTTAACATCGAGCCCCGCAGTGTCACCGCGTTCATCGGCCCGTCGGGCTGCGGCAAGTCGACGTTCCTACGCACGCTGAACCGCATGCACGAGGTCATCCCCGGCGCTCGCGTGGAAGGCGATGTGCTGCTCGACGGAGACAACCTGTACGGCTCGAACGTCGATCCGGTGCTGGTCCGGCGTCAGATCGGCATGGTGTTCCAGCGGCCGAACCCCTTCCCCACGATGTCGATCCGCGACAACGTGCTGGCCGGGGTGAAGCTGAACAACAAGCGGCTGTCGAAATCCGATGCCGATGGTCTGGTCGAGAAGTCGCTGAAGGGCGCCAACCTCTGGAACGAGGTCAAGGACCGCCTCGAGCGCCCCGGTTCGAGCCTGTCGGGCGGCCAGCAGCAGCGTCTGTGCATCGCGCGCGCCATCGCCGTGTCACCGCAGGTGCTGCTGATGGACGAGCCCTGCTCGGCCCTCGACCCGATCTCGACCTACGCCATCGAGGAGCTCATCGCCGAGCTGAAGAACGAATACACCGTCGTCATCGTCACCCACAACATGCAGCAGGCGTCGCGGGTGTCGGACAAGACGGCGTTCTTCAACATCGCCGGCACCGGCAAGCCCGGCAAGCTCATCGAGTACGACGACACCACCACGATCTTCACGACGCCGTCGGTGCAGGCCACCGAGGACTACGTCTCGGGTCGCTTCGGATAAAGACCTCGCACACCTCCGCCGCGCGGCGCGCCCTGCTGGGGGGCTCGGCCCGTCGCGCGGCGAGAGCACTGTCGCGCGGGGCGCGGTCGTCAGTCGCGCGGCGACAGAAGGTACTCGGTCATGGATGCCGTCAGGGCGGTGTCCAGGGCGATCTCGCGGTCGTCCACCGCGACGATCGGTGCCGCCAGCCGAACGCTGGAGACCAGCCATCCGCCCTCTGCGTGTCTCAGGCGATCGACCGAGATGGTCTCGTATCCCACGTCGAACCCCCGTCCGGCGAGATAGGCGAACAAGCTCAGCTGCGTCGTGCCGTGGAGGATTCCCGTTGCCGGCTCGGGGGTGACGAAGCGGTCGCCGAAACGGACGATGACCGATGCGGTCGGTGCCTCCAGGACGATTCCGTCGGATGACACGAAGACGGCGTCATCCGCTCCCCTGCGCCCCGCTTCGCGGATCGCGGCCATGTTCACCGCGTACGACAGGGTCTTCGCTCCGAGGAGCAGCCAGGGTGCGCGGGCAGAGGCTCCGCTGTCGACACCGCGGTCGAGGGTCACCACGCGCACGCCCTCGCGGCGAGCCCGGGAGAAGTCCGGTGCGGGCGACGCCGTGACCCAGGCCGTCGGTGCGGGTCCGTGGTCGACGCCCCGGCTCAGGATGAGCTTGATGACGTACTCTCCTGCCGGGCATCGCGTCGCGATCTCGGCCACCGCCGCACGCCACTGACCGAGGTGCGGAGCCGGGAGGTCGCACAGTCGCGCAGAATGCGCCAGGCGCTCCAGGTGCGCCGTGACCTCCTGCGGGTGCCCGTCGACGACGCCGATGGATTCGAAGACGCCGTCGCCGCGCTGCGCGCTCAGCTCGCCGAGACTCAGGACCGGTCCGGCCGGATCGACAGCCGAGAGGGTGGCGGTGAAGTCGCTGCGGTCGTCATCGGATGCGACGGGGTCGATCAGCAGGGCGTGGCGCCGGGTCATCCCTCGAGCCTAGGTGAGGGAAGGAAGGTGACGGGAATAGCCCCCGCGCGAGGTCGGTTAGACTCTTCTAGCCGGGCCGCAGTAACCCCGGGCTCCATCTTCTGCCGCTGCGAGCGGCCATGCGCCGAGAGGCGTTCTGCGGCCCGGCACTGACGTCTCCCGCTCAGGTGAGCGCGTCGCGGCGCCACAGGCCCGCGCAGGCCGACAGGTCGGCCGCATAGTCGGTCAGGCGCAGTGCCCGGGTCGTCAGCGCAGCAGCACGGTCGGGTTCGGTCGTCTCGTAGTCGTCCGCCAGGTGGCTCGCCCCCGACGCCTGCACGCGGCAGAACGCCGCGGCCCGTTCCAGCGCGACGGCGAAATCCCCCTGGAAGAGCCCGCGCAGCAGCGTGTCCACGAGCTCGACGAGCTCGTCGGGTCCGGCGGGTGTCGGAGCCCCGGCGATGACCTCGTCAGCCGAGGCGAGCTCCACACGCCCCCGCTCGTACAGCAGTGCGGCGGTACGCGGGTCGTCGTGGATCATGAGCTGCAGGAGGTACAGACGCCAGAGCGCGCCCGGCAGGCTCTTCGCCGGCGCGTGCGACCAGAGCTCGGCGATGTCGTCGATCCCGTGGTGATCGGTGAAGGCCACGAGGCGATCCACGATCTCGGCGGTGGGCTCGGAGCGCACCCGTGTCAGCAGGGCCTGAGCAGTGGAGTGGGCCACCCGCGAGACTTCAGCGGGATCGCGCGAGGCGAACACCCGATCGAACAACTCTGCGGGGCGGCGCACCGGCTTGTGGAATTCCCTCGATCCGTCACTCACCCACCCCAGGCTACCCCCGTCTCCCGTGGGCCGGCCTGTCTCAGGCGTCGGTGGTGATCGCGACCAGGGGGTCGGATGTGGGCAGACCCGTCGGAGAGCCGCCTGCGGGCTCGACCGACATCGCGATGGTGTCTCCCTGCTCGAAGCTCGCCTCCAGCAGCGCGACGGCCTCCCCGCCGGGAGCGGGCTCGAAGGTGCCTGCGGAGGTGACCTCATCACCCCGGAGCACCCAGAGCTCGAAGACCTGATCGTCGGTGAGCTGCGGCAGGCCGTCGGTGACGACGACCGCCTGCTCGAGCGAGGGCGACCAGCGCGCCGTCACCACACCGCCGTCGGCGGCCTCAGCGGTCACCGAGGCGGCATCGGGCGCGGCCTCGATGGCGGCGAGCGCCACCTGAGCGGGAGTACGGTTCAGATACTCGTTCACCGACGCGGCGCCGAACCCGAGCGCGACGAGGAGGACGAAGCTCGCCGCGAGAGCAAGCAGGCCCCGCGTCCACCGGCGTCGGACGACGGCGATCGCTCCCGTCGTGGTGGGGTGCGCGTCCTGGTCGTCCGTGCGAGGACCGGCGGGCGGCGCAGCATCGGCGCTCGGACTTGCCGAGGTGTCCTGCACCGCGGCCAACAGCCCGGTGGCCGAGGAGATCTCCGTCTCAATCGCGGCATCGCCGGTGATCTGAGCCATGAGGGTGTCGCGGACAGACGCGGGCGGGCTGACGGCGGGGACGACATCGGCGAGGAGCGCAGCGGACTCGAGAGCGTCCTCGACATGGTGAGCCCACTCGGGATGCGCGATCCGCGCCTGCTCGAACGCCTGCGCGTCGTCGGGGGACAGTGCGTCGAGCGCGAAGCCGGCCGCAAGCTCGGCGAATTCCTGTTCGTTCACGTTGTCACCCCCATCTCCACACGCAGTCGCGAGAGACCGTCCCGCATCCTGGTCTTGATCGTTCCGAGCGGCGCTCCCACGAGCGCCGCGATTTCGCTCTGACTGTAACCACCGAAGTACGCGAGGGTCAGTGCCTCCCGCTGCGCATCCGGCAGGGTTCCGAGCGCTCGATTGACTTTTTCTGCTTCCAAGCGCAGCTCCACGTGCTCGGAGACCGTGTCGTGGGCGACCCCGAGGTCGCGATAGCCCACACGGATGTCCCGATCGGAACTCGACTGCGACGACCGGACCCGGTCGACCGCGCGGCGATGTGCGATCGTGAGCACCCACGTTCTGCCCTGACCCTTGTTCGGGGCGAAGCGGGAAGCGGATTGCCACACTTCCAGGAAGACCTCCTGGAGCACTTCTTCGCTCTGGGAGCGGTCGACGAGCACGCGCAGGATCAGACCGAACACCCGCGGCGACAGCATGTCGTAGAGCCGGGTGAAGGCGTCCGAGTCGCCCTGCGCGATCTGCTGGAGGAGATCTCCGACGTGGTCGGCGTGCGGTTCGTCCTCGCGCACGTCGGCTCCGTCGATCACCACATCCAACAGCATGCCGTACTCCCCTCGGAATCCCGATTCCGGCGCTCGGTCGACACCTGTTCGTTGCGAAGCGCTCAGCGGTTTGCCAGAACACGACGCCCGCCGCATCCCATCCGATCCGGGAGGGGTTCCGAAGGACCCGTTGTACCCGCTGAACCCAGTGGGGTCCCTGCACCGGGGACGCGGCCTGTGCCGCTTCGACTATCAGGAGGAACGCAATGTCACGCAAGACTCGTCTCACCGCCGGTCTTTCCCTCGCCTTCGCTGCGACGCTCGCGCTGAGCGCCTGTTCGTCCGGCGCCGGCACCGCGGAAGACACCATGGAGCCCTCCATGGAGCCGTCCACCGAGGCCTCGTCTCCCGCCATGGAAGAGGACATGGCGATGGATCCGGCCGCCAACCTCGTCGGCCCCGGTTGCGAGGCCTACGCCGAGCAGGTGCCCGACGGCGCCGGTTCGATCGAGGGCATGTCGACCGAGCCCGTCGCGGTGGCCGCATCGAACAACCCGCTGCTGAGCACCCTCGTGCAGGCCGTCAGCGGTCAGCTCAACCCCGAGGTCGACCTCGTCGACACGCTGAACGGTGACGAGTTCACCGTGTTCGCTCCGGTCAACGACGCGTTCGCCGCGCTCGACCCGGCGACCCTGGAATCCCTCCAGACTGACACCGCCGGTCTGACCTCGATCCTCACGTACCACGTGGTGCCCGGTCAGCTGTCGCCCGACGAGGTCGTCGGCACCCAGACCACGGTCCAGGGCGCCGACCTCGAGGTGACGGGCTCGGGCGACGAGCTCATGGTCAACCAGGCCAGCGTGATCTGCGGTGGCGTCGTCACCGCCAACGCCACGGTCTACCTGATCGACTCGGTCCTGACGCCGCCGGCTCAGTGATCTGATACTCCCTGCCGTATCTGGGGTACGGCCGGGTGAATGGGGCGGGGCGACCGCCGGTGCCTGGCGAGGTGGGCACCGGCGGTCGCGTCGTTTCCGCGTGATCGGTCACCCAGCCCGACAGCGTTAGGCTGGAACCGCGGGCCTCTAGCTCAGTCGGTAGAGCATCGGACTTTTAATCCGCGGGTCGTGGGTTCGAGCCCCACGGGGCCCACCGCGACCACCCCCCCTGCACGGTCGAGGCGATCCGTCAAGGGCCCTGGAGCGCACCTGCTCCCCGCGTAGCGTTTCAGGTATGCCACCGGCCGAACCCCCCTTGCTTTCGGGGCGTTATCGCGTCGACGAGTGCATCGGCGAAGGCGGAATGGCGCGGGTCTACCGTGCGGAGGACGTCGCTCTCGGGCGCACGGTCGCCATCAAGCGGATGCGGGGATCGATCGACGACGACCAGCCGCGCGTCCGGTCGGAGATGCGGCTTCTCGCCGGGCTGAGCCACCCGTCGCTCGTCACCCTTCTGGATGCGCATCTCGGTGATGAGACTCCCGGGGGCGACGGCGATTTCCTCGTGATGGAGTACGTCGAGGGTCCGACACTGGCGCAATGCCTGAGCGGTGGCCCGCTGCCCCCCGCGACGGCCGCGGCGCTGACGATGGATCTCGCCGATGCGCTGCACACGGTGCACGACGCAGGGATCGTCCACCGCGACATCAAGCCTTCCAACATCCTGCTCTCGCCCTCTCCGCTGCCGATGCGACAGTTCCGCGCGAAGCTCGCCGACTTCGGCATCGCCTATCTCCACGACAGCGCGCGGATCACCTCGCCCGGCCTCGTTCTGGGCACCGCCGCCTACCTCGCTCCCGAGCAGGTCAGGGGTGACGCGCCCACCCCGGCGGTGGATGTGTTCTCCCTGGGCCTGGTGATCATCGAAGCGCTCACCGGCCTTCGCGCCTATCGAAGCGGCACGGGCGCCGAAGCGCTCGTGGCGCGGCTGGCGTCGGCGCCGGCCATCCCGCCCGACCTCGACGACGGTTGGCGCGAGCTCCTGGTCGCCATGACCTCGCTCGACCCCCGCGATCGCCCCAGCGCCCTCGATGTCGCCGTGGCCGCGTCCGCCCTCACCAGCACCGGCGTGATGATCGCCATGCCGCCGGCCTCGCCGGCGCCCACACCCGCACCGTCGCGCGACGTCGCCCTCCAGCCCGCGACGTCGGGCCGGGATCTCGACACCTCCGAGCTTCCCGCCACGATGCCGACCGCGCTCGGCGTCGCCGCGATGGCAGACCACACGCCGCTTCCGGTGCAGAACATCCCGAGTCGTCGCTCGACGCGCACCGAACGCACGCGGCGGTCGCGCCGCGCGACGGCCCTCTGGGGCACAGCGGCCGTGGCCACGCTTCTCATCGTCGGGGTCGTCAGCGCGCTCTCCGGCGCGTTCGGGACCGCCGGCTCGCTGACTCCCGTGGTGTCCGAACCGACGCCCGCACGGATCCTGCCGGAGCCGGATCCCACCGAGGAGACCGCAGAGGATGCGGGCACGGCGCCGACCGCGGTCCTGGACTCGGTGCCGGCATCGGACACCGATCTCCGAACGGATGACCCACAGGTGACCGATCCGCAGACACCGCCCGCCCCCGTCGTGAGCCCGAGTCCGACCGAGGCGACCAAGACGCCACGCCCGAGCGTCACCCCGCCGGCACCGCGCGGCGACGCCGACGAGAAGGGCGACACCGCCCCGTCTCCGACGCCTCCGTCGCCCAGCCCCGAGCCGAGTCCGACGACGCCGGACGAGAATGGGTCGCCCGGACCCGGCGCGGGGAACGGTCCCGGCAGCGGCATCCCGGATTGGCTCAGCCCTCCGCCGTTCGACCGCGAGTCCGGCTCGCGCAGCTGACTCAGCTCTGCGCGGGAACGAGCTCGGCGCCCGCGCGTTCGATCTCGTCGAGCGCTCGGGCACTGGATTCCGGGTGGACGCCGGCGATGAGGTCGGTCAGCACCCGCACCCGCCGTCCGGCGGCGAGGGCGTCCAAGGCCGAGGCTCGCACGCAGTAGTCCGTCGCGATCCCCGCGACGTCGATGTCGATGATGCCGTGGGAGTCGAGCAGCTGGGCCGCCGTGGCGCCGTCATCCGCATATCCTTCGAACAGCGAATAGGCGGGCCGGCCCTGCCCCTTCTTCAAATGATGGGTGACCGACGACGCGTCGAACAGCTCGTCGTACTCCGCACCGTGCGTACCGCCGACACAGTGCGGCGGCCATGTGTCGACGAAATCCGGATTCTCGGAGAAGTGACCGCCGTTGTCGTTGTCGGGGTCGTGCCAGTCGCGGGAGGCCACGATGAGCGCGTAGTCACCGGCGTGCTTCGCAAGGAACTCCGTCACCCGGGCGGCGACCTCGTCTCCCCCGGCCACGCCGAGTGCACCGCGCTCGGTGAAGTCGTTCTGGAGATCGACGATGAACAGCGCCCGGGTCATGCGTCGAGCCTACGACGGCGCGTGTGGATCCGGGTGAGGCCACCGCATCAGCCGGCCGCGAACAGCAGGGTCCAGGAGATCACGAGGGCGACCAGCCCCAGCCCGGTGAGGCCCACCCCGAACCAGACGACGAAGCGCACCACCGACGACCCTCGGGTCAGCCGCACACGTCCGGAGGAGTCGCGCCGGGCGAACACAGAGGCGGAGTCCTGCCCGTCCAGCACCCGGAGCTGCTCGGGCGTCAGGTGCGCCTCGCCGACCTCACCGTCGGATCCGAACCAACGGGCGATCCGACCGCCGTCCTCGTCGTCGTCGATCATGACCGTGACCGGCTCCCACGTGCCGTCGGCGAGGGCGAGGATCACACCGACCAACAGCACCACACCGCCGAGACCCAGCCCCACCCAGCTGAAGATCTCCAGCACCGCGTTCACCGCGATGTCGGCAGAGGTGGTCACTCCGTGAGTTTATTCGGCGTGCCGACCCTCGCGGACACGCAGCGCCCGGTCGGAAAAGTGGAGCCACCTAAGGGAATCGAACCCTTGACCTATTCATTACGAGTGAATCGCTCTGCCGACTGAGCTAAGGTGGCGCGCGTCGCTCGCGCGATGCACGATCACCGATCTTACAGCCTCGCCCGGCGCGGAGCGAACCGTGCCGGGCGCGACCCCACGGCTACTCGCAGCGCAATCCGTCCTCGGGAACCACCCCGTCGACGAGATACGCCTCCACGGCGGAGTCGACGCACGCGTTGCCCTTGTTGTACCCGGTGTGGCCTTCCCCGACGCGGGTCACGAGAACCCCGGAGGCCAGCTGATCGGCCAGCACCACCGACCATTCGTACGGCGTCGCCGGATCGTTGGTCGTGCCGACCACCACGATGGGCGCAGCGCCCTCGGCGGTGATCGCCTCACGCACACCCGTCGGCGGGTACGGCCACGCGTCGCACGGGTCGGGTCCCGCCCAGTAGGGCGCGATCGTGGGGGCCTCCGCCTCGAGCTGGGCCTGGGCCGCTTCTTCGTCCGCGTCGAAAGTGGGATCGTCGGGATAGTCCATGCAGTTGTACGCCCGGAAGGCCTCGGTGGAGTTATCGAGGTACTGGCCCTCCTGGCGGTTGTAGTAGAAGTCTGCGAGCACGAACGCGAACTCCGGGTCGCCCTGCAGCACGTCGCTGAGGGCGGTGGTGAGGAACGTCCAGTTGTCGCGGGAGTACAGCGCCGCCACGATGGAGGTGGTCAGGGCGTCGGCGTTGAGTTCACGCCCGTCGGATGCGATGAGCGGGGCCGCGTCGGCGCTGGCCAGGAGCGCACCGAGATCGGCCATCGCCTCGTCGACCGAACCCCGGAACGGACAGTCGTCGCTCGTCAGACAGTCACTCATGTAGGCGCGCAGAGCCGACTCGAACCCGATCGCCTGCGTCGTGCTGACATCGAAGCCCGACGCCGCCGGGTCGATCGCCCCGTCGAGCACGAGGCGGCCCACCCGATCGGGATAGAGCTTGGCGTAGGTGGCGCCGAGGAAGGTGCCGTACGAATAGCCGAGATAGTTCAGCTGCTCATCGCCGAGGACGGCGCGCAGGAGGTCCATGTCGCGGGCTGCGTTCTCTGTGGTGATGTGCGGAAGGATGCCGCCGCTGTTGGCGTCGCACGCCTGGGCGAACCCCTCGTGGCGGGCGAGCCACTCCTGGGTCCACTCGTCGCTGCCGCGCGGCGCGGAGACGCCGGGGTAGAGGTAGTCATCCATCTGCGCGGCGTCGTAGCACCGCACCGCAGTGGACTCGCCCACCCCGCGCGGGTCGAACCCGATGACGTCGAAGCTCTGCTGCAGCTGCTGACCGACGGCGAAGCCCAGGGAGTCGCGGATGAGCGAGACGCCGCTCGCACCCGGCCCGCCGGGGTTGGTCAGCAGGGAGCCGATCGCCTCGCCCCCGGTCGCCCGGTGGCGGACGACGGAGAGCTGGATGTCGCCGGCGGACGGGTCGCTCCAGTCCAGCGGCGCCCGCACCATGGTGCAGTCGAAGCCGTCGCCGCAGTCGCTCCATGTCAGCGTCTGCTCGTAGAACGGCAGCAGCTCCTGGTCGACGCCGTCCGTGTCGGGTGCGGGGCTCGCCGTGGACGTCGCCCGGGTCTCGGGGATCAGCGAGTACACGCATCCCGACAGCACCAGCGTCATCGCGACGACGGTGGCGAGTGCTGCCGCGACGCGGCGGCGGCGGCGGCGAGGGGGTACGAGGGTCACGGGGTCCTTCCGGTGGCGACGGTGATCAACATGCTCTCGATGGCCAGCGTCGGGGCGACGTTCTGCTCGAGATTTCGCCGGGTCTCGGAGATCTGATCGAGCACGACGAGCGTGCGCGAAGGCTGCCACTGATCGGCGAGAGCGCGGATGTCATCAGCGAACTCGCGATTGATCATGTCGTCCTCCCGGCCGAACTGCCGCATGAGGACATCGCGGAACAGCGACTGAAGGTCGGTCAGGACGCGATCGATCCCGTCTCGCAGGCTCCTGGTGGCCCGACGCTTCTGGTCGTCCTCCAGCGCGGACAGCTGGCTGCGGACGGCGGGCGGCACGGGAGCTCCCTCGGCGATGCCGAGAGTACGCCGCAACTGCAGACGCTCGACCTCGTCGCGCTCGGCGCTGAGAGCCTTGGCGTCATCGGTGGCCGCCGCGACGATGCGCGCGGCGACATCGACCGCGCCCCCCACACCGCGGACGGAGAGGACGCCGGCGAGGGTCTCCGCGCGCCGCCGGCGCGCCGCGTCGTCGCTCGCCAAGCGCTGGGCCATGCCGATGTGCCGCTGGGCGTGCCGCGCCGACTGCTCGGCGATCTCCGGTGCCGCCCCGGTGCGGGCCGCGATGAGAGCGGCGACGTCGGCGACGTCGGGCTCGCGCAGCCGCACGGTGCGGACCCGCGACCGGATCGTGGGAAGCAGGTCGGCGTCGCTCGGCGCGCACAGCACCCACACCGTCCGCTCGGGCGGCTCCTCCAGTGCCTTCAGGAGCACGTTGGACGTGCGCTCCGCCATCCGATCGGCGTCCTCGACGACGATGACCCGGTGCCGCCCGATGGAGGGCGCGAAGTACGCTCGCTCGACCAGCCGCCGGGCCTCGTCGATACGGATGATGACCTGCTCGGTGCGCAGCGCCGTCAGGTCGGGATGGGTGCCTGCGAGCACCTGGCCGACGGCGGCGTCGTCGCCGGGCTCTGCGATCAGAGCGGCGGCGAACGCGTACGCGAGGGTCGATCGGCCCGATCCGGGCGGCCCGACGAGCAGCCACGCGTGCGTCATCGCACCGGGGTCGGCGGCGGCGGCCTGAAGGGCGGCCACGGCGTCGGGCTGCCCCCACACGCCGCGCCACGGATCGGTCGCCGTGCCGATCGTGGTCGCGGTGGCCTCCATGGGCTTCAGCCTAATCTTCCCGTCCGACACCCCGGCTGGGGGGTTGCTCACGATGTGCGGGCGTCCAGCAGTGCGGCGACGCGCGTACGCACGGCGACCGCGATCTCGTCGGCAGGCGCGGTGGCGTCGAGCACGAGGAAGCGCTCGGGCTCCGCGACGGCGAGGGAGAGGAACTCACCGCGCACTCTCGCGTGGAAATCATCCTGCTCGGCTTCGAGACGGTCGAACGGCTTGTCGTCGGCATCGCGACGCGCGCGCGCCGCCGCGGGGTCGAGGTCGAGCAGCACCGTGAGGTCGGGCAGCAGGCCCTCGGTGGCCCAGAGCGACAGATCGCGCACCTCGCCGGCGCCGAGCACCCGGCCGGCACCCTGGTAGGCGACCGAGGAGTCGAGATAGCGGTCCTGGATCACGACATCGCCGCGGGCGAGTGCTGGACGCACCACTGTCGCGACATGATGGGCCCGGTCGGCGGCGTAGAGCAGCGCCTCGGCACGCGGCGAGACGTCACCGCGGTGGTGGAGCACGATGTCACGGATGAGCACCCCCACCTCGGTCCCACCCGGTTCGCGGGTGCGGACCACTCGCCGACCCTGCGCTGTCAGCCACTTCTCCAGCAGCGCCGCCTGTGTGGTCTTGCCGGCGCCGTCGCCGCCCTCCAGAGTGAGGAACAGTCCGGATGCCGCGGGCTCCCCCTCCGACGCCACGGCGGCGCCGGAGCTCACTTCTTCTTCGCCGCGGGCTTGCGGGTGGTGGTGGTGCGTCGCGTCGTGCGTTTGGGCGCCGGGCCCTTCGCGCGCTTGTCGGCGATCAGCTGCACGGCGCGTTCGTAGGTGACATCCATCGCGTTCTCACCCCGGGGAATGGTGGCGTTCGTCTCGCCGTCGGTGACGTACGGGCCGAAACGGCCGTCGCGCAGCTTGATGGGCTTGCCGCTGACGGGATCGTTGTCGAACTCCTTCAACGCACTGGAGGCCTTGCGAGCGCCGTACTTCGGCTGCGCGTAGAGCGCCAGCGCCTGCTCGAGCGTGACATCGAAGATCTGCTGCTCCGATTCCAGCGAACGGGAGTCGGACCCCTTCTTCAGGTACGGGCCGAACCGCCCGTTCTGCGCCGTGATCGGTTCGCCCGACTCGGGATCCTCTCCGACCACGCGGGGCAGATCGAGCAGGCGCAGCGCGGTCTCGAGGTCGATCGTGTCGGGGGTCATCGACGCGAAGAGAGACGCGGTGCGGGGCTTGGGCGCCGCCTTGGCGGCATCCTTCTTGCCCTTCTTGGGAGCCTCCTCGATCACCTCGCCGGTGGCCTCGTCGACCTCGGCGGGCTCCTCGGGCTCGGTCTCTTCGATGTAGGGACCGAAGCGGCCGTCCTTGACCACGACCAGCTTTCCGTTGGCCGGGTTGGTGCCGAGGACGCGGTTGCCCGCGACGGGGGCGTCGCGCAGCTCCTGCACCTTCTCGGGGGTGAGCTCGTCGGGGGCGAGGTCGTCGGGGATGTTGACCCGGCGCGGCTCGGCCTCGGGCTGCTCGGGATCGGTGATCTCGAGGTAGGGCCCGAACTTGCCGAAACGCAGGGTGGCGGTGTCGGTGATGCGGGTGGAGTTCAGCTCGCGGGCGTCGATCTCGCCGAGGTTCTCGACGATGTTGCGCAGGCCCGGGTGCTCCTCGTTGCCGAAATAGAAGGCGCGGAGCCAATCGGTGCGACGCTGCTCGCCACGCGCGATGCGGTCGAGGTCGTCCTCGAGGGCGGCGGTGAAGTCGTAGTCGACGAGGTCGGCGAAGTGCTGTTCGAGCAGTCGCACCACGCTGAAGGCGAGCCAGCTGGGCACGAGGGCTTGTCCGCGCTTGCGGACGTAGCCGCGATCGAGGATCACGTCGATGATGCTCGCGAACGTCGAGGGGCGCCCGATCCCCTTCTCCTCCAGGGCCTTGACCAGGCTCGCCTCGGTGTAGCGCGGTTTCGGCGACGTCGCGTGACCCTTGGCTTCGATGTCGCGGAGGCGCACCTGGTCGCCCACGCTCAGCACGGGCAGGGACTGATCGTCGCTGCGGTGGGCATCACCCCGCTTCTCGTCGGTGCCCTCCTCGTACGCCTCGAGGAAGCCCTTGAAGGTGTATACGGTGCCCGACGCGGTGAATTCGGCGCGCTGGACGACGCCGTCGACCGAGACGTCCGCGGTGACGGTCACCGTCGTCGTCTCGTACTTGGCGTCGGACATCTGGCTGGCGATGGTGCGCTTCCAGATGAGGTCGTACATCCGCAGCTCGTCGCGATCGAGCTGATCCTTCACGGAGGACGGCGTCCGGAAATCCTCACCCGAGGGGCGGATCGCCTCGTGGGCCTCCTGGGCGTTCTTGCTGTTGTTGCGGTACGCCCGGGGATTGGCCGGTACGGCCTTATCGCCGTAGAGGCTCACCGCCTGCGCACGAGCCGCCGTGACCGCCTGGGCCGACAGCGCCGTCGAGTCGGTGCGCATATAGGTGATGTAGCCCTTTTCGTACAGACGCTGTGCCACGCCCATGGCGTGCTTGGCGCTCATCGAGAGCTTCCGCCCCGCCTCCTGCTGCAGCGTCGAGGTGGTGAAGGGGGGCTTGGGGCTGCGGGTGCCGGGCTTGGATTCCAGACCCGAGACGGATGCTTCGCCGGCCGCTTCCAGCGCGGCGGCCAGGGCACGGGCCCGAGCCTCGTCGAGGACGACGACCGCCTTCTTCAATCGACCGGTGTCGTCGAAGTCGGTGCCGCGGGCGAGGGCGGCGCCGTCCAGGCGCGCGAGACGCGCGGTGAACGGCTGCGCACCGTCGGCGAGCGATCCCTTGACCGCTCCCGTCTCGACGTCCCAGTAGCTGGCCGTGACGAAGGCCATCCGCTCGCGCTCGCGATCGACCACCATCCGGGTGGCCGCGGATTGCACACGACCGGCGCTCAACGCCGCGCCTTCCCGACCGCTGCCGACCTTGCGCCAGAGAACCGGTGAGACATCCCAGCCGTAGAGCCGGTCGAGGACGCGCCGGGTCTCCTGCGCGTCGACGAGGGCGTGATCGAGTTCGCGGGTGTTGTCGACGGCGGCGCGGATGGCGTCTTTCGTGATCTCGTGGAAGACCATGCGCTTGACGGGCACCTTGGGCTTGAGCACCTCGAGCAGGTGCCACGCGATCGCCTCGCCCTCGCGGTCCTCATCGGTGGCGAGGAGGACTTCGTCGGCCCCCTTCAACGCACGCTTGAGTTCGGCGACGGTCTTGGTCTTGCGGTCGTTGACGACGTAGAGGGGATCGAAGTCGTTGTCGATGTCGATCGAGTACTTGCCGTACGCGGCCTTCTTGTCGGCCGGGATGTCCTTCTTGTTCGCCAGGTCGCGGATGTGCCCGACCGAGCTGAGCACCTCGTATCCGTCGCCGAGGTACCCCTGAATGGAGCGCATCTTCGTCGGGGACTCGACGATGACGAGCTTCTTGCCTGTGGATGCCACGGGGGTCCTTTCTTCGTTGCACACCATACACACCGCACAGGGGGGTGATCGCTGAGAGCGGGCGCGGCGTTCCCGGCCGCGTCATGGGAAAGCGGGCGGCCCGGCGCGGGCCGACGCCGACACCGGAAGGCCGAGGACGCGGCCCTCGACCGCGACGGTCGCGATGAGGTCGTCGAGCTCGCAGCGGATGAGCTCGGCTCCGATGGTGGCCGCCAGCTGCTCGGCTCGCTCGCAGGGTACCCCCGACAGCACGCCGGACGCGGCGTCGGCGGCGGCGAGCGCGGCCGCATCGGCGACGCCCGCCACGCGCTGGGCCTGGACCGCGGCGCCGCCCATGGCGAGCAGACCCACCGCGAGAGCGGCGGTCACGCCGACGGCGCCGACGGCGAGCGACGTGCCGGCCACCGGATCACCATCCCCCGGACAGACCGCAGCTGCGCGCCGTCAGGGTCATCGGCAGGACGGGGTGGGCCGGCGCGGCGGCCGACACGCACACGAGATCTCCTTCGCGCGACACGGTACCCCGGGCACCCGCCAGCGCAGCCCCGATCGCGCCCTGGACGCGCGCCGTGTCTTCGCCTCGCGCGGCGAGGCGCGCCGCGTCTGCGGCGGCGTCCTGCAGCCGCACCTGCTGGGCCGAAACCGTCAGCGCGGCGACCGAAAGCAGGACCACGACGATGACGGCGGGCAGCGCCACCGCGAACTCGGCGACGACCGACCCCCGGTCGCCGCCGAGCTCACGGCCTCTCACGCCACCGTCAGCGCGCGGCGGACCAGTTCGGTCAGGATGCCCCGCACCTCGTCGCTGCGCATGATCAGGACGAGAAGGCCGGCAAAAGCGACGGCGGCCATCGTCGCGATGGCGTACTCGGCGGTCGCCGCGCCGGTGTCGTCGGTGAACAGGGTCGCGGCGCGGTGGCGCGTCAGGCGGATCGCGCGCGTGGTGGTGTCGTGCGGGTGGGTCATGGTGGTCACTTCTCTCTGCGATGGGTTGGACGGTGGGCACGTTCGTTGATGGGTCACAGGCTGAGCGCCGACGAGGACAGGACGCTGAGGAACATGGGTCCGACCCCGAGGAGCAGGAACGCAGGAAGCGTGCAGACGCCGAGCGGCAGGAGAAGCTTCGTCGCGAGCTTCGCGGCGCGGAGCCTGCCCTCGACGCGGGCCTGGTGACGCGCGAGCGCGGCAGCGGCGCGCAACAGCTCGACAGCGGGCACCCCGGCCTTCCGTGACAGATCGAGGAGGCCGACCGTCGCGGGTGCAGGAGGGGTTCCGGAGGCCGCGGCGACGAGTGTCCTCGCCCGCTCGATCGAGACGCCGCCGCTGAGGGCGATCGCCAGAAGCTCTCCGTCGAGGCCCGCGATCCCACCGGGCGGCCGGGCCCTGCGGGCGAGGGATGCCGTCCAGCGCCGCGCGATGAGGATGAGGGCGCCGCCGGTGACGAGGCAGGCGATACCCAGGGGGTGCGTGGTGAGGATGCCGACCGTGTCGAAGCCGAGCAGAAGCCCCAGCGCGACCCCGAGGAGGGGCAGCCAGCCGATCAGCCGGGCGGTCCCGGTGGGCTCTGCCAGGGCCACCCGGATCTCATCCGCAGCCTCCTGCGCATCGCGGAGGGCGACGGCGAGACCGCGCAGGCTCGGCGCGAGAGGCGCCCCGACGACGGTGGCAACCTCCCATGCCGCCCCGACCTCCCGCCAGGGGCTCGCCTCCGGCCCCGTTCCGCTGATCGCCGACGCGAGGGCAGCGCCGCCTCGTCGCCGGTCGCGGATCGTCCGCGCCGCGGCATCGCCGGTCTCTGCGAGGTGCTCCCACGCGCGATCGGGTGTCACCCCCGCCTGGAGGAGGACCGCCAGTTTCAGGACGGTGTCGGCGGCGGGGGGCGAGGGCGGAGCGGGCGAGGCCCGACCGGGGAGACGGGCGAGGAGCGCGCTCATCGGCCGGCCACCTCCTCGAGCTCCACGGGCGCGATCTCGAGCCGGCCGGTCGACGAGAGCTGCGGACGCCCGGCGCCAGCGAGGCGGCGCCCGGTCCCGCTCCTCTCGACATGCAGTACCACGTCGATCGCGCTGGTCACCTGCCGGGCGAGCGCGTGGTCCCCGAGTCCTGCCAGCGCGCCGAGTGCTTCGAGCCGGGTGGCGACGTCGCCGAGCCCGTTCGCGTGCACGGTTCCCGCACCTCCGTCATGACCGGTGTTCAGCGCCGAGAGGAGCTCACGCACCTCTGCTCCGCGGCACTCCCCCACCACCAGCCGGTCGGGACGCATCCGCAGCGCTTCACGCACGAGCCGAGCCAGGGCGATCTCGCCCGCCCCCTCGAGGTTGGCCTGGCGCGCCTCGAGCCGAGCATGGTGCGGATGCGAGAGACGCAGCTCCGCGACATCCTCGATCGTGACGATCCTCTCCTCCGCGGGGGCGGCGGAGAGCAGGGCGGCGAGAAGCGTGGTCTTCCCGGCGCCGGCGGCGCCGCTCACGAGCACGTTCGCCCGTCGGGCGACCAACCGCTCGAGCGCGCGCTGGGCGGGCGGGTCGAACATGCCCGTCGCGGCGAGATCGTCCAGCGTCGGGGTACCCAGCCGCGGGATGCGCAGGGAGATGAGGGTGCCCTCCGGCGAGATCGGCGGAAGTACCGCGTGGACGCGGATCCCGCCCTCCAGACGCACATCGACGCACGGCGTCGCGTCGTCGATGTGGCGACCGCCCGCACCGATGAGGTGCACGGCCAGATCGCGGACCTCGTCCTCTCCGGCACGCCACCCGTCCGCGCGCCGGGGCCCCGCTCCGCGGTCGACGAACAGACCCTGTGCACCGTTGACGAAGACGTCCGACACCTCCGGGTCGTCGATGAACGGCGAGAAGGCGTCGAGGACCGCCGGCCGTCGAACCCCGGCCGATGCGGGTTCGCCGGCGGCGTCGACGCCTCCCGCGATACGGGGACGGACGACGAACGGGATCGACATGCCCTCGACCGTAGGCACGGCACACACCGCACACGGCGCCGGAGACGGGACCGGTGGACAGTCGAGCAGCCGGCGAAGATGTGCAGGAGACGACGAGTGATCGCCCCCTCGTGATGCCCCGCCCCCGCGACTCGTCAGAAAGCGCGGCCCGAATCGCGCGGAGGCCGCAGTATCTGACGGGTCGCGACGTGCATCAACGGCTAGCCGACCCGAGACGGCCACAAGCAGAAGGAGGCGGTATCCCATTGGGGGGAATGGGATACCGCCTCCTGCGACGCCCTGGCTCGGGGGGATGGGCGGGCGTCGCGAATGCCAGAATCGAAGTTCGGCCGGTGAAGATCATACGCAGTCGTCACAGGCCGGCAAAACGACGGCGGCGATCTCTCATCGGAATATCACATTCGTCTCATCCACCCACTAACGGAGGTAGTGAGGCATCGCGGGGCATCGGTACCCTCACGAGTGTTGTGGCCGGAGACGGCACCCCGTTCGCCCGCGAAGGAGCGCGCACCGATGAGCATGACCAGCAGCCAGATCGATCACCTGTTGAACGAGAACCGGCGGTTCGCGCCGTCGCCGGGTTTCGCCGAGGACGCCGTTGCGAACGCCGATCTCTACGCCCGCGCGGAAGAGGATCGCGAAGGGTTCTGGGCCGACCAGGCCCGCGAGCTGCTGCACTGGCACACGCCCTTCACGCAGGTGCTGAACTGGTCGAACCCGCCGTTCGCCGAGTGGTTCGCCGACGGCGAGCTCAATGTCGCCTACAACTGCCTCGACCGGCACGTCGAAGCCGGGAACGGCGACCGCGTGGCACTGCTGTGGGAGGGCGAGCCGGGCGATGAACGCCGCGTGACGTACGCCGAGCTGACCGAAGAGGTCAAGCGCCTCGCCAATGTGCTCGAAGGCCTCGGTGTCGGCGTCAACGACCGTGTGGCCATCTACATGCCGATGATCCCCGAAGCGATTGCCGCGATGCTCGCCGTCGCCCGCATCGGCGCCGTGCACTCGGTGGTGTTCGGCGGTTTCTCCGCCGACAGCCTCCGGGCGCGCATCGACGACGCCGGCGCGAAGCTCGTCATCACCGCCGACGGCGGCTACCGCAAGGGGAAGGTGTCACCCCTCAAGCCCGCCGTCGATATGGCGCTGGCCGACCGCAACGGCTCAGGCCCGCAGGAGACGGTCGAGAACGTGCTCGTCGTCCGCCGCGGCGGCAACGACGTCGACTGGGTGGACGGACGCGACCTGTGGTGGCACGACGTCGTCCCGGCGGCGCCGGCCGAGCACGAGGCATCCGCATTCCCCGCCGAGAACCCCCTGTTCATCCTCTACACCTCCGGCACGACGGGGAAGCCCAAGGGCATCCTCCACACGTCCGGCGGCTATCTGACCCAGGCCGCATTCACGAACCGCGTCGTCCACGACATCCACCCCGAGACCGACGTGTACTGGTGCACCGCGGACATCGGCTGGATCACCGGACACTCCTACGTCACCTACGGTCCCCTCGCGAACGGGGCGACCCAGGTGCTCTACGAGGGCACGCCCGACACCCCGCACCCCGGGCGCTGGTGGGAGCTCGTGGAGAAGTACGGCGTCACGATCCTGTACACGGCCCCGACCGCCATCCGCTCGTTCATGAAGATCGGGCGCGCCGTGCCGCAGAAGTTCGACCTGTCGTCCCTGCGCCTGCTCGGTTCGGTCGGAGAGCCGATCAACCCCGAAGCATGGGTCTGGTACCGCGAGATCATCGGTCACGGCGACACGCCGATCGTCGACACGTGGTGGCAGACCGAGACGGGCGCGATGATGATCTCCGCCCTTCCGGGTGTGACCGAGACCAAGCCGGGGTCGGCCCAGGTCCCCCTCCCCGGCATCTCGGTCGACGTCGTCGACGACGACGGCACCCACGTCGGCAACGGCAACGGCGGGCTGCTGGTGATCACCGAGCCCTGGCCCTCGATGCTCCGCGGCATCTGGGGCGACCCTGAACGGTTCAAGGAGACCTACTGGGACAAGTTCCGCGACAAGGGGTACTACTTCGCAGGCGACGGCGCGCGACTGGACGACGACGGAGACGTGTGGCTGCTCGGCCGCGTCGACGACGTGATGAACGTCTCGGGCCACCGCCTATCGACGACCGAGATCGAGTCGGCCCTGGTCGCGCATGAGGCCACCGCCGAAGCGGCGGTGGTCGGCGCGTCCGATGAGACGACCGGTCAGGCTGTGGTCGCGTTCGTCATCATCAAGCAGAGCTACCTCGACAAGCACTCGCCCGAGGGGCTCGCGCAGGCGCTGCGCGCGTGGGTGAGCGAGCAGATCGGGCCGATCGCCCGGCCGCGCGACGTCTACATCGTCGGTGAGCTGCCGAAGACCCGGTCGGGCAAGATCATGCGCCGGCTGCTGCGGGATGTCGCGGAGGGCCGCGAGGTCGGCGACACCACGACGCTGGCGGACACCGCGGTGATGAGCGTCATCTCCGCCCAGGTGAAGTAGCCCCCGCGCGGCTACCTCCGCCGAGAGTGCATCTGGGCGCCGAGGGTGCGGGGTTCACTCGCATCCTCGGCGCGCAGATGCATTTTCGCGGTTTCGTGGGAGACCGCGGGAGCGGGATGCCGCGGCGCGGCGTCAGGACAGGGTGAAGACCACCTCGACCTCGACGGGTGCGTCCAGCGGCAGAACCGGCACGCCGACCGCGGAGCGGGCGTGACGGCCTTCATCGCCGAAGATCTCGCCGAGCACGGTGCTCGCACCGTTGATGACCCCGGGCTGACCGGTGAACTCGGGCACCGAGGCGACGAATCCGGTGACCTTCAGCACACCGGCCAGTCGGTCGACGCCCCCGGCGGCGGCTGCGGCCGCCGCGACGGCGTTGAGCGCGCACTGGCGGGCGTAGCCCGCCGCGGCATCCGGGGCCACCAGACCCTCGCCCTCGCCGACCTTGCCGGTCTCGGGAAGCGCGCCCGAGACCATCGGCAGCTGGCCCGCGGTGTACACCAGGTCGCCGTGCACCTTGGCGGGAATGTAGGCGGCCACCGGCGGGACGACCGAGGGGAGCTCGATGCCGAGCTCGGCCAGGCGCTCCGAAACGCTCACTGCTCGTCTCCGAACTGGCGCGCCGCCTGCTCGGCCGCGCCGAGCGCCGCGTTGGGGGCGCCGCCGCCGGTGGGACGCTTGAAGTAGGCGACGAGCCCGCCTTCAGGCCCCTGGACGAT
Organism: Microbacterium sp. SLBN-154; assembly: GCF_006715565.1. Taxonomy (NCBI): domain Bacteria; kingdom Bacillati; phylum Actinomycetota; class Actinomycetes; order Micrococcales; family Microbacteriaceae; genus Microbacterium; species Microbacterium sp. SLBN-154. The sequence continues at coordinate 2,846,719 of NZ_VFNL01000001.1, forward strand.
CTGCACGAGTTCCCAGCCCTGCTTCCCCCAGTTGTTGAGGATGGCGGCGGTGTTGTGGATCAGCAGCGGAGTGGTGAGGTACTCCCACGTCGTCATCGAGGCTCCTGTGGTCGGGGCGGTATCGCGGGCGGATGCTGGGAAAGATCTCCGTGGGCGCACGCCGGTCGAGGGATCGCCCAGGAAGCTCCCTTACGATCAACCCTATGCCTGAGACGAAACGGACGGGTAGCGGTGTGCTCGGCGGCCTCCTCGGGGTCGTCGGGCTGAGCGCCGTCGCCGGTGTGCTCGTGACCGCCGCCGTCACCCCCGCGATTGCGGTCTCGGGGGCCGCGGCCTCCAGCGCCATCTCGATGTTCGACAACATGCCGAGCTATCTCGAGATCGACGAGCTGATGCTGCCGACGACCCTCATGTACGTGAACCCCGACAACGGGCAAGAGGTCGAGTGGACGAAGTTCTACGACCAGAACCGGTCGCCGGTGACCTTCGATCAGGTCGCGCCGGTCGTCTACGACGCGGTGCTGTCGTCGGAAGACCCGCGCTACTACCAGCACGGCGGTGTCGACCTCATCGGTACGACCCGCGCGCTGCTGAGCAACGCCCAGGGCGGCCAGACCCAGGGTGGGTCGTCGATCAGCCAGCAGTACGTCAAGAACGTGCTCATCCAGCGGTGCGAGCGGGACGCCGAGCCCGAACTCGACGCCGACAACAACGTCGTGAAGACCCGCGATGAGGTCCTCCGCAACTGCTGGGAGGACGCCACCAACGCGACAGGTGCCGAGGGCTATGAGCGCAAGCTTCAGGAGATGCGGTACGCGATCGCCCTGGAGCAGCGCTACTCGAAGAACGACATCCTGCTCGGGTACCTCAACATCGCCAACTTCGGCGGGACCAACTACGGCATCGACGCGTCGTCGAAGTACTACTTCAACGTCCCGGCGTCACAGCTGAGCGTCTCTCAGGCCGCGACGCTCGCCGGTATCGTGCAGAACCCGAACACCTACCGGATCGACAAGCCGGAGGGATCGATCTTCGATTCAGAGGGCGTCGGGTACAACAAAGCGCCCGACGGGTCCATCGAGGACGTGCAGCCCGGGACCATCCAAGCGCTCTACACCCTCCGTGACGAGGGCGTCATCAACGACGAGCAGCTGCTCGCCGCGGCGGACGGTTACAGCGCCACCAAGGGCCGGCAGCTGTACGTGCTCAGCCGCATGCTGGATGACGGCAAGATCAACCGCGACCAGTACATCCAGGCGGCGGTGGAGCCGATCACCCCTGCGATCACGCAGCCCGTGACGGGGTGCCAGTCCACCGGTGCCGCTGCTTACTTCTGCCAGTACGTCGTCTCCACGATCCAGAACGACCCCGCGTTCGGCGAGACGCGGGAGGCTCGGGACCGGGCGCTCCGCCAGGACGGCCTGAAGATCTACACCACGATCGACCCCCGTGTGCAGGGCGCCGCGGAGCAGGCCATGGCCGACTACGCGCCGACGTCGATCGAGGGCATGGAGTTCGGGGCGACCGCCACGAGCATCGAGGCCAAGACCGGCCGCGTCCTCGCCATCGCGCAGAACACCCGCTACGTGCCGGGTGCGACCGAGGATCCCAACGAATCGTCCATCGTGTTCGCCGGCGACTCGACCTACGGTGGCTCGGGCGGCTTCGGTGCCGGTTCGACCTTCAAGCTCTTCACCCTCATCGACTGGCTCGAGCAGGGCAAGTCCCTTCGCGAGGTCGTCAACGGCACCGATCGAAACATCCCCCGGATGACCTCCTGCGCCGGTGACTGGGTCAACCCCGGCAGCGACCGGATCCGCAACTTCGGCAACCAGCGCGGCTACAATGGCACTCCGTTGCGCTTCACTGCCGAGTCGCTGAACACCGGATTCATCGGAATGGCCGCCGAGCTCGACCTCTGCGACATCACGAACGTCGTGGCGAAGATGGGTGTCACCAGCGGGAACGGCAACCCGATCAACGTCACCGTGCCCTCGCAGATCATCGGGGTCGACGACGTTTCACCGATCGCGATGGCAGGCGCCTATGCCACGGTCGCCAACGGCGGGACCCTGTGCCAGCCGAAGGTCATCGACCGCGTCGTCGACAACAACGGCGTCGACCGCCCGGAGCTCGTCCCAGTGCGCAACTGTTCCCCGGCTCTCACCCCCGAAGTGGCGTCGACGGCCGCCTTCGCGCTCCAGGGCGTGATGGCTCGCGGCGGAACCGGCGCCCAGGCGAACCCCTTCGACGGCACCCCGATGCTCGGAAAGACCGGAACCAACGAACAGCGCCACTCGTGGATGATCGAGTCGTCGACGAACGTCACGACCGCCGTGATGGCCGGCAACGTCCGCGGCACCGTCGACATCGCGCGCGCCTATGCCTACGACCGTCGTGTCATGGACATCCGGTACCCGATCGCCCAGCGCATCCAGGCCACCGCCAATGCCGCGTATGGCGGGGACGACTTCCCGCCGCCCGCCGAGAACCTGATCCGTCAGGTGGTCCGTGATGTTCCGAACGTGGTCGGACAGACGATCGACCAGGCCCGGGCGACCCTCGAAGGCGCCGGCTGGGACGTCAGTGTGGGCGAGCCGGTCAACTCCGACCAGCCGACGAACATCATCGTCCAGCAGAACCCCTCGGGTCAGGCCCCGGCCGGCAGCGTCGTGACGATCAATCCCAGTAACGGGCAGGCCGCCACCGTTCCCGACGTGAGTGGGCAGAACCCCGCCGTCGCGGCGGGGGCCCTCAACGCGGCCGGGTTCTCCGCCCAACTGGGGTCGTGTACCCCCGATCCCGGATCCGGCGGCGGTCGTGTCACCGGAACCGACCCCGCGGCAGGAACCGCAACCACCCGTGGTGCGACGGTGACCATCAACTTCGCCGCCGCAGCCTGCCCCGGACAGGGCGCGCCCGGCAACGACGAAGACGACGACGAGTAGTGCCGCACCCTCTGACGAGGGCCGCCCTCACCACGCTCGGCGTGGTGGGGGCGGCCGGCACCGCCGCGGCGGTCTGGGGAGTCGGGATCGAGCGTTACCTTTTCACGGTCCGTGAGCACCAGCTGCAGCTCCTCCCCGCGGGCGCCCGCCCGCTGCGCATCCTCCACGTCTCCGACGCGCACATGGCGCCGTGGCAGCGGCGGAAGCAGCGCTGGATCGCCGGCCTCGCGGCGCTCGAACCCGACCTGATCATCAACACCGGCGACAATCTCGGCCACCCGCTGGGCCTCGACGGCATCCGCGCCGCGTTCGGGCCGTTCCGCGGCATCCCCGGGGTGTATGTCCACGGCTCCAACGATCACGTGGCACCCAGCCCGCGCAATCCGTTCAAGTACTTCCTGGGCCCGTCGAAGCTCAAGACCGAGCCCGAACTGCTCGACACCGACCTGCTCGATCGGTATCTCACCGATGAGCTCGGCTGGCACGATCTGAACAACACCGTCGCCGCTCTCGACGCCGCCGGAGCCCGCATCCACGCGTTCGGTGTCAACGACGCCCACCGCGGGTGGGATCGCCTGGGGTCGCTTCCCGAACCGATCCAGCGGATGCGAGAGGCCGAGGACGCGGCGCTCACGATCGGTGTGACCCACGCGCCCTACCGCCGCGTTCTGGACGCCTTCGTCGATCTCGGGGCGGACGCGGTTTTCGCCGGACACACCCACGGCGGACAGGTGCGCCTTCCCGGTGTCGGCGCACTCGTGGCGAACTGCGACATCCCGCTCGATCAAGCGCGTGGGCTGAGCACCTGGGCGCACGACGGTCACATCGCGCCGCTCAATGTCAGCGCCGGTCTCGGCCACTCGATCTATGCCCCGGTGCGCTTCGCGTGCCGCCCGGAGGCGACGCTCATCACCGTCCTCCCCGGCCGCTGAGTCCTCGACGTCCTCTCCTGCACAACGGCGGGATGCGCGAACTTCTCCACCGAAGCGCCTCCTGACGCCCCCCGCGATACGCCCCGCGGCGACGATCGATCCGTCCGATCGTCTAGCCGGGAGTCCGCACGATGCCCTTCACCACCCTTCGCCCCGCCGCGTCCCACTCCTCGATCCGAGGAATCCTCCGACTCGTCGCCGCGAGCGTCGCGCTGAGCGTCGTCGTGCTCGCAGGATCGGTCTTCGCCGCCGCTCCGGCCTCAGCCGCCGAGCGCGGCACGGGTTTCGGCACGTGGGCACCGATATCGGCGCACGGGTGGCACGGCTCCATGCTCGTGAACGGCGTCCACACGTACTGCATCGTCCCGGGCCTGCCGTTGCCGACCGGCCCGAGCATCGACCACGGCATCAGCGGGGGCGCGGCGGGGCTCTCCGGCGAGCAGCTGACCCGCATCAATCACCTCGTGTCCACGCACGGACAGACGGATGACCCGGTGCAGGCGGCTGCGGTCGGCTGGGCCGTCAAGGCGATCGCGAACTGGAATGAGACGCTCCGCCAGTTCGGCTATGAGGGCGACTCGCTCGCCGGCGTCATCGACCGGGTCTTCTCCCGTCTTGCACCCGAGCACAGCGCGGCGGTCCAGCAGCGTGCCGTGGCGTTCTACGACGAGGCGATGCGTCTCGGAACCGCGGCCCCCACCGGGACGCTGATCTTCACCGTCGACCCGGTCGACCATCGCCACGGCACGGTCAGAGTCGAGACGAGCGCTGCCGGCGCGATCGGAACGGTGACGCTCGTCGACGCGGTGTTCAGCGAGTCCGGTGAGGTGACCCTCGAGGGGGTGACGCCGGGAACCGAGTACGCGATCACGACGGCGCCACCGGCGCCAGGCCGCGCGTACACGGTGAGCGGTACGGGCCGCTTCACGGGCGGAGTCGCCCCGGCGGTCCGCCACGTCACCACCGCCGGCGGGCAGGACACCGCCGGTCCCGGGGGCCCCGCGACCTTCGAGGTGTCCGGTGCCGACACCGCGCCGCGCGTTCCCCGCTTCTCCCCCGCCATCACGACGCAGGTCGCTGCGCGCTACATCCCCGGCGGACCGTTCGTCGATGACGTGAACATCACTCTCGCCGACGGGGACTGGCCTCGGTCGGCCGACGGATCGCCCCTGCCGATCACCGCCGGCGCTGAGGTCTACCGCACGTCGTGGGAACCCACCGAACCGCAGGCATCGGTCCCCGCCGACGCCGAATCGGTGGGCTCGCTGGCGCTCGTGACCGGGGACCAGGGCGGAGACGTCCCCTATCGCGTCACATCCGACTGGGAGCTGCCCGGCCCCGGCTTCTACACCGCCGTCTGGACGATCACCCGTGACGCGCAGCATCCCGACGTCACCGCGCATCTGCCCGCGGACTTCTCGTGGACGGAGTCGTTCGGCGTGCGAAGCCAGATCAGCGTCGTCCCCGACGTCTCCTCGAAGGCGGAGGAGCACGTCGCCGTCGGCGATCCGGTGTCGGACACGATCATCGTCGGCAGCGTGATCCCCACCGGTGGCCTGTCCGTGTCCTCCGCCGTCTACCGCTCCGCCGACGGCGTACCGGCCGCCGACGCCTGCACCCCGGAGGCCCTCGTCTGGGAGAGCGAGCCGATCGCGGTGACCGAGGCGGGCGAGTACATCGTGACGTCCCCGGCGATGACCGAACCGGGAACGTACTACTGGCGGGAGCGTGCGGTGGATGCCGACGGCGACGAGGTGCATCACGGAGGGTGCGGTGTCGCCGCCGAGACGACGATCGTCGAGGAGGCGCCTCCCGCCGCCCCGGCGCCCGCTCTCGCGGCGACCGGGGCGAGCATCGCCACGGTGGCGGCCCCACTGATCCTCGGGCTGACCGTGGTCGTCACCGGCATCGCGCTCGGGACGTCACGCCGCCGTCGGTTCGAACACGGCGCGAGCATCGGGTAGGCTTGGGGGGTTGCCACGGGGTGTGGCGCAGCTTGGTAGCGCGCTTCGTTCGGGACGAAGAGGCCGCAGGTTCAAATCCTGTCACCCCGACCGCAGAGAGGCCTCACCGATATCGGTGAGGCCTCTCGCACGACACCGAACAGGAGCGCCGTGAACGACACCTCGCCCCCGTCCACCCCGAAGCTCGTCGCCTTCGACCTGGACGACACCCTCGCGCCTTCCAAGAGCGCCATCGATCCCCGCATCGGCGATCAGCTGATCGCGCTGGCCGAGCGCGTCGAAGTCGCCATCATCTCGGGCGGTCAGCTGTCGCAGTTCCGCACGCAGGTCGTCGATCTTCTGCCGGCGGCCGCGTCCGACATCCTCGATCACGTCCACCTGCTGCCCACCTGCGGCACCCAGTACTACCGGATCGATGCCGACGGCATCCGCACGGTCTACGCGCACAGCCTCACCGACGACCAGAAGTCGCGCGCCATCGCCGCCGTCGAGGAGGAGGCCCGGCGCTTGGGCCTGTGGGAGAGCGAGCCGTGGGGTGACATCCTCGAGGACCGAGGGTCGCAGATCACCTTCTCCGCTCTCGGTCAGCAGGCGCCGCTGGACGCCAAGACGGCGTGGGACCCCACCGGCGAGAAGAAGAACGCCCTCCGCGACGCCGTCGCCGTTCGCATCCCCGACCTCGAGGTCCGATCGGGCGGCTCGACGTCGGTCGACATCACGCACCGCGGAATCGACAAAGCCTACGGCATGCGTCAGCTCTCCGATCAGACGGGCATCGCGCTCGATGACATGCTCTTCGTCGGAGACCGCCTCGACCCGCACGGCAACGACTACCCCGTCCTGGCGATGGGTCTGCGCTGCCAGGCCGTCGAGGGCTGGGAGGACACGGCGACCTTCCTCGACGCCCTGCTGCCGACCCTCTCCCCTCGCGCCTGACGTCGCTCAGCGCGCGCGCTGAGCGCGCGCCGCATCGCCGACCGGCACCAGACGGGTGAGCTGCGTCACGTGCGCGGGCTCCAGCTCCGCGAGGCTGGACACCCCCAGCAGGCGCATCGTGCGCTCGATCTCCTCCCGGAGGATCGCGATCGCCCGATCGACGCCGGCACGCCCGCCCGCCATCAGGCCGTACAGGTAGGCCCGTCCGACGAGGGTGAAGGAGGCGCCGAGTGCGATCGACGCGACGATGTCGGCACCGTGCATGATCCCGGTGTCGACCATCACCGTCGCGTCCTTGCCGACCTCCCGCACGACATGCGGAAGCAGGTGGAAGGGCACCGGAGCGCGATCGAGTTGACGCCCCCCGTGGTTCGACAGGACGATGCCGTCCACGCCCGCCTCGATCAGGCGCACGGCATCCTCGACCGTCTGAACGCCCTTGACGACGATCTTGCCCGGCCAGAGGTCCCGGATGACACCGAGGTCGTCGTAGCTGATGGTCGGGTCCATCGCGGCATCCAGCAGCTCTCCGACCGTGCCACCGGTCGAATTCAGTGAGGCGAACTCCAGCTTCGGCGTCGTCAGAAAATCGAACCACCACCACGGCCGCGGGAGGGCGTTGAGGATCGTCCCGATCGTCAGCTGAGGCGGGATCGAGAAGCCGTTCCGCTTGTCGCGGAGGCGCGCCCCCGCCACCGGGGTGTCGACGGTGAACAGCAGCGTGTCGAATCCGGCCGCCGCAGCCCGTCGAACGAGCTCGTAGGAGATCTCCCGGTCGCGCATGACGTACAGCTGGAACCAGTTGCGACCATGCGGGTTCGTGGCTCTCACGTCCTCGATGGAGGTCGTCCCGAGCGTCGAGAGCGTGAACGGGATCCCCGCGGCGCCCGCCGCCGAGGCGCCGGCCCGCTCCCCCGCGGTATGCATCAGACGGGTGAACCCTGTCGGTGCGATCCCGAACGGCAACGCGCTCGTGCCGCCGAGGACGGTGAGGGAGGTATCGACGTGCTCGGCGGGTCGGAGGATCGACGGGTGGAACTCAACGTCCTCGAAGGCGCGCCGCGCCCGTGCCAGCGACAGCTCTCCCTCGGCCGCCCCGTCGGTGTAGTCGAACGCCGCCTTCGGCGTGCGGCGCTGGGCGATCGCCCGGAGATCGGCGATGGTGAGGGCCGAGGTGAGGCGGCGCCGAGTGCCGTTCAGCTCGGGACGCTTGAACCGCATGAGCTCGCGCAGGTCTGCCGGCACAGGCAGCTGTCGCCGGGTGGTGGGCTCGGTCATGTCTTCGTCCTCTCCGAGGGCGTGGATGTCTCACGGGCCAGGCGGGCGTCGGCGTAGTACCCGACGATGTGGGCGCGCACGAGGTCACGGGCGCGTCCGGGGTCACCCGCCTCGACCGCCTCAACGATGGCGCGGTGCTCGAGCTGGAGCCGCGTCGACATCGCCGACCAGTCCGCCACGCGTGCGGCACCGATCCGCACATACGACTCGATCGCACTGCGCAGTCCCGCCATCGTGGCGGTGATGACGAGATTTCCGGATGCTTCGGCGAGGCCGAGATGGAACTGCGCGTCGAGCGTCAGGAATTCGTCACGGGTACGCTCTGCGACGTCCATGGCGTCGAGGATGCGGCGGACCGGGGCCGTGTCGGGCGCGCCCTGCGAGGCGAGATCTTCCACGACGGCGCTCTCCAGCGCCACCCGGGTGCGGACCACGTCGTCGAGAGGGAACCCGTGTGCGGCCACCTGCAGTCGGAGAAGCGCCGACATACCACCGCGCGGGGTGGCGATGATCACCGCCCCCGAGCTGGGCCCCGAACCCGTCCCGGTACGGATGAGCCCCATCACCTCGAGAACACGAAGCGCTTCACGCACGCTCGAGCGTCCGACCCCGAGGCGTGCCGCGAGGTCGCGCTCGGGCGGAAGGTGATCACCGGGGGCGAGGGTGTCGTCGAGGAGGTCGCGCTCGATGTGCTCGAGGACGACCTGCCACGCTCGCGGGGCGGGCGACGGGGGATCGTCTGGTGAGGGCATGAGGTCTCCGATGGGCAGGTGGCCACCCTACTCTGTGGTCAGACCACATGCAACCGACGATCTACCGCCCGTCGAGACGTCCGCCCGATTCGCGCAGGTAGCACTCCGCGCACATGGATTCGTAGGTCACGCGGTCGGCCGAGAGCTCGTCGATCGCGACCTGGTCGCCGTCGAAGACGAACCGGCCGCTGACCAGCCGGGCGTTGAAGAGGGCCTTGCTCCCGCAACGGCAGATCGTCTTCAGCTCCTCGAGACTGTGGGCGAGCTCCATCAACCGGGCGGACCCGGGAAAGGCATCGGTACGGAAGTCGGTACGGATGCCGTAGGCGAGAACCGGCACACCGTCGAGGACGACGATGCGCAGCAGATCATCGACCTGTTCGCGCGTGAGGAACTGGGCCTCGTCGATGAGGAGACAGGCCACGTCAGGGATGGTCTCGCCCGCCTCGGGAACGAGCGCATCCTCCGCCGCTCGCCGGACGCGCTCACGGTGCTCGCCGAACAGCAGGCGGATGTCGTCGTCGGGTCCGACGAGGAAGTCGACATCGCGAGTGACTCCCAGACGACTCGAGACCTTGGCGGCATCCTTGGTGTCGATCGCCGGCTTGGCGAGCAGAACGTGCTGTCCGCGCTCTTCATAGTTGTAGGCGGCCTGCAGCAGAGCGGTCGACTTCCCGGAGTTCATCGCGCCGTAGCGGAAATACAGCTTTGCCACCCCGAGAGTCTAGGCCCCGGCGGATCCGATCACCGGCCGCCGAATCCGCCGCCGCCTCCCCCGCCTCCCGAGAACCCTCCGCCGCTGGAGCTGCCCGATGAGGACCAGCTGCTCGGGGACGACGACCCCGAAGACGAGAACGATCCGCCGCGCGACACCGGCGTGGCCGCGAGACGACCGATCGAGGAGGACGCCCGCGACAGGGAGTCGGTGGTGACCGCATCGAAGAGGGCCGCACGGGCACCCGCCTCCGTGGGAGTATGCGCGGCGGTGCGGATCACATCGATCCAGTCCTGCTGCATCCCGAAGAGCACCGCGTAGGGCAGCAAACGCTCGTAGAGATTGACCACGTCCGCACCGGGCGCGCCCGGCGCCTCGGCGAAGGGGCGCCGGCCGGAGGAGACCAGATCCGCTGTCGCCGGCGCCTGGGCCGCCCGAAGGCGATCTTCCTCCGCGAGCGAGAGGTAGCGGCGGATTCCCTCGAGGTAGGTCCGGTGGCGCCCCCCGGCGAGGGTCAGGGTCGAGCCCGGCACGGAGAAGAACGGCAGGACGATGAACGCCGCGAACGCGCTGGCGATCGCAAGCCCGTAGATCCACCCGCCGACCTCGCCCAGGTCCTGGATCACGGACGGAACCTCGTCGAGGAAGAAGGCCAGGAGGATGCCGGTGGTCAGGCCGCCGAACTGAAGGAGACTGCGGACACGTCCGATCCAGCCGGGCGTGACGGTACGGTACCCGCGATCGATGGTGGCCCGGTCGATCTGGCGCACATACGCCACCGCGCGACTGGGGGGATTTCGCGTGAAGGCGCCGAGGTCGACCCGGTCGCCGGGCGCGGCATCCTTGCCGTACAACGCCGTCACGACGCGGCGATCGTCATGGGCCAGACCCGTGTCATCCCGCAGAACCACGGAGAAATCGTCCGCTCCGGCCCTGTCGCCCGAGCCGACGATCTCGACCTTATCGCGAACGGCCAGATCGACGACGTGTGCGGCCAGAGCGCGTTCGGGGACACCCCACACCCCCGCCGACAGGGTGGGCGACTCATCCTCGGCGGGGGTGTAGTGCACGACCACCGGCGACCGATCCGGATTTCGCCGCAGCACCGCTCGCAGCACCACCAGGAAGAGGAGGCCACCGACACCGCACGCCAGCCCTGCACCGGGAAGCACCCACTCCCACCACGGGTAGGGCGGCGGGGGCGGCGGAGAGACAGCGGCGAACGTGCCGGTGGCGAAGCCGAGCGAGACGGTGACGTTCTCGTCGGGGCCGAGCCCGGTGTCATCCGCGATGAACGAGGCCTCGACCGACGGCGCAGCGCCGGCATCGAGACCGGCAGCCCAGGCCGCCACCGCCGCGCCCAGCGCCGTCGGCGGGGCCGCCTCCCGGATGTCGCAGAGTTCCGTCGAGCCCGCGGGACCGGTGTAGCAGAAGGCGCGCCCCGGCAGCAGGCCGTCGGCCGGATCGCCGAGCACATGCACGACGGCCTCGACGGCGTCGAAGGGCTGCGCGTGATCGGTGCCGACGGTGTCCCAGGTGAACTCGTCGGCGTCGGTGTCGTCGTAGCGCACGACCACGTCGGTCATCGTGTAGGAGATAACGTAGGTCTGCGCGCCCCGTACATAGGAGTCGTCTCCGGTCAGGACGTAGACGAACTCCTCATCCTCCTCCGTCCACCACGGGATCGGCTCCCCGCCCTCACCCGTGACGCTCACGACGGACGTGTCGTGATCCACGCCCGAGTCGGCCTTCGGGATCGCGCGGACGATGCCGCGATTCTGGTCGAACTCGGGGAACCGGGCGACGATCGTCTCGGTGGTGAACAGCGCACTGCGTCCGCTCGGCTCCCGCCCGAGCCAGTACTCCCCCGCGAAGGAGTCGTAGGAGAAATCGTCGACGTCAGCCGAAACGGCCTCGGCCGCGCTCGGCCCCGGCGCCGAGATGCCGGCGACGGATGCCAGCAGCAGCCCCGCGACCGCCACGCTCTTCGCGAACACCACGGCGCCAGCGTAGCGATCGCCGCGATCAGGCGGTGAGCGCGAGCGCCTCTGCCGTCTCGGACAGCACCTCTTCGGCGACCTCGGGCCGCGGGTTCAGCGTGTGACCGTAGCTCGGGATCAGCTGCTGCAGCCGCGGCTCCCATTCGGCGATCCGGTCGGGGAAGCACGTCTTCAGCAGCCCGAGCATGATCGACACCGCCGTCGACGCCCCGGGCGAGGCGCCGAGAAGCCCGGCGATCGTCCCGTCCGCCGAAGTGACCACCTCGGTGCCGAACTGCAGCACGCCGCCCTTCTTCGGATCCTTCTTCATGACCTGCGCACGCTGACCGGCCTGCAGCAGTTCCCAATCCTCATCACGCGCGGTCGGCATGAAGTCGCGAAGGCTGTCGACCTTGCGCGCGTGGTTCTTCAGCAGCTCGCCGACGAGGTACTTGATGAGCCCGGGGTTGTCGACGGCGACCTTCAGCATCGGCAGGATGTTCCCCGGCCTGACCTGCGCGACGATGTCGGTGATCTTGCCGTTCTTCAAGAACTTCGGGCTGAATGTGGCGAACGGGCCGAACAGCAGCGAGGCCTCGCCGTCGACGACGCGCGTGTCGAGGTGCGGCACCGACATCGGCGGTGCCCCGACCGAGGCCTGGGAGTAGACCTTGGCACGGTGCTGCGCCACGAGGGCGGGATTGCTGGTCTTCAGCCACTGCCCCCCGATCGGGAAGACGCCGTATCCGCCGATCTCGGGGATGCGGCTGGACTGCAGGAGCTTCAGGGCCCATCCACCCGCACCGACGAACACGAACCGCGCGCGAGTCTCTCCGGGGGTGTGGCCGATGGTGTTGCGCCACCGCACCCGCCATGTGCCGTCCCCCGCGCGCCGGATCTTCTTCACCTCGCGATTGGTGACGACCTCCGCACCCTTCTCGACGAGGTCGTCGAACAGCTGTCGGGTGAGCGCACCGAAGTCGACGTCGGTCCCACTGGGGACCCGCGTCGCAGCGAACGGCTCGCCCTTCCTGCGCTTCTTCATCAGCAGCGGGGCCCACTGGTTGATCACCCGCGAGTCCTCGCTGTACTCGATGCCGGCGAAGAGCGGCTGCTGCCGGAGTACCTCGTAACGCTTCCGGAGGTAGGCGACGTCCTTCTCGCCCGTGACGAAGGTCATGTGCGGGGTGGCGTTGATGAAGGTGGACGGCTCGTCGAGCACACCCCGGTCGACCAGGGATGACCAGAGCTGGCGGCTCTGCTGGAACTGCTCGTTGATCGCGATCGCCTTGGCGGGGTCGAGCGATCCGTCCGGGCCCTCGGGCATGTAGTTCAGCTCGCACAACGCTGCGTGACCGGTCCCGGCGTTGTTCCAGGCGTTGGAGCTCTCGAGGGCCACGTCGCTCAGTCGTTCGTAGACGACGATCTTCCAGTCCGGCTGGATCTCCTTGAGCAGGGTGCCGAGGGTGGCCGACATGATGCCCCCGCCGATCAGGACGACGTCGATGACCTCGTCTGGTGCCGCCGGTGGGGTCTCGGAATCGGAGGAATCAGTCACGACACGATTCTACGCGCCGCGGAAAACCTCCCGATCAGAGCGCGGGTCCGCGCGCCGAAAGGATGGCGGATCTTTCTCGTCATCGAAAGACCGGTGGGGTCAGGCACCGGCTCCGGCGAACCGTCGTGATGCGACGAGTTCGGCGATCTGCACCGCGTTGAGAGCGGCGCCCTTGCGGAGATTGTCGTTGCTGATGAACAGGACGAGTCCTCGCCCCTCGGGAGCCGACTGGTCGGCGCGGATCCGGCCGACGAAGCTCGGGTCCTTCCCCGCGGCCTGCAACGGCGTCGGCACCTCTTCGAGGGTGACCCCGGGAGCATCGGCGAGGATCTCGGCCGCCCGCGCCGGGGAGAGCTCGCGGGAGAATTCCGCGTGGATGCTGAGCGAGTGGCCGGTGAACACCGGCACCCGCACGCAGGTGCCGGCGACACGGAGGTCGGGAAGCTCGAGGATCTTGCGGCTCTCGTTGCGGAGCTTCTTCTCCTCGTCGGTCTCGTTCTCGCCGTCGTCGACGAGGTTGCCGGCGAAAGGGATCACATCGAAGGCGATCGGCGCGACGTACTTCTCCGGCTCGGGGAAGTCCACCGCGGAGCCGTCATGGACGAGACGCAGCGTTTCGCCCTGCGCCAGCACACCCTCGACCTGGCCGAGCAACTCCTCCGCGCCCGCCAGTCCCGATCCGCTGACCGCCTGGTAGGTGCTGACGATCAGCCGCTCGAGCCCCGCCTCGGCGTCGAGCGGCTTCAGCACGGGCATGGCCGCCATCGTCGTGCAGTTCGGGTTGGCGATGATGCCCTTGACGGCCTCGTCGATCGCGTGGGGGTTGACCTCGCTGACGACGAGGGGCACCTCGGGGTCCATCCGCCAGGCGCTGGAGTTGTCGATGACGACGGCACCCGCCTCGGCGAAGCGCGGCGCGTGTGCGCGACTGCCGGTCGCGCCGGCCGAGAACAGGGCGATGTCGATGCCCTCCGGGTCGGCGGTGGCGATGTCCTCGATGACCACCGTGTGCCCGGCGAAGTCCACCGCGGTGCCCGCGGAGCGGGCGGTGGCGAAGAGCCGGAGCTCACGGATCGGGAAACTGCGCTCCAGGAGGATCTCGCGCATGACGGTGCCGACCTGACCGGTGGCACCGACGACGGCGAGGGACAGACCGGAGTCGGAGATGCGGGTCATGGGTAGGGAGTCTATCGCCCGAGCCCCGGGCCTTTCGGTGTGTGACGGCGCCGACTCGCCTCGATCACCCGAGTGCGGCGGCGCCGAAGGACACACTGAATTGCACACACCACAGGTCGACCGTGCGGAAGACGTCGAGGTCGACCTCCGGGGGGATGTCGTAGAGCTGGTTGCCGAGATTGCCCTTGATCGGTCCGAGGTCGACGAAGTCGTACTGGCCGGCGGTGAACCAGCCGTCGAAGCCCTCGATCACGGGCCCCGCGCTCAGCCACACGTGGACATCGGGGCCGTTGGTGGTGGCGAGCTGCTCGATGGCCAGTTGCCTCGTGCCATCGGGATTCTCGATGATCCGCGCCGACCCCGACGTCGCGTGTTCGTGACTGATGAAGGTCCCTGAGAGGAGGTCGACCGGCCCCGCCGGCGCTGCGGATGCGGATGCCGCCGGCGACCCGTCGCTCGAGGGCGAGGGCGTCGGGCCCTCTGCGGCGGGGGGCTGCTGCGGCGTCGACGCAGCCACCGGGATCTCATCATCGACCCGGACGTCTATCAGGGCCAGCCAAGGCTGGAAGACCAGCGCGGCGACGAGCCCGCAGGCAAGCGCGACCGTTCCGCCGACGACCCACATCCAGCGCCGTCTCCGCACCGCTGACGCGCCCTGCTTCCGCATACTCCGCCTCCGCTCGACTCACATCCGGGGAGCCGACACGCGAATGCTAGAGCGCGAGGCTGGAGATGCGCCTCATGTTCCCGGACGACGACGGGCGTACTCGTTGATGAGGACGCCGGAGTGGAAGGTCCGGCTCGCCTCCAGGGTGAACGCGGTCGGGTCATAGCCGGTGGCGAAGAGCGGACGCCCGTCGCCGAAGACGACGGGATTGACCTTCAGCACCAGGCGGTCGATGTCGTCGAGCAGCTGCCCGGCGAGATCGCCTCCGCCGCAGAGCCAGATGTCACCGCCCCCGCGCGCCTTCAGGTCCGCCACGACGCGCCGGGGATCATCCCGCGCCACGCGCACCCCCGCACCCACGTCTGCCTGCGTGCGGGTACGCGAGAAGACGATCTGGTCGAGGTGCGCGTACGGCGAGTCGGTCGCGCTCAGGCCGGCGGCGAAGGTGTTCCATCCCATCAGCACGGTGGAGAACCTCTCGCGGGGCGCCGTCGAACCGGACTGCTCATAGAAGGCGGAGGGGAGCGTGTCCGCCCACTCGACCTGGATCGCCTCCAGGTGATCACCCGTCATCGGAAAGGCCTCGAATCCCCCGTCGGGCGCGCAGATCCGCCCGTCGAGACTGATCGCGACGTAGTAGACGAGGTCCGTCATGGTTCCACCTTTCACAACAGCTGTTGTGGTTAACATACGACAGATGTCGTGGTCGCGCTAGGGTGAGGGCGTGGCCCGGAACGATGCACGGCGGCAGACACTCGCAGACGCGGGACTCTCCGTCATCGCGCACGAGGGGATGCGGGGTCTCACCCATCGGGCCGTCGACGCTCGGGCCGGGGTGCCCAGGGGCACGACCTCGAACTACTTCCGCAGCCGCGCCGCGCTCATCGCGGCGCTGGTCCACCGGATCGGGGAGCGACTGGCGCCGGACCCGACAGTGTACGCCCCGTGGCAGGATCGCGCTCCGACGCCCTCTCTGTTCGCCGACTACGCGCGTGACATCGTCCGCCGGCTGCTGGCCGACCGCGACGTCTCGCTCGCACTGTTCACCCTCCGCATCGAGGCCGCGCGCAATCCGGAGATCGCCGTACCACTGAGGGAATGGATCCGGACAGGCTTCGCCGCCGACGTCGCGTTCAACCGGAGTGCGGGCCTGCCCGGCGGCGACTTCGAGATCGCGCTGTTCCACTACGCGCTGGAGGGGCTGGTCCTGGACAGGCTCACCGTATCGATCGATCCGGAGATCTCGACCGACGCCGCTGTCGACGCCTTCGTGCGGGGGATCCTGGGCGATGACCCGCCCGCGGGTCAGCGCCCCGTGCCGGCGTAGACGACAGCCTCGGTCTCGCCGTCCAGACCGTAGGCGGTGTGGACGACGCGGGCAGCCTCGCCGAGGTTGTCACCCCGGACGACGACAGAGGTGCGGATCTCGGAGGTCGAGATCATCTCGATGTTGATCCGCGCGACACTCAGGGCCTCGAACAGCGTCGCCGCCACGCCCGAGTGCGTACGCATACCGGCACCGACGATCGAGAGCTTGCCGATCTGGTCATCGTGGACGAGGCTCTGGAACCCCACCTCCGACTGCTCGCCGGCGAGGGCCTTCAGTGCCGCCGTCGCGTCGGACTTCGGCAGAGTGAAGGAGATGTCGGTGAGGCCGGTCGCCGCCGCGGAGGCGTTCTGGACGATCATGTCGACGTTGGCGCCCGACTTGGCCACGATCTTGAAGATGTCCGCCGCCTTGCCGGGCACATCGGGAACACCGATGACGGTGATCTTGGCCTGGCTGAGGTCGGTGGCGACTCCGGCGACGATCGGCTCTTCCATGTTCTCTCCCTTTTCCCCGTCGGGAAGACTCTGGCCCGGACCGACGACCCACGTCCCGACGTCCGGGCTGAACGTCGAACGTGCGTGGATCAGCACACCGTGCCGCCGGGCGTACTCCACCGCGCGGATGTAGAGCACCTTCGCCCCGTTGGCCGCGAGCTCGAGCATCTCCTCGCTGGAGATGCTCCCCAGCTTCTGCGCCTTGGGTACGACCCGCGGGTCGGCGGTGAAGATCCCGTCCACGTCGCTGTAGATCTCGCACACATCAGCCTGGAGTGCAGCGGCCAAGGCCACGGCGGTCGTGTCCGACCCGCCGCGACCGAGCGTGGTGATGTCGCGGGTGTCGCGGTTGAATCCCTGGAACCCCGCGACGATCACGATCGCACCGTCGTCCAGCGCCTCTCGCAGGCGCACCGGCGTCACGTCGACGATGCGTGCCGCACCATGCGTGGCATCCGTGATCATGCCCGCCTGGCTGCCGGTGAACGATCGCGCCTCGAAGCCCATGGAGTGGATGGCCATCGCCAGCAGCGCCATCGAGATCCGCTCGCCGCTGGACAGAAGCATGTCGAGCTCGCGCGGAGCCGGCATCGGCGCGACCTTGCCCGCGAGCTCGAGGAGCTCATCGGTGGTGTCGCCCATCGCGCTGACGGCGACGACGACTTCGTGTCCGGCGCGCCGGGTGTCGACGATCCGCTTGGCGACCCGCTTGATGCTCTCGGCATCGGCGACCGACGAGCCACCGTATTTCTGGACGATCAACGCCACGTGCAAGACCCCCGCGTACGTCTGGCGCCATGGCGCCCGGCGACGGCGCGCGACGGGACGGCGCGCCGATGCACCATCTTACGGACGTTCGCATTCCCCGACTTCCATGTAGCCTGCCGACCATGACGGCGGACCTGGCGGCGTGGTCGGACTTCAACGTGGCGATCGTGGGTGCGGCGGCCGCACTTGCGGGCCTGGTGATCGTCGCCGCGAGTGTCAACATCCGAGAGGTCATCCAGGCGACGACCGTCACGGCCCGTCTGGGAGCCGGCATCGTCGCCCTCGTCGTCGCCCTCTCGACCGCGGCGGTCGGCCTGATCCCCGACCTCGGCGCCGTCGCGTACGGCGCGACCATCCTCGCCCTCACCCTGATCGCCGCCGTCTTCCAGGGTCATGCGGCGCGGGTCATCGTCCGCACTCCCCCACCCGGTGACGACACGCGGCCGGCGGTGGTGAAGGCCGTCGTCGGCTTCGTGCCGATCGCCGCGTACGCCGTGGCCGGGTTCGCGCTGCTCGTCGGTCACCCCGCCGGGCTGTATGCCGCCGCCGCCGCCGCGCTCCTGACGATCGCCTCCGCGCTGCTGGTGTCGTGGATCGCGTTGGTCGAGGTGCTGCGCTGATCAGCCCGGAGCGACCGGTGGCGGATCGACCGTGGCGCGACGCGGCCGGATGGTGCCGCCCGTCGCCGCGAGCCAGCACCCGAGGATGACCAGCGGGAAGCCGAGGAGCAGTCCCACGGTGAGGGGTTCGGAGAGAACGATCACGCCGAGAAGGATGGCGACCACGGGATTGACGTAGGTGAACAGCGGGGCACGCGCGGGGCCGACCTCGCGGATCAGGGCGAAGAAGGCGATGAAAGCCAGCGCTGTGCACAGCACCGCGAGGAGGCCGAGCGCCCAGAGGCTCCGCGCACTCGGCGGGGCCGGCTGCACGACCAGCGCCACGGGGAGGTAACACAGTCCGACCACCAGCAGCGACACGGTGATGGTGCCGAGCGGGGGAACGTCGCGGAGCTTGTGGGCCACGATGAAGGGCGCGGTGGCGTAGAGCACGGCTACCAGCAGCACCTCGCCGACGGCGACGAGGCCGGCGGCGACGTCACCTTCGGAGATGGCGGGTCCGGCGACGATCACGCCGACGCCGACGAATCCGATCACGAGGCCGAGGACACGGGAGGGGCCGAGGGCGGCGCGGTCACCGCCGACGACGGCGATGATCGCTGCGAACAGCGGCACCGTGGCCACGAGGAGTCCGGTCAGACCTGACGACAGCGTCAACTCGGCGTGGCTGAGGAGGAAGAACGGTCCCGCCATCTCGACCGCTCCGAAGGCCAGCACCCACCCGATCTTGGCGAACGCGGGGCGCAGCGCCTTCGCGCGCAGCGCGAAAGGCAGCAG
This sequence comes from Microbacterium sp. SLBN-154, assembly GCF_006715565.1. NCBI lineage: Bacteria > Bacillati > Actinomycetota > Actinomycetes > Micrococcales > Microbacteriaceae > Microbacterium > Microbacterium sp. SLBN-154. Next base: position 2,865,613 of record NZ_VFNL01000001.1, read on the forward strand.
CAGCAGCGCGGCGGCGAGCGTGCGGCCTGCGACGACGCCCGCCGGGGAGATCGTCTCGACGGCCTCCTTGATGAAGAGATACGGCATGCCCCAGAGCACCGACATGACCGCGAAGAGGATCCAGCCGCGCGTGCTGAACCGACCTCCGGCCGGAGGGGCGACGACGGGTGCGGTCACATCGAGCGCCGGCCTTCGAAGGCGCGCCCGAGGGTCACCTCGTCGGCGTACTCGAGATCGCCTCCGACAGGCAGCCCCGAGGCCAACCGGGTGACGGTGATCTGCAGTGTGTGGAGCAGTCGGCTGAGGTACGTCGCCGTCGCCTCGCCCTCGAGGTTGGGATTCGTGGCGAGGATGACCTCCTGCACGGTGCCGTCGGCGAGGCGCTGCATGAGCGACGCGATCCGCAGGTCGTCGGGTCCGATTCCCGCGATCGGGCTGATGGCGCCGCCGAGCACGTGGTAGAGCCCGCGGAACTCCCGAGTCCGTTCGATCGCGGCGACGTCTTTGGCGTCCTCGACCACGCAGATGAGGGTGGCGTTGCGACGCGGGTCGCGGCAGATCGCGCAGCGCTCCTGCTCGGAGACGTTGCCGCAGATCTCGCAGAAGCGCACCTTCTCCCGCACGTCGGCGAGCAGGTGCGCCAGCCGTGAGACGTCGAAGTTCGGGGTCTGCAGGATGTGGAACACGATCCGCTGCGCCGATTTCGGTCCGATGCCCGGAAGACGGCCGAATTCGTCGATCAGGTCCTGGACGATGCCGTCGTACATCAGCCGAACCTCGTCGGTGCCTGGTGCGGCTCCTCGCGGACGAATCGTGCACCCAGCACCTGGCGGACGACCGCCTCACCGTACCGCTGCATGCCCCCGGAGGATCGCGCGGGCGGCACGATCGGCGGAGCGATGACCGGCGGCACCGGGGCGTCGACGGCTGTCGGCGCCACCTCCGCGTCTGAATCGTCGTCCGGCTCGGACGACGACACGACTTCGGAGGCCGGGAGCACCTGACCCTCGCGTCGTGGGCCCTCGGATGCCGCCCGAACGCGGGCGACCTCGATCGAGGCGTCTTCCGGATCGTCGTCGACGGCCAGCGCCGGCATCGCTCGAGCATCGGGGGCGCCGGCGTCGCCCGGAATCGGGGCCACAGCCCACTCCGTGACCGACGCCACGGCGCCGGTCGCCGATCCGCCCGGCGCGGACGCGACCGAGCGATCGGTCGCGCCGCGCAGCGGCGCGCCCTGCGGAGGCCGCGCCGCGGCTGCCGGGCGTGCTCCCCCTCCCCGACCGGGCCCGTCGGAGGGGCCGGGGTCGTCGTGGGGATCCGGTGGCGGCGGAGGCCCATCCTCACCGCCGATGTCTCGCGGACCTTCGTCACGGGGCGCGTCGCCGGCACCCGCGTCATGGCGGGCGAGGTACTTCACCCGTATGCCCAGGACACCCTGGATCGCGGTACGCAGGTCTTCGCTCGGCCCCGCGCCGGCGGTCCGCTGCTTGAACTTCACCAGATCGGCCTGACTCTGGAACGACAGCGTGAGCACGTCGTCCTGCAGGCCGGCGACGCGTGCGGTCGTGGCGACCAGCCACGACGAACGGCTCAGGTCTTCGAGCCGCGCCAGCACCTCCGGCCAGGCGTTGCGCATGAGATCCAGTGTCACGGGGCCGGCCGGCGGTGTGGCGATCGGCTGCACCGGTGTCGGCGCGGCGGCTGCGGGCGCTTCGGTCGAATCGTCGGCGGGCGCCGAGGACTCCGCGACGGAGGACGCCGCCGTCGTCGCGGCCCCCGGGCTCGGCGGCGTCGCCACCGGGGCGGAGGATGTCGCATGCGGCGCCGGCGCGGCCACGACATGCGCGGCCGGAGATGCTCCGACACTTCCCACCGTCGATCCCGTGTGCGTCAGCACGCGCGCGATCATCAGCTCGAGCTGCAGCCGCGGCGACGTCGCTCCGGTCATGTCGTCCAGAGCGCCGATGACGATGTCGGCGGTGCGTGAGAGCCGCTCGACGCCGAAGGCATCGGCCTGTCGCATCATCTGGGCCAGGTCCTCCTCCGACGTGCCGCGCAGGACCGCGGCCGCCCCCTGTCCGGCGGCGCCGACGATGATGAGGTCTCGCAGCCGCTCGAGCAGGTCGTCGACGAAACGTCGCGGGTCCTGCCCGGTCTGCACGACGCGATCGACCGCCGCGAACGCGGCGGCGGCATCGGCGGCGGCGAAGGCGTCGACGACCTCGTTCAGCAGCTCGCCGTGGGTGTAGCCGAGCAGGGCGACGGCGCGCTCGTATCGCACGACCGGACCGTCGGACCCGGCGATCAGCTGGTCGAGCAGCGACAGGGTGTCGCGAGGCGACCCGCCGCCGGCACGCACGACGAGCGGGAGCACGCCCGTCTCGACCGTCACGCCCTCGCTCTCGCAGAGCGTCTGGACGTACTCCAGCATGGCGGCGGGCGGCACCAGCCGGAACGGGTAATGATGCGTCCGCGACCGGATCGTGCCGATGACCTTCTCGGGCTCGGTGGTGGCGAAGATGAACTTCACGTGCTCGGGCGGTTCTTCGACCAGCTTCAGCAGGGCGTTGAAGCCCTGCGGGGTGACCATGTGCGCCTCGTCGAGGATGAAGATCTTGAAGCGGTCGCGCGCGGGGGCGAACACGGCGCGTTCCCGAAGATCTCGCGCATCGTCCACGCCGTTGTGGGAGGCCGCGTCGATCTCGACCACATCGAGCGAGCCGCCACCGCCCCGACCCAGCTCGACGCAGCTCTCACAGGTGCCGCAGGGAGTGTCGGTGGGGCCCTCGGCGCAGTTCAGGCAGCGGGCGAGGATGCGCGCCGACGTCGTCTTCCCGCAGCCGCGAGGGCCCGAGAACAGGTAGGCGTGGCCGACCCGATCGCTGCGCAGCGCCGTCATGAGCGGCTCGGTGACCTGCGACTGCCCGATCATCTCGCCGAACGCCTCGGGACGGTAGCGGCGGTACAGGGCGGTGGTCACCCGAACAGCCTACGGCGTGCCTCCGACATCCGTTCTGCCGTCTCCTCCCACCCCGCAGCGATCGGGATCACCGTTCCGTCGCGGGCTCCGGCTCGCCAGCCGCTGCGGGGACCGGGGAGGTGATGATCGGGATGGAGGCGGTCACCGTCGGCACCGACGCCGACAGGGTCGTGCCGTCCTCGAGTCGCACGTCGGCGAACTGCGTCAGCGACGGCCGACCGGGGATCACCGGTCCCTGGTCCTCCAGAGGCACGGTGACCTCCTCCCCGGGCGCGACCACGGAGGGCGTCCCGCGCACGCTGAAGATCAGGGGCACCTCCCCCTCGATCCGCACGCGCATCTCGTCGGCGCGGATCGCCACGTGCACCGGAGTGTCGCGCCACCGGAGCGGGAACGACAGCTCCTCCCATCCGGCGGGCAGACGGGGGTCGAACGAGAGTTCTCCGGCATGGTCGCGCATACCGCCGAAGCCGCTGACGAGCGCCGTCCACACCCCACCCGCCGAGGCGACGTGCACGCCGTCCGCCGCGTTGTGGTGGAGGTCGGCGAGGTCGACGAAGATCGCCTGCCGGAAGTAGTCCAGCGCCAGCTCCTGGTAGCCCACCTCGGCGGCGAGGATCGTCTGCACCACCGCCGACAGAGTGGAGTCCCCCGTCGTCAGCGGGTCGTAGTACTCGAAGTCGGCGAGCTTGTCCTCGTCGGAGAAATGCTCCCCCTGCAGGAAGAGGGCGAGGACGACGTCGGCCTGCTTGAGCACCTGGTAGCGGTAGATGACCAGCGGGTGGAAATGGAGCAGGAGCGGACGCTTGTCGGGTGGCGTCGCCTCGAGATCCCACACCTCGCGCTCAAGGAAGATCTCGTCCTGCGGGTGGATGCCGAGCGCGGTGCTGAAGGGGATGTGCATGGCCTCGGCCGCGCGCTCCCAATGCTCCGGCTCGGCCGGATCCAGCGACAGCCGCTCCGCCGTCGCGCGATAGGCATCGGGATCGCCCTCGGCCATGTCGCGGAGCGTCCGGGCGGCGAAGCGCAGATTGAAGCGCGCCATGACGTTGGTGAAGAGATTGTCGTTGACGACGGTGGTGTACTCGTCGGGCCCGGTGACACCGTGGATGTGGAACGACTCGATCGCGTCGCCGTTGGACGTGCGCCAGAACCCCAGCGTGGTCCACAGGCGCGCGGTCTCGACGGCGATGTCCACCCCCTCGCGATAGAGGAAGTCGGTGTCGCCGGTCGCCCGGACGTACTTCGCCAGCGCGAAGCAGACGTCGGCGTTGATGTGGTACTGCGCGGTACCGGCGGCGTAGTACGCAGACGCCTCTTCGCCGTTGATGGTGCGCCAGGGGAAGAGCGCGCCGGCCTCGTTGAGCTGGTAGGCGCGCCGGCGTGCGGCGGGCAGCATGAGATAGCGCATCCGCAGCGCGTTGCGGGCCCACAGCGGGGTCGTGTAGGCCAGGAACGGCAGGACGTACACCTCGGTGTCCCAGAAGTAGTGGCCGCTGTAGCCCGACCCCGTGACCCCCTTGGCCGGCACGCCCTGCTGGTCGGCCCGCGCGGCGGCCTGCGCCAGCTCGTACAGGCACCAGCGGGTGGCCTGCTGGATCTCGGGCTGACCCTCGATCCGGATGTCGCTGCGCGCCCAGAACGCGTCCAGCCACGCCCGCTGGCGGTCGAACTGATGCGCGACGCCCTCGGCCAGGGCACGGTCGATGGTGCGGCGGCAGCGATCGACCAGTTCCCGTGCGGGCACGCCGCGCGAGGTGTGGTAGCTGACGAGCTTCGTCACCCGGATGGGGACCCCCGCCCGCGCCTGCACGCGGAAGACGTTCTTGGCGATGTCGGGCTCGACGATGCCCCGTGCCGAGTAGTGGTTCTCGGTCTCCACGACGTGGTCGGCCACGACGGCCAGCGTCATCCCCGAGTCGGTCACCTGGTACGCCAGGGCCGAGCGATCGCGATCCTGCCAGTACTCCTTGGGCTGGAGCACCCGCTCGTGGATCTTGTCGCTGCGCCGGGGGTCGAATCCGGCTTTCCTGGCCGGCGCCGGAGACCCGCCGTAGACGTCCTCACCGTCCTGCCGGTTGATCAGCTGGCAGTTGATGGTCACCGGCGCGTCGGCGTTCAGCACGGTGACGTCGAGGCGGAGGACCACCAGGTGCTTCTCCTCGAACGAGACCATGCGCTCGTCCTCGATCAGCACCTCCTTGCCGGAGGGGGTCACCCAGAGCACACGGCGGCGCAGCACGCCGCTCTCCATGTCGAGCTCGCGGTGATACTCGCGCACATCCGCGACGTCGAGCGAGAGCGGTTCGTCGTCGACGTAGACCCGCATGATCTTGGCATCCGGCGCGTTGACGATGATCTGGCCGACCTCGGCGAAGCCGTAGGCCTGCTCGGCGTGGTGGATCGGAAAGGTCTCGTGGAACCCGTTGATGAACGTGCCGTGTTCGTGCGCGTGCCGCCCCTCGGGGGTGTTCCCCCGGAGTCCGACGTAGCCGTTGCCGACCGAGAACAGCGTCTCGGTGACGCCCTGATCCTCCAGCGAGAACCGCTTCTCGATCAGCCGCCACGGATCGACGGGGAACCGGTCGCGGTCCATCATGCCGGGATCTCCTTCTCGACGAACTCGGCGAGGTCGCTCACTACGACGCGGGCACCGGCGTCGCGAAGCGTGTCGGCGCCTGCTCCCCGGTCGACGCCGACCACGAGCCCGTAACCGGCGGCCACCGCCGACTGCACGCCGCTCAGGGCATCTTCGACGGCCGCACTGCGCGCGGGGTCGACGCCCAGCATCCGAGCCGCCTCGGCGAAGACGTCGGGCGCGGGCTTGGAAGCCAGATGGTCGCGCTCGGCGATGACGCCGTCCATCACGACCGAGAAGCGGTCGCGGATGCCGGCGACGGCGAGCACCTCCTCGGCGTTTTTCGAGCTCGACACCACCGCGATGGGCACCTCCGCGGCGATGAGGACGTCCAGAAGGGCGACCGATCCCGGGTAGGGAGCGATGCCCTCGCTTCGGAGCACGCGCGCGAAGACGTCGTTCTTGCGATTGCCGATACCGCAGACCGTGTCGGCGGTGGAGGCGTCGGAGGGGTCTCCCCAGGGAACCTCGACGTCCCGGCTGCGCAGCAGGGACGCCACGCCGTCATACCTCTTCTTGCCGTCGAGGCGGGCGAAGTAATCGGCGTCGCTGTAGGGCGGGGTGACGTCCCACGCGGCGAAGAGCTCCTCGAACATCGTCCGCCACGCGTGCATGTGCACCTCGGCGGTCGGGGTGAGGACGCCGTCGAGATCGAACAGCACGCCGTCGTAGGTGGTGAGGTCGGGAAGGGCGGGGGCGGTCACGGGTTCTCCATACGCGAGCGAGGCTCCTGCCGGGGGGTGGGGCACGGAGCAGCGAGAGGGACGGATAAAGCGTAGTGGCCCGCGATCGAGGCGGGTGAACGCCGGGGTTTCGAGCGCGTTACGGGGCCGGGGCGCGTCCCGCGACGGTCAGGGTCTGCCGAGCGATCTCGAGTTCTTCGTCCGTCGGAACGACGAGCACGGCGACCGCCGAATCCTCGGCGGAGATGACCCGGATGCCGCGCTCGCGCGCGTCGTTGCGCGCAGGATCGACCCGGACGCCGGCGAACCCGAGGGTCGCCAGCGCCGCAGCGCGCACACGGGGGGCGTTCTCACCGACGCCGGCGGTGAAGGAGATGACGTCGACCCCGCCGAGCTGCGCGAGATACGCCCCCGCGTATGCCCGGAGCCGGTGCACATACACCTCGAACGCGAGGGCGGCCGCGGCGTCGCCGCGATCGATCCCGGCCTGGATGTCCCGCATATCCGACACCCCGGCGAGCCCCAGCAGTCCGCTCCGCTTGTTCAGCAGCGCATCGAGCTCGTCGATGGAGAGACCGGCACGACGGGAGAGCTGGAACAGCACCGCCGGATCGACGTCGCCCGAGCGGGTGCCCATCACGAGCCCCTCGAGCGGTGTGAGCCCCATCGAGGTCTCGACGGACCGACCGCCGTCGATCGCGGTGACCGACGCCCCGTTTCCGAGGTGGAAGACGATCTGACGGAGCTCGGTCGTCGGTCGGCCGAGGAAGGCGGCGGCCGCTTCGCTGACGAACTTGTGACTCGTGCCGTGGAAGCCGTAGCGCCGGATGCGATGGGTGGCGGCGAGTTCGGCGTCGATCGCGTAGGTGTAGGCGGCGGGCGGGAGGGTCTGGTGGAACGCGGTGTCGAAGACGGCCACGTGGGGGACGTCCGGGAAGGCCCTCCTCGCCGCGACGATTCCGGCGAGGTTCGCCGGGTTGTGCAGCGGAGCGAGGACGGACAGCTCGTCGATGTTGATCTCCACGAGCGGTGTCACCAGGGTGGGTTCGAAGAACCGAGCGCCACCGTGGACGACCCGGTGCCCGACCGCGACCGGGGCGGTGTCGGTCAGCGACGGACCGTTGTCGGCGAACGCCTCCAGCATGACCGCGAACCCGGCCGTGTGGTCGGGGATCGGGAGCTCGCGCTCGTAGGTCGCGTCGACCATCGTGGTCGCGGGGCCCGTGGTCGAGGCCTGATGGACCGTGTGGGTCGCGCGCCCCGGGCCCGCCTGACCGATGCGTTCGACCAGTCCCGAAGCCAGCAGGGTCTCCCCCGTCATGTCGATGAGCTGGTACTTGAACGACGACGATCCGCTGTTGACGACGAGGACGGGGTTCACTGTCCGTCCTCCCCCTGCGCCTGGATCGCCGTGATCGCGATGGTGTTGACGATGTCGTCTACCAGCGCGCCCCGCGAGAGGTCGTTGATGGGCTTGTTCAGCCCCTGCAGCACGGGGCCGATCGCGACTGCTCCGGCCGAGCGCTGCACCGCCTTGTAGGTGTTGTTCCCGGTGTTCAAGTCGGGGAAGACGAACACCGTCGCCCGCCCCGCGACAGCCGAACCGGGGGCCTTGGCGGCCGCGACCGCGGCGTCGGCGGCGGCGTCGTACTGGATCGGGCCCTCGACGGGGAGCTCGGGTGCCCGCTCGCGGACGATCGCCGTCGCGGCCCGGACCTTCTCGACGTCGGCTCCCGAGCCGGACTCGCCGGTCGAGTACGACAGCATCGCCACGCGCGGCTCGATGCCGAACTGCTCGGCGGTCGCCGCTGAGGAGATGGCGATGTCGGCGAGCTGCTCCGCCGTGGGATCAGGGATCACGGCGCAGTCGCCGTACACCAGCACGCGGTCGGCCAGCGCCATGAGGAAGACGCTGGAGACGACAGAGACGCCGGGTTTGGTCTTGATGATCTCGAACGCCGGGCGGATGGTGTGGGCGGTCGTGTGCGCCGCGCCCGACACCATCCCGTCCGCCAGTCCCAGATGGACCATGAGTGTTCCGAAGTAGGACACGTCGGTCACGGTGTCGGCCGCCTGGGAGTAGGTGACCCCCTTGTGGGCGCGCAGCCGCTCGTACTCCCGCGCGAACCGGTCGACGTGCACGGCGTCGAAGGGCGAGATGACCTGGGCGTCGCGGATGTCGATCCCGAGCTCGATCGCCCGGTTCCGCACCTCGATCTCCTCGCCGAGGATCGTCAGGTCGGCGATGCCACGCGCCAGCACTGTGGCGGCGGCACGGAGGATGCGGTCGTCGTCGCCCTCGGGCAGGACGATCCGGCGGCGCTCCGCGCGTGCGCGCTCGAGCAGGCGGTACTCGAACATCAGCGGAGTGACGACGGTGGGCCGGGCGAGCCCCAGCGCGGTGACGAGGGTCTCGGTGTCGACGTGCCGCTCGAACATCGACAGGGCGGTGTCGTATCGGCGCTGCGAGTCGGCGGCGAGCCGACCCCGCGTCCCCATGATCCTCACCGCCGTGTCGTAGGTCCCGAGGTCGGTGGCGATGATCGGCAGCGACGAGTCGAGGCCGTCGATGAGGGTGTCGACCGGCTCGGGCAGCGGGAAGGGTCCGTTGAGGATGACCGCGGCGATGCTCGGGAAGGTGCCCGACGAGTTCGCCAGCAGGGTCGCGAGCAGCACCTCGGTGCGATCGGCGGGGATCACCACGATCGCCGACTCGGTCAGGCGCGGCAGCACGTTCACCATGGACATGCCGGCGATGACCACGCCGAGCACCTCGCGGGTCAACAGGTCGGCATCACCCTTGATGAGGCGACCATCGACGGCGCGGGCCACATCGCGGACGGACGGGGCGACCAGCAGACGGTCTTCGGGAAGCGCCCACACGGGCACCGGTCGCGCGCCGCCCGCAGCGGGTCCACCCGCCCCCCGCGCCGCGGAGACGACGCTCGAGATCGCGGCGACGACGTCGTCGAGGCGATCGGGGTCGGCGCGGTTGGCGACCACGGCGAACAGCTCGGCGCGCTCGTGGGCGAGCTCGGCGAGCGCGAGCGCGGTGATCTGGCCCATCTCGGCGGGTGTCCGGGCGATCGTGGTGCCCAGCTGCTCGCCCTGGCCGTGCTGGGCGCGACCGCCGAGCACCAGGAGCACCGGAGCTCCGAGATTCACCGCGATGCGGGCGTTGTAGGTGAGCTCCGCCGGGCTGCCGACGTCGGTGTAGTCGCTGCCGAGCACAACCACGGCGTCGCACGCCGCCGCGACGGCGTGATAGCGCTCCACGATGGTGGCCAGCGCCTGCTCGGGATCGCGACGCACATCGTCGTAGGTGACACCGATGCAGTCCTCGTACGGCAGGTCGACGCCGTCGTGGTCGAGGAGCATCTCCAGGACGTAGTCCGGTTCGGTCGTGGAGCGGGCGATCGTGCGGAACACCCCCACGCGCGAAGCGGCGTGACTGAGAGCGTCGAGCACACCGAGCGCGATCGTCGACTTGCCCGAGTGACCCTCGGCCGAGGTGATGTAGATGCTCTGCGCCACCTGTCCAGCCTATGGGCGGGGCCCTCACCGGGCACGTTCCCGGAAAAAGTAAGACTCTCCGCGAACCCGGCAGAGCCTGGTTACCCTTGCTACGTTTCCGTCCTGGGGGAGTTGGCCTGGATGCCGCCTCGCGGAGAGCTGGCACCAGTCTACCCCGGGAGAGGTCGGGGGATTCCCAGGCCCTCCTCTCCCGACGGCGGTTACGATCGCATAACGAGCGCCGACGCTCGGCCCGCGCGCCGTCCGAGAGGACCACATGGATCACCCCGTCACGACCGAGCAGGTCGCGTCCGCCCGCCCCGCCCTGCCCGATCGACCGGCGTCGGCCGAGGAGTTCGCGCGGCTGACGGAGTCCATCGTGGCCTCGGTGGAGCGGGTGATCGACGGCAAGCCCGACGCGGTGCGGAGCGCCCTGGTGTGCCTCCTCGCCGAAGGCCACCTCCTCATCGAGGACGTCCCGGGCGTGGGGAAGACCATGCTCGCCCGAGCGCTGGCCGCGAGTGTGGATGCCACGGTGCGTCGCATCCAGTTCACTCCCGACCTGTTGCCGGGCGATGTCACCGGGGTGAGCGTGTTCAATCCCGTTGCGCGCGAGTTCGAGTTCAAGCACGGCGCGGTGTTCGCCAACATCGTCATCGCCGACGAGATCAACCGCTCCTCCCCCAAGACGCAGTCCGCCCTCCTCGAGGCCATGGAGGAGGGGCAGGTCACCGTCGACGGGGCGACCCACCTCCTTCCCGACCCGTTCCTCGTCGTGGCGACGCAGAACCCGCTGGAGATGGAGGGGACCTATGCCCTCCCCGAGGCCCAGCGCGACCGCTTCATGATGCGCATCTCGATGGGCTATCCCGATGCCCGCTCCGAGGCGCTGATGCTGCGTCAGCGCGAGACCGTCAATCCGCTCGACGCCATCCGCCCCGTCGCCTCCGCCTCCCAGATCGCCGGCCTCATCGCCTGGGCCCGCGCCGTGCACGTCGCACCGGCGATCGAGGACTACGCCGTCGCCCTCGCGGCGGCCACCCGCACCCACGCCGACCTGCGTCTGGGCGCGAGCCCGCGCGCCACGCTGCAGCTGGTGCGGGCGGCGAAGGTCTGGGCCGCCCTCGACGGCCGCGGCTTCGTCATCCCCGACGACATCACCGCGCTCCTCATCCCCGTCTTCGCCCACCGGCTCATCCCCACCCGATCCGCCGGCGGCGGCCGGGCGAAGTCGATGACCGATGTCATCACGTCGGTGCTCGAGCAGATCGCCGCGAGCGTGCGGGTGCCGATCGCCGCACGGCAGTGATCCGATGCTCCGACGACTCTGGCCCCTGACGCTGCGCGGAACCGGCGCGGCGCTGCTGGCGCTGGTCTGCTTCGTCGTCGCGAGCGAGGTCGGGATCCCCGAGCTCATGTACTTCGGGATGCTGCTGGTCGCCGTCCTCGTCGCCGCAGTGGCCTCGCTCTACCTCACCCGCCACGCCGATTCGGTCACGCGATCCCTGGCGCCGGATACCGTCGGGGTGGGTCGCGCCTCGCTCGTCCGGGTACGCGTCGGCGTCCGGACCGCGCTGCCGACGCCCCCCGGAACCTGGACCGATACGCTGCCCGCCGGGCTGGAGGGCGTGGCGGCGGGGGTCTTCCCTGCGCTCGGTTCGGGTCTGCGGGGCTCGGATCGCACGGTGAACCTCGCGTACACCGTGACGGGGGTGCGCCGCGGCATCCATCACCTCGGTCCTCTGCGGGTCCACTCCGCCGACCCCTTCGCCCTCGCGCGCCGCAGCACCCTCTACGGAGAGCGCACCCGTGTCACCGTCGCACCCGCCGTGATCGACCTGCCGCCCCTCACGGGTCTGGCCGGTGAGGCCGGGGGAACGCTCCAGACGCAGAACAACCAGCCCGGTCAGGGCGCGGACAACCTCATCGCCCGGCCTTACGCGCCCGGTGATTCGATGCGGCGCATCCACTGGCGGGCGACGGCCCATCGCGACGAGCTGATGGTGCGTCAGGAGGAGCAGGAAGCGACCCCGGAGGCGACCGTCGTCCTCGACCGGGGAGTCCTGCGATGGTCGACCGAGGCCCTTCACGAGCCGGGAGCCGACGACGCCTTCGAGACGGCGGTCTCTGCGTGCGTCTCGGTGGTGTCGCGGCTGGTGCGCGACGGATACGGCGTGAGCGTTCTCGACAGCGACGGCACCGCCCTCACCGAACGCATCGACGGCGGAGACACCGCGGCAGTGGAAGACCTCGTCACCCAGTTCGCCACCGTCACGGCGCGACGCGACGACCACCTGCCGCGCCTGGCCCGTCAGTTCGCGGGTGTCATGACCGGGCCGGTGATCGTCCTGACCGGACGCCTGGACCCTGCCGACGTCGACGCGCTCGCGCCGATCGTGCACCACTCGACCTTCGCCGTGCTGCTCGCGGCCTCGCCGCGCAGCGGCGCGCTGGACCGCGCGGGCGACATCGGCTGGCACGCGGTCCACCTCGACCCCGACGGCGATCTGGTGCAGGAGTGGGCCGCTGCGGGCGAACGGGGGGTGAGCCGTGCCCTCCGCTGAGCCGTCATCGCGCCGGGGTGCGGATCTGCTCCTCACGGCCGGCGTCTTCGCCGCCCTGATCGCGGCGCTCCTCCCTCTCATGCGGGTGGTGCGCCCCACGGGATGGCTCCTCGGCACCCTGGTGATCGTGGCCGTGGTGCTCGCGACCGGATATGTCGCGCGACGCTTCCGGCTGCCTGCGCTCGCGGTGTCGCTGATCGAGGTGGTCGTGTGGGTGGCTTTCGTCACCGTAGTATTCCTCCGCGACAGCGCCTTCCTCCTGGTGATTCCGACCGTGGAGACGTTCCGTGAGCTCCCCGAGATCCTCACCGCCGCCGGGGAGGAAATCGCGCTCGGGGTCGCGCCGCTGACTCCCAGCGCCCCGCTCTCGATGCTGATCGTCGGGGCGACGGGGCTCCTCGCCGTGGTCATCGACCACGTGGTCCTCACGGCACGGATGCCGCTGCTGGCGGGCGTCGGATTGATCGCGGTCTCCCTCATCCCCGCGATCGCCGTGCCGGCGGAGATCGACGTGGTCGCCTTCGTGCTGCTGGCCGCAGCCATCCTCTTCCTCATCCGCACCGACACCCGGACGCGTGAGGAGGCGGGGAGCGCGGAGGCGACCCGTGCGACCACGTCGTCGGCGGCCGCGTCGTCGACGTCCGGGGTGTCGGCATCCGGGGTGTCGGCCACCGCGATCGGCATCGGGGCCATCGCCGTCGTCGTCGCGCTCGTGGCCACCCCCCTCCTCCCACAGCCCGCGATCCGGCCGGGGGCGGGAGATCTCGGCCCCGGTCCCGGCATCGACGCCACCCTGCAGCTGGGCGACGACCTGCGGCGACCGCGCGAGGTCGAGGTGCTGCAGATGCGCAGCGACGCGCCCACCCCGCCATACCTCCGGGCGACGACCCTCACCGAGTTCACCGGCGCGGTGTGGGAGCCCGACAGCGGGCGTTCCTACCCCCTCGACAGCGCCGAGGCGCTCGCCTCCCTCCCGGTCGATCCCGAGATCCAGGTCGCCGAGTACTCGACGACCGTGGAGATCCGCAACCTCAATTCCTCGTGGCTGCCGGTGTCCTACCCGGCAACCGGCATCGAGGGTCTCGACGGGGTATGGGGAGCCTTCCCCTACAATCGCACCGTCGAAGCCCGGCAGGGCGGGACGCAGGGTCAGGACTACGAGGTGGTCTCCAGCGTCCCTCGCCCGACGCTCGAGCAGATCCGCGCCCGGTCGGCCGGGGGCGAGGGCGTCCGCGCCGACACCCTGGGGCTGCCCGTCGATCTGCCTCCCATCGTCGGCGAGCTCGCCGCCGAGGTGACAGCCGGGGCGGCGTCCGATTACGACGCGCTCCTGGCGCTGCAGAGCTGGTTCCGCGGAGCCGACTTCCGCTATTCGCTCGAGGCGCCCGTCGAGGAGGGCTTCGACGGCAGCGGCGCCGAAGCGGTCGCCCGGTTCCTCGAGGTGCGAGAGGGCTATTGCGTGCACTACGCCTCGGCGTTCGCGCTGATGGCGCGGACCCTCGGCATGCCGAGCCGCATCGTCGTGGGATACCTGCCGGGAACGTCGACCGGCGACGCCGTGGACTTCCAGACGGTGTACTCGGTGATGTCGGGACAGCTGCACGCGTGGCCGGAGATCTACTTCGAGGGCGTCGGGTGGATCCCCTTCGAACCGACCAACGGCCTCGGTCAGCCGACCCGCTTCTCCCCCGAGGCCTCGGCCCCCGGCGAGACCGCCGACGGCACGGACGCCGCCCCCGAAGCATCCGCCCCCGCCGACGTACCCGACGCTGTCGACCCCGACACCGGCGAGCCGCTGACCCCGGATGCCGGTACCGCGGCCCCCGACGACGGCGTCGACGCTCTCCCGGCGGTGACGGTGGTCCTCGCGGTCCTGGTGGTGCTCGCGATCCCGCTCCTCGTCCGGGATCTGCGGCGCAGGCAGCAGCTGTCTGCCGCTCGGGCAGGCGATGCCGCCGCCGCGTGGGCGGTCGTGCAGGACACCGCGATCGACCTCGGGATCCCCTCGCCGATCAGCGAGAGCCCGCGGGCGCTGGGCGCCCGGCTCATAACCGAAGCCGGCGCCCCGGCCGACGCGATGGGTGTTCTCATCCGGGCGATCGAGCGCGCCAGCTATGCGCCCGGCGGGCGCCACGGATTCGGTCAGGGCGAGGCGACGGCGGCCGCGGCGCGGGAGGTGCGGGCGGAACTGCTGGCCGCGGCCCAGCCCGCACGACGCCTTCTCGCGCTGGTCGTGCCGCGCTCGCTCATCATCCGTCCCGGGTCGCTCTACGCCGGCGCCGGCCGCGGCGCCTCCCGCCCAGCCGGCTGACCGACCGCCGTCCCGCGCCTCCCCCGCTCAGCTCGTCCAGGCGAGAGTGCATCTGGGCGCCGAGGGTGCGGGGTCCACCCGCATTCTCGGCCCGCAGATGCACTCTCGCCGGTGGGAGGTAGGCGGTGCTCAGCGGGAGGTGCGCTGCAGCTGCGCGTCCGCCGAGGGGCCCTCGAACTCGTCGGCCGACGGCCGCTCCGCGGCATCCGTCCGGGCGTCTCCGGCGACGAAGCCATCATCGGCGGAGTCGTCGTCGAACGGCACATCGCCGCGGAGGGCGTCGTACAGTCCGGCGTCGAGGATCCCCTCGTGCTTGGCGACGATCGTCGGCACGAGCGCCTGACCGGCGACATTGACCGCGGTGCGCCCCATGTCGAGGATCGGGTCGATCGCGAGGAGGAGCCCAACGCCCTCCAGCGGCAGGCCGAGCGTCGACAGCGTCAGCGTCAGCATCACGGTCGCCCCGGTCGTGCCGGCCGTCGCGGCCGAGCCGACGACCGAGACCAGAGCGATGAGCACGTACTGCCAGATCGACAGGTCGATGCCGAAGAACTGGGCCACGAAGATCGCCGCGATCGCGGGGTAGATCGCCGCGCAGCCGTCCATCTTCGTCGTCGCCCCGAACGGCACCGCGAAGGAGGCGTACTGACGCGGAACGCCGAGGTTGCGCTCGGTCACCCGCTGGGTCAGCGGCAGCGTGCCGATGGACGACCGGCTGACGAACGCCAGCTGGACGGCGGGCCAGACGCCGGAGAAGTACTGCCGGATCGACAGGCCGTGGGTGCGCAGGAGCGTCGGGTAGACCACGAAGAGCACGAGCGCGAGACCCGCGTAGACGGCGAGCGCGAACCACGCCAGGGTGGTCAGCTTCTCCCAGCCGTACTCCACGACCGCCGAGGCGATGAGGCCGAGGGTGCCGAGCGGCGCGATGCGGATGATCCACCACAGCACACGCTGGATCACCTTCAGCGTCGACTCGGTGAAGGCCAGGAAGGGCTCGGCGCGACGGCCGAGCTTGAGTGCGGCGATCCCGACCGCGGCCGCGACGACGATCACCTGGAGCACGTTGAACCCGACAGACGACGAGGCGGCGCCCGTCTCGGCATCCACCGACATCGAGACGGTGAGGCCGAGGAAGTTCTGCGGCACGAGGCCGACCAGGAAGTTCCACCACGTACCGACCGTCGTGGGCTCGGCGGCGGTGAGCTCGGTCTGGTCGACGCGAGCCCCCGGCTGGACGGTGACGCCGAGCACGATCCCGATCGACACGGCGATGAGGGCGGTGATGGCGAACCACAGCAGGGTCTGCCCGGCGAGACGGGCCGCGTTGGTCACGCGCCGCAGCTGGGCGATGCTCGCGACGATCGCGAAGAAGATGAGCGGGATCACGGCGGTCTTGAGCAGCGTGACGTAGGAGTCGCCGATCGTGTTCACCGTGGCGGCGAGCGCGTTCGGGGCGCCGTCGGCGAGGGGGCCGATCCGGCGGGCCACGAGACCGAGGACGACCCCGAGCACGAGGGCGACGGTGATCTGGAACCCGAACGAGGTCAGGATGCGACGGGCGCGGGTCTTCTCGTGCGTGGGCCGGGAGGGCGCCGGGGCAGCGCTCGGGGCGGAACTCATATCTCTCCTGTGGGGGCGTCGGTCATCCGGGGGTGGGGACGGCCTGGTCGAGGCTACGGCGAGCCGGGGGGTTCACGCGGTCGTGTGACCCCGGATGACAACGACGCACACCCCCGCGATCATTCCCCTCTCGTCGCTCTCCTCCCGCGGGCAGGGGGTGGGTGGGGGGAAGGGGGACGCGGGGAAAGGGAGAGGCCCTCATCCCGGAGGATGAGGGCCTCGACGCGGAAGCGACAGGATTTGAACCTGCGAGGCGAGTTACCCCGCCTACATGGATTCCAGCCATGCTCCTTAGGCCGCTCGGACACGCTTCCGTCGCCGACTTTATCACGCGGCCCGGTACCGCCCCGGCGCCGTCACCAGCCCATCGAGCCCGCGACACCCTTGAACGGCCCCGCGACGCGCGACGTGATCCACCCGCCGTAGAAGCGTCCGGGTTGAGGGGTGACGGCCTCGCCGTCGACCGTGCAGCGGTCCATCGCCTGTGCATAGATCGCAACCCGATCGGCCAGCAGTTCGTACGCGGCGCTCGGTCGCGGGTAGTTCCATGCCGCGGCCGGACGGTGCTCCTCGCCGCCGTGGACGTCGAGGTAGCGCGCCGCGCCTTTGAACTCGCAGAACGACGACCCGACGCCGTCGGTGAGCGCCCCGTCGACGAACGCAGCGATCGGCAGGTAGTACACCGGCGGATGGCTGGTCTCGAGGACGCGGACGACGTCGCCGGTGTCGACGATCCGTTCGCCTCCGAGGGTGATCGTGACGCGGGCGTCCACCTTCTCCAGCCGCGGCGGCCGCGGGTAGTCCCACACCGATTCCTGCCCCGGTGCGGTGGGGTCGGGTGACGGATGACGCATGGTTTCAGGCTACGCCCCGCCGACCCCATGGGCTCCGGATGCGAGGCAGCGGAGAACCGGCGGGAAATCGCCCTCGCCGGGTCATCCGCTGGTTGACTGAGGTGATGACGCAGGTGGCGATGTTCCCCCTCGGCAGTGTGCTCTTCCCGCACGCGCCCCTGGCGCTGCGGATCTTCGAGCCGCGTTATCTCACCATGCTCGGGCGCCTGCTCGACGAGGAGGATCCGCAGTTCGGAGTGGTGCTCATCGAGCGCGGTCCCGAGGCGGGTGGCGGCGATCAGCGCAGCTCGTTCGGCACCATGGCGCGACTCGCGCAGGTGCAGGTCGGCAAGGATGACATCTTCGTCCTGGCCGTCGGCGACCAGCGCGTGCGGGTCGACACCTGGCTCGACGACGACCCGCACCCACTCGCCGAGGTCACGACCCTCGAGGCGTTGACGTGGGACGACGCGCTGACACCGTTGCGGACGGAGGCGGAGAGCATCGTGCGGCGCGTACTGGGGAAGGCCGACACGGCGGGCCTGGCCTCGTACGATCCGAACATCGAGCTGTCGGAAGACCCTGTCGAGTCGACGTGGCAGCTCGCCGCGATCGCACCGCTCGGCGAGCTCGACCGGTTCACCCTCCTGCAGGCCACAACCTTGGGCGGCCTGCTGCGCCAGATCATCGACATGACCCTCGACATCGAACCCGTCATCGGCGGCGGGGACGAGACATCCGGTCCATTCGCGGGAATGTGAATCGACGCGATCGGGTTGAGGTCGGCATGAAGCGTTTCGGCACCCTCTCCTTCGGTCACTACGGTCCGCTCGGCGGAGGTCGGCAGCTCACCGCGGGCGAGTCGATGCTGCAGGCCATCGATCTCGCGCAGGGGATGGACGACCTCGGTGTGAACGGCATCTCCTTCCGCGTGCACCACTTCGCCCGACAGCAGTCCTCCCCCATGCCGCTTCTCGCCGCGATCGCCGCGCGGACCCGGCACATCGAGATGGGCACCGGCGTCATCGACATGCGCTACGAGAATCCCCTGTATCTCGCCGAGGAGGCTGCGTCGGTCGACCTGATCAGCGGCGGTCGCCTCGCCCTCGGGGTCAGCCGGGGTTCACCCGAGACCGTCGTGCGCGGCTACGAGGCGTTCGGGTACACCGGCGCGAAGGACCCGCGGGGTGCCGATCTCGCGCGCGAGCACTTCTCGACCTTCCTGCACGCGATCGAGGGCCACGGCATCGCCGAACGCGACCCGTCCAGCCCGTTCGGCGGCGGCACGGGATTGCAGCGGATCGAGCCGTACTCCCCCGGTCTGCGCTCGCGGATCTGGTGGGGCGCGGGCAACCGCGAGACCGCCGAGTGGGCCGGCCGCATGGGAGTGAACCTCATGTCGTCGACGCTCCTCACCGAGGACCGCGGTCTGCCGTTCGACGTGCTCCAGGCCGAGCAGATCGACGCCTTCCGCGCCGCGTGGCGCGAAGCAGGACATGCCGGCGAGCCGCGGGTGTCGGTGAGCCGCTCGATCTTCCCGATCACCACGGACGAGGACGAGATGTACTTCGGCGGCCGCCAGGACGGCGACGGGGTGGGATACATCGACGGCTTCCGCTCGACCTTCGGCAAGACCTACGCGGCCGCACCGGACCTGCTGGTGGAGCAGCTGCGGGCGGACGCCGCGGTCATGAGCGCAGACACGCTCATGCTCACGATCCCGAGCCAGCTCGGTGTCGCGTTCAACCTTCGCCTGGTGGAGTCCTTCGCCCGCCACGTGGCACCGCACCTGGGGTGGGTTCCCTCCACGCAGACCCTCGTGGCGAGCTGAGCCTCAACGCCGCCTCCTTACCTCGGGGCTCCCTCTCCCGGTCGGGAAATAGGGCGATCGCCCGATCCGCCATACCCCCCTCAGGGAGGAACGTCGACTCCAGAACGAACGACAGGAGAACGACGATGGACGCGATGACCTACGCCGCGAGCCGGATCGCGGCGCAGCGTGCGGAGATGCTGGCCTCGGAGGTGCGACTGCGGCAGGCCCAGGCCCGACGGCTCGAGACGGCGGACCCGGATGCCGCGGCTCGCAGCTCGAGTGAAGCGACCCGAAGCGATGGGGCGACCGCCGACTGCTTCGGATTGGCGGGCCCCGCGGCATGACGGGGGTGCGCGCCGACGGGCACGGCGAGGGGGGTCGCGCCGGTTCGCCGAGAGGATTCCTGTCGCAGCTGTCGCAGCTGTCGGGGGGCGGTGCCACGATATGACCATGCCCGCGCTCGCCTCGAGTCCCCGCATGGTCGGTCGTGGCACCGAGTTGGGCGCGTTGCTCGAGGCTCTCGACGACGCCCGTCGTGGAACGCCCCGTTCGGTCATCGTGCGCGGCGAGGCGGGCATCGGGAAGACCCGACTGGTGCAGGAGTTCCTGAGCGAAGCGACTCGGAGGCGGGACGCGCAGCTGCCGGTCGTGGTCGCCGTCGGTCAGTGCGTCGACCTCGGCCCGATCGGCGCTCCGTTCGGCCCGGTGCGTCGCGTGCTGCGTGACCTCCACGCCGCGGTGGGCACCGAGGCGCTCCGTGAGGCGGCCGGCTCACCGGCGGCTGTGGCGACCCTCGCGGCATTCGTCCCGGGGGTCGTGACCGAGACGCCCTCAGGGGATGTTCCGACCGGCGATTTCGCCGAGGCGATCGAGGTCGTGCTGGAGAATCTGTCGACGACACGGCATCTCGTGATCGTCATCGAGGACCTGCAGTGGGCCGACGCCGCGACACTCGCCCTGCTGAAGACGCTCGCGAGCACCTTGCGCGGCCGCCACCTCACCATCGTCGCGACGTATCGGTCCGACGACATCGATCGTTTCCATCCGCTGCGTCCGATCCTCGCCGAATTGGACCGTACGCGCGCGATCATCCGTGTCGAAGTGGCTCCGTTGAGCGCGGCCGAGGTCGCCGAACAGGTGGCGCTCCTGGCGACAGCCGACCTCGGCGAGGCCGAACTGGAAGCCCTGGTCGAGCGCAGCGGCGGAATCCCCTTCCTCGTCGAGGAACTCGTCGACCTCGGCAGCGCGGAACTGCCGGACACCCTGCGCGAGATCGTCCTCGCGCGCTACTCCCGGCTGGATGACACCGCGCAAGAGATCGTCCGGGTCCTGGCCGCCGGCGGGATGCACACCGGGCATGTCTTTCTCACTGCGGTCAGCGGGCACGACGATCGCGCGATCGATCAGGCCGTCCGCGACGCGATCGCGGCCCGCGTCATCGCCGCGGACGGCGCCGGCTACACCTTCCGTCACGCCTTGACCCAGGAGGCGGTCCACGACGAGATGCTGCCCAGCGAGCGCGTGCGGGTGCACCGTCGGTACGCCGAGTACCTCGCCGCCGATCGCACCGACTCGCCGGACGCGGTGTCTGCGATCGCCGAGCACTGGTTGATCGCGCGGGAACTGGCGCCGGCTTTCGACGCCACCGTTCGCGCGCTGGAGCAGTCTCGCGCCACATTCGCACCCGCGACGTCGGTCAAGCTCGCGGAGAGGCTGACCGAGCTGTGGTGGCAGGTTCCCGACGCCGCGACGCGGTCGGGGACGACGCTGCCCGAGCTGCACCTGAGTGCCGCGCAGGCCTGGCACGACCTCGGCGATCCCGACCGCGCCCTCCGCGCCGCGCTCGAGGGCCTCGCCACCGACCCGCAGGATCCGATGGTGCGGGCGGCGCTCATTCGACAGAAGGTCGTCCAGGAGTTCAACACCGACCGCCATCCGGACCACGAAGAACTCCTCGAGGCCATCGCCCTGCTGGAGGGAATCGACACCGACGCAGCGCGCGTGCTGCAGTCGCGCATCTTGTCGAATCTGGCGCTGAGCTACCCGGACGGCCGGGCAGAGGAGTATCTGCGGACGGCGGTCCAGCTGGCCGAAGGCGCCGGGGACGACGTCGCGCTCGCCATCGCCCTCGTCAACGAGTCATGGCGGTACTCCGACGCAGCGGGTGATGAGATCGCCGCTCTCGCCCCGCTCGAACGTGCACGGGAGCTGCGGGTGAATCCCGCGGTGCGCGCGTACGTCGGAGCGGCCTACGTCGACCTTCTGGCACGGCTGGGACGCTACGACGACGCCGCGCTCGTCGGAGAGGCGCACTTCGCCGACGCGGTGCGCGGCGGAATCGAGCGCGGCTCAGGCGGATCGATCGCCGTGCAGATCGCGCACGCGCACTTCTGCGCGGGGCGACCCGACGAGGCGAGGCGCTACGCCGCGCGGGCCAGGCGACTTCTCGACCGGCCGTCTCGGGCGTCGGTCATCCGCATGCTGGCCGCGCACTACGCATGGAACGATCAGCCGGGTGAGCACGACACCCTGCTCGCCGCCGAGCACGCCACGATCGAAGAGGCCCGGCGGTCACACCCGGACAAGCACGAGATGTGGGAGCCGGAGACCGTCGACGCGGTGCTGATGTCGTCGTCCGGCCTGCGGGTCGCGACCGACCCTGACGACAGCTCGGCGTGGACCCGGCGGATCGATCGGCTGCACTGCAACATCGCGAAGGGGGGCGCATCTGCGGCTCGGCGTTTCACGACTCTCACCGCGGCCCTGATGCTGCGCGCGGTGTCGCCGATGCATGGCGGCGGCGAGGGGCCCGTGGAGGTGACCGGACTGCGAACCGCGATCGTGGACGCCACCCGGGCGTGGCCGCGGACGGGCGTGACCCCCATGATCGTCGACGCCATCGACGCCACGCTCGCCGATGCCGATCGCCGCAGCCCCGATGAGCGCGTCCGCCTCTGGCGCGCCGTCGTCGATGAGGCGAAGACAGGGGTCTTACCGGTTCGTCATCGACAGATCGCCCACGTGAGCCTTGCCGCCGCCCTGATCGACGGAGGCGACCGCGACGCGGCGGCGCGCGTGCTGGATGCCGTGATCACGGACGCCCCGCGGCTCGGTGTGGCTCGGGCCGCCTTCTGGGCGGAGGACCTCGCCGAACGCGCAGGCCTTCGCCGCCGGGCGGACGAGTCGTCTCGAGCGGCGGACGCCGGGTCGCCCGGCCTGACCCCCCGGGAACGTCAGGTGCTGGCCCTGGTCGCCGAGGGGCTCACCAATGCACAGATCGGCGCGCGGCTGTACATCAGCCCGAAGACCGCCTCCGTCCACGTGTCGGCGATACTCGCGAAAGTGGGCGCGTCCAACCGTGCCGAGGCGGCGGCGCTCTTCATCGCGAGCACCGACGCCGGTCGCAGCCTCTGACAGGCGCCGCGTCGACGGGGCCCCTCACGTCTTCGCAGCTCGGTGTCGAAAGTGCGTCCGCGCGCCGAACGGGGGGTCCCTCCGCGTCCTCGGCCCCGAGATGCACCCTCGCGGAAGGGGCGCGGGTCGTAGGCTGGCCGCGGGAAGAGGGGGGATGCCGCAATGGGAGCGCTTCACGAAAGGGCGACGGCGAACGCGCACCGCGAAGGTCGGGCGACGTCACGCGTCGGCCGGGGTCTGGGTGCCGGGGGCATCGCACTCGCTCTCGCCGCTGCGCTGTCGGGCTGCGGGATCGTCGAACGGATCGTCGCGGACGGTGAGACGCCCACCCCCACGCCCACCGCCCCGATCGCGCCGACACCGACCGGACCGGATCCGGTCCTGGCGTGGGAGTGCGGGCAGATCAGCGCGCTGAGCGGCGTGGCGATCCGGACGAACTTCGAGTACCAGACGAATCGGATCGACGAGGTCGAGTACGTCTCGCGTCTGGCCGCGCTGCAGGACGCCTGGGTGTACATGCCGACCTACGACACCGAGATCACCCCGTTCATCTACGAGGTGCAGGTGCAGGCGGCCGCCGACCCGTCGGGGGCCAATCAGGGGTACATCGACGCGATCAACGCGGCGACCGCCGCCTGCCAGGAGGCAGGCTCGCTCGCGGTGGTCACCCCGCTGCCGGAGATGGGCGGCTAGCCTCTTCCGGCAGCACGAGAGGGAGCTCGCGCGAGGCGTCCCACGGCCGGGTCCAGCCGACGCTGTCGAACAGACCGTCCAGCAGCATGCCGGTGAAGCCCCAGACGAGGTGCTCGCGCACGCCGTCGCGCACGAGGAAACCCGGTCCGCGCCATTCGCGGCCATCGCGTCGGATGACCGTCACCCCGCGATTGGCCGGGTCGAGGAGATCGGCGACCGGCGCGCGGAAGACATCGGCGGACTCGGCCTCGTCGACGACCCCCACCGGAGTGGGGCGACGCCACCACGCGATCACGGGGGTGACCCGGTGCCGGGAGTACTCCAGCGGAATCGCGCCGAGCGTGCCGAGCACTTCGACCCCGTCGGGATCCAGTCCCGTCTCCTCCTGGGCCTCGCGGAGAGCCGCTGCGACGGGTCCGTCGTCTCCGTCATCCACCCGTCCCCCGGGAAAGGCGACCTGTCCGGGATGCGATCGGAGCGTCAGCGCCCGCGCCAAGAGCAGCACATCCAGGTCGCGGGAGACCGCCCCGACATCGGTCCCCGTCGCGCTGGGCTCGGCGTCGAGAACGCCGAAGAGGATCAGCACCGCCGCGTCTCGTGCGTCGGCGACATCGGGAAGGTTTGCCACACGGTCGCCGAGACCGCCGCGGGGGTCCGCCGCCGCTGCGCGGACGAGCTCTCGCAGCGCCTGTCGCGCGGCATCCGCCCGGAGAGCTGGGGTCACCCTGACAGCGTACGCGGCGCCCCGGCATCCGTTCCGCCGGCCGGCGATCAGGACTTTTCCTCACGCGCCAGCAGAACATCACATTCAGGTAACGTACGGGAAGCGTCCAGACTCAGGGACCAGACTCGGGGACTTGTGCCCCGCCCGGGCGCGTGCCGCGTCACCCGAAGACGCATCCCCCGACACGAAACCGGTACTTCATGCGCTCCACCACGACGACAACATCCGCCCGCCGCACCCGTCGCGCCGCTGACCGGCGCTCACGCCGCCGGCCCGCCCTCGTCGTCGCCGGCCTGAGCTTCTCGGTCCTCGCAGCCGTCGGAATCACCGCGACCGCACCCACGGCCGCGGCGTCGTCGACCACCGCCTTCGGCCCGGTCACGCTCGCCTCGTACACGACGGCGTCGACCTCGCCTCTCGCTGCGAGCACGGCGACCGACGCGACCGAGGGCGAGACCGCCGATGTCGACGCGACGGCGACTGACGCGGCCGGCGAGGCCCTGGCCGCTGCCGACACGGTCGAAGCCGACATCCTGGCGGCAGCGCTCGACATCGGCGAGGCCGACCCGACCGTCGACACCGCTGAGCTCGAAGCGGCGCTCGCGCGGCTGCAGGCAGCCGACGTCCTTCCCGCGGCGTTCCTGCCCGACCTCGCCGACGACGTGACCGACGCGGTGGCGGAGGTCGACGAGCGGGTCGCCCAGCTGCGGGGCAGCCTTGACGGAGCGCTGGCGAAGAAAGCCGAGGAAGAGGCCGCCGAGAAGGCACGCCTCGAGGCCGAGGCCGCGGCTGCAGCGGCGGCCGAGGCGGCCGCTCAGGCCCGGAGCACCTCGAGCCCCAGCGGGAGCAGCGGTGGTGGCGGCGGCTTCATCCCCACCGGCGGCAGCACCGGTGGCGACAACAGCCCCGCCGGCGCTCAGGCGACCGCTCGCGCGATGCTCGGCAACTACGGCTGGGGCGATGACCAGTTCTCGTGCCTGGTGTCGCTGTGGAACAAGGAGTCGGGCTGGAACTACCAGGCCTACAACGCCTCGAGCGGTGCGTTCGGCATCCCCCAGGCGCTCCCCGGCAACAAGATGGCCTCGGCCGGCGCCGACTGGCAGACCAACGCCGCCACGCAGATCTCGTGGGGCCTCGGCTACATCTCCGGGCGCTACGGCACTCCCTGCGGCGCATGGAACCACTCGCAGTCCGTCGGCTGGTACTGACCTCAGAACCGGCGCGGCTCACTCGGCTGGCGGATCAACGAAAGGTTCGATCCGCCAGCCGACGCGTTCCAGGGCCATGGCGAGGCGGCGAGCATCCTCCCGCGCCGCAGCAGCCTCATCCGAACAGACGTCGACGGCGAACGGCGGCGGTTCGGCGAAGCGCGGCAGATCGACCATCGCCCACGACTTCGCGCTGACCCACACGCGGGGGTCGGCTGAGCCGGCATCCTGAACCTCACCGTCGGACACCAGTGCGATGACGGCGAGCGCGTCAGGCTTCGCGATGGGAAGGTTCACCACGAGCGAGACCACGTGCACGACCTCCATGGTCGCAGACCTCAGACCCACGAAGGCCGGAACCGGGTTCGGTGTCCGATGATCATGGATGCCCCGGCGCCGCCGGGACTCCCGCCTCACCGCCCGAAGAAGTCGCCGAGCGCGCCGAACTGGTCGCCGATGTTCGAGACCTGATCGCCGAATCCCGACACGACGTCCCCGGCACCTCCGACGAGGCCCTCCGTGCCTTCGGCGAAGCCCGAGACGTCGACGCCGTCCGCCAGGCCCGAGAGGTCGACACCGTCGGCGAGGGCGTCGAAGTCGACCCCGAAGCCCGCGGCCTGCTCGAGGAGCGGCGTCGCCACCGAGCTGACCACCGCGGCTCCCGCCACGGCGCCGAGGACTCCGATGGCCAGGCCGCCGGCGCCGACCATCGCCGCACCGCCTCCGACGCGGCCGAGAAGACCGCGCATCCGGCCAGGGCGCAGGGCCTCGGCGCGGCCCGCGGCGCGGGCGAGGTCTTCCGGAGCCGCCGACCGCGGTCTCTCCGCGGGCGGGAACTCCGTCCGCATGCGCGACTCGATCTGCTGGCGTTGCTGCGGAGTGAGTCGGGCGAACGCCTCGCGATGGATCTCCTCCACCTGGTGCGGGTCGGCGGTTCGCATCAGGTAGTCGTAGCGGGCGATCGCCGCCCGGTCGGTCTCACTCGGGCGACCGGAGGACATGCCACCCGCCGGTGGCGGCGTGGTCGAGGGACGACCCCGCGGCACGGACGAGGAGGGCGGGGCGACAGACCCGGCGCCCGCGGCAGGACGACCGTCGCCGCCGAGTGCGTCGGCGGCGCTTCGGACGATCCCCCGCCAATCCGAGGAGGAGGAACCCTGGGCGGAGCCGCCCTGGTTGTCCAGCGCCTTGGCGGCCATGCCGATCAGCTTGGAGAGCTTGCTCATGACGATCCCTTCTGAACGTCAAGGTCTCCTCCACCCTCACGGGCCGGTGGGCCGGAACGCCACGGGGCGTTCGTACTGACGGGTCCACCGCAATCGGGAGTACTCCCCTTGCCTCGCCCACGGTAGCGAGGCGGACCTATGGATTCGCTCGAAATGCCCGCGCGGTGGGGCGCCGTTCCTGGCATGATGGCGTCACCCGATCCGCCCTGACCGAAGGGGCACGATGCGCTCGCTCACGCGTCGACAGTTCCTCGCGCGCACCGCCGCGCTCGCCGCTGCGCTGTCCCTCGACCCCGACGATCTCGGCCGCCTCCTCGTCACCGCCCCGACGGCGACGAGCGGCACCACCGACATCCCCTCGACGCTCCTGCAGACGATCCTGTACGGACCGACTGTTCAGGGCAGCTACCGCCGGCTGGTCGCCGGGCCGGGGGAACCCTACCTCCCCCGCCTGGATGTGCTCGGGCGCGATCCCGACCCGTCCCGGACGTCGCGGCGACGGTCGTTGCTCTACCTCGGGCATCTCTCCGATCTCCACGTCATCGATGCCCAGTCGCCGGGCCGCATCGAGCCGATGATCGTCCAGGACCATTCGGCGTGGGGCTCGGCGTTCCACCCGCACGATCCACTGAGCCCCCACACCGTCGCGGCGATGGTGGGCGCGTTCCACGACGCGCGGTCCAGTCCGCTCACCGGAGCACCGATGGGTGCTGCCGTAGTGACGGGTGACAGCGCCGACATGCACTCGCACCTCGAGCTGCGCTGGTACATCGATCTGATGGACGGGCTGACCATCGACCCCGCCACCGCGGGACCGGTCTTCCAGGGCGTGCAGGCGTGGCCGGAGGCCACCTGGGCGTATCGCCCCGAGGATCCGACCGGCGGAGCCTTCGGCGACTACGGCTTCCCGGCACTCCCCGACATGCTCGAGCGGGCGATCGCCGGTGAGATCCGTTCGACCGGCCTCCCCGCGCCCTGGTATGCCGTGTACGGAAACCACGACACGCTCCTGCTCGGGACGTTCGAGCTGAGCCCCTCCCTGCATGCGCTCGCGGTCGGCGGGCAGAAGTCCTACACGCTGGAGGCGACGGCGTCGACGTTCCTCCGTGGCTGGGCCGCCAGCGGCAGCGCGGTCCAGCAGGGATGGGACGCCCTCAACCTCGCGTGGGGCCGCTCGGGCTTCCGCGCGGTCTCGGCGAACCCGGAACGCCGCATCTACGAGACCCGGGAATTCATGGCCGAGCACTTCACGACACAGCCCGAGCCGGGGCCGATCGGGCACGGGTTCACCCGTCGGAACCTCCAGACGGGTGAGACGTGGTGGCGCGCCGAACTGAGTCCGCATGTGCGTGCGCTGGGTCTGGACACCTGCAACGCCGTCGCGGGCCCCGACGGCGCCCTCCCCGACGTGCAGTTCCGGTGGCTCCGCACCGAGCTCGAGCGCGCCCAGCGGGAGCAGAAGCTCGTACTCATCCTCAGCCACCACAACAGCCTGACCATGGAGAACACCGCCCAGCGCCCGGGCGAGACCGAGATCCTGCGTCACGGGCCCGAGGTGGTCGATCTCATCCTGCAATTCCCCGTCGCCATCGCCTGGCTGAACGGGCACACGCATCTGAATCAGATCCTCGCCCACCGTTCGGGCGACCGGGGATTCTGGGAGATCACGACCGCCTCATGCATCGACTTCCCCCAGCAGCAGCAGGTCGTCGAGATCGTCGACAACCGGGATGGCACGCTGTCGCTGTTCACCACGGTGCTCGACCACGCCTCGCCGGTCTCACCGGGTGCGCCGGGCCGGACGGGTGATCTCGCCGCACGGGCCCGCGAGTTGTCCGCCAACGACTGGGCCGAGACCCCGATCATGCGTCGGGGATCTCCGCTCGACCGCAACACCGAGCTCCTCCTCCCCTCCCCGTTCGATCTGGAGATCATCACCGATGCCTCCCTGCAGGCGCAGCGGATGACGGAGCGGGCACGCATCCTCGCGCACGAACAGCGGAGCGCCTCATGAGGGGTCGTTCCGCCTGGGCGGCCGCGTTGGCGCTCACCGTCGCGCTCGCTGCCGCGGGCTGTTCGCAGATCGCCGCGATCGCGCCGGTCGGCGGTGACAGGCTGGCAGAGGTCCGGTATGCCGTGAACGACATCCTCATCGAGGAGGGGATCGACATCCTCGTCGCGCCGGTCTGCACGGTCGGAGCAGACGAGGTGACGGTGGCATGCGAGGGGTCGACCCGCGACGAGCGCGCGATCGACGCCGTCTCCGAAGCGGCATCATCCGATCAGATCGTCGTCCGCGTCGACGACGAGGTCGTCTACGAGGGCTCGCTCATGACCGTCCTCGAGAGGGGGTCGAGCGGATGAAGCGGTCGCGCACCCTTCCGCTCCTCGTCGCCGCCGCGGCGATCGTCGTCGGTGCCCTCCTCCAAGCCGCCACCGCCGTCCCGGGCCTCGGGCGCGTGGCCCCGGTGTGGTTCGTGCTGGCCGCCCTCGCCTCGCTCCTGGTCCTGTGGGGGCAGCTCAGCAGCCTCACCTGGGCGATCACGGCTCTCGATCGCGACGCCGCATCCGTCCGCGTGCTTCCGATCGCGGCCTGGTCGGGAATCACCCTGATCGTCGTCGGGGTTCTGCTCGTCGTCTTCCCGCCGGGCGCGGCGCTCGCGGGTCTCGCGGCGCTGTTCATCCTCCCCGGCGCGAGTGCCGGGATGGGGCGAGCCGTCGGCGGGGCGGGACGCACGATTCGCCGTCACCCCTGGCGATCGGTCCTCCTCGCGCTCGGCGCCGTCATCGCCCTCGTCACGCTCGCCATCGCGGCGGTCGCGTCAGGCCTGTTCCTGACCGGGTTCCTCGGCGGCGCGGCGATGTGGATCGCCTTCGGCACTGCGGCGGCGGTTCTGCTCGCCGCCGCGGCGCGCCTCCAGGCGGCTCGATGATCAGATGGGGCCGCGGGAACCGAGGACGCCCGCCAGGAGCGCATGGAGAAGCGGCGGCACCGCGGCGACGAGGAGGATCGTCCCGAACACCGGATCGTCGGGTCGGAGCAGGATTCCGCCGATGAGCAGGGCACCGAACAGCACCGCCGAGAGAAGGCGACGGCAGAGGCGCTCGAGCCGCGCGAGGCGACGATCGACCCGCGGCGCGTCGACCGCGAGGCGTCCCTCCTCCATACGGGTGGCGAGCTTGTCGATCCGGCGCGGGAGGCGCGCGACGAGCCCCACGGTGTCGACCGCCTGACGCGTGACGGCCTGCACGACGTTGCCCCGTTCCTCGCGCAGCAGGGTGGCGGCGTACGGCTCGACGGCCTCCCAGATGTTGAAGGCGGGGTCGAGCGCGCTGGACACACCGGAGGTCAGCGACATCGCCCGGATGACCAGGAGGAAGTTCTCCGGCAGCTGGAAGGGAAGCGCCCGAACGAGATCGCCGAACTCGATCGCGAAGTCACGGAATTCGCGGGGATCGACCTCGGCGAGCTCGGCGAACCCCATGCCGCCGAACCGCGCGAACAGCTGCGTCATGGCGCGCTCGAGCTCGGCGGTGTCGGCCGAGGGAAGCAGAACCCCGACCTCGCGGATGCTGTCGACCAGGCCCACGCCATCGCGCGCCGCGACGGCGATCACGAGACGCCGAAGCCCGGCGCGAAGCGAATCAGGGACCTGGCCCATCATCCCGAAATCGATGAAGGTGAGCGTCCAGCCTTCCGCCCCGTCCTCCTCCGCGGTACCGGGCTCTCTCGCCGAGGGGGTGACGAAGATGTTCCCCGGATGCGGGTCGGCGTGGAAGTAGCCGTTTCCGAACAGCTGCTGGAACATCACCGAGGCGAAGGCCAACGCGACGTCGGTGGGGTCGATCCCCGCGGCGACGAGTGCCTCTCGGTCATTGATCTTGATCGCCGTCACGTCCTGGAGCGTCAGTACGCGCCGGGTCGATCGCTCCCACACGACCGCGGGCGTCGCCACGCGGGGGTCGTCGGCGAAATCGCGCGCGAACCGCTCGCCGTTGACGCCCTCCTGCATGTAGTCGATCTCCTGCAGCGACGTCTCGGCGAACTCCTCGACGAGCTCGGGCATGTCCACCCGCCGCGAGACCAGCGACACCCTGCTGAGCCACACGCCGACTTTGCGCAGAGCGCGCAGGTCGACGTCGACGATCTGGTCGATGCCGGGGCGCTGGACCTTGACCACGACGTCGGTGAAGCCGGCGAGCTCGGCGTCAGCGGTCGACAGCCGCGCCCGGTGCGCCTGCCCGAGCGAGGCCGCGGCCACCGGCTGCGGGTCGACGAACGAGAAAGCCTGCTCGAGCGGTACGCCCAGCTCGCTCTCGGCCAACGCACGGATCCGATCGAACGCGACCGGGGGCACTTCGTCCTGCAGGCCCTCCAGTTCCTTCGTGATCTCGGGCGGCAGGATGTCGAGCCGGGACGAGAGGAACTGCCCCACCTTGATCATGAGACCGCCGAGGTCCACGGCGAGCGCGTGGAAGCGCTGCGCGATCCGCCGCATCCGCCGCGCGCGCCCGCGCGCCACGAGAGCGGTCAGTCCGAACCTCGGAAGGAACAGCTCCCACCACCACGTCTGCAGCATGACGCGCAGCGCGAAGCGGGTGATGCGGCGGTAGCGGGCGCGCATCCGTCGGGCGTCGGTCATCGATTCTCCTGGACGCCGACGCACGAGTGGCGTCGAATCAGCTCTGGGCGAGGATGGAGTAGAGCCTACGGCGCGCGTCCTCGAGGACGGCGACAGCCTCTTCCACCTGAGCCGACGAGCCGGAGCGGGCCACCTGTGCCGCGGCCTGTGCCAGGTCGAGACCAGCCTTGGGGAGAGCGGTCATGCGCGGCGACTCGCGGTGCGACGCTCCGCCGGACTCCCAGGGCGCTCCGCGTTCGGCAGCGGCCTCGGCCTCGGCGATTCCGCCCTCGGTCAGGCTGTAGGTCTTGCGCCCATCCGCTTCCTTGGCCTCGATCAGGCCTTCGTCAGCGAGGAGCTGGAGCGTGGGGTAGACCGAGCCGGCGCTGGGCTTCCAGCTGCCGCCGCTGCGCTCCTCGATGAGCTGGATGATCTGGTAGCCGTGCATGGGGCGCTCCAGCAGAAGAGTGAGGACGGCCGTGCGCACGTCACCTCGGTTCATCCGCGGCGCGGACCCGCTGCCGACGCCCTTCTCGAAGGCGGAGCGCAGCTGGTCCATGGCCTCCGCGATGTTCGACATCGGCCATCCCGACGCCGACCCGCCGCGCCCCGAGAATGCTTCGCCGAAGAATGAGTTGCTCATGATGACCTCCTCCGCTCCGTCGCGGTCGCGACGCCGAGCGATACCTAACGATATGTCGTTACGCATCGTTGAGGGCGAAAGTGGAGGGAATTCGCAGGCGCGGAGCGCCGCCGGACATCGCCGGGGTCAGACCGATGTGCGTGCGTCCCGGCGCGCGAGGATCTCCGCCCGCTCGTACTGCGGGGCGAGCGACCACTCCTCCCCCAGGTGGCGCGCGGCGGTCACGGGCCAGAGGGGGTCGAGGAGGAACTCCCGCGCGAGCGCGACCAGGTCGGCGTCGCCGGCATCGAGGATCTCCTCGGCCTGTTCGGGGTCGCGGATCAGACCCACGGCCGCCGTCAGCACGTGAGCCTCCTGTCGGATGCGGCGGGAGAACGGCACCTGATACCCCGGTCCGACGGGGATCTGCGCGTCGGCGACGTTGCCGCCGGTGGAGACGTGCACGACGTCCACGCCGCGCTCGCGGAGCAGGCCGGCGAGCCGCACGCTGTCATCCGCCGTCCAGCCGGCCGGTTCCACCCAGTCGGTGGCCGAGATCCTCACGAAGATCGGCGTCCGGTCGCCGACCGCCTGCCGTACCGCATCGGTCACCTGCTCGAGAATCCGCACGCGGTTCTCGAAAGAGCCGCCGTAGTCGTCGGTGCGGGTGTTCGACACGGGCGAGAGGAACTCGTGCAGCAGATACCCGTGGGCGGCATGGATCTCGATGACGTCGTAACCGGCTTCCCGCGCGCGTCGCGCGGCGGTCGCGAACTGCCCGATGACCTCGTCGATCCCCGCACGGTCCAGCGCCGTCGGCACCTGCTTGTCGGGCGCGAACGCCACGGCGCTCGGGGCGACCGGCTGCCAGTCGGCGGCAGGCTCGTCGCTTCCGAACGGGCCGTCGAACGGACGCGGTGAACTCGCCTTCCGCCCGGCGTGGGCGAGTTGGATCCCGGCGGCCACGCCGTTGTCGCGGAAGAACCGCGTGAGCCGGCGGTGCGCGGCCACCTGCGTGTCGTTCCAGATGCCCAGGTCGTAGGCCGAGATGCGGCCCTCGGCGCTGACCGCGGTCGCTTCGACGATGATGAGGCCGGGGCGCCCGAGCGACCGCGAACCGTAGTGCTGGACGTGCCAGTCGTTCGGCGCGCCGACGTCGGGCCCGTCGGGGTCGGCCGAGTACTGGCACATGGGCGCCATCACGATCCGGTTGGCCAGGGTGATGCCGCGCACGGTGAGCGGACGGAAAAGGGGGGATGTCACGGGCGTACCTCCATTGATCGCAACGCCGCCGGCGCGGCAGGGAATTCCCGCCGGGGAAGGGAGTGGTGGTGCGCTCAGTCGCGCGCGGCGACGTCGACCTGGAGCTCGGCGGCGATCCGCTCGAGGTCGGCGATGACCGCGGCGACCTCGACGGAGGGCGGTACGACGGCCGAAACGGTCGCCTCGAACAGGCGCCCGCCGGCCATCGCCGCATCGCGGGTCTCGGTCCGCATCCGGTCGATGCTCACGCCATGGGATCCGAGGGCTGCGGAGATCTCGTGGACGATCCCGGGGTGATCATTGCCGAGCACGGTGAAAGACAGGCGGCGCGACGACGTGTCGCCGGGCGCACCGCTTCCCTCCCCCGGCACGCTCACCGTGATCAGCCCGGGAACGGCGTCGAGAGCGGCCCGCAGGGCGTCGAGGCGCTCTTCGGGCGCCGACACCTGAATCACGCCGGCGAAGGCCCCGGCGAGCTCGGCCAGCTCGCTGTGCTCCCAGTTGCCTCCGTGGGCGTCGATCACCTCGGCCACCGCGGCCACGAGGCCTGCGCGATCGGTTCCGACGAGGGTGAGCACGAGGATCGCCATGGATTCAGCGTACGACTCCGCGCCACGCGGCGCCCGAGGCTGGTTGACTGGAATCATGTCCGCCCCATCCGACGCGCCGGCCGACGAGCCTGCCGTGGCCACCCTCGTGGCCGCCGACGCGGTCGACAAGCTCGCGGCCCTCGCGATCATCGCGCGCGCGACAGGCAGCACCGTGGTCGGCGGCGGCACCGCGCGCCCTCGCATCCCCCTCCGCGACGGCGTCTGGATCGAGATCGAGATCCCCAAGTTCGGCGAGCCCCCACCGCTCGCGATCGATGTGCACGCGACCGAGGGACCGGCCGCCGCCAGGAGCGAGGCGATCGCGTTGCGCGGAATTCTCCGAAGCGTCACCGAATGGTCGGTGATCGCAGCGTTCCCCGAAAGCGACCCGACCCCCGCGACGCCTACGATGAACAGCGCGGCGTCGGCGTCGAACACCGACAGCCGATGACACCTCCGGGTGCCCACCGAGATGAGAGTCGCATCCTCAGCGGACTGGCGAGACGCCCTCCCGTTCGACACCCCCGTCCCCGCGGCTGATGTCGCTCCCGGCGATCCGGCACGCTGCTCGGGGTGCCCGGCCGAGGTGTCGGCGTGGGAACGCACCGCACTCTTCGCGGTCAAGCACCGTCATCCGAATCATCACTCGGGGTTCGTCCGCTTCTATTGCGCCGCGCACGTCCCGGCCGCGGCGCCGCCGCCGTCGGCCGCCCCCGCACCGATCCGCAAAACGCGAGCCCCCCACGCCCCGCGAGAGCGGGCGACGCCGCAACGCAGGGTGGTGGAGGACAAGCCGCGGCCGGTGTGCCCGGACTGCTTCATCGAGGTGTCGGCGACCGGGATCTGCGGCATGTGCGGCGAGCGGATCGCCTGACTCAGGTGAAGGCGACCGCGCGCACCGGCGCGCCGTCGCCGCAGATCCTCAGCGGGAAGAACCCCACCCGCACCCTGTCGGGCAGCGTCGCCACCCCGCGGACGTTCTCGACGATGAGGTGATCGGAGCCGAGGACGACGTCGTGGACGGGGAAGGCCGCCCCGCCCGTCGGGTCGGGGCTCAGGGTGTCGACGGCGATGACATGCACGCCGCGGTCGATGAGCATGCGCGCGGCAGCGGGATCGAGAGCCGGATGCCGCAGCCGCCGCCGATCATCGGTGAAGAAGGCGTCCCAACCGGTGCTGATCAGGGCGATGGACGGCAGCGTCTCGGGCAGCGCCCCCTGCGGATCGAGGTCGCGCCAGCCGTAGGTCTCGCCCTCGCCGACCCGAACACGGAGCACGATCGCGTCGCCCACGAGCTCGTCGAGACCGACCGACGCCATCGTCCGGCCGCCCGGGACGGTGTGCGAGGGGGCGTCGACGTGCGTCCCCGTGTGGGAACCCATCGTCAGCCGAGCGACATCGACCCCGTCCGCCGCAATGGTCAGCCCGGCCTGGACGTGCACCTCGGGATCACCCGGGTACACCGGCATCCCGTCGGAGACGACATGGCTGAGATCGTGGATCACGGCGCCTCAGTCCGCGCGACTCGCGGCGAGGTGGCGTTCCGCCGCGAACGGCCCCCTGCGACGGGTGGGAAGCGAGACCAGCAGGTAGAGCAGGAAGGTGACCCCGAACGCCGGCACGGTCGCCCCGAACGGCAGCGGCCAGACGTAGGCCCACACGTAGGCGAGCACCGCGCCGACTGCCCAGGCTGCCACGGCCAGGAGGTTCACACCCCCGGTGTACCAGAACCGGCCGCCGGTGGACCGGAGGATGTCGTCGTCGTAGTCACCCCGCTTGATGAGGTAGTAGTCGACGATCATGATCGCGAAGATGGGGGCGAACAGCGCACTGATCGTCACGAGGAACGTGGTGAACTGATCCAGCAGCCCGAAGAACGTCGCGCCGATGATCGAGATGACACCCAGGACGAGAGCGGCGGGGAGGAACCGCACCCGCGACCCCGGTACGGCGTTGACCACCGTGGTCACCATCCCGTAGACCACCATCGTGTTCGTCGCCATGACGGAGAGGAAGATGGCCACCGCGAACAGGGCGCCGAAGGGCTCCACGATGGTTGCGGGATCGAACGGGATCGCCTCACCGCCGCTGAGGACCACATATCCGATCGCCGTCGCTCCGAGCGACATCGCGATCACGGTCGAGAGGGTGTAGCCCACGCCCGAGCCGATGACACCGGCGCGGGTCGAGCGCGCGAAGCGGTTGAAGTCGGCCGAGAGCACCGTCCACGAGATGGCGGTCGCCAGCACCACGTCGAACACGAGACCGGGCGTGTAGAACGGCACCTCGGGAGCCGGGATGGCGGCGAACTCCGCCGGGCTGAAGGTCGCGAACGAGACGGCGAAGATGTAGACCGCGATGGCGAGGATGACCGCCGCGAACCACGGCTCCACCCGCGCCACCCCCGCATGACCGAAGATCGCGAGGATGACGACGATCGTCTGACAGATCACGGCGAAGAGCACGGGGCTCGAGAACCCCGTCACCGCTGCGACGATGTAATTCAGGGCGAGCCCGGCGAGCATGGCCTGCACCCAGCTCCACCCCATGAGGATCACGACGTTGGCGGCGACCGGGAGAAGGCTGCCGCGTGTGCCGAAGGGGCCCCGCGTGAGGGCCATCGTCGGGAGGCCCGTGCGGGTTCCGATCGCACCCACCGTCACGAGCACAGCGGCGCCGAAAATCGTTCCCCCGACGATCAGGCCGATGACCGTGCCGAAGCCGACCTCGGGAACGAACAGCGTTCCTGTGAGCAGGGTGGTCACGACGAGGTTGGCAGCGAGCCAGATCATCAGGATGCGACCGAGCGAATAGTCCCCGCGGACGGCCCCGGCGTCATCGGACTGGGACTGCAGGCGGCGATCGAGGCGGGTGTAGAGCGACATCATCGGGCTCCTTGGGAGAGGGGAGAGGGAGGGTCTCAGCTGAGAGGCGAGAGGTGTTCGTGGACGGCGACGAGCTGTGCGTCCTCGACGGCGAAGACGATGGTTTCGCGCTCGCGGAAGGAGTCCTCACCGTCTTCGGTCGCCACCGTGGTGTCCACGGTGTGGGTGAAGACGGCGAACCCCGGGTGGAGCTGCACGAGCGGATCGGACGAGACGCACGATACGACGCGCCATCCCTCGCCGATCCACGAGTCCCAGAGCCGCTCGTAGGCGGCGCGGTCGTCGAGTCGACACGGCTCGGTGTGGAAGAGGAAGGTCGCCGAGGGCGCGAACAGGGAGAAGTACCGCCAGCCGTCGGTGGCGGCGTAGGCGTCGACGATCCCGGCCGCCGCCTGGATCACCTCGTCGTGCGTCGGGGTCCTCATGCGTTCGCCCCCTTCGGAGCCATGGCGCTCAACAGCTCGTAGACGGTGTGGCTGGCCGCGACCGCGGTGATCTGCGCGTGGTCGTATGCCGGAGCGACCTCGACGACGTCGGCACCGACGATCGGCAGATCGCTGAGACTGCGGATGATGGTGAGAAGCTCACGGCTGGTGAGCCCTCCGGCCTCGGGGGTGCCGGTACCGGGGGCGTGGGCGGGGTCGAGGACGTCGATGTCGATCGACAGATAGACCGGCGCACCCGCGACGCGGGTGCGGATCCGCTCGATCGCACGCGCGACGCCGTCGCGCTCGATCTCGTCGGTCGTCACGATGGCGAAACCGAGTCGCTCGTCGTCGCTGAGGTCGCTCTTGTCGTACAGCGGACCCCGGATGCCGACGTGCATGCTGGCGGTGAGATCGATCAGCCCCTCCTCCGACGCCCGCCGGAACGGTGTGCCGTGGGTGGTCGGCGCGCCGAAGTAGGTGTCCCAGGTGTCGAGGTGCGCATCGAAGTGAATGACGGCGACCGGGCCGTGGCGCTCGCTGACCGTGCGCAGCAGCGGCAGGGCGATCGTGTGGTCACCGCCGATCGTGACCAGGCGCGTCGCCCGCTCGCCGAGCTTCCTCGCGGCGGCGGCGATTTCGGCCACCGCTGCATCGATGTCGAACGGGTTGGCGGCGATGTCGCCAGCGTCGGCGACCTGCTGGGCTCCGAAGGGGAAGACGTCCTGGGCGGGGTTGTACGGACGCAGCAGTCGAGAGGCCTCGCGCACATGCGCCGGCCCGAAGCGCGCGCCCGGCCGGTAGCTGACCCCGCTGTCGAAGGGCACGCCCACGACCGCGACGTCCGCGCGCCCGACCTCGTCCAGCGTCGGCAGGCGCGCGAAGGTCGCGATGCCGGCGAATCGAGGGACGACGCTCGCATCCACCGGGCCGCGCGGTGTCGGAGAGGATGAGGGTTGCATATTAGTAAACCTTTGGTACGCTGGGCGCAACTGCTGC
Source organism: Microbacterium sp. SLBN-154 (assembly GCF_006715565.1). NCBI lineage: Bacteria > Bacillati > Actinomycetota > Actinomycetes > Micrococcales > Microbacteriaceae > Microbacterium > Microbacterium sp. SLBN-154. The sequence goes on from NZ_VFNL01000001.1 coordinate 2,903,242, forward strand.
GCTGCACGCTACGCCCGTGCACGCCCGGCGTCAAGAGCGACGCGGAAGGAGGCGCGGTGAGGGCGATCCATCCCGCGGCCGAAGAGAAGGTGGCCCCCATCGGCGCCAAGCTGCGCGCCGCTCGCACTGCGCAGGGCATGTCGCTCGCGCAGGTGGCCACGACCACCGGCCTGTCGAAGGGATTCCTCAGCCGCGTCGAGCGGGACGAGACCTCACCGAGCGTGTCGACGCTCGTGCAGCTGTGCCAGGTGCTGTCCCTGCCGATGGGTGCACTGTTCGCCGAGCCCGAAGTGCAGCGCGTGACCTGGGACGATGCTCCCCGCGTCAATCTCGGTGGCGTCCACGTCGACGATCGACTCCTTTCGCCACGTTCCGAACAGCGGGTGCAGCTGCTGCGCTCGGAGCTCGCCGCCGACGCCCACGGGGGCCGCGAGCTCTACACGATCAATTGCGACGTCGAGGTGGTCCACGTCGTCACGGGCCGGATGACCGTGCGGTTCGCCGATCGAACGGTCTCGCTCTCGCCGGGCGACGCCCTGACCTTCCCGGGCCGCGAACCGCACACATGGGAGGTCGACGGCGGCGCCCCCGCGGTCGTCCTCTGGGTCATCGTACCGGCCCCCTGGAGCGGCTCCGCCTGAGTCAGAGCCGGCCCGGCAGGATGGCGTGCCAGTACAGCCAGGGCAGGATGCGGCGGTCGAAGATCCACGACAGCCGGTTCTCGCGGTACATCGACCGCCAGAACGGGATCGTCGGCTTGAGCTCCCCGCGATCGTCGAACTCCGCGAAGACGACCGTCGAGCGGGAGACGGTGAACGGGCAGACCGAGTACCCGTCGTAGCGTGCCGTCGGCCGACGCCCGGCGATCACGGCGGCGAGGTTCTTCGCCAGCACGTAGCTCTGCTTGCGCAGGGCCCCGCCCGACTTCGAATTCGTCGTGTCCGCGGCATCCCCCAGACTCCAGACGCTCGGCCATCGGGGATGCCGGAGGGTCTCGGCGTCGACGGCGACGAATCCGCCGGGGTCGGATGCCGCGGAGAGCGGCGTCGCCTTGAGCCAATCGGGGGCCGACTGGGACGGTTCGACCGACAGCACGTCGTAGTCGATCCTCTCCCGCGTCCCGTGCGATTCAAGCGTGACGTGACGCTCGTCGCCGTCGACGATCGCCAGCTCGGTCGAATAGCGCACCTCGATGCCGTACCGGGCGACCACCCGCTCCAGCTCGGCGTCGATCTCGGGGATCCCGAACATCGTCGGAGTGGGAAGGACGAGGATGACGCGGATGTCGTCGAGCACGCCGATCCGACGCCAGTAGTCGCACGCCTGATACATCGGCTTCTGCCCTGCCCCCGCGCAGGAGGCGGGGCCGGGCGGCTGGACGAAGACCGCGGTGCCGCGCCGGAGGTCGCGCAGAGCCACGCTCGCCTTCCCCGCCAGATCGGGCTCGTAGTTCGACACCACGTGCGGCGTGGTCAGCGCCGCAGACAACCCCGGCACTCGCGTCCAGTCGTGCTGTACGCCGGCGCTCACGATGAGGTGGTCGTATCCGATGACGTCGCCGCCGCCGAGGGTCACGGTCGAGCGTTCCGGATCGATGTCGCTCGCAGCATCCTGGATCCAGGTGACCCCGCGCGGGGTCACCTCGCCCTGAGGGCGCATCGTCTCTTGAAGCCGCGCCGTTCCGCCCGCGACGTGCGAGAGAAGCGGCTTGTAGACGTGCTCGCTGCGGGGCTCGATGACGGCGATGTCGGAGACCCCGCGCCGGACGAGGCGACCGGCGACCGAGAGCCCGCCGTTGCCGCCGCCGATCACCACGACCCGGTGCCGGCGGGTCACCGTGGCGATGGGTGTCACAGGTCGAACTTCTCGTTCTCACCCTCGAGGCGCTCGCCGGTCACCTTGTGCTTGACGAAGGCGAGAAGCGTCGCGACCCGGCCGCCGGGGCTGTCCCAGTACTCCCCTCCCTCGGCGTCGAACCGGAGGAGGACGATCTCGGGATCCTCGGGACCGTTCGGGAACCAGGCCTCGACGCCTGGGTTCCAGAGCTCCCGCAGCTTCGCGTCGTCGGTCACCACCTCGGCGCGACCCGACAGCGACAGCCAGGCGTCGTTCGAGCTGAAGGACACCCCGACGCGGGGGTCGGCCTGGACGTGCTGCACGGCAGACGCGTGACGCGCGATCACGAACCACAGATCGCCGTCGAATTCCGCCTCCTGCACGGTCAGGGGGTGCGCCTGGAGCGAGCCGTCCGCCGCGCGCGTGGTCACCATGGCGAAGCGGAACTTCTTCAGCAGCTCGCGGAGCTTGGCCTGCTCGTCGTGCCCTGGGGTGGCCGTCTCGTTCATCACGTCCCTTTCGTCGAGGTGTGCGTCCATTCCATCCCGCGGGCACGAGGGGCCGCCCCCCGTTGACAAGCGGCCGCCACCCTGCCAGCGGAGCCGGATTCGCAGGCGGCTCCCAGCTTCGCGGGACCAAATCCGGCCTGCCGACGGTTCTTCCCTGTGACGCGGCAGCCAGCCGCGTGAGGAGGAACCGTGACGAACGAGTACCGCAAGACCCCCGAGGCGATCAGCGCCCTGACCGACCTGCAGTATCAGGTCACCCAGCGCGACGGCACCGAGCCGCCGTTCCGGAACGCCCACTGGAACAACCACGAGCCCGGAATCTATGTCGACGTGGTGTCGGGAGAGCCGCTGTTCTCCTCCACCGACAAGTTCGACAGCAGGACCGGGTGGCCGAGCTTCACGCGCCCCATCGACCCCGAGGCGGTGACGACGAAGACGGACTGGAAGATGATCCTGCCGCGCACCGAGGTGCGGTCGGCGATCGCTGACAGCCACCTCGGGCACGTCTTCCGAGACGGACCGCGGGATGCCGGTGGGCTTCGTTACTGCATGAATTCGGCCGCGCTGCGCTTCGTGCCTGCATCGGATCTGCAGGCCCAGGGGTACGGCGCATACCGCAGACTGTTCGAGAACACCCAGAAGGAGAACGCCTCATGACCAGTGGACCCACCGACACCGGAGCGATCACCCGCCTCCCCGGCACCGAGACCGCCGTCCTCGCGGGCGGATGCTTCTGGGGCATGGAGGATCTGATCCGCAGGCAGCCCGGAGTCCTGCAGACCCGCGTCGGCTACACCGGCGGAAGCAACGATCACGCCACCTACCGAAACCACCCCGGTCACGCCGAGGCGGTGGAGATCGTCTTCGATCCGTCCCAGACGACGTACCGCGACATCCTGGCGTTCTTCTTCCAGATCCACGACCCGTCGACGCTGAACCGTCAGGGCAACGACATCGGCACCAGCTACCGTTCGGCGATCTTCCCGCTGACCCCGGTGCAGGAGCAGACCGCGCGCGACACCATCGCCGACGTCGACGCCTCGGGCCTCTGGCCCGGCAAGGCCGTCACGACGATCGAGCAGGCAGGCCCCTTCTGGGAGGCCGAGCCCGAGCACCAGGACTACCTGCTGCGCATCCCGAACGGCTACACCTGCCACTTCCCGCGCGCCGGGTGGGTCCTCCCCCGCCGCTCGGAGGCGACGTCGACGGTCTGATCCGCCGCTCTTCGCAGGTTTCGCCCCCGCGGTCAAGGGCTTCGTCCCCCGCCGCGGGGGCGCGACCATTTCTCGGGAGAGAAGGAGGATGTCGTGACCAAGGACCTCAAGAAGGGCGATCGCGTCAGCTGGAGCACGTCGCGGGGGCGCACCCAGGGCAAGGTGGTGGAGCGCCGGACGAAGGACTTCCAGTTCGCCGGCCAGAAGTTCACCGCCAGTGACGACGAGCCGGCGTACATCGTCGAATCGGAGAAGAGCGGCGACAAAGCCGCACACAAGGGCTCCGCGCTGCGAAAGCTCTCCTGATCCGCACCTGTTGCCGTGCTACGGTTGACGGGCTTCACGCGGGTCTGTTACCGGGCCGCGCTGAACACGTCCGCTCCGCACTTGTGGGAGCGGCACACCCGGTCGCCTTCGCGGCCCGAAAAGAAAAAGGAAAGACACGATGGCCACTGGCACCGTGAAATGGTTCAACTCCGAGAAGGGCTACGGGTTCATCGCACCCGACGACGGCTCGGCCGATCTCTTCGCGCACTTCAGCGCGATCACCGGTGAGGGCTTCAAGGAGCTCCACGAAGCGCAGAAAGTCGAATTCGACGCCGAGCGTGGCCCCAAGGGCATGCAGGCTGCGAACATCCGCGCACTCTGATCTTCATCCCGTCAGCCGGCGGGGGTGACCGAAAGGTCTCCCCGCCGGCTGACGGCTTTCTGGGAACTCGGGCGTATACCGCTTCGTGGATACGAGGGTACGTACGCTGAAGGAAGCGATCGGCGTCCGCCTTTGGCTCCTCAGGCCGAAGTGGTCGCGATCGAAACCGAGGTAACCCCATCTCTTCAACCGTCCTCGAGCCCCGCCTCGGACCTGTTCGTCAGACCTATGCCGGCACGGCGGAGTTCCCGCCCATGGCCCGCGCTTACACCGATGTGGCGCAGATCGTCCGTGAGACCGGTCTCCTTGCCCGAGCACGCTGGTTCTACGCGCTCGTCGGCGCAGCGATCGCCGTCGGCTTCGGCGCCTGCATCGCCGGCTTCATCCTGCTCGGCGACAGCTGGTTCCAGCTCCTCATCGCCGCAGCTCTGGGCATCCTGTTCACCCAGGTGGCCTTCCTGGCGCACGAGGCGGCGCACCGTCAGATCCTCAGCTCGGGGCCCGCGAACGACCGCCTTGCGCTGATCCTCGGCAACGGCGTCGTGGGCATGAGCGTCTCGTGGTGGGCCAGCAAGCACACCCGACACCACGCCAACCCCAACCGGGTCGGCAAGGATCCCGACATCGAGATCGACACGATCTCGTTCATCGATGAGGATGCGGCGACGGCCCGGGGCCTGCGCCGGGCGATCACCCATCGACAGGGATACCTGTTCTTCCCGCTTCTGACCCTCGAGGGGCTCAATCTCCACGCCCTCGCGTTCCGTCACCTGTTCAGCCGACAGCCCGTGAAGGGTCGGTTCACCGAGCTCGCCCTGCTGTTCCTCCGCTTCGGCGTCGTGCTCATCCCCGTCTTCCTCGTCCTTCCCCTGGGTATGGCCTTCGCCTTCCTGGGCGTGCAGCTGGCCGTGTTCGGCGTGTACATGGGAGCCTCCTTCGCCCCCAACCACAAGGGCATGCCGGTCATCGCGAAGGACGCCAAGCTCGACTTCTTCTCCAAGCAGGTGCGCACTTCGCGCAACGTCAGCGGCGGATGGTGGGCGACGGTGCTCATGGGCGGCTTGAACTACCAGGTGGAGCATCACCTCTTCCCGAACATGCCTCGCCCGCATCTGGCCAAGGCCCGCGAGATCGTCCGCGACCACTGCGAGACGCTGAACGTGCCGTATACCGAGACCACGCTGTGGCGCTCCTACGCCATCGTGATCGCGTACCTGAACCGCGTGGGGCTCGCGGCTCGCGACCCCTTCGACTGCCCGATGACGGGAACATACCGCCGCGTCTGACACAGGCGCGCGAAGCGGCGGGTGCGGTGCAGGACATGCCGCATCCGCCGCTTTCGTCTGGGGTGTCGGCGACGATCCCCGCGGTTACGCCCGCCCGGGAGGCACGTGCGCGAGGGCGCGCAGGGCGTCACCGCTGAGACGCTGGGTGGTCCATTCCTCCATCGGCAGGGCGCCGATCGCCCGGTAGAACCCGATCGAGGGTTCGTTCCAGTCGAGCACCGTCCACTCGAACCGCGCGTACCCGCGTTCGACGCACTCGCCCGCGAGCGCCTGCATGAGCGCGCGACCGTAGCCGCGGCCCCGGGCGACGTCGTGCACCCAGAGATCCTCGAGCCAGATGCCGTGCGTTCCGGTCCAGGTGGAGTAGGTGAGGAACCAGATTGCGATGCCGAAGATCGCCCCGTCGCGTTCGACGACGTGGGCGAATACGCGCGGCTCGGCTCCGAACAGCGAGTCGGTCAGGGCTTCGACCGTGTTCGCCACCGCGTCGGGCTCTCGCTCGTAGGCCGCGAGGGCGGTGATGGCGTCGAGGATGCCCGGCTCATCTCCGGGCTGAGCGCGGCGCAGGATGGCACCGTCGGGAAGTGTGTGCGAGGTCACCGGTTGAGCGTACTGTCTTGAAGTGAGCGGCGGCCGGTAGCGCATGCGGATTGCGAAGATAAATACGACACTACGTGCCTCTTTTCCATGCGCGATGTCGGACACCTCTGCGATGATTCTGGTAGATCATCGAGACGGGGTTTCCAGTGGACGCGGACGAGAAGCGACGGCGGGCGGAGAATAGGCGCGCCGGGGTGCTCGCGGATGAGCTGGCGAAGCTGCGGCGGCGTCGGGCGGCGCTGGAGGCGAAGGAGACCCGGTTGCTCGCCGACGCATACGCGTTGACGCTCGAGCAGCGGTCGCGGGTGGGGTCGGTGTCGTCCAGGGAGCGGGACATGCCGTTGCGGTCGATGGCGCTGGAGCTGGGGATGGCGGTGCGGGTGAATGACCGGTCGATGCAGTCGCAGATGCATGACGCGCACGAACTGATCGAGCTGTTCCCGCAGACGATGGATGCCCTGGTCGAGGGGCGGGTCAGTCGGGCGCATGCGCAGGTGATCCAGGATGCGGGCCGGGTGATCGAGGATGCCGCCGACCGGGCGGCGTTCGAACGCATCGTGCTCGTCGAAGCGGAGCGGCAGACGGTGCCGCGGACGAAGAAGTACGCCATCCAACGTGCCGCGGTGTTGGACCCGAGGCCGTTGCAGGAACGACACCACACGGCGATGAAGGAAAGACGGGTGTGGGTCACCGACCTGGACGACACCCTGTCGACGTTGACGATCCTGGGCGGGAACGTCTACATCCACGGCGCCTTCAACCGGCTCACCGGGCAGGGCACCACGATCAAGGACGTCGACCGCGCGAAGCGGCGCGAGTACGCCGCGACGCAGGGTGAAGCGGGTGCGCCGGAGGAGGAAACGGCAGAGCCGTGGTTCGACGACCGCTCACTGGATGAGATACGCTGCGACCTCGCCCTGGACATGCTCCTCGCCGCGTCCCCGGTGATCGACCCCACCGACCAGACCACGGGCGGGCTCGGCGCCATCCGGGCCGAAGTGCAGATCACCATCCCGATCACCACCCTCACCGGCGTCACCGGGTCGGGAGCCGAGTTGAACGGAGTCACCCCGGTTGATCCGGAAACGGCCCGGCGGATGGCAGGGACGGCGAGGGTGTGGGACCGGGTGTTGACCGACCCCATCACCGGGGTCGTCACCGCCGTGGACAGGTACGTGCTCCATCCCTCCCAAACCCGGTTCCTCAACGCCCGCGACGTCACCTGCCGAACACCGGGATGCCGAAGGCCCGCGAAACTCTGCGACAAAGACCACTCCAGAGACTTCGCGTTAGGCGGACCAACGTCCAACGACAACCTCTGTAACGAGTGCGTGAGGCACCACACGTTGAAACACGCGACGAACTGGCACGTCGAACAACTCCCCGGCGGGGTGCTGAAATTCACCAGCCCTGGAGGGAAGAACTACGACAGCCACCCACCCTCACGGGTCGCGTTCGTCCCCACCGACGACGACGGACTCACCGTCGCCCCCTTCTGAATGAGCTGGAGCGGGTGAGCATGGTGGCGAGGGTGCGGGATCAAGAGAGTCGCGCACTGGCCCGCAGCGGTCCATCGACCCACTGATCGACCTCGTTCTGCGAACGCAGACGAATCACCGCCGGCGCCGTGTCATCGCGGGCCAGTCGGGGAATCCGCTCGTCGTACTTGCGCCTGGTGCTGATCGACCAGCGCACGATGTGCTCGGGGTCTGTGAAGAAGGTGTGGAGCGCAGGCTCGATGTTGCCGTTCCACAGTTCCTCGCGGCGGAGCCGCCGCCGAAGGGTCCGCCGCACGACCCGGGGGAACACGCAGCTCCAGTAGGGCAGGTCGAGCCAGACCAGGATGTCGGCACGCGCGGTGAGGAGAGGACGCGCGGTCGCGTACTGCCATTCGGTCACCCAGGACTCCCCCGCCACCAGCCGCCCGACATCGTCGAGGAACTCTGGCCGCTCGGTCCAACCGGCTCCGTGGAAGAGGGCGTCGATCTCGGTGTGCGGCGCACCGGTGACCTCTGCGATCCTCGCCGCGAGCGTCGTCTTCCCCGCCCCCGACACCCCTGCCACCGCGAACCGGCGCGGGCGGCGGGGCAGGGGATCGTCGAAGGCGAGCACCGCACGATGATACGGCGCTAGCCTTCGACCCATGACCCGCGCCCGCGACCCCTGGCCCCCACTCGCCATCGCCTTCCTCGTCCTGGCTCTCGCGGGACTCGTCGCCACCTTCGTCTTCAACGTCTGGGCTGTCGTGCAGATGCGCGACTTCATCGGCGACCTCGTCAGCAGCGGCCCCGCGGTCTCATCCATCACCGTCGACCTCTTGGTCGTCGCGATCGCCGCCTGCGTTGTGATCGTCGTCGAGGGGCGACGGCTCGGGATGAAGCGGTGGTGGCTTTACATCGTGCTGTCGGGCATCACGGCGATCGCCTTCACTTTTCCGCTGTTCCTCGCGATGCGCGAGCGGCGACTGGCCGCGCGGCGCGCGCCGGACGAGGCCGCTCCGACGGCGTGACGGCACCGGAGGGTGCGACGCCGCCGACCGGCGCGACGGAGCCGCGCGAGCGCAACGGCATCTCGATGCGTTCGACGGCGGCCACCGCGTCATCCTCTCCGTCGAGGAGGTACTGGACGGCACGACGCCCGAGCTCGTAGTGCGGAATCGCGAAGGTGGTCAAGCCCGGGTGCAACCACCCGGCCAGCTGATGGTCGTCGAAGGACACCAAGGAGAAATCGTCGGGAACCCGCATGCCCGCCTCCTGCAGCGCCTGATAGGCGCCGAAGGCCAGGCGGTCGTTGAAGGTGATGATCGCCTCGCCTCGAGCGCCGGACGCGACGAGGTCGGCGGTCGCCCTCCATCCGTCCTCGGGAAGCCAGACCTTGCACATCCGCCCGCTCACCGGCTCGATGCCGGCATCGGCGAGCGCGTCGAGGATGCCGGCAAGCCTCTCGCGACCCGCCACCGTCTGCGGTGCCACCTGGTCGCGATCCGGTCCGGCGCCCACAAGGTGGATCCGTGTGTGACCGGCCGCCAGCAGAAGCTCCGCCGCACGCCGTCCGGCATCGTACTCGTCGGGAATGATCGCGGTGACCGCACCCGCTTCGTCAGGCAGAGCGTTCAACAGCACGACTGATCGGCCACGCACCCCCTCGGGAATCGGCCGCTCCCTGGTGAACATCGAGGCGATGACGACCGCATCCACCTGTCGATCCAGCATCGTCTGGACCAGGCGCTCCTCTTCGGAGAGATCCCCCTCGGTCTCACCGATGAAGAGCAGATACCCCTCGCGATGCGCATGGTCGAGGGCGCCCTTGATCATGTCACCGGCGAGCTGCGAGGTCGCGATGGTGTCGGAAATGAAGCCGATGGTGCGGCTGGATCCGCGGCGAAGGTCGGCGGAGAGGATGTTGGGACGGTAGCCGAGTTCCGAGGCGACCTGGCGCACCCGCTGCTGCGACGCCTCCGAGATCCGAAGCTCTGTTCCGCGATCCGACAGCACCAGCGACGCCGTCGTCCGCGAGACACCGGCGGCGCGAGCCACATCGGCGAGGGTCACACGGCGTCGGGTCACGTCACTCGTCCTTCGTTCCAGGCCGATCCTAACGGGTGGGTAACAACACCCCACGGGTCGCGATCAACGGAGTTGACAGACACGCGGTCGCTGGCCATGATGATCCTTGCTAACACGATTTAGCAAGCCGCTGAATCGAGTTAGCTCAGAGTACCCGCAGCTCCTGCATTCCTCCTCGCCCATTCGATCGCAGCCTCGGAATCCCCATCCCAAGGAAGGGAGACATTGGTGTCTCAATCACACGGCAACCGGTCACGCCTCTACCTCGCCACCGGCCTGCTGGCAGCATCCGCTCTCGCCCTCGTCGCCTGCGCCCCTCCCGGCGGCGGCACGACCGACACCGGCGGGTCGGCCACCCCGACCCTGGACGGCGCTCCCACCTGCGGAGAGGAGGACGTCGTCCTGGACATGTACATCGAGACCGGCTTCCCCCTCCCCAAGGAGCTGGCCGACGAATTCACCAACCAGTACCCGAATGTCACCTTCGACATCCGCGAGGACCAGTTCGCCGTCATCACGCAGAACGCGCCCCGCGTGCTGCAGGACTCGCCGCCCGATCTCATGCGCCTTCCGCAGATGTCGGAACTGGCCTCCAGCGGACTCCTTCTGAACCTCGACCCGTACGCCGAGGCGTTCGGGTGGACTGAGTGGCCCGCCTCGCAGCTCGAGCAGCTGCGCGTCGACGAGGAGGGCCGTCGCGGCGACGGCCCGCTCTACGCGATGGGCCTGAACTTCTCGATGACCGGGGTGTTCTACAACAAGGAGCTCGCCGAGCAGATCGGGATGACCGAGCCTCCCGCGACCCTCGAGGAGTTCGACGGCTACCTCGCCGCCGCTCGCGACGCCGGGCTCACCCCGATCGCCCAGTTCAACGGTGGCGCGACCGGAGGCCTGCTGTTCCCGCTGCAGCTGCTGATGGCCTCCTACGGCGAGACCGCACCGATCAACGACTGGATCTTCCAGAAGGAGGGCGCGACGATCGACACCCCCGACAACCTCGAGGCCGCCGAGCACCTGCAGGGATGGATCGAGGAGGGCTTCTTCGCCGACGACGTGAATTCGATGGACTACTCGCAGATGATGAGCCGCTTCATCGGCGGCGAGAGCGTCTTCATCTTCAGCGGCGACTGGGAGTCGGGCAACCTCGACACCCAGATGCCCGACAACGCCGGCTTCTTCGTGATGCCGCCGCTGGAAGACGGCGGAACCCTCGGCGCCATGTCGGCGCCCCTCACCTACGGCATCTCCGCGAACGCCGAGAACCCCGACTGCGCCGCATTCTTCCTGGACTGGGTCGCCACGGATGAGACGGCGCGCACCATCACGGTCGAGGTCGGCGGATCCCACCCGATGGGGCCGGCCGATGCCTTCATGCCCGAGGTCGCAGAGGGCTCGGTCACCGCCGAGACCCTCGCCGCGGGCACCACGATCAACGACGCCGACGGCGCGATGGACTTCATCGCCAACGCCACCGGAGCGATCTACGCCCAGAGCTGGACGCCCAATGTCCAGCGACTGGTCGCCGGTGAGCAGGATGCAGCGGGCCTGCTGAGCTCGGTCCAGACCGATTACGAAGCCGAGGTCGGTCAGTAGGCATGAGCTCACGCTCCCAGGTCGCGGCGGCGGACATCTCCGCCGCCGCGACCCCTCCCCCACCGCCATCAATCCCGGATGACCGTGCGCTGACGCGCCGGCGGCGCCGGCGCCGTGTCGTCCGAGACCTCCGGACCTACCTGCTGGTGCTGCCGGCAGCGGCGTTCTACATCGCCTTCGTGCTGCGTCCGATCGCCCTGACCGCGCAGTACTCGCTGTACGACTGGGACGGCTTCACCACCGCGTCCTGGGCGGGCCTTGCCAACTACGGCGAGGTCTTCGGCAACCCGACGCTGCTGGGCGCCATCCTCAACTCCTTCGAGCTGATCATCTACTTCAGCATCATCCCGGTGATCCTCGGACTCTTCGCAGCGAACATCATCCGAGGGATCGCAACGAGCCGGCTCGCGACGGTCTCTCGCACGGTCCTTTTCCTCCCGCAGGTAATCCCGCTCGTGGCCGCGGGGATCATGTGGAGCTGGCAGCTCTCCTCGAGCGGCTTCGTCAACCAGCTCCTCAGCGCGATCGGCCTCGGCGGACTCACGCGCGCCTGGCTCGGAGACTTCAACACCGCCCTCCCGGCCGTCGGCCTCATCGGCGCCTGGGTGCAGCTCGGCCTGTGCACCGTGCTGCTGCTGGCCGGCATGACCAAGATCGACCCCGCCCTCTACGAGGCGGCTCGCATCGACGGGGCAGGTCCCGTCCGCGAGTTCTTCTCGATCACCCTGCCGAGCGTCCGCCAGGAACTCGCCGTCGCCATCACGGTGACTGTCATCTCGGCGCTCGCGAGCTTCGACATCATCTACATCTCCACCCAGGGCGGCCCGGGCAACAGCACGCTCGTCCCGGGCCTGCAGATCTACTACCTGGCCTTCTTCCAGCGTGACGTGGGCACAGCCTCCGCCCTCGCTGTCGTGCTGATGCTCCTCGTGCTCCTCGTAGTGCTGCCCCTGCAGCGCATCATCCGCGGGAGGGACGCATGATCACCCCGCTCCGCGACAAGATCCTCGGCCGCGCGCTGCTGTTCCTGCTCATGGCGATCACGATCATCCCGTTCGTGAGCCTGTTCGTCACGGCGTTGCATCCGCCCGGCACCTATCCCGCGGGGATCAGCTGGCCCGAGACCCCGCGGTGGGACAACTTCCTCACCGCCTTCCAGTCGGCCAACATGCTCGAGCTGCTGTGGTCGAGCGTCCTCATCGAGCTCGGCGTGGTTCCGATCGCGGTGCTGATCGCCACCCTCGCCGGCTTCGCGCTCGGCCACCTGCGACCCCGCGGCGGCAACGCGGTGTTCATCGTGTTCATCCTCGGGCTCACCCTGCCCTTCGAAGGCATCGTGGTGCCGCTCTACTACCAGATGCGCGACATCGGACTGCTGAACACACGGTGGGCGATCATCCTCCCCCTCATCGGCCTGTTCATGCCGTTCGCGATCATGTGGATGCGGGCCCACTTCGTGAACATGCCCCACGACCTCTCCGAGGCCGCCCGCGTCGACGGGGCGACGACCTGGCAGCTCTTCTGGAAGATCCATGTGCCGCTGTCGGCACCGGCGCTGTCGTCGCTGGCGATCCTGCTGTTCCTGTGGACCTGGAACCAGTTCCTCCTGGCCATCGTGCTCGTCGACGATCCCGCCAACCGGACCATGGCCGGCGCCCTGGGCGCCTTCCAAGGCCAGTGGGGAACAGACATCCCGCTCCTGTGCGCCGGGTCGCTGCTGATCCTCACTCCCACTCTGCTGATCTTTCTGATCTTCCAGCGCCACTTCGTCTCCGCCCTCCTCCAGGGCTCCCTGAAAGGCTGATCGATGCCGCCGATCCCGCCTTTCGATCCCGACGTGGCACACGCCCTGGCGACGAACCCGGACATCGTCACGACCCTCCGACCCGATGAGATCGAAGCCCTGCGCGCCCGGGGCATCGTTCCCCCGAGGGAGGAGATCACCCGAAGCGGTCGCCTCGCGCACTCCGAGCACGTGATCGAGGGTCCCGGCGGCGACCTCCGGGTCATCCTTCTCCTCCCGGCGGCGCGCACCGGTCCGGTGCCGGTACTGCTCTTCGCCCACGGCGGCGGGCTGGTGGTCGGCGGACCCTACGACGGACTGGCGCCCCTGGCGGCTCTTGCCGACGAGGCGGGTCTGGCCATCGCTTCGGTCGACTATCGCCTCGCCCCCGAGCACCGCTATCCCGCCGCCGTCGAAGACGTCTACGCCGCGCTCGCGTGGGTCGCGGGCCAGGCCTCCATGCTCGGCGTGGATCCCGACCGCGTCATCCTGTCGGGGATCAGCGCCGGGGGCGGCCTCGCCGCGGCGACCGCCCTGCTGGCCCGCGACCGCGGCGGGCCGGGTGTCTTCGCCCAGCTGCTCATCTGCCCCATGCTCGACGATCGCAACCAGACGGCCTCGGGTGCGCAGATGGCGGGCCGCGGCGCGTGGGACCGCGATGCGAACGAGACCGCCTGGAGCGCCTACCTCGGACCCGATCGCACCGAGGTGCCCATCTACGCCGCACCTGCGCGCGCCGAGGACCTGTCCGGGCTCCCGCCCGCCTTCATCGACGTGGGATCGGCAGAGACGTTCCGCGACGAGTGCGTGGCGTACGCCGACCGCATCTGGCAGAGCGGCGGAGACGCCGAGCTGCATGTCTGGCCCGGCGGGGCGCACGGCTTCGACGCTCTCGTGCCGGAGGCGCTGCTCAGCCGCGATGCCGCGCGAGCACGCGCGCACTGGCTCGCTCGTGTGCTCGCCAACGCTCGACGCACTCTCGCTGGCATCTGAACCTGCCCCCACCGGTCGTCCCCCCGGCCGGTGGGGGTACGGCCATCCCCGGCATCCGGCCGCTGACGGCTCAGTCTCCCCGGCGTCGGCGCATCTGCGCGAGCGGCATGTTCAATCGGGGGTTGCCGGCGAGCTTCGCCTCGTGCCGATCGAGGAAGGCCCAGTAGGCGCTGGTGAAGACGGAGTCTCGGGCCTCGCGATCGCTGCCCCACCACCGGCCCATCTTCTGCAGGTAGGCCCCACCCGAGACGTAGGGCTTCGTGGCCACGCCGCCGCCGTCGGCGTACTGGCTCATCCCCTGAACGTTGGGCACCATCACCCACTCGTACGCGTCGATGAAGAGCGCCGAATACCAGTCGAACACCGCCCGCGGATGATAGCCCTGCAGCAGGAACCAGTTGCCCAGGACCATGAGCCGCTCGATGTGGTGGGCGTAGCCCCAGCGATGGACCCGCTCGAGCACCACCCGCACCGGTGTCGGCAGATCGTCGGGGATGCCGGTGCCGGTGTACCACCAGTCCTCGAGCGGACGGGTGAGCTCGAAGTGATTGGCGTCGATGAGGGCCGGCTCGGCGCGGTAGGACCCCCGCATGTACTCCCGCCAGCCGATCACCTGACGCACGAACCCCTCGAGCGAGGCGATCGGTACCGCGTCACGGTGGGCCACGGCAGCGCGGACGACCTCTTCGGCGCGGAGCAGACCGACGTTGAGGAACGGGCTGATGACCGCGTGGAAGAGGAACGGCTCATCGGCGGCCATGGCGTCCTCGTAACGGCCGAAGAGCTCCAACCGCTCGGCGACGAACGACGCCAGCCACTCCCGAGCCCCCGGAGCGGTGACCGGCAACCAGAAATCCGCAGCGTCGCCCGGATGATCGGCGAACCGGTCGGCGACGAGGGCCATCACCTCTCGTGTGATCCCGTCATGTCGGGCCTCGGGAAGGGCGGGGATCGGGACCCCGCCCGAGGGAAGCGGATGACGGTTGTCGGCGTCGAAGTTCCAGGCACCTCCCGCGGGCTTCTCGCCGTCCATGAGGACGCCGGTACGCACGCGCTGCCATCGGTAGAAGTCCTCCATCTTAGCCCGCGGATGCCCGCCGAACCATTCGTCCAGATCATCGGCGGCCGTGAGGAAGAGGGCGTCCGGGTAGATGCGGGTCGCGACCCCCTCGTCATCGCAGACCCGTCGCAGGCGCTCGTCCACCCCGCGATCCGTCGCGCTCATCCACGCCAGCCCGTCGATCCCATGCTCGCGGATCAGTCGGCGAAGGCCCGTCGCGAAGCTCCACTCCTCCCCGACCCGGAGGTGTGCCACCCGGTGTCCGGCTTCCTCGGCGTGCACGGCGGCATGTCGGAGTCCGGAGAGGATGAGCACGAGCTTGTGGGCGTGGAACGGTCGACGGGTGAGGGCCGACTCGGCCTCGATGAAGAACAGGATGTCGATGTCGGGATCGTGAAGTGCCGGGTGATCCTCGAAGAGCTGGGTGGCGAGGATCAGCGCGGCCTTCATGCCGTCATCCTTCCACCGCCCGGGAGGGGCGGGGGTCGTCCGGGAAGGCTGCGGTCGTCGTAGGCTCAGCACATGTCCCGCACCGGCCGCGCCGCGCACGACGTTGCGGTGATCGGAGCGGGCCTGGCGGGTCTTCGCGCGGCGGACATCCTCGCCCGGGCGGGTCGCGACGTCGTGCTGCTCGAGGCGGCCGATGACGTCGGCGGCAGGGAGCGCACCGACATCGTCGACGGGTTCCTCCTCGACCGCGGCTTCCACGTCCTGAATCCGGCCTACCCCGCTCTCCCCCGCGCGGTCGACCTCGCGGCCCTGGACATCCAGGCCTTCCCCGTCGGCGTGCGCGTGCGCCGCGAGAGGCGCTCAGTGCGCCTCGGGCATCCCCTGCGGCATCCGGGCCTCCTCCCGGCGTCTGTGGCGAGCGGGCTCGCCCGACCCGCCGACCTCTGGGCGCTCGGCCGATGGATCATCCCGGCGCTGCTCGACCCGAAGGGCGTCATCTCCGGGCCCGACCGCAGTCTCGCCGAGGGATGGACGCGGGCGGGCCTCACCGGGCCGCTGCGCACGGAGGTGCTCGAACCGTTCCTCGCCGGCGTGGTCGCCGACGACACCGGCACCACCTCCGACGCCTTCGTCCGGCTGCTCGTGCGCATGTTCGCGCTCGGGCGACCGGGGCTGCCCGCCGGGGGCATCGCAGCCCTCCCCCGCCAGCTCGCTTCCCGAGCCGAGGCGGCGGGTGCCGACATCCGCCTCACCCACCGCGTCACCGCCCTGTGTCGCGGAACGAACGTCTGCGAGGTGGCGATCGCGGGAGCCGACACCGTGCGTGCCGGCCACGTCATCGTCGCGGTCGGGCCCGAGATGGTCGCGACGCTCACCGACCTGCCGGCACCGAAGACGAAGGGACTGCAGACCTGGTGGTTCGACGCCGAGCACGAGCCCGCGTTCGACGCCCTCCTGGCCGTCGACGGGCGGCGTCGGGGTCCGATCGTCAACACCGCGGTCCTCTCGCGCACGGCGCGCTCCTACGCCCCGCCCGGTCATCACCTCGTGCAGGCCACCTGCCTGCTCCCCGCCGACGGCGGGGGCGCTCCGGAGGCCGAGGTACGCCGTCAGCTCGCGGAGCTGTGGGGGAAGGATGCCGCGCAGTGGCGTCTCCTCCGCCGCGACGACGTGCGCCACGCCCTTCCCGCCCAGCCGGCTCCGCTCCGAACGAGGAGTGCGCCCTGGATCGCAGAGCGCATCCTGATCGCGGGCGACCACCGCGACACCGCCTCGATCCAGGGTGCGCTGGTCTCCGGAGCGCGCGTCGCGCGGGCGATGCTCTCGGCGTGAGCGCCCTCTGCCTCAGCGCCCGCCGGCCTCGGCGATGGCGCTCAGGGCTGTGACGATGATCAGGCCGTTGACGAAGTACCCGATGACGGAGTGGGTCATCACCCGCCACCGCATCTGACGGTCGTGCACCTCCACATCGGAGGCGGCGAAACTGACCGCGACCGTATACGAGAAGTAGGCGAACTCGAGGATGCCGGGGGTCGTCGTGCCGGGGAAACGCAGCGGGCGGTCGTTCTCGCGGTAGTACAGCTGCAAGTAGAGCTGCGCGTACCCCCAGTGCAGCAGGGTCCAGGCGAGCAGCATGGCCCAGATCCCGATGACGTCGAGCAGCGGGGTGATCGCGTCGCCGGGCTGGAGGAAGATGTGCTGGACGGTGGCCACGACGCCGACGGCGCTGGTGAAGATGGTCGCCGTCAGCGAGATCGTGCGCGGCACGATGCCGAGCTCCATAAGAAGCGGCGGCCCGTCACTCTCGGCTCGACGCCCCGCGACCCACAGCACCACCCAGATGCCCGCCGCGTAGGCGGTGCCCACGCCGCACCAGGCGAACAGGAGGACGGCGGAGGCCGCGTTGTCGGGGGCGAGGATGAAGCCGATCCCCAGCAGCACGAGCGTCAGCTGCAGCACCGAGCTGATGACGAGCCCCCACACCGCGGTGCGGCGCCGTGCGCCCGTGACGACGCCGCTCACCTCAGAACATCCACGGTTCGATGCCCTCCATGCCCTGGCCGCTCTCCCGGGGCGGATCGGCGATGATCGGCGGCGGCGTCCACCGCCGACGCAGTCGCCGCACGGCGGGGTTGCGCCAGACCCCCTGCGCCCCGCGCATCCCCGCGCGCAGTCGGACGAGCTCGGCGGCGCGAGGACCGGTGGGGATGTCACGGGGCAGCGAGGAGGCTGCGACGATCCAGTCGGGAAGCGAGAGCAGGCGCAGGATGACGCGCAGCCGCTCGGACTCGGAGACGCTGTCGCGCTCCAGCTCCTCATCGAGGATCTCCGTCAGCTTCTCGCCGGCCTCGGGGACCCCCGCGAGGGCCGCGAACTCCGGCGCTGCGGCGACACCCACCGGCTCGGTGCCGATGTCGTCGTCGGCGCCGGGTTCGGCCGACGGGTCGCTGTCGTACCGGCCGACCTCCTCCGCGCCCCGCCAGGCGACCAGCCCGAGCTGCCGGTCACGGCGCACCCGCACGGCCAGGACCGCGCACTCGAGCTTCGCGGCGACCAGCGCTGCGACCTCGACGATTCCGCGCCGCTCCGCCGCCACGACCCCCGCCCCTGGATCGCCGATCACGACCTGCGTCCCCGATGAAGCCGGCGCGATCCATCCGGTGAAGCGGATGACGCGGAGGATCCTCTCCAGAGCGGCCGCGTCCGCGGCATCCGTCATCAGCACCAGCGCACCGTAGGAGTAGCCGTCGGGTCCGCCGACCTCGCCGGGTGTGGAGATGGGCAGGTAGGCCATCGCGATATCCGATCAGGCGTCGGCCTTGCGGCTCCCCGCTTCGAGGACGTCGCCCGCGGGAAGCTCCTGGTGACCGCCGAACTGCAGGCGCATCGCCGAGAGCACCTGGTTGGCGAAGTGGTCTTCGCCCCGTGAGGCGAAACGCTCGAACAGCGAGGCGGCGAGCACGGGGGCGGGCACGCCGGTGTCGACGGCGGCCTTGACCGTCCAGCGCCCCTCACCCGAGTCGGACACCCGGCCGGCGAGACCGTCCAGCGTGGGGTTGTCCTGCAGGGCGGCCGCGGTGAGATCGAGCAGCCACGAGGAGATGACCGACCCGCGGCGCCAGAGCTCCGCGACCTTGGGGGTGTCGATGGTGAACTGGTAGAACTCCGGCTCCTCCAGCGGCGCCACCTCGGCGGAGTGCTCCGCCTGATGTATGCCGGCATCGGCATGCTCGAGGATGTTGAGGCCCTCGGCGAGCGCGGCCATGATCCCGTATTCGATGCCGTTGTGCACCATCTTCACGAAGTGGCCGGCACCCGACGGACCGCAGTGGAGGTAGCCGAGCTCCTCCGGCGCGAAATCGCCTTCGCGGCCTGGGGTCCGTTCGATCTCGCCTCGACCGGGAGCGATCGTCGCCAGCACCGGCTCGATGCGGGTGAAGGCCTCGTCCGGGCCTCCGACCATCAGGCAGTAGCCGCGGTCGAGGCCGAAGACACCACCGCTCGTGCCGACGTCGACGTAGTGGATGCCCTTCGGCTTCAGCGCGGCGGCCCGACGGACGTCGTCGCGATAGTTGGAGTTGCCGCCGTCGATGATGATGTCGCCCGGTTCGAGCACCTGGGCGAGCTGGTCGACGACCCCGCCGGTGAGACCTGCCGGGATCATCAACCACACCACGCGCGGGGTCTCGAGCTTGCCCGCGAGATCGGCCAAGGTCGCAGCGCCCGTCGCGCCTTCCGCGGCGAGGGTGGACACGGCGTCCTGATTGACGTCGTAGACGACGCAGTCGTGACCGTCGCGCATCAACCGTCGGACGATGTTCGCACCCATCCGCCCCAGTCCCACCATCGCCAGTTGCATATGTCCTCGCTCCGCTTCGCGCACCGGACGGTCCGGCCCCTGCTCGCAGTCTAGGGACGCGTTGCGACGAGCGGCTATCACTGCTGTCGACCCGGTGCAAGCTCTCCCTCCGAATTCGTCGCTCGCCTATCGTCGATTCCACCCCGACCGATAGGAGCGTTCCGTGGCCACCACGTCCGACAAAGCCTCTTCCGCCACCCGCAACAAGCGGCGGCCGTCGCGCGGCGCCGAACTCACCGATGAGCAGAATGCCGAGAAGGGCTTCCAGGCATCCGAGACCCTGAGCAACAGCCTGCAGCGTGTTCTGGTCGACCTGATCGAACTCTCCCTGCAGGGCAAGCAGGCCCACTGGAACGTCGTCGGGACGAACTTCCGTGACACCCACCTTCAGCTCGACGAGATCATCGACGCAGCCCGCGAATTCGCCGATGACATCGCCGAGCGGATGCGGGCGCTCCACGCCCTGCCTGACGGCCGCAGCGACACCGTCGCCGAGACGACCACCCTGCCGGAGTTCCCGCAGGGCGAGATCGCCACGACCGAGGTGATCGACCTGATGACCGAACGTCTCGACGCCGTCGCCGGCACCGTCCGTGAGGTGCACGACCCCGTCGATGATGAAGACCCCACGAGCGCCGACATCCTGCACGGGGTTCTCGAGCGCGTGGAACAGCTGTCGTGGATGGTGAGCGCGGAGAACCGCAAGCCCCGGCGCTGACAGCGAAAGACGAGAGCGGATGCCGTGGGGGCGGCATCCGCTCTCGTCATGTCCGGGGGCGGTCGCGCCGGAGTTTGGGCCGTGTCCGCCGACCTCGCTACTGTGTAGCGGCGGCGCTGACGCGGATCCGTCGCATGGAGAGGAAGCCATGTCCGACCAGAACCCTTCTCCCGGAGACGGGCAGCAGCCCGCCGATCCTCCGCCCGCGGGCTCCTACGCACCTCCGGCCGGCCACTACGCGCCACCGCCGGGCCAGCAGTACGCCCCTCCTGCGGGGCAGTACGCCCCGCCCGTAGGGCAGTACGCGCCTCCGGCGGGGCAGTATCCCGCGCCGCCCTCCTATCCGGGTGCCCCGCTGCCGCCGTATGCCCAACCCGGCGTGGCCTACCCGGGGTCGCCGTCCTCACCCGGCGGACCCGATCCGCGTCCCAAGGTCCTCGCGATCATCGCACTGGCCGCGGCGATCGTCGGTCTCCTCATCGCCTTCATCCCCTTCCTCGGGTGGCTTTCCGCACCGGTCCTCCTGGCCGCGCTGGTGATGGCCATCATCGGCCTGGCGGTGAAGTCGCAGGGCGGGAAGGGCTTCAGCATCTCCGCGCTGATCATCTCGGTGCTCGGCGGCATCACGGCGATCGTGGTGACGATCGTGGCGACGCTGTTCACGACGATCTCGACCATCGAGACCATCGACGACGGCATGTCCGACCCGTTCGCTCCCGGCGGTGGGGAACCGGTCACCTCGGCCGAACCGATCCAGGTCGTGGAGACGGCCTTCGGCCAGGACACCCTGGATCCCGAACTGTGGTGGTACGTCGTGATCGTCGACAACCCGAACCCCGACGCGGTCTTCGAGTTCGGGGAGATCACCACCGAGGCGGTCGACGCCTCCGGCACGATCCTCGACAGCTCCACCGACTACATCACGATGCTTCCCGGTCAGGTCGCCGTGTCCGGATCGTTCTTCGAGGTCGGCGCGAACGAGGTCGCCGCGATCGAGGTCATCGGTCCCGACCCCGCCGACGCGGTGTCCGAGCCCTCGACCGGGGCCGGCACGTTCTCGGTCGGTGAACTGTCGGCGACCGGTGACGACTACGTCACCGAGGTCTCGGGCACCGTCACCGGGGAGTTCCCGGTGGATCAGGAGTTCGTGGGGGTCACCGTCGTGGCCCGCGATCCGGGCGGAGCGATCATCGGTGGCACGTCGACCTACATCGAGCGCCTGCCCGCCGACGGCGGCAGCGCCCGCTTCGAGGCGATCTTCTTCACCCCGCTGCCGGCCGACACCGTGTACGAGGCCTATCCGTTCCTCTGATGAGCCGGCGTGAACCGGTCTTCCCGGCGACCGGTTTCAGGCGGCGAGGAGGATCCTGTCGGGGTGCGTGTAGATGTTCATCGACGCGCCCCGCAGGAAACCCACGAGCGTGAGACCCGAATCCTCAGCGAGTTCGACGGCGAGCGACGACGGCGCCGAGACCGCCGCGAGGACCGGGATGCCGGCCATCACAGCCTTCTGCACGAGCTCGAAGCTCGCCCGCCCCGACACCTGCAGCACCGTGCCCGCGAGCGGAAGCCGGTCGTTCAGCACCGCCCACCCGACCACCTTGTCCACCGCATTGTGGCGCCCGACGTCCTCGCGCACGACGAGCGCCTCGCCGGTGGCGGCGTCGAAGAGCGCGGCAGCGTGCAGCCCGCCGGTCTTGTCGAAGACATCCTGCTGGCGCCGGAGCTCGTCGGGGAAGCCGGAGAGCATCGCCGCCGGCACCCTCGCCTGGTCGAGCGCGATGTCGTAGCTCGACACCGTGCGGACGGCATCGATCGACGCCTTACCGCACAGCCCGCAGCTGCTCGTCGTGTAGAAGTTCCGGGCGAGATCCGGGTCCAGCGGCGGGACGTCAGAGGCCAGCGAGACATCGAGCACGTTGTACGTGTTGCCGTCAGCCGATGATCCCGCGAACGCTCCGATGCCGCCGAGCATCCCTCCCGTCCCCGGGCCCCCGCAGTGGATGGCCGAACGGAACTGGTCCCCGCGGGAGATCACCCCCTCCGACACCAGGAAGCCCGAGGCGAGCTCGACGTCGTGCCCGGGGGTGCGCATGGTGACGGCGAGCGACGTGCCGCGCACCCGGATCTCGAGGGGCTCCTCCACGGCGAGCGCGTCGGGACGCCGCCGCGCCGCATCCGTTCCCCCTTCGCCGCCACCGATGGTGACGCGTGTGACGGGTCGGCGCGCGGTGATGCGTCCCATCTCAGCCGCCGATCGCGTTCATCCCGCGCGCAGGCTGGAGGAACGACGGATCGTTGATGGCGTGTCCGGGGAGCTTTCCGTGGACGCAGGAGCGGAGCATCCGGTCGATCGCGTCATCGCCTGCAGCGGGCCCGCGCAGGACGGGCAGCAGGTCGTACTCGGTGGTGGAGAAGAGGCAGTTGCGCAGCTGCCCGTCTGCAGTGAGGCGGAGCCGGTCGCAGGCGCCGCAGAACGGCGCGGTCACCGAGGCGATCACGCCGACCGAGGCCGGACCGCCGTCGAGGAGGAAACGCTCCGCCGGCGCGCCCCCGCGACCGGGCACCGCGGTGAGATGCCAGCGTTCCGAGAGCGCGGCGAGGATCTCGTCGCGTGTGACCATGCGCTGCCGGTCCCAGGTATGGCCGGCATCGAGGGGCATCTGCTCGATGAAGCGCAGCTGCGCGTCGTGGGTGAGCGCGAAGTCGACCAGGTCGACCAGCTCGTCGTCGTTGACGTCGCGCATGGCGACGGCGTTGATCTTGAGGGGGCGGAGTCCTGACGCCGCGGCGGCGTCGATCCCGTCGAGGACGTCGGCGAGCCGGTCGCGGCGGGTGAGGTCGCGGAAGCGGTCGCGGCGGAGTGTGTCGAGCGAGATGTTCACCCGCGAAAGGCCGGCGTCGATGAGGTCGGGAAGCGCAGCACGCAGCCCGATGCCGTTGGTCGTCATCGCGATCTGCACCGGTCCGTCGGGTCCGCGCAGGGCCGCGAGCCGCGCGACGATCTCGGGGAGGTCGCGACGCAGCAGCGGCTCGCCACCGGTCAGGCGGAAGGTCGAGACCCCGTCGGCGGCGGCGATGCGGGCGACGCGCTCGATCTCGTCGAGGGTCAGGATGCTGGTGCGCGCGAGCCACTCGTTGCCCTGCTCGGGCATGCAGTACGTGCAGCGGAGGGAGCAGCGGTCGGTCAGCGAGACGCGCAGGTCGCGGTGCACCCGGCCATGGGTGTCGACGAGCGGATCGCCGATCGTGCCGGGATCCTCGACCGGATCCGCGCTCGGGCGCGATCGCGCGGGTGAGATCGTCACCGGAATGGCCACCATCTCAGCTGCCCCCTCGCCGCGCAGTCATCCTTCGAGCGTAGTCCTGCCCCGGTCGGGTGTCGCTTCCTCCCCAGATGGGGAGCGCCGCGGGTTCTCCACCGGTGGCAGTGGCCCTCGGCCGACGGTGTGGAGGTTCGGGCACGGTGAGGGGGTGGTTTTCACTCCAGGCCCGCTACCTGCCGACGTGCCGACATCGTTCACCTGCCGCGGGGCGCTCGCAGCAGGTGCGAGTCGCAGTCGCCTCCGGGCACGAGATTTGGATCGACCTTTCCATGGCGTGCGCTCTCTACGGCCGCCGCCAACCGATCTCGACGGCCCGCTTGCCACTGACCGTGCCGGCAGAGAGAGGGTCACGCGCCTCGCGGAAGCGTATGCGCTCATCATGCAGCCCACTGCCTTCTTCGCGGGGACGACAGCGGCTGTGCTGTTCGGCGCACCGCTCGCACACGGTTCCGACCTGTCGGTCGGCGTGCTCGCGCCGCATCGCGCTCCGCGGGGACGCGGAGTGAAGGGGGTGAAAGTGCCGCCCCATCTGGTTTCGGTTGTCCGGCACCTCGAGTTGCCGATGTCGAGCCCGGCGTCGACCTGGGCGATGCTGGGGCGTGAGCTGAGCGTCCGACAGCTGGTCATCGTCGGCGATGCCTTCGTCAGGATCCCCCGGGACGCCTCGGGATCACCTCAACCTCACCGGCGACTGGCGAGCATCGCGCAACTCCACCGTGCTATCGACGCGGGGCGCCGTTTCGGGATCGCATCACTGCGGGAGGCGGCAGGGCTTATCCGAGTCGGCAGCTCCTCGCCGCTGGAAACGGAGTTCCGACTCGATATGGAGTCCGCACGCCTTCCGCAACCCGAACTCGACGTCGAGATCCGCGACGACCGTGGCCGGCTGGTGGGCATCACCGAGCTGGTTCTCCGTGCGTTCAGAGTAGTCGTCGAGGTCGAGGGGGATCACCATCGCACAGACCGCCGGCAATGGCATCGCGACATCGAGAAGTATGCGGCCTACGCTGCCCTCGGATGGGAGGTGGTCCGGGTGACATCGCACCACGTCCGGGACGGGAGCGGGGTCCAGCGTCTGCGCGAAGTGCTCCTGCGCCGGGGTTGGCGAGCAGGAGACGCCTGACGCGATCGGACCGCCAGGCTTGGGTGACGCAAATGGCGACCTTCGCCGAGTCAACCTCACCATTCGCGTCACCTCAGCAATGGAGCGCGACGCAAAGGTGACGCAAATGGCGACCTTCGCCGCGTAACCTCACCATTCGCGTCACCTGAGCAGTCGAGCCCGATCGGCGAGGAGCGGCGCGACGCGCGGATCAGCACTCGATGACGTTGACCGCGAGGCCCCCCTCGCTGGTCTCCTTGTACTTGTGCGACATGTCGATGCCGGTCTGGCGCATGGTCTCGACCACGGCGTCGAGCGAGACGAAGTGCGACCCGTCGCCGCGCAGCGCCAGGCGCGCCGCGGTCACGGCGGTCGACGCCGCGATGGCGTTGCGCTCGATGCACGGAATCTGCACGAGCCCGCCCACGGGGTCGCACGTCAGCCCCAGGTGGTGCTCCATCGCGATCTCGGCGGCGTTCTCGATCTGCCGCGTCGTGCCGCCCATGACCGCCGTCAGGCCGCCCGCGGCCATCGCGCACGCCGAACCCACCTCGGCCTGGCACCCGCCCTCGGCCCCCGAAATCGACGCGTTGGCCTTGAACAGCGACCCGAGCGCGGTCGCCGTCAGCAGGAACCGCCGGATGCCGCGGCGCCGGTTCGCCTCGGCTACGAAGGCGGGGTCCTCCGCAGACACTCCCCCGCCGACAGCCCCGGCCCCCTCCGCACCGAACCCGAGGAGGGCGCTTCCGACGAGCTCTCCCCACGGGGTGACGGCGTTGCCCACACCCAGACCCGAATCCGACAGGAATCGCCACCAGTACATCGCCACCGCCGGAAGGATCCCCGCGGCACCGTTGGTCGGCGCGGTGACCACGCGACCACCGGCGGCGTTCTCCTCATTCACCGCGAGCGCGAACGCGCCGAGCCACTCCCCGGGCAGTTCGCGGTGCCCCGAGGACTCCGCCTCCTCGAGCTGCGCACGGATGGCCGCCGCGCGACGCTTGACCCCCAGTATCCCGGGAAGCACCCCGTCGGTGTGAAGACCCGCCGCAACGCTCCCCGCCATCGCATCCCAGATGGCATCCAGGCCCGCAGCGATCTCATCCGGCGAGCGCAGCGCCTCTTCATTGCGCCGAGCGAGCTCGGCGATCGTGATGCCGTGATCGTCGCAGAGGCTGATGAGCTCCGCCGCGCTCGCGAACGCGAAGGGGAAGGCGGCTGCCGCCACCTGGTCGTCGGCCCCCTCGCGCCGGATGAATCCGCCGCCGATCGAGAGGTAGGTCTCCGACAGCAGCGGAGCCTCACCCGATGACCCCCACGCCTCGAGGGTCAGCGCATTGGGGTGGCCCGGCAACCGGGTCCGCGGAGCGAACACGATGTCGTCCTTCGAGAACGCGATCGGATGGGTCCCGGCGACCGCGAGCAGCCCGCCGGCCGGCCACTGCGTCCATGCCGCCCGCACGACGTCTGGATCCACGGTCTCGGGCTCGAATCCCTGGAGCCCCGCGACCACCGCGTCGGGTGTCCCATGGCCGAGCCCCGTCGCCCCGAGCGACCCGAACAGCGTGCAGGAGATACGGATGACGCGATCGAGCGTTCCGCCATCGCGCAGCCGTCGAGCGAAGTCACCGGCGGCCCGCATCGGACCGACCGTGTGGGAGCTCGAGGGTCCTACACCGATGGAGAACAGCTCGAACGCCGAGATGTAGGCGCTCACCCGTCTACCGTACGCCGCCCGTCTCGCTCGACATCGAGACACATCCGCTCGACGTCGAGACAGTCCTTTCTTCTGTGGTCAGACCACAGCGTACGCTCGGTCGCGAAGGCCTCAACCGGAGATCGGAGAGCTGACGTGGACCTCCTCGACCCGCTGCTGCTGGCGCGGTGGCAATTCGGGCTCACCACCCTGTACCACTACCTCTTCGTCCCGTTGACCCTCGGGCTCGTGCTCGTCGTGGCGATCTTCCAGACCGCATGGCATCGCACCGGGAACGTGAAGTGGCTGCACCTCACGCGCCTTTTCGGCAAGATCTTCCTCATCAACTTCGCCATGGGCGTGGTGACGGGGATCGTGCAGGAGTTCCAGTTCGGCATGAACTGGTCGGCCTACTCACGGTTCGTCGGCGACGTCTTCGGCGCCCCGCTCGCCTTCGAGGGCCTCATGGCCTTCTTCTTCGAGGCGACGTTCATCGGACTGTGGATCTTCGGGTGGGATCGGCTACCGCGGCTGCTGCACCTGGCCTCGATCTGGATGGTCGTGCTCGGCTCGACCCTGTCGGCCTACTTCATCCTCGCGGCGAACGCGTTCATGCAGAACCCGGTCGGCTATCAGCTCGCCGCCGACGGCGGCCGCGCCGAGCTGATCGACATCGGCGCCGTGCTGACCAACCCCGTCGTGCTCGCGGCCTTCCCGCACACGATCTTCGCCGCCTGGATGTTCGCCGGCACGGTCGTCGTCGCCGTCTCGGCCTGGCACCTCTCTCGCGGCCAGCACCTCGACACGATGCGCTCATCCCTGCGCTTCGGTCTGTGGTTCGTCATCGCCTCGTTCATCGGCGTCGCCGTCAGCGGCGACCAGCTGAGCCTGGTCATGGTGGCGACTCAGCCGATGAAGATGGCCGCCGCCGAAGCGATGTGGGACACCGCCTGCGGGGCGGATGCGTCGTTCTCGATCTTCTCGATCGGCACCCCCGACGGCACCGAGGAGATCTGGTCGCTGCGCGTGCCCTACCTCCTCTCACTGCTGTCCACCCACAGCCTCGACGGGTGCGTCGAGGGCCTGAACGACCTGCAGGCGCTGTACACCGAGCAGTTCGGCGCGGGCGTCGACTACCGCCCCATCGTGTGGGTGACGTACTGGTCGTTCCGGTGGATGATCGCCCTCGGCGGCCTCGCCGCCCTCGTCGCCGTGGCGGGGCTGTGGGTCACCCGCAAGAAGGCGACCCGTCCCGTGGCGACGTGGATGTGGAAGGTCGCGATCTGGTCGGCTCCGCTCCCGCTCCTCGGGAGCCTCGTGGGCTGGGTGTTCACCGAGATGGGCCGGCAGCCCTGGATCGTCTTCGGGCTGATGCTCACCGAAGACGGGGTCTCGCCGAATGTCCCGGGATGGACGGTGCTGATCTCCCTCATCGCCTTCACGCTGATCTACGCCACTCTCGCCGTCGTGGAGTTCGGACTCATCCTCCGCGCCGCGCAGAAGGGACCCGAGACGACCCTTCCCACCGGTGACGACGAGGACGCGGAACTGGCGACCCGGACGACGGTCTACTAGGCGAAAGGCGCATCATGGATCTTCCCTCCCTGTGGTTCTGGATCGTCGGTTTCCTCTTCCTCGGTTACTTCGTGCTCGACGGGTTCGATTTCGGCGTCGGGATGTCGCTGCCGTTCCTCGGCCGCGACGAGACCTCGCGCCGCCAGATCATCAACACCATCGGGCCGGTGTGGGACCTCAACGAGACCTGGGTCATCGTCGCCGGCGCCTGCCTGTTCGCCGCCTTCCCCGAGTGGTACGCGACCCTGTTCAGCGGCTTCTACCTGCCGCTGCTGCTGATCCTTCTGGCCCTCATCGTGCGCGGAGTGTCGTTCGAGTACCGCCACCAGCGCGATGACCTCCGCTGGAAGCGGCGCTTCGACCTCATGATCGTCGTCGGTTCGGCGGTCCCGGCGTTCCTCTGGGGCGTCGCGGTGGCGAACATCGTCCGCGGCGTGCCGATCGACCAGGACTTCGAATTCACCGGAACCCTGCTCGACCTGCTGAACCCCTACGCGCTCCTCGGTGGGGCGACGACCCTGCTGCTCTTCTTCACCCACGGGGTGACCTTCGTGGCGCTGAAGACCGACGGGCCGGTGCACGTCGGCGCGCGCCGGCTCGCCGTGGGCGCCGGGATCGTGACCCTCGCGGTCGCCGCAGTGTTCCTCACCTGGACCCTGGCCGACGCCTGGAGCGGGGGCGCCCCCGCCTTCCCCGCCGCCCTGATCGCCGCCGGCGTGGCCGCCGTATGCGTGCTCGGCGGCGTGATCGCGAGCGCCCGAGACCGCGAGGGCCGCGCCTTCGCGTTCGGGGTGGGCGCCGTCGCGGGCGCCGTGCTCACGCTGTGGTTCTCACTGTTCCCGAACGTGATGCCCTCGTCCACCGACCCCGCGTTCAGCCTGACGATCCAGAACGCCTCGAGCACCGATTACACCCTCACGATCATGTCGTGGGCGGCGCTGATCTTCCTCCCGCTCGTCCTGGCGTACCAGGGCTGGACCTACTGGGTGTTCCGCAAGCGCGTCACGCGCCGCCACATCGAGACCGCGGGCGCCGCGGCCGCCCACTGAGATCCGCTCATGGCTCGCCCCGTCGACCCTCGGCTTCTCCGCTACGCCGCGTCATCCCGGCCGTTCTTCGCCCTCCTCGTCCTCATCGGATTCGCCCAGGCGGCGGTGGTCGTCGCCTTCGCCTGGCTGCTCACGCAGGCGATCGTGGGCGCGATCGACGGGATGCCGCCGGCCGAGCTCGCCGGGATCCTCACCGCCCTGGCGGCCGTCGTCGCCCTGCGCGCCGCGCTCGCCTGGGTGCGGGAGGCGGCGGCGGCGCGGGCCGCCGCACGCGCGCAGTCAGAACTGCGCACAGCCGTCCTCGCCGCCATCGATCGCCTCGGCCCCGGCTGGCTGGCCGGCCGCAACACCGCACGGCTGGCGGTCACCGCCGGCCGTGGGCTCGAGGCGATGGAGGCCTACTTTGGCCGCTACCTGCCGCAGCTGGTCCTCACCGCCGTGGCCACGCCGCTGCTCGTGGCGGTGATGTGGTGGCAGGACTGGATCTCGGCCCTGACCGTCGCACTGACCCTCCCCCTCATCCCGCTGTTCATGGTGCTCATCGGCCTTGCGACCCGTTCGGTGCAGAAGCGGCAGTGGGACACGCTCGGCCGGCTGGCCGCCCGCTTCGCCGACACCGTCCGGGGCCTGGGCACCCTGAAGCTCTACCAGCGCCAGGACCGCGCGGTCGCCTCGATCGGCGAGACCACCGGCCGGTACCGCCGCGAGACGCTGACGTTGTTGCGGGTGTCGTTCCTGTCGGGTTTCGCTCTGGAGTTCCTCGCCAGCATCGCCGTGGCGATCGTCGCGGTCTCGATCGGCTTCCGCCTGCTCGACGGTGCGCTGCCCCTCGCCGTGGGCCTGTTCGTCCTCCTCCTCGCCCCCGAGGCGTACCTGCCGCTGCGTCAGGTGGGCGTGCAGTTCCATGCGGCGGCCGAAGGCGTCGCCGCGACCGAGGAGGTCTTCGACGTGCTCGACGCCGCCCAGGACGGGGCTCCGGCGGGCGGTGATCGGCAGCTCCGATCGGATGCCGCGGGGCAGGGTGAAGGCGCAGGGGAAGAGGGTCTCGTCGTCGACGGCCTGCGGGTACGCCGCGGCGACGTCCTCCTCGCCCCTATCGACCTCACCGCGCTCCCCGGGACCGTCACCCTCCTCACCGGCCCGAGCGGAGCAGGCAAGAGCAGTCTGTTCGCGGCGCTCCGCGGAGCTGCCGCCGCCGAGGGCACGGCGACCTGGCAGGGACGGGATGTGCGGGCGCTCTCTCCCGCGGACTGGCTGGCGTGGGCGGGTCAGGACGCGGGTCTTCTCCACGGCAGCGTCGCGGACAACGTCGCTCTCGGCGATTCCGACCCGGATGAGGCTCTGGTGCGTCGCGCGCTGCACCTCGCGTGCGCGGACGGGGTCTCACCCGACACCGGTCTGGGCGTGCGCGGAGCCGGTCTGTCGGGGGGTCAGGCCCAGCGCGTCGCCGTGGCGCGGGCGTTCTATCGCCTGCTCCGCGACCCGGCCGGTTGCGGTGCCCGCCTCCTCGCGCTCGACGAACCGAGCGCCGCCATCGACTCCGACACCGAGGAGCGCCTCTGGCGCTCGGTCCGCACCCTCGCCGACGAGGGGGCGGCGGTACTGCTCATCTCCCACCGTGCCAGCGCGCGCCGGATCGCCGACCGCATCACTTCGATGACCGCTGAGACGCTCCCCGTCGCGGAGGCCCCTCATGTCGCAGCCTGAATCCCGGCCGACCGCCCGTTCGCTCCTGCGCGGCGCGATGCCGCCGGCGCCGCGGTGGGTGCCGACGATCCTGACCGGGCTCGTCGCCGAGGCATCAGCGGTCGCGCTGTTGGCGGTCAGCGCATGGCTCATCGTGCGCGCGTCCGAGCAGCCGCCAGTGCTGTACCTCTCGCTCGCGGTCGTCGGCGTGCGCTTCTTCGCCCTCTCCCGGGCCGGCGCCCGCTATCTCGAGCGCCTGTTCGGACACGACGCCGCGCTCGGCCAGCTCGTGCGCACCCGCACCGACCTCGTCCGCCGCCTCGTTCCCCTCGCGCCCGACGGCCTCGGCCGGACGCGGAGCGGCTCGGTGCTCGGCGCTCTCGTCGACGATGTCGACGAGCTGCAGGATCTTCCCCTCCGAGTCATCCAGCCCCTCGCCTCCTCGGCGCTCGTCGCGGCGCTGTCGGTGATCCTCGTCGGGCTGGTGTGGTGGCCTGCTGCCCTCACCCTGCTCGCCTGCCTCGTGCTGGCCGCCGTCACCGCCGCGGTGTGGGGCTGGGCTGCCGGGTCGCGCGCCGAGCGCGCTGTAGCCCCCCTGCGGGCGCGGGTCACGGAGGCCCTGATGGATCACCTCTCCGCCCTCGACGTCCTTGACGCCTTCGGTGCGGCCGAGACCAGTCGCGCTCGGATCGACGCTGCTGATCGCGCCCTCCGCCGCGCCGTCGTTCTTCGCGCCGGGGCTCAAGCCGCGACGACCGCGGTCGTGTCGGTCGCGGCCGGCGTCGCATCGATCGCCGCCGTGCTCGTCAGCGCGCCCGCCGTGGCCGCGGGGGCGCTGTCCGGTCCCGGGCTCGCCGTCGTCGTCCTCGTGCCGATGGCGGTCTTCGAGGTCTTCACCGTCGTGCCGCTGGCGGCGGCAGCGTGGCGGCGCGTTCACGCAGCGGCGACCCGCATCGCCGACGCGGTGCCGAACGCCCTTCCGACCGAGCTCGTGTCCGATCAGACGGGGCCACCCACCGGAATGGGCCCGTCTCTGGGCGAGGGACTGTCTCTGCGCGGAGTGACGGCGAGGTGGCCGGGCAGCGCCCATGCCGTGCTGCGCGATGTCGACCTCGATGTCGCGCCCGGCGAGCGCGTGCTGGTGTCGGGCGCGAGCGGGGCGGGAAAGACCACGCTCGCGCACGTGCTGGTGCGCTTCCTCGACGCCGGCGGCGACTACACGATCGGCGGCGTTCCGGTCACCGCACTCTCGTCCGACGACGTCCGCCGCACGATCGGTCTCGTCGAGCAGCATCCGATGCTCTTCGACGACGACATCCGCCAGAACCTGCTGTTCGCACGGCCCACCGCGAGCGACGCGCAACTGGAGCGGGCCCTCGAACGGGTGGGGCTGTGGGACTGGGTCCGTCAGCGCGGGGGGCTCGACGCGCGTGTCGGCGAGCGCGGCGCCTGGGTCTCGGGGGGTCAGGCCCAGCGACTCGCCCTCGCCCGAGCGCTCCTCCGCGGCTTCCCCGTCCTCATCCTCGATGAACCCACCGCCGGCGTCGATCCCGCCGCCGCTGATGAGCTCCTTCGCGATCTCCTCTCGGCTGCGGGGTCCGAGCAGGCCGTGATCGTCATCTCGCACGCCGACGTCCCGGCGGGCGCGGTGGACCGGGTGGTGCGCCTCGAGGCCGGCCGCGTCGTCCGCGAGGCGGCCGCGACGACACCGTAGGCCTGCCGCCTCCGCCCCTCAGGCGGGCGAGGTCACGGTCGGCCGGGCGCTGCTTCCGACGACGGTCTCGGCAGCCGCGGCGATCCGATTGGCCATGCCCGCGAAGATGAAGCCGTGGAACGGCAGCACGGCGAACCAGTAGAGACGCCCCGAGAGGCCGTGGGGGAAGAACACGGCGCGCTGCTCGTAGCGTGAACCGCCCGCCTCGGGGCGCGCCCGCAGCTCGAGCCACGCTAGCCCCGGCACCTTCATCTCGGCACGGAGGCGGAGGAAGCTTCCGGGCTCGATCGCCTCGACACGCCAGAAGTCCAGGGCGTCGCCGACGACAAGACGGGCGCGGCTGCGTCGCCCGCGTGCCAGACCGATGCCCCCGACGACGCGGTCCATCCACCCGCGGATCGCCCAGAGCACCGGGGAGGAGTACCAGCCGTTCTCGCCGCCGATCCCCTCGATGACCTGCCAGAGCGCCTCGGGAGGGGCGGTGGTGTGAGCCGACCGCTCGTCGACGAAGACCGCCTTCCCCGCCCAGTTCGGGTCGCTCGGGAGCGGATCACTCGGAACGCCGAGCACCTCGGCGTCTTGCCAACTCGTCTCGATCGCGTCCTCCGCCACCCGTCCGAGAGCCCGCGCCACCGCCTCCCGATAGGGCATCAGCCCGCCTTCGGGCCGCGGGATGAGAGCGTCGACATCGTTGTCCTTCATGACGCACTCGTTCTGCAGCGACTCCACCAGCGGACGCGCGATTGAGCGCGGGATGGGGGTCACGAGGTTCACCCAGTGCGAGGCGAGGCGGGGTGTCAGCACCGGCAGCGCGGCGATCGCGCGCTGCGGGAGCCCCGCCTCGAGCGCATAGCCGTTCATCATCTGGCCGTAGCGCAGCACATCGGGGCCGCCGATGTCGACGGCGCGGTTGACATCGGGGGCGACGCGCGCGGCGCCGAGGAGGTAGTGCAGCACGTCACGCACCGCGATGGGCTGGATGCGGTTGCGCACCCACCGCGGCGCGGGCATGTACGGGAGCACATCGGTGAGGTGCCGGACCATCTCGAAGGACGCCGACCCCGACCCGATCACGACACCCGCCTGAAGAACGAGCGTGGGCACACCGCTGTCGAGGAACACCTGGCCCACCTCGACGCGCGATCGCAGGTGCGCCGACAGCGGCACCCCCTCGGGATGCAGGCCCCCGAGGTACACCAGGCGCGTGACCCCCGCCCGGGCGGCGGCCCGGGCGACGGTTTCGGCGGCCTCCCGGTCGGCCGTCTCGAACCCCCGTCCCGCCGACATCGAGTGCACGAGGTAGTACAGGACGTCCACGTCGGCCGCAGCGCGTGCCATGACGGTCGCATCCGCGGCATCCCCCGACACGATCTCGACTCGCTCGCCCCAGGCGAAGGCGGCCACACGGCGCGGATCGCGCGCGAGCACCCGCACCCGATACCCGGCGTTGAGCAGCCGCGGCACCAGTCGTCCGCCGATGTAGCCGGTCGCTCCCAGCACGAGAGCGCGGGGGGTGGTGCCGTCATCGCGCGGGACGGCGACGAGCGCCGCTTCGCGACCGGTCGGAGCGGAGAGGTCGTCCATGCCAGCGAGGCTACCGCCGCCGCAGGGGGCGAAGGGCGGCGCGCGATCAGTCCAGACGCATCCCGAACGCCCGATCACCGGGCGCCGACGGCAGCGCCACGAAGCCCAGGCGGGGATAGAACGCCAGCGCCCCGGCGTTGCCGGCGGAGGCGACGAGGTGCACACCCGGCACGCCCCGGTCCCGGAGCGCCTCGACGAAGCCGGCGATGAGCAGGCGCCCCCACCCCTGTCCCTGCACCTCGGGGAGGAGGTCGATGTGCAGGTGGGCGGGGTACTCGCCGGCATAGGGAGGTGCGCTCGTCCCCCGGGCGGCGGCGTAGTTCAGCAGGTCGGCGTGGCGCCCCTGGGTCTCTTGCCCCCCGGGACGGTGCGGGGCGACCTGCGGCCACCAGTCGCGCGCGAACCATTCCTCGAACGCGACGGTGTCGGGCGTTCCGACGACGTAGCCGGCGACCCGACCGTCATCGGTCTCGACGACCGAGGCCAGGTCGGGATGCCGCGCGACGTAGGGGAGGACGAAGAGCGCGGCCCAGAGATCGTCATCGGGCAGCACGCCGGTCGCGTCGGCGCCGTCGTCGGCGGTGCGCAGGCAGATCTCGGCGAGCGCCGGTTCGTCACCGGGGCGGAAGGGGCGAAGGCGCGGCACGCGGGGAGTCTACGCCGCCGGTGTCCGGGACGGTGGCCGTGTCAGGCGTCAGCCGGACCGCCGCGTCGTCGAGGGTGACGATGACGTCGGCGCCGACGGGGAAGCGCGCGGCGTCGGCCAGGTCGGCGTCGACGAAGAGGGGAGGCTCGTCGGTGTGCAGACGCACCCCCGAGGGGGTGGCCTCGTGCCGGACGATCCGCGCCGGCCATCCGCCCACGCCCTTTTCAGCGGCGCCGGCACCGTGGTCCGGTGACGCGATCGCCGCCGCCGAGGGGCGGAACACCGCCCATACGCGCCGTCCCGTCGTGAGCAGGGCCCGCGAGGCGGAATCCGCGGGAACGATCCGCCGACCCGCGCGCTCCCAGGCTCCGTCCCGCGCGACCCCCTCGACCCGGTTCAGACCCGCGATGCGCGCGACGAACGCCGTGGCCGGGGTGGTGAGGACCTCGCGGGTCGGCCCGCGCTGGCTGACGCGACCGGCTTCGACGACGATCAGGGTGTCGGTGAGCACCGCCGCATCCAGGGCGTCGTGGGTGACGACGACGGCGGTGACGCCCGTCGCGACGAGCTGATCGCGCAGCACCGCGCGCAGGTCGTCGGCTGTGACGGGGTCGAGCGAGGTGAAGGGTTCATCCAGCAGCAGCACGGCCGGATCGGTCACGAGCGCGCGTGCGAGGGCCACCCGTTGCTGCTGACCGCCCGAGAGTTCTCCGGGCCGCCGATCACCGAGACCCGCCAGCCCCACCCGTTCGAGCCAGGATGCCGCGTCGGAGCGCGCCGTGGACCGTGAGACGCCACGCGCCCGTGGCCCGAACGCGATGTTCTCGGCAGCGGAGAGATGCGGGAACAGGCGCGCGTCCTGACCGAGCAGCACCACCTCGCGCGCGGCGGCCGGCACGAGGCGTCCGGGCGCCGACAGCACACGGCCGTCACGCACGACGCGTCCCGAGTCCAGGCGCACCGTGCCCGCGATCAGTCCGAGGAGCGTGGATTTGCCCGCGCCGCTCGGGCCCATGATGCCCACGACCTCCCCCGGCTCGGCGACGAACGACACCGACAGCCGGATGTCGCCGCGCTGCTGATCGTCGACCTCGACCTCGAGTCGCCCCGCCGTCACCGGAGGCTCCCCGGTCGCCAGGCTCGGACGAGGAGCAGCACCACCAGGGCGGTGACGAGGAGGAGGAGCGAAAGAGCCACTCCGGTCCCCTGCGCCACGCCCGCACCGTTGAAGGCGCTGTAGATGGCGAGCGGCATGGTCTGGGTGACCCCCGGGGCGTTCCCCGCGAACAACGCCGTCGCACCGAATTCCCCCACCGCCCGAGCGAAGCAGAGGATGACACCGGCGATGAGACCCGGTGCGGCCAGCGGAAGGGTGATGCGGGCGAGGATCGTCCAGCGACCGGCGCCGAGCGCGCCCGCCGCCTCCTCGAATCGGCTCCCGATCGCCCGCAGCGACCCCTCGAGGGCGAGGACGAGGAACGGCAGCGCGACGAAGGCCTGGGCCAGGACGACGGCGGTGGTGGTGAAGGGCAGTCGGATGCCGACGGCATCCAGAGCAGGACCGAGCCAGCCATTGCGGCCGAACAGGAACAGCAGCGCGACTCCGCCCACCATCGGCGGGAGGACCAGCGGCACGGTGACGACCGCGCGCAGAACAGCAGCGGTCCGTGTCGAGGAACGCGCGATCACCAGCGCAAGGGGGATGCCGAGGATGATGCACAGCGCCGTGGCCGCGAGTCCGGTCTGCAGCGACAGCAGCAGCGCCGACACCGCCGGAGGCGACGTCACGTCCGCCCAGAGCGTCGACCACTCCGCCCGCGACACCAGCGCGGCCAACGGCACGATCAGGAGGGCGAGGCCGAGAACAGCAGGGACGGCGAGGATCGGAGGAACCGCGGGGGCCGGCGCCGATCGGAGCGAACGCGAGTCGGAGGTCATGGTCCGGCCGACGCGAACCCGGCGTCTGCGAGCACACGCTGACCCTCGGGACCGGTGACGAGGGCGACGAAGGCGCGGGCGACGTCGTCGGAGACGGCCCCCGTGGTCACCGCGATCGGATACAGGTTGACCACGTCTGCGGCTGTGTCCGGCACGATCACCTCGACGTCATCGCGGCCGACGACGTCGGTGGCGTACACCAGGCCCGCATCGGCCTCGCCGGCGGCGACCTTGGTCATGACCGCCGTGACGTTCTGCTCCAGGCTCGCGGGGGTGACGCTCACCTCCGCGTTCTGGAGCAGCGTCCTCGAGGCGGCGCCGCAGGGGACATCCGGCTCGCACAGCACCACCGTCGCATCGGCGAGGTCGGCGAGGTCGGCGATGCCCGCGGGGTTGCCCGTCGGGGTCACGAGCACGAGGGTGTTCGCGGCGAAGACCACCGGATCCGCGACGACTCCGGCGTCGACCACCTGCTGCATGATGCGCTCGTCGGCGCTGGCGAACACGTCAGCGGGCGCCCCCTCGATGATCTGGGTGGCGAGCGCCGATGATCCGTCGGTGACGAGCGGTTGCACCGCGACATCCGGATGCTCCTCGGCGAAGACCGTCAGGAGATCATCGAACGCGCCGTGGAGGGACGCCGCGGCGTAGACCGTGAGGCTGCCCGTGAGTCCTCCCTCGGCGGCACCCGGCGACGGCGCGGTCGAGGCCGCTCCGGCGCAGCCGCTGAGGATGACGGCGGCTGCCGCGAGAGCACCGATCGCGACGCGACGGATGTGACGTCGAGGCGTCGCACGATCGGTCGAGGGAGCACCTGTCACCGGGGGACCTCGACGGTCACGGTCGTGGCCTTGACCGACGCCACCGCGAGCGACCCGACCTCCAGCCCCAGGTCGTCGACCGCTTCGGACGACATGAGCGACACCACCCGGTGCGGCCCGCACTGGATGTCGACCTGGGCCATGACACCCTCTCGCTGCACGCGGGTCACGAGCCCGACGAAACGGTTGCGGGCGCTGGAGACAACCCCGGTGGGGTCGCCCGCCTGCTTCGCCAGGGCGAGCGCGTGTGTGGCCAGGACGGTTCCCGAGATCTCCGCGGGCGCAGCCCCCGTGGTCTCGAGCGTTCCCTGATCGATCCAGCGTCGGACCGTGTCATCGCTCACCCCGAGAAGGGCCGCGGCGTCTGAGATCCGAAAATCCGGCATGATCCGCATCATATCTCCGCAAACGCGGAGACGGAGCACTTGGTCGAAGCCGGGGCTAGCCTGATGCCATGCCGTTGCCACCCCTTGTCGACCCGGCACCGCTGCTCGACAGCGCCGAGCAGGAGCGGACGCTCCGACACGCCGCCTTGGCCGGGCTCAGCGAGATCGGCCAGCGGCGTCTCGCTGCCGCGCATGTCGCCGTCATCGGGGCCGGAGGGCTCGGCTCGCCGGTCATCTTCGCGCTCGCCGCCGCAGGCGTGGGAACCCTGACCGTCATCGACGACGACGTGGTGGATCTGTCGAACCTCCAGCGTCAGGTCCTGCACCGCGTGGCCGATCTCGGCAGGCCCAAGACCGAGAGCGCCGAACGTGTCGCCCGCGACCTGTCCCCCACCACGCGCGTCCACGCTCACCGCGAGCGCCTGACCGCTCGCAACGCGGTCGATCTGCTCCGCGGCGCCGATCTCGTCGTCGACGGCAGCGACAGCTTCCTCACCCGGGAGGCGGTGGCGGAAGCGACCGAGACGCTCGGAGTGCCGCTGGTGTGGGGAGCCCTGCAGGGGGCCGCCGCTCAGGTGACCGTGTTCTGGTCGACCCCGCCGGTCGGCGCCGCACGGGTCGTCCTCGACGACCTCTACCCCGCCGGGTCGGCTCACGACGCCCCCTCGTGCGCCGAGGCGGGGGTCCTCGGCCCCCTGTGCCTCCAGGTCGGCGGACTCCTCGCGACCGAGGCGGTGAAGCTCATCGCCGGCGTCGGGGAGCCGCTTCTCGGTCGCATCCTCGTGGTCGACGCCTGGGCGGGGACGGTGCGCGAAGTGCCGCTGGCGCCCGCGCGGCGATCCGCCCCCGCGCCGATCATCGCCGCGGGCGACATCCCCGAGATCGAACCGGAACGACTGGCCGAGAAGCTCGACACGGGGGCGGTGCTGCTCGACGTCCGCGAATCGTGGGAGACCGCCCGCGGCGTCATCCCGGGTTCGGTTCTCCGCCCCCTCGCCGACGTGCTCGCCGCACCCACCGCATTCGCAGGCCCCGTCGGCGACGGCCCCGTCGTGGTCGTCTGTCAGGCGGGAGGCCGCGCCCGGCGGGCCGCCGAGGCGCTTCGCGCCACCGGCGTCGAGGCCTCGGTGCTCCGAGGCGGCTACGCGGCGTGGATCGCCGCGGCAGGCGCACCCGCGGGGGCGCACACGTGAGCGCCGCCCACGTCCTGCGGTCGGTCGAGGAGCACCGCGAGGTCATCCTCGCCGCCGTCCGCCCCGGCGAGGTCGTCGCATCGCCCGTCGAGACTGCGCTCGGTCTGACCCTCGCCGAACCGGTGCGCGCACGGGTGCCGATTCCGGTCTTCGACAATTCGGCGATGGACGGCTTCGCCGTGCGCTACGACGATGTCGCCGGTGCGACGCCGGCGACACCGATCGCGCTCCGCGTCGTCGCCGACCTGCCTGCCGGGAGCCCTCTCGATCCCTTCCTCCGCCCCGGCGAGGCCGCTCGGATCATGACCGGGTCGGCGATGCCCACCGCGGCCGACACCGTCGTGCCGTTCGAGGACACCGTCGACGGTCTGGCCGACTCCCTCGGCGAGATCCAGGTACGCCACGCCCCACGGGCCCGCGGCGCCCACCGACGGGCCCGTGGCGGTGATCTCTCGCCCGGTGACGAGGTGGTCGCCGCGGGGATCGCGCTCGGGGCCTTCCAGCTCGGCGCGGCCGCTGCGGCGGGCGTCGCCGTCGTCCGGGTTCGCCGCCGACCACGTGTGGCGGTGATCTCGACGGGATCCGAACTCGTCGCCCCCGGCGCCGACCTCGCGCGGGGCCAGATCCCGGAGTCCAACAGCATCCTCCTGGCGGGGCTCGCGCGCGACGCGGAATGCGAGGTCGTCCTGCGCACGACCGTCGCCGACGACGACGACGGCCTGCGACCCGCACTCGCCGCGGCCCGGGAGGCGGGCGCGGACGCCGTGGTGTTCTCGGGGGGCGTGAGTGCCGGCGCCTACGAGGTGGTCAAGTCCACCCTCGGTCCCACCGGGGAGATGACCTTCACCGCCGTGGCCATGCAACCCGGCAAGCCGCAGGGTTTCGGCGCGCTCGACGACGGCACCCTGCTGTTCGGGCTCCCGGGTAACCCGGTGAGTGCCGCGGTGTCGTTCGAGGTGTTCGTGCGCCCCGCCCTGCTCCTCATGGCCGGGCGCGCGCAGCTCGAGCGCCCCGTTCTGCGGCTCGCCGCCGGCACGGGGTGGCGCACGCCTCCCGGTCGCCGCCAGTACCTCCCCGCCGCCATCGACCGCAGCGACGCCGCCGCGTGGCGGGTCGTCCCCGCGACCGCGGGTGGCTCGGGCTCGCACCTGGCCGGCGGCCTCGCTCAGGCCGAGGTCTTCGCCGTCGTCCCGGCGGAGGTGGAGCAGATCGAGCCGGGCGACCGGGTTGACGTCATGCTCCGAGGGTCGATGTCATGCTGAGGGGATGAGCTTCACACACCTCGACGCCGCCGGCCGGGCCCGCATGGTGGACGTCACCGAGAAGACCCCGACCGTCCGCGCCGCCACCGCGCGCGGCTTCGTCCGCTGTAAGCCCGCGGTGGTCGCCGCCCTGCGCGATGGGGCGGTTCCCAAGGGCGATGTCCTGGCGGTGGCGCGGATCGCCGGCATCCAGGCGGCCAAGCTCACCCCCACCCTGCTGCCCCTCGCCCACGTCATCGGCGTCCACGGCGCGACGGTCGACCTCGTCGTCGAGGACGAGGGCGTGTCGGTCGAGGCGACCGTCCGCACCGCCGATCGCACCGGCGTGGAGATGGAGGCTCTCACCGCGGTGAGCGTCGCCGCCCTCGCGGTCGTCGACATGGTCAAGGGCATGGACAAGTCCACCTCCATCGAGGCCGTGCGGATCGTGGCGAAGGAGGGTGGGCGCTCAGGAACGTGGGTGCGCCCGGAAGGATGATCGATCTCTCCGCGATCCTGCTCGCCGGCGGGCGGGCGCGGCGACTGGGTGGGGTGGCCAAGCCGCTCCAGACCGTGGGAGGCAGATCCCTGCTCGACATCGCCGTCACCGCGGCGACCCGCGCCGGCGCCGACCCGATCGTCGCCGTCGGTCCCGAGATGCCCGCCGCGGGCACCGTGCGGTGGACCCGCGAGGATCCCCCGTTCGGCGGACCGGTGGCGGGGATCGTCGCGGGTTTCGACGCCGCGACGACGGCGGCGGACACTCCGGCCTCGTGGACGCTCGTGCTCGCGTGCGACCTCCCCCACGCCGAATCCGCCGTCCCCCTTCTCACCGCCGCGGCCGCGCTGGTGCCGAGCGACGTGGAGGCCGTCTGCCTCGGTGACGCCACCAGCCGACCGCAGTTCCTCGTGGGCGTGTTCCGCACCGCTGCCCTCGGGCGCCGGATCGAGCGGATGCCGCAGCGCGGCCGTGACGCGGCCGTCCGCGACCTCGTGACCGACCTCGCCGTGACGGTCGTCAGGGATCCAGGAGCCGCGGCTCTCTCCTCCGACGCCGCCGCGGCTCTCTCCTTTGACGTCGACACGTGGGAGGATCTTGAAGCGGCGCGCCGCGCCGGGGAGGACGGGAACCGTGAGTGAGACACCCACACCGACACCGCGCACGCTGGCTCCGGAGGCCCTGGACCGCTGGGCCGAGCTGATGCGCGAGCACTTCGACCTCGCCGCCGACCAGGTGCCCGTCTCTGGCGTCCTCGACCTCGCGCGGGAGGTCGCGAACGGTGTCGCCCGACCCGGCGCCCCCCTGGGAGCCTTCGTCGCCGGTCTCGTCGCCGGTCGGGCCGGAGCCGGCCCCGACGACATCAGGGCCGCGCTCGACGCCGTCGTCGACCTCGTCGCCCGGTACGACGACGCCGCACCTTCCGAGCAGACGGCGGGAACCTGAGTGGCGCGCGTGAGGTACTTCGCTGCGGCCGAGGAGATGGCCGGCACGAGCGAGGAGACGAGGGCCGAGCCGACCCTCGGCGCGCTGCGCGCGGCGCTGGCGGCCGAGCGTCCGGGAATGGCGGGACTGCTCCCCCGCTGTGCGGTTCTCGTCGGCGGCAGCCGGGTCGATGACGACGAGCCGCTCAGCGCCGAGACCGTGGTCGATGTCCTCCCGCCCTTCGCAGGCGGGTGAGGCTCAGCCGCCGAGGCCGAGCCAGGTCGCGGTCCCGTCGACCTCGATCTGGCGCTTCCACACCGGCAGATCCGTCTTGATCCGCTCGATGAGCTGACGGCAGGCGTCGAAGGCGGCACCTCGATGCGCGGCGGCCACCGCGATCATCACCGCAGCGTCTCCGACCTCGAGGCTTCCCACGCGATGGCTGACCGCGACGAGCGCACCGGTGTCACCGGCCGCCTCCTGTGCGAGCGAGGTGAGGACCGTCTCGGCATCGGGATGAGCGGTGTACTCCAGCGCCCGCACTGCTGCCGCAGCATCCGGATCGTGGTCTCGCACCCGCCCGATGAAGGTCGTCACCGCGCCGGCTGCGGCGTCTTCGACGGCGTCGAGATGCGCGGCGAGATCGAGGGGCTCGGCGCTGATCCGCGCCATCCGCACCGTCGTCATCGGTGGTCCTCCCCCGCGAGCTGGTCGAGCACGTGCCGGGCGACCGAGAGGATGACCGGCATGCCCGACGTCACGGCCCGCGGGGAGCCGGGAAGGTTGACCACCATCACACCGTGCGGGTCCACCACTCCGGCAAGTCCCCGCGTGAGCATGCCCGCGGGCTTCTCCGCCGCGCCCCGCCGGCGCAGTTCCTCCGCGATCCCCGGGATCTCGCGGGTGAGCACCCTCGCGGTTCCCTCGGGCGTCGCGTCGCGCGGTCCGACGCCCGTGCCGCCGGTGGTGATGACGAGTTTCACGCCCGCGAGCACCTGAGCCGTCACCGCACGCTCGACGCTGTCGGCACCGTCGGCGACCACGACCGCCTCGTCGCAGTCGAACCCGGCCTCGCGGAGCGCGGCGACAGCCAGCGGTCCGCTCTCATCGGCACGCGTGCCGGCGGCGGAGCGGTCGGAGACGGTGATGACGGCGGCGGTGTGCACGCCCTCAGCCTAGGCGCGCGCGGCGGCGGCGACCTGTTCGAGGCGGACCACGATCGACTTCGACGTGGGTGTGCCGCTGACGTCGGCGACGGAGTCCAGGGGAACCAGGACGTTCGTCTCGGGGTAGTAGGCCGCGGCATTGCCGCGCGGGGTGGGGTAGGCGACGACCCGGAACCGTTCCGCGCGGCGCTCCTCGACAGCGCCGTTCGACATCGTCCACTCCGACACGAGGTCGACCAGGTCGCCGTCGCGCAGCCCCTGGGCGCCGAGATCGTGCTCGTTGACGAGGACCACCCGGCGACCGCCGTGGATGCCGCGGTAGCGATCATCCTTGCCGTAGATCGTGGTGTTGTACTGATCGTGCGACCGCAGGGTCTGCAGCAGCAGCCTGCCGGCC
Source organism: Microbacterium sp. SLBN-154 (assembly GCF_006715565.1). Taxonomy (NCBI): domain Bacteria; kingdom Bacillati; phylum Actinomycetota; class Actinomycetes; order Micrococcales; family Microbacteriaceae; genus Microbacterium; species Microbacterium sp. SLBN-154. The sequence goes on from NZ_VFNL01000001.1 coordinate 2,946,301, forward strand.
GGGATCTCGGGGTATTCGAGGCGATTGGCGGTGAACATCGCACGCCCGGTTTCGGTGGCGAAGGTGCGCGCGTCGCGGGGACCGTTCGGGAGGATGAAGGTGCGCCCCTTGGCGATCCGCTCTTCGAAGTCCTCGAAGCCGGGGACCACCCGGGCGATGTGCGCGCGGATGAGCGCGTAGTCGTTCTCCAGGGCCGACCAGTCCGCGTGCGGGACGTTCCGCGGACGATCCACCCCTGCGGGGTCGGCGCCGCCGGGCTCCACGGTGTCGCGCTCGACCTGCCGGCGATCGACCTCTGCGGGTGCCGGCTGGGTCTCGAGCGGTGGCGCCGTGGGCGGCGCATCGACCTGGTCGCCGTCGACGTCGTCGAACAGCAGCCTGCAGAGCCGCGCGACGATCGCCACCTCGCTGAGGAGGTCGTCGGACGGTGGCGCGAGCCGGCCGCGGGAGGCGTGGACCGCGCTCATCGAGTCCTCCACCGTGACCCGCTGCTGTCCGCCGCCCCGGCGGTCGCGGTCGGTGCGGCCGAGCGTGGGCAGGATGATCGCCCGACGGCCGGTCACCAGGTGCGAGCGGTTGAGCTTGGTCGAGACCTGCACGGTCAGATCCGTGGTCGCCAGGGCTGCCTCGGTCACGGCGGTATCGGGCGTGGCGCTGGCGAAGTTGCCACCCATCGCGAAGAACACCCGGACCCGGCCGTCGCGCATGGCGCGGATCGCGTCGACGGTGTCATAGCCCCACTCGCGCGGGGCGGCGAAGTCGAACTCGCGGTCGAGCGCGTCGAGGAACGCCGTGGAGGGCTTCTCGTAGATGCCCATGGTGCGATCGCCCTGGACGTTGGAGTGGCCGCGGACGGGGCAGACCCCCGCACCGGGGCGCCCGATGTTGCCCTGGAGGAGCAGGACGTTGACGATGTCGCGCAGCGTCGGCACGGAGTGCTTGTGCTGGGTCAGCCCCATCGCCCAGCAGACGATCGTGGCCCTCGATCCCCGGACGGTCTCGGCGACGTGGCGGAGGCGGTCCTCGGCGATCCCCGTCGCGACGACCAGCTCCTCCCACGGCACCGCGGCGATCGCGGCTCGATACTCTTCGAAGCCCGAGGTGTAGGAGTCGATGAACGGGCGATCGATCACGCCTCCCTCCCGGTCCTCCGCTTCGAGCAGATGCTTCCCGATGGCCTGGAACAGCGCCTGGTCGCCACCGAGACGGATCTGCACGAACTGGTCGGCGATCCGTGTGCCGCCGAGGATCATGCCCTTCGGGGTCTGCGGGTTCTCGAATCGGATGAGCCCGGCCTCGGGGAGCGGGTTGACCGCGATGATCGTCGCTCCGCGCGCCTTGGCCTTCTCGAGCGCGCTGAGCATGCGGGGGTGGTTCGTCCCCGGGTTCTGCCCGGCGACGATCAGGAGATCCGCCTCGTGGATGTCGGTGATGGAGACCGTGCCCTTGCCGATCCCGAGCGTCTGGGTCAGCGCCGACCCGGATGACTCGTGGCACATGTTCGAGCAATCGGGGAGGTTGTTCGTCCCGAGTCCGCGGACGAGCAGCTGGTAGAGGAAGGCGGCTTCGTTCGACGTGCGCCCGGAGGTGTAGAACACCGCCTGGTCAGGGTCGTCGAGTCCGCGGAGTTCATCCGCGATGACACGGAGGGCGTCGTCCCACGAGACCTCCCGATAGTGGGTGGCCCCCTCGTCGAGGATCATCGGGCGGGTGAGACGGCCCTGCTGCCCCAGCCAGTAGTCGTCGCGATCCCGCAACTCGGCGACGCTGTGCCGCGCGAAGAAATCCGGACCCACCTTCCGCAGCGTCGCCTCTTCCGCGACGGCCTTGGCCCCGTTCTCGCAGAACTCCGCGATGTGGCGCTTGTCCTCCTCCGGCCACGCGCAGCCCGGACAGTCGAAGCCGTCCTTCTGGTTCACCCGGAGCAGGGTCTGGGCGCTGCGCACCACCCCCATCTGCTCGTAGGACATCTGCAGGGCGTGGAGAACGGCGGGGACGCCGACGGCGACCTTCTTGCGGTCACCGACCGTCAGATCGTTCTCATCGATGTCGGAGGTGGGGGGCTTCGTCGCCATGTCCACAGGCTACCCTCGCCTCGGCGACGGCGAGCGGGGGTTCCCACTCAGCGGCGCGCGGTGCCGAAGACGCCCCGGATCACCTCGCGGAGGATGCTCTGGGTCGCCTTCGAGCCCAGCACCCGATCGATCGGTGACGGGTCGGCGCGCCGGGTCGTGCGGGTGGAGCGACGGCCGGCGCTCTGCTTCAGCAGACGCTCGTACTCCTTCTGCGCCTTCTTCTCGGCATCCCTCTGGGCCTTGTCGTGGGCTGCGCGCTGCTTCGCCAGCTCGGCCTCGATCCTGGCCTGCTCCGCGGCCGCATCGGCGGCGGCCGCGGCCTCCGCGGCGGCGTTCATCCGGGCGGTGAGGATCTCCCGCGCCGACTCGCGGTCGACGGACTCGGCATAGGCGGCGAGGAGGGGAGATCCGGCGACGGCAGCCTCGATCTTCTCCGGGGGCGAGGGGCTCATGAGACCCAGGGGCGCCCGGAGCCTCGTCCAGGCCACCGGTGTGGGAGCGCCCTTCTCGCTCATCACGGTCACGATCGCCTCCCCGGTGCCCAGTTCCTGCAGGACGCGCTCGAGGTCGTACCCCGAGGTCGGGTACGTGCGGACGGTCGCCCGCAGGGCCGCGGCGTCCTCGGGGGTGAAGGCACGCAGCGCATGCTGCACCCGCGAGCCGAGCTGGGCGAGCACGTCGGACGGGACGTCCTTCGGTGTCTGCGTGACGAAGAACACCCCGACGCCCTTGGAGCGGATGAGGCGCACGGTCTGCACGATGGCCGCCACGAAATCCTTCGAGGCGTCGCGGAAGAGGAGGTGCGCCTCGTCGAAGAAGAACACCAGCTTCGGCCTGTCGAGGTCGCCCACCTCGGGGAGGATCTCGAACAGCTCCGCCAGGAGGTACATGAGGAAGGTCGAGAAGAGCTCGGGCTTGTCGGCGACGCCCGGGATCTCGAGCAGATTGATGATGCCGCGGCCGTCGGGAGCCGTGCGGAGGATGTCGCGGACGTCGAATTCGGGCTCGCCGAAGAAGACGTCGGCGCCGCCATCGGCGAAGGTGACGAGTTCTCTGAGGATCACCCCGGCCGTCGCCGCGGAGAGTCCGCCCAGCTGCTTCAGCTCCGCCTTGCCCTCCGCGCTGGTGAGATAGGTCAGCACCGCCCGGAGGTCGGAGAGGTCCACGAGCGCCAGTCCGTTGGCATCGGCGTAGTGGAACACCAGTCCGAGGCTGGACTCCTGGGTCTGATTCAGTCCCAGCACCTTGCTCAGCAGCAGCGGACCGAATGCCGACACGGTCGCGCGGATCGGCACGCCGGTTCCGATGCCCCCGAGACAGAAGTACTCGGTCGCGGATGCCGCGGGCTGCCAGTCCTGCCCGATGGCACGCGTGCGCGCGAGCAGCTTCTCGCTCGGCTCACCGGGCGTGGCGACCCCCGAAAGGTCTCCCTTGATGTCGGCGGCGAAGACGGGGACCCCGCCGGCGGCGATCTGCTCGGCCAGCAGCTGCAGGGTGCGGGTCTTGCCGGTGCCGGTCGCGCCCGCGACGAGCCCGTGACGGTTCAGCATCCCGAACGGGATGCGCACCTGTGCGGTCGTCACGGCCTCGCCGTTCACGAGTGCGCCGAGGTGCAGGCCGGCTTCGTCGAAGGTGTAGCCGCGGGCGATGGCGGCGACGCCGTCCTCGGTGAGCGGACCGTCCCCCACCCGCTCCGATACGGGGCTGGGGGCATCGGGCGGCGCCTGAGAAGCGCGAGCGGCCGCTTCTTCGGCGGCGGCGAGCGCGGCACGTGCCCGTGCGGCCCTCAGCTCCGCCTCGGCGGCCTCTGCGTCGGCGCGGAGCCGCGCGAGCTCGGCGGCCACCACCGCGTCGGGATCGGACGACTCCGCCTGGGTCATGGGTTCACAGTAGCGAGATGGGCTCCACCGCGGCATCCGCCCGCCGTCGTCTCTCTCTCGCCAGCGGCACGGCGAAGGCTGCCGCGAGCAGCAGCGTCACGCCTGCCCCGATGAGCGCGCCGCCCAGGGTGTCGCTGAGCCAATGCGCGTGGAGGTAGGTGCGGCTGAAAGCCATGAGGAGCGTCCACACCGCACCGACGACCCCCACCCACACGCGCGGGAAGAGAACGAGCGCGATCGCGGCGACGGTCGCGGCGTTCCCGGCATGACCGGACGGGAAGGAGCCGTAGTCGCTGACCACGACGATGTCTTCCGGCCGCGCTCGCCCGAACGTCTGCTTGAGCACCTGCACGCTCGCGGCCGAGGCTGCGAGGGCGACGACGAGGAACAGCGCCCCCCAGGGGCGGCGGAGGAGGATCAGCAGGAGCGCACCGACGAGGGGGACGACGGCGATCGAGAACCACCCCGCGCCGACGACGTTCATGAATTGCGAGAACGCGGTCACCACCGGCGACGACCATCCCGCCAGGAGGATGTTCCACTCGGCGTCGAGGTCGAACGGCTCGTTGCCCCGCACGAAGATCCAGGCGCCGAGACCGACGGCGAGGGCGACGAGGATCAGTCCGGCGACCAGCGGCACGGTCCACGCCCGTCGATCCAGCGTCGGCGGCGTGGCGGTGTCCATCGGCTCATTCTGCCCCTCGGATCTCGCACGGGGTGGAGGGCCGAGGGGGCTTGCGCTCAGGGCGTCAGCTGTGCAACCGACCGCGGGCGGACGATCAGCCAGAGAGCGAGCACGGCGATCACGCCGCATCCGACCATCACGACGGCCATCGAGGTGCCGGTGATTCCTGTGTCCTGCGAGATCCACCCCACCACCGGAGAGATGAGGCCGGCGACGCCGAAGTTGACCGCGCCGAGGATGGATGCCGCCGTACCGGCGGCCTTGCCGTGCCGATCCAGCGCCAGCACCTGGATGCAGGGGAAGGTGAACCCGCAGGCCGTCATGAAGACGAACAGCGGCACGACGGTGCCCCACAGGCCCAGGCCGAGCTGATCGAGGACGATGATCATGCTGGAAGCGAGCACCAGCGTCGCCGTGGATCCGGCCAGGACCCACTGCGGGCCGAACCGCGCCGCAAGCCGGGACGCGGTCTGCACTCCGACCACGAGACCGAGGGAGTTCACGGCGAACAGCAGGCCGTACTGCTGCGCGTCGAAGCCGTAGCCCTCCTGGAACAGGAACGAGGAGGCGGAGAGGTACGAGAACAGCCCGCTGAAGGTCATGCCGCCGATGACGAGGACGCCCAGGAACACCCGGTCGCTGAGGACGCTCCGGTACCGCTGCAGAACCGTCGTGCCGCCCCTGCCGCCTCGGCGGGCCGGGGGAAGCGTCTCGGGTACGAGAAACACGGCGCACACCAGCAGGAGAGCCCCGTAGACGGCGAGCACGATGAACAGTCCCCGCCACGGCATCACGGCGAGCAGCCCCGCGCCCACGAGCGGCGCGACGACCGGCGCGACACCGGTGACGAGGGCGAGTCGGCTGAGCATGACCACGAGTCGCTTGCCGCCGAAGAGGTCGCGGACGATCGCCATCGCGACCACGCCACCGGCTGCGGCGCCGATCCCCATGAACACGCGAGAGACGCTCAGGAGCATCAGCGTCGGCGCGAGAGCGGCGGCGATGCTCGCGATGACGTGGAGGGCTGTGACGGAGATGAGCGGCACGCGGCGCCCGACCTTGTCGCTGAGCGGTCCCACGATCAGCTGCCCCACGCCGAACCCGATCATCGTGCCGGTCAGGGTCAGCTGGATCGCCGCAGCAGTGGTCTGGAAGTCGTCCTCCAGGACCGGGAAGGCCGGCAGGTAGAGGTCGATCGTGAACGGACCGAGAGCGGTGAGCGCCCCGAGCAGGATGATGTAGAGCAGGCGCTTTCGAGCGGGGATGGCGTCGCCCGGGTGCAGCATGACAGGCGCCGTCGCGGGATTGGATCCGAGGGTGCGGATGGCTCCGGTGGACGCGCGAGCCGGGGCGGCAGCGGCGGGCGGGACGGTCGGCTGGGAGGCGGTATCGAGCACAGTCACTCTCGGTTTCGTGGCAGGGTGTCGCGCGGCCGGAGGAGGAGGCAGCCGACGGGGGTCGTCGCTGCGTCGAAGAGAGACGCGCGTCGAATCGATTCGAAGACCACCCGAGTCTAGCGGATGCGGGGCCGTTTACGAGCCCGTTCCCAGGGCTCGCCCCCATGCGCCCGCATAAGATGGGCACGTCCCTCCTGCCTCGACGCGCTCGACGCGCCAGACCCGAGAGCCCATGCCATGACCCCGCCTTCGTCCTCCCGTCCGTCCGGAAAGCGCACCAGCGGCAATCCGGCCACCCAGGCCGAGATCAATCAGACCGTCAAGCAGCAGCGCGAGCAGAAGAAGCAGGAGAAGCTCGCGGAGTATCAGCGCCAGCTCGCCAAGCGCCGTCGCAGCAAGGTGGTCTGGTGGGCCGTGGGCTCGACGGCGGCGGTCGCGGTGATCGCCGCCATCGTGGCATCCATCGTCTTCGCCCCCGCCCCTCCCCCCACCTACGGAGCCCTCGACAGCACGGGCGCCGAGATCGAGGGCGTCGAGACGTTCGAGCTGGCCACCGACCACGTCGACGGTGCCGTCGATTACGAGCAGACGCCCCCGGCCGGCGGCCCGCACAACGCCGTCTGGCTGAACTGCGGCGTCTACACCGAGCCGCAGGCGAACGAGAACGCCGTGCACTCGATGGAGCACGGCGCGGTCTGGGTCACCTACGACCCCGCGCAGGTCAGCGCCGAGGACATCGACACCCTTGAGAGCTACCTGCCCTCCAGCTACGCGATCCTCTCCCCCTACGAGGGCATGGACACCCCGATCGCCGTCAGCGCGTGGAACGCACAGCTGAAGGTCGACTCGGCCTCCGACGAGCGCATCACCGAGTTCTTCGAGGAGTACTGGCGCAGCCAGAACGTCCCCGAGCCCAACGCCACCTGCAGCGGCGCCATCGACGGCCCCGGGCGTCAGTGATCGGGAGCCGATGACCGACGCCACCGCCTCGCGCCGCGGCTTCCCGCGGTGGGCGCTAATCGCGCTGATCGCGCTCGGCATCGCGACCCTCGCCTTCGCCATCGGCCGGTTCTCGATGTTCGGTGCGGCCAGCGCGGTCGCCGCACCCGGCACGACATCGGCCGAGGCGGGCTTCGCCCGCGACATGCAGGTGCATCACGCCCAGGCCATCGAGATGGCCATGGAGATCTACCGCAAGACCGAGGACGACGAGGTGCGTGCGCTCTCCTACGACATCGCCACCGGCCAGTCGGGCCAACGCGGTGAGATGTACGGGTGGCTCGTCAGCTGGGGCCTGCCGCAGTCGGGGGGTCCGCTGATGGGCTGGATGGCGGGGACCGACCACGCCCACGGCGGGCACGGCGGTGGAGACGGTGAGACCCTGACGACGGCCGAGCTGGAAGCCGAGATGGGCATGGCCACCCCGGCCGAGCTCGACGCCCTCCGCACGGCGACGGGCACCCCGGCCGACTGCGACTTCCTCGCCCTCATGATCCGCCATCATCAGGGCGCCATCCCGATGTCGGAGGCGGTGATCGATCTCGGTTCCGAACCCCGGGTGCTCGCCGTCGCGCAGTCGATCATCGAGACTCAGGAGGCCGAGATCGACCGGATGACGAGCATGCAGCAGCGCCTCGGCTGCACGGGCTGATGCCGCGCCGGAGGGTGCACCACTAGGGTGAACCCGTGAGCGCGCCCGGGAGTGACAGCGTCCGCCGTGGTGCTGCGACCGGCGAAGCGCGGCCTCGACGAGGTGTCGTCCTGACTGTCGTAGTGGTGCTCGTCTATGCCATCGCCTTCGCCAATGTCGCCCTCGGCATCCTCGTCCTCCTCAGCCGATACGACGTCGCCGACGACGAGGTGCTCCCGGTGTCGCTGCTCGGCGCGGGCATCATCCTCTTCGGTCTGCTGGTGGTCGCCCTCGCCTCCGCACTCGCCCGGGGCAGTCGGCTGGCACGCCTGTTCCTGACCGGGTATGTGGCCCTCCTGGTCGTGCTGCAGGTGGTCACCATCGTCTCCAGCGACAGCTGGGACATCCCCGCGACCGTTCAGCTGCTGCTCCAGGTGATCGCCGTCGTCTTCGTGTGGGTACCGCCCGCGTCGCGCTATTTCGCCGCACCCGCCGGGCGGTCGGACGCCACCGAACCCGTCGGCTGACCGGTCGGCCGCGCGCGATCGCGTGCGAGGTCGCGCGCGACGACGCGCCGGTGGAAGAACCGCACGATCTCGATCGCTCCGATCGTGACGATGATCACGCCGGTGATGAGCCAGGCGGCGTCTCGTCCGGGATCGACCAGCTGGAAGAAGGCGGTCGCCGCCGGCAGCGTGAAGATGGCCAGGAGCGCGATGAACATGGCCCCGATCACAAGCACCTTGACCCGTGTGACGGGCCGCGACAGGACGGTCAGCACCCAGATCCCCACGACGGCGAGGATGATCGTCGACCCCGTTCGAAGCTCGGGCTCGCCGACACCGAGTGACGAGGCGGCGAGGGTGTAGAGCGTCAACGAGATCGCGATGATCAGACCCGCCGGGATCGCGAAGCTCAGAGAGCGCCGGAGGAATCCGGGGATGTAGCGCTGGGTGTTCGGCAGCAGCGCGAGGAAGAACGCCGGGATGCCGATGGTGAGACCGTCGGTGATGGAGAGCTGTCGCGGCAGGAACGGGAACTCCAGCACGAGCAGACCGAACAGCAGTGCGAGCCCGGTCGCGTAGGCGGTCTTGGTGAGGAAGAGCATCGAGACCCGCTCGATGTTCGCGATGACCTGCCGACCCTCCGCGACGACGTCGGGGAGGTGCGAGAACTTGCCGTCCAGGAGCACCAGACGCGCGACCGCCTTCGTCGCCGCCGACCCCGAGTTCATCGCGATGCCGATGTCGGCGGTCTTGATCGCGAGGGCGTCGTTCACGCCGTCGCCGGTCATCGCCACGGTGTGTCCCCGGCTCTGCAACGCGACGACCATCCGCTTCTTCTGCTCGGGCGTGACACGCCCGAAGACGGTGTGCTCCTCCAGCACCCCCGCCAGCGCCTCGTCGTCCTCGGGGAGGCGCCGGGCATCGTATCCCTCGGGGGCTTCCACCCCGAGGTCGCGGGCGATCGCCGCGACCGTGCGCGGATTGTCGCCGGAGATGATGCGCACGCCCACGCCCTGACGCGCGAAGTAGGCCAGCGTCTGCGCCGCATCGGGACGCACCGTCTCACGGAACGTCAGGACCGCGGCGGGGTGCAGCTGCGCGGGGAGACGCTCCGCAGCGACATCCTCCTCGGTCAGCGACAGAGCGGTGTGAGCCAGGACGAGGGTCCGACGGCCGGTGGCGGCGAGGGTGACGACACGCTCGCCCAGCGGCGTGGCGGTGTCGGTGGCGACATCGCCGAAGATCATCTCGGGTGCCCCCAGGATCCAGGTCCCCGCGGGGCCGTGGGCGAACGACACGGCGCTCCACTTCCGCGCCGAGGAGAACGGAATGGCGTGCGCGGGCACGCTCGGGTCCGCGACCGGGAAGGGTTCCCGCAGACAGCGCGCCGTCGCGTTGGCATCCGGCGCGGCACCGTACCAGGCGAGCACGGTCGCGGCCTCGGCCGGCTTCGTCGCCGTGCCGTCGAGCGGGTGCAGGGCATCGAACGCGATATCGCCGACGGTCAGAGTGCCGGTCTTGTCCAGGCAGATGACATCGACACGCGCGAGACCCTCCACGGCGGGGAGCTCGTTGACGAGCACCTGCCGACTCGCGAGGCGTGCTGCGCCCACCGCGAACGCGATGGAAGTCATCAACACCAGCCCGAGCGGGATCATGGCGGTGAGCGCGGCGATCGTGTTGACGATCGCCTGCACCCACCCGCCCGACTCCCAGGCAGCGGCCCACCCGCCGGCGACCATCATCTGGGCGTTCAGCACCAGCAGCCCCAGCGGTCCGATCAGCCAGCTCATCCACCGCAGCACGCGGTTGATCGAGGTGCGCAGCTCCGAGGCGACGAGCGAGAACCGCTTGGCCTCGCCGGCGAATCTGTTCGCGTAAGAGTCGGCCCCCACTCGGGTGACTTGCGCCTCGCCCTCACCGGCGACCACCACGGACCCGGAGAGCACCTCCGCACCGTCGCGCTTGTCCACGGGGTCGGCCTCGCCGGTGAGCATCGATTCGTCCAGCTGCAGCCCCCGAGCGCGGCGGACGACACCGTCGGCGGGCACCTGATCGCCGGCGCGGAGGACGAGGATGTCGTCGATGACGACCTCGCCCGGTGCGATCTCCCCCTCCTCGCCATCGCGGCGGATGCGTGCCCGGGGGGCGTTCAGCAGCGCGAGCTTGTCCAATGCCGCCTTGGCGCGGAACTCCTGCACGCATCCGATGATCGAGTTCGCGAACGCGGCGAAGCCGAAGAGCGCGTCCTGCCATCTGCCCAGGACGAACAGCACGAAGAAGCATCCGAAGACGATGCCGTTGAACAGGGTGAAGACGTTCGCCCGGACGATGTTCCACACGCTGCGACTGGTGTCGGCGGTGAACGCGTTGGTACGGCCGGCGGCCGCACGCTCGGCGACATCGGCCGCGCGCAGCCCCGTGTCCGGATCGATCTCGATCAGCGTCGCCGTGATGACGCCGTCATCGGCGTGGGCGTCCATCTCAGGCGTGGCCATGCTCAGACAGTAGCGGTCGCACCGCCGCGGTGAAGCCCGGATCGGTTGACGCGACGCACATCGTCGGACGCCGCGCCAACACCATCCGGAACCCGGGTCCTACCCCTTCGTCGATCCCGCCAAGAGTCCCCTGACGAAGAATCTCTGGAGCGAGAAGAACACGATCAGTGGTACCACCAGCGAGACGAAGGCACCCGCCGTCAGACGCTGCCAGTCCTGTCCGCGCGACCCGACCAGTTCGGCGAGGCGCTGCGTCAGCGGCGCCACGTCCTGCGTTCCGCCCGAGAAGATGAGGGCGACCAACAGGTCGTTCCACACCCACAGGAACTGGAAGATCGCGAAGGATGCGATGGCCGGGATGGCCAGCGGCAGCACGATCCGGAAGAAGATCTGGCTGTGCGAGGCGCCGTCCACGCGCGCCGCCTCGATGACGTCGCCGGGGATCTCGTGGATGAAGTTGTGCAGCAGGAAGATCGCGAGCGGAAGGGCGAAGATCGTGTGTGCGATCCAGACCGGCAGGTAGTTCTGCTCCGGGATGATCGGTATCAGATTGTGCAACCCGGCCTGCAGCGGCCGGAGCCACGAGGAGAAGAACTGCAGCAGCGGCACGAGGGCCATCTGCAGCGGCACGATCTGGAGTGCGAACACCAGGATGAACAGCACGTTCGCGCCGCGGAACTTGATCCACGCGAACGCGTAGGCCGCCATGCACGCGAACACCAGCGGGAAGATCGTCGCCGGGATGGCGATCGCCAGCGAGTTGACGAAGTACGCGCCCAGCTGCGGCGCCGACTGCGACGGCGAGAACAGGACGTCGCGGTAGTTGTCCAGCGTGAAGCCGGGGTTCTGGAAGATCGTCCACCAGCCGGTGGTCTGGATCAGCTCCGCGGGGCGGAACGAGGAGATGAACAGACCGAAGGTCGGGATGGTCCAGACGACCGCGATCGCGATCGCCGCGGCGGTGGCCCACGGCGAGGTCAGCCGCCGCTTGATCCGACCCGACTTGGTGTCGCGGGCTGCCTCTTCGAAACTTGAGTCGTCTCTTCCCTCACCGGTGGGAAGATCGACGGGGGCGACGCTGCTCATCGGATCTCCCTCTGCTTGCGAAGCACGTTGACGTTGTAGATGACGATGGGCAGGACGAGCAGGAAGAGGATGACGGCGAGCGCCGACCCTCGTCCGACCTCGCTCGCGCGGAACGCCTGGGTGTACATCTCGTTGGCGACGACCGAGGTGTTGAAGTTACCGGCGGTCATCGTCCGCACGATGTCGAACACCTTCAGCGTCGCGATGGAGATCGTCGTCAGCACGACCACCAGTGAGCCGCGGATGCCGGGGATGGTGACGTTGGTGAACCGCTGCCACGGGTTGGTCCCGTCGAGCTGCGCGGCTTCGATCTGCTCGGCGGGGATGCCTTTGATCGCGGCGCTCAGGACGACCATCGCGAAACCGGTCTGGATCCAGATCATCACGACGATGAGGAGGAACGTGTTGAGCGGATCGGTCTGGAGCCACTGCACGGGCTCGCCGCCGAGACCGGTCACGATCGCGTTGAGCAGACCGATCTGCTCGCGCTCGCCGGCGCGGTACTCGTAGACGAAGCGCCAGATGATGCCCGCACCGACGAACGAGATCGCCATCGGCATGAACACCAGAGCCTTGTAGTAGCGCTCACCGCGCGACTTGTCGATGAAGACCGCGTACGCCAGCCCCAGGGCGGTGGCGAGGGTGGGGACAAGCAGCACCCAGACGACGGTGTTGATGAGAGTCCGGATGGCGGCGGGCTGGGTGAACATCCAGATGAAGTTGTCCCAGCTGAAGTTGCCGCTGTTGTCGAGGAAGGCCAGTCCCGTGGTGCGGATCGCCGGCCAGATCAGGCCGATGGCCAGAAGGATGATGGCGGGGGCGAGGAAGCCGACGAGCTGCCAGTAGTCTCGGCCCTTCTTCGGAGCCCGGTCGATGAAGAAGACCAACAGGCCCACGATGGCGGCGAACACGGCAAGCCCCATCACGACCTGGAGGATCTTCCCCAGAAGATCGGCGGTGGTCATCGATCACGATCCCTTCTTCGTCGTTGAAGTGCGGAGGACGCGGTGCCGCGTCATCCTTCGTTCGGAGTGGTCGGGGGCGGGGCGAACCGTGCCCCACCCCCGACCTGGATCAGCCGATCAGCTGGCGGGCCAGCTGGACTCGATCGCGTCGACCGTCTCCTGGGTGCTCTGCCCGGTGACCCACGCCACCACGCCGCGCCAGAACGAGTCGGCGCCGACCGCGCCGGGCATGAGGTCCGACCCGTCGAAGCGGAAGGTGGTCTCGGGATCCTGCAGGATCTCGATCGACTGCACCAGCAGCTCGCTCGACGCGTTCTCGGGGTCCACACCCGTGTTGGCGCTGATCACGCCGCCGAGGCTGACGCGGTTGTTCGCCCAGGTGTCGCTGGAGAGGAACGCGCGCACCGTCTCGACCTCTTCGGCGTCGCGGAAGGCGACGGGGAACTCGCCACCACCGGTCACCGACAGCGGGTCACCGGCCGTGGCCGGCGGGGTGAGGAAGCCGAACACATCGCCGTCCGAGGCCACGACGACCTCGTCGCCGCCCTCTGCGTTCCAGAAGGTCTCGTAGAACGAGGCCTGGTGGTGCAGCGAGCACTCGCCGTCGAGGATGGGCAGACCGGCGGTCTGGAAGGCCTCGGTCACGAGGGTCGACACGTCGCCGATGCCGCCGTTGACGTAGTCCTCGTTCTTGAGGTAGGCGCCCACGGCGTCGAAGGCCTCGACGATGCGGGGGTCGTTGAACGGGATCTCGTGGGTCACCCACTGGTCGTAGACCTCGGGGCCGTGCAGGCGCAGCACCCAGTCCTCGATCCAGTCGGTGGCCGGCCAACCGGTGGCGTCACCGGACTCGAGGCCGACGCACCAGGGCTTCTCGCCCGTGGCCGCGATCTCCTCGGTCAGCGCCGTCAGCTCGTCGAGGGTCTGGGGGATCTCCCACCCGTTCTCCTCGAACTGCGTCGGCGAGTACCAGACGTAGCCCTTGATGCTGGCCATCAGCGGTGCGGCGTAGAACGTGCCGTCGTAGGTGCCGTACTGCTTCCAGTCCTCGGACCACCACTCGTCGACGTTGGCCTCGACCTCGGCCGATGCCGGGATCAGCCAGCCGCCCTCGGCCAGACGCGCGAGCAGACCCGGCTGCGGCACGATGCCGATGTCGGGGGCGTTGCCACCCTCGGCGAGAACGGCGATCTGCGCCTCGAACTCGCTCGAGCCCTGGTATTCGATGTTGATACCCGTGCACTGGGCGAAGTCGCTCCAGGACTCCACCAGGCGATCGGCCTCGAGGTCGAGGATGGTGCCGCCGATGGTGACCTCGGCACCATCGAACGTGCCGTACTCCTCGTACTCCGTGCAGTCGACGTCTTCGTTCGCCGCGATGTCGCCGGTACATGCCGACAGCGCGAGGGCGGAAACACCGAGGGCCGCGACGGCTGTGACGACGCGACCCGCTTTTCCGAATCTCATTTTGCCTCCTCATCGAGCAGTTCCCACCGTCCTGCGACCCGCAGGCGTCGGGTAGGGAACCGATTCCAGGATCACCGTACGGGATACCGCCTTGGCTTCACAACGCGAATTGATCACGACTCGATAACCGATGCGCACACTGGTGGCGCGCCGACGGTCGACGTTGCATGATGACGTGGAAACGGTTCCAGATTCCGGTGGCACCGCACCGGCCCCGAGAGCCCGAAGGAGGGTTCGCACGATGATGGGGATCGCCGACGTCGCACGCCTCGCGGGGGTGTCGAAGTCCACGGCGAGCCGTGCTCTGACGGGCGCAGGGTATGTGTCGACCGAGACGCGCGAGCGCGTGCAGCGGGCGGCCGCCGAGCTCGGCTACGTCGCCTCGACGAGCGCAGTCAGTCTGGTCACCGGTCGTACCCGCAATGTCGGGGTCGTGATGCCGTGCGTGAACCGCTGGTTCTTCGCCGAGGTGCTCGAAGGCATCCAGGACAGCCTCCTGGATGAGGGCCTGAATCTCACCCTCTACGACGCCCAGCCAGGCACCCCGGGGCGTCAGAAGATCTTCGAGGACTTCCTCTCTCGCAAGCAGTTCGACGGGCTGATCGCCGTCGGACTCGAACCCGAGGACGCTGAGCTCGCCCGGCTGCGGCGGATCGGCAAGCCCGTCGTCAGCATCGTCGGCGGAGCGGACGGACTCAGCGTCATCGCCCTCGACGACGATTACGCCGCTCGACGGGCCACCGACCACCTCATCGCCCTCGGTCACCGGCGCATCCTGTTCCTCGGCGGGGGCGCCCCCGACGGACCGAAGGTGGCCGGGTCCGACGTGGAACGGGCACGCCGCGAGGGCTATCGAGGAGCGATGGAGGATGCCGGCATGGGCGACCTCGCGCAGCACGTCGTGTCGCGCCTGAGCCTCCCCTCCGGCTACGCCGCCGCCGTCGACGTGCTGGGTTCGCGGGATCGACCGACCGCCATCGTCGGAGTCTGCGACGAGGTCGCCATCGGTGCCATCATCGCGGCGCGCAGGCTGGGCATCCAGGTGCCGAACGACCTCAGCGTGATCGGCATCGACGACCACGAGTACGCCGAGATGTTCGCGCTCACCACCCTGCGGCAGACACCGCGCGAGCAGGGCGCCGCGGCGGTGCGCACCCTGCTCGAGCACCTCGCCGATCCTGAGCGGCCGCCCTCGGTCATCCGCACGCAGGCACGACTGGTCGTTCGCAACTCGACGGGACCGGTCAATCCCCGCCAGTCGGCAGCGGTGGCGGACGCGTCGCTGGGGCGACGGTAGGACTCCCCTCCTCGCGACCCGTCAAGAACCGCGGTGCGCACGCACGTTCAGCCGCTTTTTTCGACGGGTCGAGGTCAGTGGGAACGACGAAAGACCCGGGACACGATGGGGTGTCCCGGGTCTTTCGATGTGGCGCTGTGAGCGCCGAGAGGTTGATACGCCGCCTCGGGCGGCATGTCGACCTGAGTCGACGCCGGGTCGACGCGCGCTCTGCGCGCATCGACCCGGCACGGCTCACTTGAGGGTGACGGTGGCGCCGGCCTCTTCCAGAGCGGCCTTGGCCTTGTCCGCGGTCTCCTTGTTGGCGCCCTCGAGGACGGGCTTGGGGGCACCGTCGACGACGGCCTTCGCCTCACCGAGGCCGAGCGAGGTGAGCTCGCGGACGACCTTGATGACCTGGATCTTCTTGTCGCCGACCGACTCGAGGATGACGTCGAAGGAGTCCTTGACCTCTTCCTCTTCGGCGGGCGCACCACCGGCGGGGGCGCCGGAAGCGGCGACCGCGACGGGGGCGGCGGCGGTGACGTCGAAGGTCTCCTCGAAGGCCTTGACGAACTCGGACAGCTCGATGAGCGTGAGCTCCTTGAACGCGTCGAGCAGCTCCTCAGTGCTGAGCTTTGCCATGATGTATCTCCTTGTTGGGTGGTTTTATCTGCCGGGCCCGTGTCAGGCCGCGGACTCCTGCTTCTCACGCAGCGCGTCGACCGTGCGAACGGCCTTCGACGGCAGTGCGTTGAAGACGTAGGCCGCCTTGGTCAGCGAGGCCTTCATCGCACCGGCGAGCTTCGCCAGCAGGACTTCACGGCTCTCGAGATCGGCGAGCTTGTTGACCTCCTCCGCGGTGAGGGGGTTTCCGTCGAAGAATCCGCCCTTGACCACCAGGAGGGGGTGTGCCTTGGCAAAGGCACGCAGACCCTTCGCGACGGCGACCGGGTCGCCGTGCACGAACGCGATGGCCGACGGACCCTTCAGTCCCTCGTCCAGCCCCGTGACCCCCGCGTTGCCCGCGGCGATCTTGGTCAGCGTGTTCTTCACCACGGCGTATTCCGCATCCTGACGGATGGTGTTGCGAAGCTCCTTGAGCTCGGCAACCGTCAGGCCGCGGTACTCGGTGAGCAAGACGGCGGTCGAGTCCTCGAATTGCTTCGTGAGCTCGGCGACCGATGCTTCCTTCTGCGCCATGGCCACTCCTTGTATCTGTGAGACGCACCACGGTGGCGGTGCGTCGGCCTGCGACATCCGGTCGTCACGGCAAAACAAAACGCTCCGGCGCAAGCGCACGGAGCGTCATCCTGGAAAGGGTTTCGATCGTGTCACCTGCGCGGGCCCCTGCGATGCAGTGCTTCGGTCTCGGTGCTCGCGCACCTCGATGACCAGCGGTCTTCGGCTCGGACCATGCTACGCCGACCGCAGACGTCCCGCCAAATCGGCACCCCCACCCGGATGGTTAGGGTAGCCTTACCATGGCGCTTCCGCCGTGTCCCCTCCCTCCCCCAAGGATGTCCTGCATGCCCTCTCGCCGCTCCTCGCTCCTCGTCGCCGCCGTCGCCGGCATCGCCGTCCTGTCGTTGACGGCCTGCGCCGGGCAGACCCCCGGCGACCCGGGCGCACCCTCGGACGAACCGCAGACGCTGACGGTGTACTCCGGCCGCGACGCCGAGCTCATCGACCCGCTCATGGACATGTTCGAGGAGCAGTCGGGAATCGACGTCGAAGTGCGCTACGCCGGGACCACGGAGCTGGCAGCACAGCTGCTCGAAGAGGGCGAGCGCACGCCCGCGCAGGTCTTCCTCTCGCAGGACGCCGGCGCACTGGGCGCCGTCTCCGACGCCGGCATGTTCGCGACCCTTCCCGATGAGATCACCTCACTCGTCCCGGCCGAGTACACCTCGTCGGACGGATCGTGGGTGGGATTGACCGGACGAGCCCGCGTGATCGCGTATGACAGCGAGAAGTACACCGCCGACCAGGTGCCCGGCGACGTCCTGGAACTGGTCGAACCCGAATGGGCCGGGAAGGTGGGCATCGTGCCGAGCAACGCCTCGTTCCAGGCGTTCGTCACCGCGCTGCGCGTGAGCGAGGGAGAAGATGTGGCCCGGGCCTGGCTGGAAGGCCTGGTGGCAGGAGACTCCCCGATCTACGCGAGCAACGGCGAACTGCTCGAAGCCGTCAATTCCGGGGCCGTGGACCTCGGGCTGATCAATCACTACTACTGGGCGCGATCGGAGCAGGACCCCGCGACGCTGCGCGCGCAGCTGAAGTTCGGAGATCCCGGCTCGATCTCCGCGCTGGTCAATGTCACCGGGGCCGGAGTGCTCAACCGGGCCGCGGATTCCCCCGAGGCCATCGCGTTGGTCGAGTTCCTCGTGTCGGAGGAGGCGCAGACCTACTTCCGCGAGGAGACCTTCGAGTACCCGCTCGTGGGAGACCTTCCGGGGCCCGAGGGCGTTCCGGCTCGGGAGGACCTCGGCGCCCCCGACATCGACCTGTCCGACCTCGCATCGCTTCAGGAGACGGTGGCGCTGATCACCGAGGCGGGGCTGCTCTGACCGCCGCGCCGGTCGTCGCACGTCCGGGCCGACGGCCACGGACGTCGTCCCGACGCGCGCCCCTTCCGCTCCTGATCGCCGCGACGCTCGTCGCGGCGTGCGCGGCGGCACCCCTGGTCCAGCTCATCGTCCGGGCGGCGTCCGGTGGCGCCGAGGCGGCGGCGGCGGCGCTGCTGCGTCCGCGCACGGTCGAGCTGCTGGCGAACACGCTGATCCTGGTCGCCACGGTCAGCGTGGCGGCGCTGCTGCTGGGGATCGCCCTCGCCGTCGTGGCGGTCCGGGTGCGTCTTCCCGGACGGCGCCTGTGGTGGGTGGCACTGTGCCTGCCGCTCGCCGTGCCGAGCTTCGTCGCCGCGTTCGCCTGGACGGCGACGTGGCCGACGGTCGACGGCTTCTGGCCGCTCGTCGTCGTCCTCACCCTGTGCACCGTGCCGTACGTGACCCTTCCGGCGATGGCTGCGCTGTCCACCCTCGATGACGGTCTGGTGGACGTCGCCCGCACCCTCGGCAGGAGCCGGGCACGGGTCTTCCTCACCGTCGTGCTTCCGCACGTCCTCCCTGCCGCCGCGGCCGGAGCGCTTCTGGTCGCGCTGTACACACTTTCCGACTTCGGCGCACCGGCGATCCTCCGCTTCGAGACCCTGACCACGGGCATCTACGCGCAATTCAGCAGCGGGTTCGACCGCACTCTGGCCGCCACCACGGCTCTCCTCCTCGCCGTCGTTGCGATGTTCTGCGTCGCGGGCGAACGCTTCGTCCGCCCGCGGCCCGCGCGCATCCGCACCGCGGTGACCTCGCGTCCGCCGACCGAGCTCGGACGCGCAGGCACCGCCCTGATGCTGTGCGGACTCGGCGCGGTCACCGCCGCCGCCGTGGCCTTCCCGCTCGTGGCGCTGGGCATCCGGATGCTCAGCAGCGACCGCTACTCCTCGGCACCCACCGACCTCGTCGGCGCTCTGGTCACGACCCTGGGCGTCTCCGCGCTGGCTGCCACCGTCGCCGTGCTCCTCGCCCTGCCGGTCAGCGTGCTGGCGGCACGCTTCCGCGGCCCGGTCGTCGCCGGCGTCGAGTCGCTGTCCTACCTCGGGCACGCACTCCCCGGCGTCGTGGTGGCCCTGGCCCTGGTGACCCTGTCGCTCCAGTTCTTCCCCGGCGCCTACCAGAGCATCCTCGTCCTGCTCGTGGCCTACGCCATCCTGTTCCTCCCCAAGACCGTCGGCGCCTCGCGCACCGCCGTCGCGCAGGTTCCGCCGGAGCTGGAGGAGGTCTCGCGCTCGCTCGGCCGTGGCCTCGTCCGCACCTGGATCCGGGTGACCCTCCCCGCCGCGCTCCCCGGCATCCTCGCCGGGTGGGTGCTCGTGGCCACCGCTGTCGCCAAAGAGCTGCCCGCGACGCTCATGCTGCGTCCGATCGGATTCGAGACCCTGGCCACCGAGCTGTGGAGCAAGACCTCGCTCGGCGCCTACGGTGCGGCCGCCCCCGTGGGCGTCCTGCTCATCGTCGCCGGAATCGCGCCGGCGCTGCTGCTGGCGCGCGGACTGGAGCGCCGACGTGGATCCGACGGGCCGACGCACACCGATGCACTCGCCGAGACCGTGAGGAGAGAGGCATGACGACCCGTGTGGAGCAGGTGAGCGCCGCCTATGGCGAGCGCGAGGTGCTGCACGGCGTCGATCTCGTCATCGGTCCCGGCGAGCGGGTGAGCGTGCTCGGGCCGTCGGGAAGCGGCAAATCCACACTCCTGCGCGTCATCGCGGGCCTGCACCCCGCCGCCGGCGGACGTGTCGTCATCGACGGCGACGACGTCACCGCGGTCCCGCCGGAGGCACGCGGGATCGGACTGGTCCCCCAGGAGGGTGCGCTGTTCCCGCACCTCGACGTCGCCGCGAACGTCGGCTACGGCATCCGAGGCCTCCGCCTCCGTCACGCGCACCGCGATCCGCGCGTCCGCGACCTCGTGGACGTCGTCGGTCTCGGCGGCCTCCTCCGCCGCCGTCCCCATGAGTTGTCCGGTGGTCAGCGACAGCGCGTCGCCGTCGCACGCGCGCTCGCGCACGAGCCCCGTCTGGTGCTCCTGGACGAGCCGTTCAGCGCGCTGGACGCAGGCCTGCGCCAGCAGGTGCGCGACGACGTCGCCCAGATCCTGCGCGACCGCGGTGTGGGCGTGGCACTGATCACCCACGACCAGGAGGAGGCGCTCTCGCTCGGCGATCGCGTCGCGGTGATGCGCGACGGCCGGATCGTGCAGGCCGGCACGCCCCGCGAGGTGTACACCGCGCCCGTGGACGCGTGGACGGCGCGCTTCCTCGGCGAGGCCCTGGTGCTCCCGGCAGAGGCCCGCAACGACCGGGCCACCTGCGCGCTCGGCGTCATCGCCCTCGCCACACCCGCGCAGGGCGCGGTGGCGATCGTCCTGCGGCCCGAGCAGATCACCCTGGACGCCGCCTCGAGCCCGACCCCGGGCGCCGGCTCGGGAGAGGTGACCCGCGTGCGGTACTTCGGCCACGATGTCCTGGTCGACCTCCGGCTCGACGGCGGGACCGGGCTCACGGTCCGGACCGGCCCCGACACGCACGTCTCGCCCGGTCAACGCGCGATGATCTCGGTGCACGGCGCCGCGATCGCCGTCGCCCCGGAGTGAGCCTGCCCGCCCTCTCGGGTGTCGCGTCCCACCACCACCGCCACCCCGGGTTACCCTCGAACGCGTGACACCCGAACTCGCCGCCCGCATCGTCGCGGATTCCCGCGATCGGGTCGCGTGGGTGCGGGCTCGCTCCCGGGGAATCACGGCGACCGATGTCGCGGCGCTCACCTCGGAGCGCGTCATCCCCCGAGCCGCCGACGCCAAGCTCATGGGCTCGAATTTCTCCGGCAACGCCTACACCGCTCACGGACGTATCCGCGAGCCCGAGATCGCCGCGTGGGTGGCCGCCACGCACGGGATCCGGCCATCGAGCGCGCTCTTCCACGCCGAGATCGAGAAGCGCCACCTCGCCACTCCCGACGGCATCGCGGTCGACCCGTCCGGCCGCGTGGTCCTCGCCGAGATCAAGACGACGAAGAAAGCGTGGCGGAGCATCCCCCGCACCTACCTCCGGCAGGTGTGGTGGCAGCAGCATGTCCTCGGCGCCGAACGCACCCTCGTCGTCTGGGAGGAGCACGACGGCTTCGTCCCCGTGGGTGACGAGCCCCGGTGCGCCTGGGTCGATCGCGACGAGGTCGAGATCGGTCGGCTGGTGCGCCTGGCGACATCCCTCATCGACGAGCTGTACCGACGCACGCAGCTGTCGCGAGCCGAGCGGATGACGCAGCCCGCCGGCCCGCCCGCTCAGCCCTATCGGGCTCTCGCCCTCGCCGATTGACGCAGCCGGTCAGCGCAGCGTCGTGACCGTCCGGCTGGTCGCATCCCAGATCCGCAGTCCCGTGATCTCGCCGACGTGCGGGGAGAGGTCGATCGCCTCGACGGCCGCGCTCAGGTTGGCGAGCCTCACTCGGCGGGCCATCGTCAGGTGCGGCGTCCAGTCGTCGGGCGCGGTGTGCGCGTAGCGCTCGTCGGCCGGGCCGAGAACGCCGGCGACGCGGCGATGGAACTCCGCCAGCGCGACCGTGACGACCACCTGCCAGCTGACGACCGCCTGACCCGCGCGCGGAAACAGCAGCACTCCGCCGAGGCGGAGGGTGAGCGGGAGCAGATCCGCGAGATCTGAGAGCCCGTCGAGGTCGGGTGACTCCCGCACGGCCAGCGTGATGTGGGGCCGGTTGCTCTCGCCGGTGTGGCGACCGGCGCTCGGCAGTCCGGCGTCGATGAGACGCTGCCATGCGGCACGGGCGAGCGCATCCGTGGCGGCGTCGGGCAGCACCTCGACACTGATCACTCCTCCATCCTCGCGCGCGACGAGGCCGCAGGCACACCCTGCCGAAATCGTTGACAAAGATCAACATTCCGAATATTGTTGACGCAGATCAACGTTCAGGAGGACACATGACGAGGACTGCAGACGCTCCACCGGCTCATCGGCCCGGCGTGGTGAAGGCCCTCGTCGGCCTCCTCCTCGGCATGTTCGTGTCGATGCTCGCCTCCACGGTGGTCTCGACCTCGCTGCCGGTGATCGTGCACGACCTCGACGGCGACCAGGCCGCGTACACGTGGGTCGTGACCGCGACGCTGCTGACCACCGCCATCTCGACCCCGATCTGGGGGAAGCTCGCCGACCTGTTCGACCGCAAGCTCCTCATCCAGATCGCGATCGTGATCTTCGTGCTCGCCACGGCGGCCGCCGGCTTCTCGCAGAACCCCGAGACCCTGATCGCCTTCCGCGCCCTGCAGGGAGTGGGCGCGGGGGGGCTTGCCGCCCTCAGTCAGGTGATCATGGCCGACATCATCAGCCCGCGCGAGCGCGGTCGCTACATGGGCCTCTTCGGCGCGGTCATGGCGGTGGCCACCATCGGCGGACCGCTCCTCGGCGGCGTCATCACCGACGCCTTCGGCTGGCGGTGGAACTTCTTCGTCGCCCTCCCCGTCGCCGTCGCCGCCCTCATCATCCAGCAGCGCACCCTGCACCTGCCGGAGCGCCCGCGCCGCGCGGTGCGGATCGACTACGTCGGCATCGTGCTGCTCAGCGCCGCGGTCTCGCTGCTGCTGGTGTGGGTGACGAACGCGGGAACGGCCTTCGACTGGCGGAGCCTCCCGACCGCCCTGATGGTGGGGGGCTCCGCGCTGGCGACCCTTCTCTTCATCGTCGTGGAGCTGCGCACCCCCGAGCCGCTCATCCCGCTCCGCCTGTTCCGCAGCGCGACCTTCTCGCTCGCGGTGGTCGCCTCCATCGCCACGGGCATCTCGATGTTCGGCACCACGGTCTTCCTCAGCCAGTACATGCAGATGGCCCGGGGGGCCACCCCCACCGAGGCGGGCATCATGACGATCCCGATGATCGCGGGGCTGCTCCTCGCCTCCGTCATCATCGGTGCGCTCATCTCACGCCACGGCCACTGGAAGCCCTACCTGGTCGTCGGCGGCGTGCTCCTCGCCGTCGGCACCGCGTTGCTGGCGACGATCCACTACGACACCCCGTTCGTCCTGGTGTCGCTGTACATGTTCCTCCTCGGCGCCGGTGTCGGCATGACCATGCAGAACCTGGTTCTGGTCGTGCAGAACACCGCCGATCCGCGGGAGATGGGCGTGGCGAGCTCCGGCGTGACCTTCTTCCGGAGCCTCGGGGGAACGATCGGAGTCTCGGTCATGGGTGCGGCTCTCGCCAGTCAGGCCACCGCGCTGACCGGAGAACGCCAGGGCGACATCGCCGCCGCGCTGTCGAGCCTGGGCGCTCAGGGCACGGCCCTCGCGCAGGAGCTGCAGTCGGGAACGATTCCGCAGGTCGCCGTCCTCCCCGAGGCGCTCCGCGTCATCTTCGAGGATGTCTACGCCCAGGCGATCGCCCACTCGTTCCTCATCGCCGTCCCGGTGGCGATCGTCAGTCTCATCGCGATCGTGTTCCTCCCGAACACTCCGTTGAATCGGATGACGACGACCGAGCGCCTCCATGCCGGCGAGGCGGACCTGGCCACCGTGTCGACGAGCACGGGGATGAACGCCCTTCCCGCGACCGCCGATGCGCCGGCCCCGCGGGCCGCACGCCGGCGGTGAGCACGACGTTAGGCTCGAAGGCGATGAGCACCGCGCCTGACCACGATGCCCGCACCGAGGCGGTGCGGGCGCTCGAGGCGGAGTTCAGCGGCTTGATCCACCAGGTGCGCCGGATCGTCAGCGAGAACGCCGAGCGTGTGAGCCCGGGGATGCTCCCCGCGGCCTACAAGGTGTTCTCGACGATCGTCCGACGCGAGCGCGTGACGCAATCGGAACTGTCCGAGATGCTCGTCGCCGACAAGGGGCAGATCAGCCGCACGGTGCGCGAACTCGAGGAGCTGGGGCTCATCGGACGCGAGCCCGATCCCACCGACCGCCGCTCGAGCATCCTGTTCCCCACTCCGTTCGGCCTGGAGCGGCTCGCCGAGGCTCGAGCACCGCAGGAGAGCACGCTCCTGCACGCCCTGGAGGAGTGGTCGATCGACGACATCCGCACCCTCACGCGGCTGCTTCACGCCCTCACCGTTCGCGAGCGTCCCTAACCGACTCCGTTCGCGACGCGAGGCCGTCGCTGCCGGGGCCCGCACGCTCCCCCTCCGCGCGAGCCCCGGAGTCGGTCACTTCGAGCTGAACGCGGCGTCGAAGAGCTGGTGAGGCGGGGTGATCTCGGAGAGTCTGCGGACGAAGGCGAGTGCTTCGGGAGCGCCGATGAGGCGGTCCATGCCGGCGTCCTCCCATTCGACGCTGGTGGGCCCGTCGTAGCCGATCGCGTTGAGGGCGCGGAAGATCGGCTCCCACGGCACCGCGCCGTGCCCGGTCGAGACGAATGTCCACCCCCGGCGCGGGTTGTCCCACGACAGGTGGGATCCCAGGACCCCGTTGCGGCCGTCGAGGTTCGTGATGGACTCCTTGCAGTGCACGTGGAAGATGTGGTCGGCGAAGTCCAGCACGAAGGCGACGCTGTCCAGCTGCTGCCACACGAAGTGCGACGGGTCGAAATTGAACCCGAAACTCTTCCGGTGCCCGATCGCCTCCAGCGTCCGCTTGGCCGTCCAGTAGTCGTACGCGATCTCGGACGGGTGCACCTCCAGGGCGAAGCGGACCCCGACCTCCTCGAAGACGTCGAGGATCGGATGCCACCGCGCCGCGAAGTCGGCATATCCGGCGTCGATCATCGCCTCCGACGCCGGCGGGAACATCGCCACGTACTTCCAGATCGACGAACCACTGAATCCGTTGACCGTGGACACGCCGAGCTTCGCCGCCATCCGCGAGGTGTCCTTGAGGTCTTCCGCAGCCCGCCGGCGCACACCCTCGGGGTCGCCGTCACCCCACACCCGGTCGGAGAGGATGTCGCGGTGCCGCTGGTCGATCGGGTCGTCGCACACCGCCTGACCGGTGAGGTGATTCGAGATCGCCCACACCCTCAGACCGTTGCGCTCCAGGATGTCCTTCCGCGACTGCACATACTCCGCGTCATCCCACCGGGACACATCCAGGTGATCGCCCCAGCAGGCGATCTCCAACCCGTCGTACCCCCACTCGCCCGCCAAACGCGCCACCTCCTCGAACGGAAGATCCGCCCACTGGCCGGTGAACAACGTGATCGGTCGCGCCATGCTGTCGTCCTCTCTGGAAGATGCCGGGGACGTGCGTCACCCGGGCTCGGCTTGTTCAGCGGGTCGTCTGCCAGGCCCCGTCGGCCTCGGACGAGCGTTCGACCGCGTCGAGGACCCGCTGGATGTGGAGTCCGTCCGCGAAGGACGGCGTGGGGTCGGTGCCCTCGGCGATCGCGGTGACGAGGTCGACCACCTGGTGGCTGAAGCCGTGCTCGTACCCCAGCATGTGGCCCGTGGGCCACCAGCGATCGGCATACGGGTGCGAGGGCTCGGTGACGAGGATGCGCCGGAAACCCTGCTCGGAATCGGGGAGGGTGGCGTCATAGAACTCGAGCTCGTTCATGCGCTCGAGGTCGAACGCGAGTGCACCGCGCGAACCCGAGATCTCGATGCGGAGCGCGTTCTTCCGGCCGGTGCGGAAGCGGGTGGCCTCGAACGACGCGAGCGCACCGCCCGAGAGCCGGCCGGTGAAAAGCGCCAGGTCGTCCACGGTGACGGGGCCACGCTCGGAGCCCGCAGTCCCTGACAGCCCGACTCCCTCGGCCATGACCGGGCGCTCGGCGACGAGCGTCTCGAGGATGCCCGAGACACGATCCACGGTCTGGCCGGTGATGTATTCGGTGAGGTCGACCGCGTGCGCCCCGATGTCACCGAGCGAACCGGAGCCGGCGATGTCCTTGTTCAGGCGCCACGTGAGGGGTGCGTTCTCATCTGCGAGCCAGTCCTGCAGATACTCGGCACGCACCTGACGGATGTCACCGAGGCGGCCTTCGGCGACGAGCTGACGCGCGAAGGTCGTCGCCGGCACACGGCGGTAGGTGAAACCGACCATCGACCGCACGCCCGACCGTGCCGCCTCTTCTGCGGCGGCCGTCATCGCCTCGGCCTCGACGACCGTGTTCGCGAGAGGTTTTTCGCAGAGCACATGCTTCCCCGCCCGAAGAGCGGCGATCGCGATCTCGGCGTGGGTGTCACCGGGGGTGACGATGTCGACGAGGTCGATGTCATCGCGTCGGATGACCTCGCGCCAGTCCGTCGCCGCTTCGTGCCATCCCCAGGTGGCCGCCGCCTCAGCGGTGCGCTCGGCATCCCGGCCGACGACGACCTGCATCACCGGGTCTCGGGGGAGATCGAAGAACCGCGGGGCCACCCGCCATCCCTGCGAGTGCGCGGCTCCCATGAAGCCGTGCCCGATCATGGCGACGCGCAGCGGTGCTCCCACGCGATTCTCCTTTCGAAAGACGGGGCGCCCGAGGGTTCTCGGGCGCCCCGTGATGGTTGTGTCAGGACTCGAACGACAGGTCGATGAACTCCTCGACGTTGTCCCTCGTGACGACGGGTGCGTCCAGCACGACCCGGTTCGGCACGCTGGGCGTGATGAGGTCGCCCACGGTCTTCTGCTGGGCGATCAAACGGGCCAGGGCGATGCCGTCGGCCGCCTGCGTCGACGGATAGATGACCGTGGCCTTCAGAACCGAGTCATCGGCCTGGATGGCCTCCATGGCGTTCCGCGACCCGGCGCCGCCCATCATGATGAACTCGTCGCGGCCGGCGGCCTCGACAGCGGCGAGAACGCCGATTCCCTGGTCGTCGTCATGGTTCCAGATCGCATCGATCTGCGGGTTCGCGGCGAGCAGCTGCGATGCTGCCGCCTCTCCTCCGGCGACGGTGAAGTCGGCCGCGACGCGGGCCGAGACTTCGAGGCCGCAGTCCGACAGGGCGTCTTCGAAGCCCTGCGATCGATCCTGGGTGAGAGGCAGCGAGTCGATGCCCGCGATCTCGGCGACGACAGCGTCGGGGTTGTCCCCGACCTGCTCGCAGATGTAGGTGCCCGCGCTGACGCCCATACCGTAATTGTCGCCGAGGATCGTCGTGCGTGCGGCGAACGGGCTCGAGAACTCCCGGTCGACGTTGATGACGGGAATCCCCGCCTGCATGGCCTCGATCGCCACCTCGGTCAGTGCCGCACCGTCGGTGGGCAGCAGGACGATGGCGTCCACACCGTCGTTGATGAACGTCTCGACCGCGGCGATCTGGGCGTTGGCGTCGTTGGTGCCCTCCGCGACGCGGAGCTCGACGTCGTCGAAGCTGTCGGCGGCCGCCTGGGCCCCCGAGTTGATGGCTCCGAGCCAGCCGTGGTCGGCGGCGGGCCCGGAGAAGCCGATGACGACGGTGTCGCCGCTCTCGGCGTTCTCCTCGACACTGGTTCCCTGGTCGACGACATCGTCTTCCTCGGCGCCGGTGCCGGTACATCCGGCCAGCAGTCCGATGGAAGCCACGATCGCGGTTCCGGCGATCACGAACCGCCCCCGCCCCCTCGCGAGTGTGCGCATTCTTGTTCCTCCTAGAGATGTGATGCAGCGACGCCAGCGAGCACCTCGCGCCCCGAGCATCCCGAGGAGTCCACGCTGACGGTGGGACTGTACGTCAGTGTGACGACCTTTGTCCACCTTTTGTTCGTGTACCGGGCAAAAGTGGGGATGTCGCTCGCATTCTTCGCGTGTTAGGTTCACCCCGTGATCAAAGACGACCATTATTCGGCGTTACTCGACGTGCGAGGGGTGACGAAGAGCTTCGCCGGGGTCCGGGCGCTGCGAGGGGTGGATCTGCACGTCCTCGCCGGTGAAGTCCACTGCATCCTCGGGCAGAACGGTGCGGGGAAGTCCACTCTCATCAAGACCCTGGCGGGCGTCCACCGCCCCGACGACGGGACCATCGTCTGGCGTGGCGAGACGGTCGACATCCCGACGCCGGAGGCCGCGATCGAACTCGGCATCGCCACGATGTATCAGGAACTCGACGTCGTCGACGGTCTCACCATCGCCGAGAACATCTTCCTCGGCCACGAGATCGCCCGCGGAGGCTTCACACGGCGTTCGGCGGCGGCGGAGAAGACCCGGGAGCTGCTCGCCCGGCTCGGCCACGCCCGCCTGTCGCCGCACACCGAGGTGGGTGAGCTCAGTGCGGCGAACAAGCAGATCGTGTCGATGGCCCGTGCCCTCTCGCACGACATCAAGCTCATCATCATGGACGAGCCCTCGGCGGTCCTGGACACCGAGGAGGTGCGGAACCTCTTCGGTGTCGTGCGCGAGCTCACCGCCGCCGGCATCGCCGTGGTCTACATCACCCACCGCCTGGAGGAGATCCGACAGATCGGCGATCGCCTGACCGTGCTGAAAGACGGGCGGACGATGGCGACGGGTCTCTCCGTCGCCGACACCCCCACCGCCGAGCTCATCCGGCTGATGACCGGACGCGATGTCGAGAACGTCTTCCCACCCGCGTCGCCCGTCCCGGCCGATGCACCCGTGATGCTGGAGGTACGCGATCTCGCCCTCGCCGGCGTCTTCGAAGGAGTGTCCTTCGACGTGCGAGCCGGCGAGATCGTCGGACTCGCCGGCCTCGTCGGCTCGGGCCGATCCGAGATCCTCGAGACGGTCTACGGCGCACGCAAGCCCTCATCGGGCACCGTCCGCGTCGGCGGCACGGCGCTTCGCCGCGGCTCGGTGACCGCCGCGGTGGCTGCGGGGGTGGGGCTCTCGCCCGAGGAGCGGAAGAGCCAGGGGCTGGTGCTCGACGAGTCGATCGCGATGAACGTGACGCTTTCGAGCATGCGCCGGTTCTCTCGCGGCGGCTTCCTCGAATTCCGACGCGAGAAGACCGTGGCCCAGGAGCAGATCGCGGCGCTGGAACTGCGACCGGCCGACCCCGATCGCCCGGCGGCGACGCTCTCGGGCGGCAATCAACAGAAGATCCTCCTCGCCCGGTGGTTGGTACATGGAACACGGGTGCTCCTCCTGGATGAACCCACGCGCGGCGTCGACGTTGGCGCGCGATCGGAGATCTACGGACTCATCCGGCGGCTGGCGGCGGCCGGAAACGCGATCGTCATCGTCTCCAGCGAGATCGAAGAAGTGCTCGGTCTCGCCGACACCGTCCTGGTCGTGGCCGACGGGCGCGTCCTGACCACCCTCCCCGCCTCCGAGATCGATGAACACGGAGTGCTCGATCTCGTCATGAAAGGACAAGCCGCGTGAGCGATCAGCGAATCGTGACCGACCGGCCCGGCGCCGACAGCGCTGCTCCGGCACCGGAAACGGGCACCACCCAAACCCCGCCACCTCCGTGGCGACGACTCCTGTCCGGATCGGTCGGCCGAAACCTCGGGCTCGTCCTGGCCCTGCTGCTGCTGGTGGTCGTGGGCGCCGTCACGGCGCCCGACACCTTCACCAGCCTCGACAACATGCTCACGATCCTCCGGCAGGCCTCCATCATCGGGGTGATCAGCATCGGGATGACCCTGGTCATCATCTCCGGCGGGATCGACCTCTCCGTCGGCGCGATCATGGGCCTCGCCTCGGTCGTCGCGACGATCGCGGCGGTGCAGGACCTCGCCGATCAGCTGCACTGGTCGGTGATGATCGTCATCGCGCTCGCGGTCGGCGCCGGCGCGGGCCTGGTCAACGGCATCGTCATCGCCTACGGGAAGGTCGTGGCGTTCATGGCGACCCTCGCGATGCTCGTCGCGGCTCGCGGGCTCGCCGAGATTCTTGCCGAGCGACGCACGCTCGTCGTGGAGGAGCGAGGTTTCATCACCTTCATGAACACCGACATCCTCGGTGTCGACATGCTGATCTGGATCTTCGCGGTGGTCGCGGCGCTCGGGTGGGTGCTGCTCAATCGCACCACCTTCGGACGCCGGACCGTCGCGATCGGCGGTAACCGCGAGGCGGCACGTCTGGCCGGCATCGACGTCAAGCGGCACACGATGTGGTTGTACGTCATCTCCGGACTCACCGCAGGGATCGCCGCGGTGATGATCCTCGGCCGGACAACGGCCGGCACCTCTACCCACGGTCTGCTCTACGAGCTTGACGCGATCGCCGCGGTGGTCGTGGGCGGCACTCTGCTCATCGGCGGCCGGGGCACGATCACCGGAACGGTGTTCGGTGTGCTGATCTTCGCCACGCTCACCAACGTCTTCGTCCAGAACAACCTCAACTCCTCCGTGCAGGCGGTCGTCAAGGGGGTCATCATCGTGGTGGCCGTCCTGCTGCAGCAGCGGTTCGCCCGCCCCTCCGGCCGCGCGACGTGACCGACGTGCGCACCCGGATGCGCGACACTGGGAACGTGCCCAGAGAGACCCGCGACTCCCCCGTCTCGTCAGGAGTGGGTGAGGTGTTCCAGCTGCTCCGCGACGGCGTGCCGCGCACCCGAGCCGATCTCGCCAAGACGACGGGGCTGGCCCGCTCCACCGTGGCCGCCCGCGTGGACGCGCTCGTGCGCCTGGGCCTGGTGTCGCCGGTCGGAGACGCCTTGTCCACCGGGGGCAGACCGCCCTCGCAGTTCGCGCTCAACCCGCAGGCCCGGGTCGTCCTGGCCGCCGACCTCGGCGCGTCGCATGCCCGCGTGGCTCTGACCGATCTCAGCGGGCTGACCCTCGCCGAACGCACCGAGGACATCGCCATCTCACTCGGCCCTGAGGAGGTGCTCACCTGGGTGGTCCAGACGGCCGAACTCCTTCTGCACGAGGCGGGCCGCGATCGCGGCGATCTCGCCGCGATCGGCATGGGGGTTCCTGGCCCTGTCGAACACGAGAGCGGTCAGCCCGTGAACCCGCCGATCATGCCCGGGTGGGATCGCTTCGACATCCCCGCCTGGATCGGTCGCCATCTGGAAGCGCCCGTCCTCGTCGACAACGACGTGAACATCATGGCGCTCGGCGAGCGCTCTGCCGCGTGGCCGACCGTGGATCACCTCATCTTCGTGAAGGTCGCCACCGGCATCGGCGCCGGCCTGATCTCGGGCGGAGCGCTGCAGCGTGGCGCCCAGGGCGTCGCGGGCGACATCGGCCACGTCCGCGTACCGGGCGGCGCCGACATCCCCTGCCACTGCGGCAATCGCGGATGCCTGGAGGCGCTGGCCTCGGGACCGGCGATGGCGCGGACACTGCGGTCGCAGGGGATCGAGGCGCACGACGGCGGTGACGTCGTGGCCCTGGTGAAGCAGGGCAATGTCGAGGCCGTCCAGACCGTTCGTCAGGCCGGCCGCGACATCGGCGAGGTGCTCACGACCTGCGTGAGCCTGATCAACCCCTCCGTGATCGCGATCGGCGGATCGATGGCCCGGGTCGGCGAGCACCTCCTCGCCGGCGTCCGCGAGGTGGTCTACACCCGGTCGATGCCTCTGGCGACCGAGCATCTCACGATCGCCCAGTCCGTCACGGCCGAACGGGCTGCCGTCCTCGGTGCGAGCATGCTGGCCGTCGAGCACGCCCTCTCCCCCGAATCACTGAGCCGCCAGTTCGAGGCCCGCTGAGACGAGGGACGCCGACGCCGTTCTTTAGCACCGGCGTAACACGGGCGAGACAAAGGCCGGGTGTACTGAGTCTCACCGACCCATCTGCCTGCGTCCCCGACGAGGGGCGGCGCGAGAAAGGAGCGACCGATGCGATTCCGGCCGCTGCGATCCCCCTCTCCCCCGCAGGCCCCGGCGGCGCAGCCCGACGCGCCGCCGGAGATGATGCGGGCCGTCACCCTCGCTGGCGCCGGCGGACCCGAGGCGCTCCGATGGGGCGAGGCTCCGACGCCGCGCCCTGTGCTGAGCGAACTCCTCGTGCGGGTCGTGGCAGCGGGAGTCAACCCGATCGACGCCAAGACCCGGGCCGGACGGGGCGTGTCGGCCGCGCTCGGCGACACCCCGGTCGTTCCGGGCTTCGACTTCAGCGGGGTGGTCGTCACCTCTCCCTTCGAAGCGCATCCGCTGACGCCGGGTACCGAGGTGTTCGGCATGGTGCCCTTCCCGCGAACCGGCGGCACGTACGCCGAGTACGTGGTGGTCCCCTCCCAATCAGTGACGCGCAAGCCCGCCTCCCTCTCCCACGTCGAGGCGGCCGGTGTGCCGTTGGCGGCCCTCACGGCATGGGGTCTGGTCGTGGAGATCGCGCACGCCCATGAGGGTCAGCGGATGCTGATCCACGCCGGCAGCGGTGGGGTCGGACACTTCGCCGTGCAGTTCGCCGCCTACTTCGGCGCCCATGTCACGGTCACCGCGTCCGGGCGCAACGCCGCCTGGCTGCGCGAACTCGGCGCCGCCGTGGTCGTCGACTACACCTCCACCCGTTTCGAGGAGGTCGTCGGCGAGATGGACGTCGTCATCGACCTCGTCGGCAACATGTCGGACCGCACCGCCAGCAGATCCCTGCAGGTGCTTCGACCCGGAGGCCTCTACGTGCTGGTCCCCACCGGCTCCTGGCCCGATTACGCGCAGGCCGCCGAAGAGGCGGGGGTCCGCGCTACGTCGTACAAGGTGATCCCCGACGGCGGCACCCTCGCGACGATCGCCCGCCTGCTGGACTCGGGTGCCGTGCAGGTGTACATCGACCGGGTCTTCGACCTGCCCGATGCCCCGGCGGCGCACACCGAGCTGGAGCATGGCCACACCCGGGGGAAGATCGTGCTGCGCGTCAGCGACGACTGACCGATCCGGCGGTCTCGGGCGCGACGAGCACGCGCCTGCCCTCGGCGACGACCTCTTCGGCGACGGCGTCGAGGAGCGGCGATCGCAGGTTCCATTGCTGCCATGTGAGGGGGACGTCCACGGAGGGCCCACCGAGGGCGACGAGTTCTCCCGAAGCCAGCCCCTCGGCGGACTGCGAGGTGGGCAGGAGCGCCCATCCCAGACCCAGGCGCGTCGCGGCGGCGAAGTCGTGCGAGGCGGGGACGTAATGGCGGGGCGGCTCCGTCGCCTCCACCCCGCGCACCCGCAGCCAGCGCCGCTGCAGGTCGTCGCGACGATCGAAGTCGATCACGGGGGCGACCGTGAGTGCCTCGACGGTCACGCCGTCTGCGAACCACCGATCGTGGAACGCGGGAGTGGCGACAGCCCGGTATCTCATGAAGCCGAGGACGATCGCGCGGCATCCGGCCACGGGCTCCTCGCGTGAGGTGACCGCGCCCATCACCGTCCCGGATTCGAGCAGTCCCGCGGTGAAGTCCTGATCGTCGCGGTGCAGATCGAAGACGATCGGATGCCGGTCGGCCAACGTCGCAAGCGGTGTCAGGAACCACGTGGCGAGCGAATCGGCATTCACCGCCAGCGGCACCGACACCCGTGTCCCGCCCGCGTCGTCGCCGGTGAGGCCCGCGATCGCATCGTGCTCGAGGAGGGCGAGCTGCCGGGCCAGACGGACGACGGCGATGCCGGCTGCGGTCGGGCGCACGGGTCGCGACCGGACGAGGAGCACCTGCCCGAGTAAGGATTCGAGCGTCTTCACCCGCTGACTCACCGCGCTCGGCGTGATCCGCAGCCGCCGGGCGGCGGCATCCATCGTGCCCTCGTCCGCCACCGCGGCGAGGGTCTCGGCGAGATCAAAAGGAATGCGCATCTGAAGTCATGCTAATGCACCTGAAGAAACCTGCACTGGTGCTTATTCTCGCCCGGTCGTAACGTGCAAGGGTGACTCTCCCCCTTCTCGCCGGACTCGGTCTGGGCTTCTCGCTCATCATCGCCATCGGTGCGCAGAATCTCTTCGTCCTCCGGCAGGGACTGCGGCGTGAGCACGTGATCATCGTCGCGGCGCTGTGCGCCGTGTCGGACGCGGTCCTCATCGGCATCGGCGTGTCGGGGATCGGTCTGCTGCTCCAGGCTGTGCCCTGGTTGGTCACCGCCGTCCGATGGACGGGAGCGGCCTTTCTCATCGGCTACGGGCTGCTGGCCGCCCACCGGGCCTGGCGCCCGAGCGGGCAGGCGCTCACGGTGCGGGATGAGGACGCGTCGAGCGAGGGTGCCACGGGTCGGGGCGCAGGCGCGGCGGACGTGGCGACCACCACACGGACCCGGCTTCTCCCCGTCATCCTCACCACCCTCGCCCTGACCTGGCTCAACCCCCACGTCTACCTAGACACCGTCTTCCTGTTGGGCTCGGTCGCCAACACCCATGGCGACGCCCGCTGGCTCTTCGCCTTCGGGGCCATGGCCGCCAGCGTCATCTGGTTCTTCGGCCTCGCGATCGGGGCTCGCTATCTCGGACGGTGGCTCTCGACACCGGCCTCGTGGCGGATGCTCGATGGCGGCGTCGCGGTCATCATGATCGCGCTCGGGGTGTCACTGGTCCTGCCTCACTGAGCCGAGCAGGTCCCGGGGACGCAGGCCGGGGAACGACGAAGGGGCCCCGCCTGTCGGCGGAGCCCCTTCTGTGCGATGGCGATCAGGCCAGCGAGTTGACGTCCAGCGGGATGCCGGGGCCGAACGTGGTCGACACGGCGCCCTTCTGGATGTAGCGGCCCTTCGAGCTCGACGGCTTCAGACGGATGATCTCCTCGAGGGCGACCTTGAGGTTCTCGTCGAGCTGCTCGGCGCTGAAGGACGCCTTGCCGACGACGAAGTGCACGTTGGCGTGCTTGTCGACGCGGAACTCGATCTTTCCGCCCTTGATGTCCTCGACCGCCTTGGCGGGGTTCGGGGTCACCGTTCCGGTCTTGGGGTTGGGCATGAGGCCACGGGGACCCAGCACCTTGCCCAGGCGACCGACCTGGCCCATGAGCTCAGGGGTGGCCACGGCGGCGTCGAAGGAGGTGTAGCCACCCGCGACCTTCTCGATGAGCTCGGCGCCGCCGACCTCGTCGGCACCGGCCGCGATGGCGGCCTCGGCCGCGGGGCCGGTGGCGAAGACGATGACGCGGGCGGTCTTACCGGTGCCGTGGGGCAGGATGACGGTGCCGCGCACCATCTGGTCCGCCTTGCGGGGGTCGACCGAGAGCTTGAGTGCGACCTCGACGGTGGAGTCGAACTTCGCAGAGCCCGTCTCCTTGGCGAGGGCGACGGCCTCGGTCGGCGAGTAGAACGTGTCGGCCGCGATCTTCGCGGCGGCGGCCTGATAGGCCTTGGACTTGTGTGCCATGGTTATTCTCCCCCTCAGTCCTCGACCGTGATGCCCATGGAACGGGCGGTGCCGGCGATGATCAGCGAGGCGGCCCCGATGTCGTTCGCGTTCAGGTCGGGCATCTTCGTCTCGGCGATCTGACGCACCTGGTCCTTGGTGAGCTTGCCCACCTTGGCCGTGTGCGGCGTCTGCGAACCCTTCTGCACGCCCGCAGCCTTCTTGATCAGCTCGGCGGCCGGCGGGGTCTTCAGGACGAAGGTGAAGCTGCGGTCCTCGTAGACGGTGATCTCGACGGGGATGACGTTGCCGCGCTGCGACTCGGTCGCGGCGTTGTACGCCTTGCAGAACTCCATGATGTTCACACCGTGCTGACCGAGCGCGGGGCCGATCGGCGGTGCCGGGTTGGCGGCGCCGGCGTTGATCTGGAGCTTGATCAGGCCGGTCACCTTCTTCTTCGGTGCCATGTTCGTTTTCCTTTCCTCGAACCGGATGCCGCGGCATCCGCTTCTCCCGCAGTTCCGGCCGTTCCGGAACGCGGTGCCTCTGGGGTCAGAGCTTCGTGACCTGGTCGAACGACAGCTCGACGGGGGTCTCGCGCTCGAACAGCGAGACGAGGACCGTGAGCTTGCCGCTCTCGGGCTTGATCTCGCTGATGGTGCCGGGAAGGCCCGCGAACGAACCCTCCTTGATCGTGATGGTCTCGCCGACCTCGAAGTCGACCTCGGCGGGGATGCTGCGCGCCGTGGTCGGAGCACCCTTGGCCGCGCCCTTCGCGGGGGCCACCTCCTTGACCTCGACGAGGCTCTTCAGCATGGTGAAGGCCTCCTCGAAACGGAGGGGCGTGGGGTTGTGCGCGTTGCCGACGAACCCGGTGACACCCGGGGTGTGCCGGACGACCGACCAGGTGTCCTCGTTCAGGTCCATGCGCACCAGCACGTAGCCCGGGATCCGGACGCGGGTGACCATCTTGCGCTGGCCGTTCTTGATCTCCACGACGTCTTCCATCGGGACCTCGACCTGGTAGATCTCGTCCTCGACCTCGAGCGTGGACTTGCGCTGCTCGATGTTCGCCTTCACCTTGCGCTCGAACCCGGCGTAGGAGTGGATGACGTACCACTTGCCCGGCAGTGACCGCAGCTCGGCGCGGAAGGCCTCGAACGGGTCGAGCTCCTCGTCGTCGGCGGCGTCCTCACGGTCGTCCTCGCCGTTGATGTCCGGCCCGTCGTAGGGGGTGACCTCGTCGGCGGCCTCGGCCTCGAGTTCCGCGATCTCCTCGGCCACGGAGTCGGTGAGGACCTCCGCCGCGGCCTCGGCCTCGGCGGTCTCGTCGATGTTCAGGGCGTCGTTCACGATGGCGTCTGCCTCCGGATCCTGGATCTCGATGTCGTCGAGCTCTTCGGTGTCGTCCTCGACGTCGTCCTCGTCGTCGACGATGTGGATGGCGCTGTGCTCGGCGGGGGTGTTCGCGCGCTCCTCGTACTCGAGGATGTTGCCCTCCTGGGCCTCGTCCTCCTCGGAGGACTGCTCCGCCGCGGGCGCCCAGTCGGCGTCGTCCACATATCTTTCAGACACTTGTGTTCTCTTCCTCTGTCGTGCCCGGGGGATCCGGCTCGACGCGTCGCACGCCGCCACCGGACGAACCCGGCGGGCGCGTTATCGGCTCAGGCGCCCGGGATCCCGAAGACGTACTGCGCGATCCAGACGAACAGCACGTCCAGTCCGTACACGATCGCCATCATCACCAGGACGAAACCGAGCACCACGGCGGTGAACTTCACCAGTTCCTGCCGGGTCGGCGTGACGACCTTGCGGAGCTCGGCGAAGACCTGTCGGATGAACAGGACGATGCGCGCGAAGAAGTTGGGCTTCTTCTCTCGGGGCGCGTCGCTGCGTGCGACCACCTCGTTCTTCGGCTCGTCCTGGAGCATGCCACCCACCTGATTGTTTCCTCGTGCCAGCAGACGCTGACGCGCAGGGCGGACAGGAATCGAACCTGCAACCTGCGGTTTTGGAGACCGCTGCTCTGCCAATTGAGCTACCGCCCTAAGGGTCTGCGACCCCGGGATGCCTGCAGACTTCTGCCCCTGCCTGGAAGGAAGGAGGTCCCGACCGGCGGGCACGGCGAAAGAATGCAGACTTCAACTGCATCTCCCAGTCTACGCCATGGCCGGGGACCCCGCGAATCAGTCAGTACGCCGCGACGCCGTATCGGTCCGGTTCGGGGCCGCGCGGGAAGGCACGCCCCGACACCGCGTGCGCGACGATGCGGACGTAGACGTACTTCAGCGTGGGAATCCACGGCGACAGCCCGAGTCCGTCGGCGCGCTCGACCTCGGCAGAGGTGTCGAGGCGCTGGGCTCGGCCCCGGATCACGACGCTCCACGCCTCCTCGTCGCTGTAGTCGTCGACTTCGAAGAGCACCTCGTCGTTGACGGTCAGCTCGAACAGCTTGCTGCCCTCGGCGGTGCGGAAGAGGATCGTCTCGTCGTCCACGACGTAATTGACGGGGAAGATGTCCAGCACGTCCCCCACCCGCGTGACGAGGCGTCCCAGCCGATGGTCGCGCAGGCGCTCCCAGCACTGGTCGTCGTCGAGGGCGGTCACGGCGTCGTCGATGTCGGACATGGACACCATTGTGTCGTGCCGACGGGAAGGGGGACAGACCGCAGGCGGCGCACGCCGCTCAGGCTGCGACCGGCGGGCCGGGGATCACCTGGTGGACGTAGCGGGCCTCGGTGACCACGTGCCGGCGGCCGAACACCCACCGACCGTCGATGCGGGCGTATTCGTCCTCGTAGCGGATGAGGAAGGCGTGGGTGAGGTCGAACGGGAACCTCCCGTGCTGGTGGGTGTCGCGGTAGAGGTGATGGGCGATGCAGTAGACGGTGCCCGTCGCGCGATCGCCGTCACGCGCGATCACCTGGGTCGTCACCGCGTGGAGGGTGCGTTCGTATCGCCGGAGCTGGTCTGCGGGAATGGCGAGGACATCCTCGCGACGACGCACCGTGCCGCCGCTTTCGAAGGCGACGTCCTCGGCGAACAGGGCGGCCCACGACTCGGTGTCGCCGCGGTCGAGCGCGACGGCGTAACGGTGGGACAGGTCCCGGATCTCCCGCTCGTCGTCGCGCTCCCCCGCGGATGTCACGAGCCGACCGACTGCCGCGAGGCGGACTTGCGGCGATAGGCGGCCCACGTCACCGCCCAGGTGTCGGGGTCATCGAGCCCCGACCCGTCGATCTGGGCGACGACCTGGTTGTGCGGCGCGGTGCGGACGAGCTCCGGGTCGCGCCGGCCCTCCTCCAGGACGTGCGCGAGGACGGCGATCCACTCGTCCAGATCCTCCTTCGACCACATCTCCCCCGCCTCGGGGGTGAAGGGCTCGGGGATGAAGGCCGGCTCGTGGGATGTCCAGAACGCGTCGATGCCGAAGTCCGTCATCCGGTTCTGCACGTCATGGCCGGTCACACCGGTCTCGGCGGTGTACTCCTCCAGCGAGTAGCGCGTCATCTCCAGGCGCGGCAGAGCCTTCCCGGGGAAGGACATCGTCACCCCCGGGATGGCCATGAGCTGCTTCTCCATGTAGTTGTTCGCCAGCACCGACAGGTCGGCGGCCTCGCGCAGCCCATCGGTGCCCATCGCGCGGGTCCAGGAGTAGGCCTTGACCAGCTGCTGGACGTTGCCGAGGAACTCGCGGACGCGGCCGACGCTGTTCTCGGGCTCGATGAGGTCGTAGGTCTCGCCGTCCTTGACCACCCGCGGACCGGGGAGGAATCGGGCGAGTTCCTCCGAGCAGCCGTACGCACCCACCGAGGGACCGTTGCCGCCCTTGGGCACACCGAAGGTCTTGTGGAGCATGTACATGCAGGCGTCGAACCCGAGGTCGCGGGCGCGGAGCCGCGTCATGACTCCGTTGAAGTTCGCGCTGTCGTAGAAGGCCAGGCCGCCGGCGTCGTGCACGGCGTCGATGAACTCGGTGATGTGGGGGTTGTAGATCCCCATGTCGTCGGGGTTGTTCAGCATGAGCGCGGCCGTGTGGGGTCCGACCACGGCGCGCAGCGCCTCGACGCTCGGATAGCCGTCCTCCTCGATCGGGAGGGTGATGACCTCGAAGCCCGCCGCCTTCGCCGTCGCGGGGTTGCAGGGGTGCGCCTGGGCGGTCGTGATGATCTGCCGCCGCTGGGCCAGCTCGCCCTTCGAGGCGAAGTAGGCCCGGGTGATCACGGTGTGGAGGTACGCCGCGTCGGCGCCGCCTCCGGGCTGGAAGCTGAAGGCCGACATCCCCGAGAGGTTGCGCAGCTCCTCCTCCAGCGAGTGCACGATCCCGAGCAGCCCCTGGTAGGTCGAAGGATCCTGCCGGGGGTGCACGGCGGCGACCTCGGGACGGGACGTGATCTGCTCGTTCAAGGTCGGGTTGTGCTTCATCGTGCACGTGCCGAAGAGGCTGATGCCCATCATCCCCATCGTCTGCTGAGACAGGTGGGTGTAGTGACGGCGGACCTCGTACTCGGCCAGCTCGGGCAGGTCGGGGTCGGCCGCGCGGCGCAGGTCCGCGGGGATCAGGTCGTCGGCTGCCGGCGCCCAGGATGACGGCGGGACGACGCCGCGGCGCCCGGGGGCGCCCAGCTCGTAGATGACGGGCTCATCCCACGACGCGGCGTGGTAGCGACGGATGGTGCTCATGAGGCGACGACCTCCTCCAGTGCGGTGATCAAGCGACGGACGTCGGATTCGGAGGTGACCTCCGTGACGCAGTACAGGGCGCAGCCCTCGAGGCCCTCCCCCGTGCCGGACAGGTCGTG
This sequence comes from Microbacterium sp. SLBN-154, assembly GCF_006715565.1. Classification (NCBI taxonomy): domain Bacteria; kingdom Bacillati; phylum Actinomycetota; class Actinomycetes; order Micrococcales; family Microbacteriaceae; genus Microbacterium; species Microbacterium sp. SLBN-154. The sequence continues at coordinate 2,986,221 of NZ_VFNL01000001.1, forward strand.
GCCCCCGAGGATTCCGCGGGCGAACAGCGCGGCATTGATCCGGGCGACCGAGAGGCCGGTGTCCGAGAAGTCGACGATGAATTCCTTGAAGATGCCGTCGGCGTATCTCACCGACACCCCGGGCACCTCCGCGATCAGGGCGGCTGCTCGCCGGGCGTTGCCGACCACCGTGGTGGCCAGCTCCCGCATCCCCTGCGGCCCGAGGAGCGCGAGGTAGATCGCCGCGCGCACGGCCCACAGGTAGACCGAATTGCCGGTCCAGTCGTTGCCGAGTTCGCGGGCACCGTAGGAGCTCTGGCCGAACAGCGTCATCCCGAACGCCCGCTCGCCCTCGCGGATCGTCGGGGCGATGCTGACCTGCAGGGTGGGGAACTGGCGGGCGTAGCGCTCTTCGTCGCGGCTGGCGATGAAGCCGCCGACGCCGCCGCCGGCGTTCAGCGGAATCCCGAGGGGCTGCAGCGAACCCACGACGATGTCGGCCCCGAAGCTCGCCGGCGACGCCATGATTCCGAGCGAGATCGGGTCGACACCGACGATGGCCTCGGCACCGACCGCATGGGCGGCGTCGATGATGCGCGCGATGTCGGCCTCGATGACCCCCCACGAGTTCGGCGTCTCGACGTAGACGGCGGCCACGGTGTCATCCAGCACGTCGGCCAACGCGGCGAGCGAGACCGTGCCGGTGGCGGCGTCCAGCGCCACCTCGCGGATGCTGAGCGACCCGTCCAGCTCGCGATAGCCGCAGTAGGTCTCGATCACGAGGCGGCGCTCACGGTCGAGCCCCGCGGGGATGACCACGACCGAGCGCCCGGTGAGGCGGGCCGCCATACGCAGCGCGTGACCGGCGGCGCACCCCCAGCTGTAGACCGGCAGCCCGACGAACTCGAGATCGACGAGCGCGCCGACCTGGGAGGTGAACTCGAACCACGCCTGGTTGCGCCCGTGATCGGAGCTCGGCGTGCCCCACACCGATGTCGAGATCTCGGGCCGAGCCGCGATCTCGTCGCACAGCGCCGGGATGTGGTGCTTCCAGTACCCGCCGCCGAGGAACGACACGTGCGAGTCGGTCGAGGCGACACCGCGGAGCCGGTCTTCGAGCATGCGGCGCAGCTCGAACTCCGAGCGGATGCCGGCGGACGGCACGATCGCGTCATCCGAGCGGTGGTCCGCCGGGATCTGCCGGAACAGTTCGTCCGGGTCGCTCACGCCGATCGCCTCGAGGAGGGCGTTCCGGCTCCCCTCCGCCGAGTTGGCCATGTAGGGATGGGACGGGCTCATCTGCAGTGCTCCTTCGCGGGCGATACGGAAAGGGGTGGGGATTCTCAGGCTGCGGCGTCGACGACCCTGAGGACCCGGATGTCGCGGGCCCCGGTGCGCACGCGCCGATAACCGAGGAGCGGGTGGGGGAACGGGGAATCGGCAGCGAGGCCGGGCGGGGGGTCGGCGTCGACGAAGAGGACCGGCGGGTGCAGGGCGCCGACCTTGTCCTCGGTCGCGACGATCTCGGTGTTGTCGGCGCCGACGGCGGCGACGACGCGGGGGCTGATCTCCTGATTACCGCGCCCGAGGAGGAATCCCTGCCCCCCGACGACGCCGAGCACGAGTCGGGGGCGGCGGGCCGCGCCCACGAGGTCGAACAGTCGCGGTTCGGTGACGTCCTGCTCCACCGCCCCGCCGGGCAGACGCACGTCGACGCCCCGCAGGGTGGCGGTGAACCCCAGCACCTCCGCCAGCGCGGCCGTGGTGGTCCCCGGGCCGAGGATCCACGTGGTGTCGGGGTGGGCTGCGGCCACGAGCGCCTCGGCGATCCGGCGGCGATCGCCCTCGCCCGTGCCGGGCGGCGCGGCGGCCTTCGCCCCCTGCAGCGGGTCGGTGGAGATCGGTGCGATGACGGTGTGCAGCCGGCGCGGGGCTCCGGACGCGCCCGGGACGACGTCGAGGATCTCGACCCGGCGGCGCGAGGCCCGCCCGGCGACGAGGTCGCGGAGCAGACGACCGGCGCTCTCGGGCGATCGGGCGAACACCTCCGAGTGCATCTTCACCCCCGCGGGGACGCCGATGACCGGTGCCGCATCGCCGAGCACCTCGGCGATGTCGGTGGCGGTGCCGTCACCACCGGCGAACACCAGGCAGTCCGCGCCCGCCGCGAGGAGCGCGCGGACGGCTGCCTGCGTGTCGGCCGACGACGTGCGGTGCGGCGTCGCGGCGGCCGAGACCACGTCGAACGCGACACCGGCCTCGGCGAGCGCGTCAGCGCCCAGGATGCCGTCGGCGGTGAGGAAGACCGCGGTCTCGCGCGTCGCTTCGGCGCGCCGCAGCATCCGCACGAGCCGGTCGCGCGCACGCCCGGCTGTCACCGCCTCGTCGAACTGCTCGGGCGAGAGGTCGTCAGTGCCGTGCATCGCACGCGTGCCGCCGTACCCCGCAACGGGGTTCAGCACCACACCCACGCGCACGGGAAACTCAGCTGCGGCGGAGGTCGGCGACCGCCTGATCGAGTCCGGTGCGGACACCGGCGACCATGCGCTCGAGCTCGTCGGGGGTGGTGACGAACGGCGGCGAGAACGACACCGTGTCGGCAGCCGGGAGGGCGCGGGTGATGACGCCTGCGGCGAGGGAGGCCTTGGTGACCGCGGCGGCGAACGAGCCCTGCGCGGCGAAGGGCCGCAGGGGGTCGCGGGACTCCACGAACTCCACCGCCGCCATGAGGCCCCGCCCACGCACCTCGGCGACGTGCGGATGATCGGCGAACGCGTCACGCAGCATCTCGTGCAGCAGCTCGCCGTTTCGCGCCACGGTGGCGATCAGGTCCTCGCGTTCGATGATGTCGAGGTTGGCCATCGCCGCGGCCGCCGCCAGCGGGTGGGCGGAGTAGGTGTAGCCGTGGCCGAAGCTGCCGTACTTCGTCGATCCGTCCAGCAGCACCTTCCAGACCTTCTCGCTGACGAGGATGGCCGACAGCGGCACGTAGGCGGAGGTGATGCCCTTGGCGAGCGTCATCAGGTCGGGCTTCATCCCGACCGACTGGCTGCCGAAGGGGACCCCCAGGCGTCCGAAGCCGTTGACGACCTCGTCGGCGATGAGCAGCACGTCGTGCCGATCCAGGACCTCCTGGATCTTCGGGAAGTAGGTGTCGGGGGGCACGATCACCCCGCCGGCGGCCATGACCGGCTCGGCGATCATCGCGGCGACCGTCTCGGGACCCTCTTCGATGATGAAGCGGTCGAGTTCCGCCGCGAGCGCGGTGGCGAATTCGTCGTCGGTCTGTCCGGGGGCGCGCTCCCAGAGGCGGTGGGGCGGACGGACGTGACGGATCATCGGCAGGGGCAGGTCGAACCCGTCGTGGAGGTTCTGCAGGCCCGTCAGCCCGCCGGACAGCACCGTCACGCCGTGGTACCCGCGACGGCGGGCGATGATCTTCTTCTTCTCGGGGCGGCCGAGGACATTGTTGTAGTACCAGACGAGCTTGGCCTGGGTGTCATTGGCGTCCGAGCCCGAGTTGCCGTAGAAGACCGTGCTCATCGGCACCGGCGCCATCCGGATGAGGCGCTCCGACAGGCGCGCGGGGAGGTCGGTGCCCATCGACGAGAAGGCGTGGAAGTAGGGGAGCTTCAGCGCCTGCGCGCGCAGCGCCTCGGCCATGTCGGGGTGGGAGTAGCCGACGTTGACGCACCACAGCCCCGCCATGGCGTCGAGATATCGATTGCCGGCACGATCGATGATCGTCGCGCCGTGACCCTCGACCACGGTCATGTGGGGGCCGTTCTGCGCGTGGGCAGCAAGGTTGGTCATCGGGTGGAACAGGTAGTTCCGGTCCAACTCCTCGACGTTCGTCATGGGGCCTCATCCGTTCGCATTACGCACTTATGGTCGCTTCTCGCACACTACCTCTATGCTGGGTGAGGATCAAACATCACATCCGTTCGGTCCGGAAAGGACGAGGGCGCCCATGTCCACACCAGCGACGCAGATCGCCGACGATCTGCTACGTACCCAGCTTCACATCGCCGGCGGGTGGCGGGACGGTTCCACCGGCGAGTCCTCCCCGGTCATCGATCCGGCCACCGGTGAAACCGTCGCCGAGGTGGCCGTCGCGACCCCCGACGACATGGTCGCGGCGATCGACGCGGCGCAGGAGGCCTTCGCCGGCTGGTCGCGCACGCCGGCCCCGCAGCGCTCGCGCATCCTCCGCCGCTGGTACGAGCTCATCGTCGAGCGCGCGGACGACCTCGCCCAGCTCCTGACCGCCGAGCAGGGCAAGCCCCTGGCCGAGGCGCGCGGCGAGATCCTCTACGGCGCGGGCTTCATCGAGTGGTTCGCCGAGGAGGCCAAGCGTCTCTACGGCGAGGTCATCCCGACCAACAACCCCGACCGCCGCATGATGACGATCCGCAGCGCCGTGGGCGTGACCGCGGCGATCACGCCGTGGAACTTCCCGTGCGCGATGATCCTGCGCAAGGCCGCGCCCGCCCTCGCGGCCGGCTGCTCGATGATCATCAAGCCCGCCGAAGAGACGCCGCTGTCGGCCCTCGCCCTCGCCGCGCTCGCGCAGGAGGCGGGGATCCCCGCCGGCGTGCTGAGCGTGGTCACCGGCTCCGGCCCCCGCCTGGGTGAGGTGCTGACCGGCGATGAGCGCGTGCGCACCATCAGCTTCACCGGCTCCACCGAGGTCGGGCGCATCCTCATGGCCCAGTCGGCGGGCACCCTCAAGCGCCTGGCGCTCGAGCTCGGCGGGAACGCCCCCCTCATCGTGTTCGACGACGCCGACCTCGACAACGCCGTCAAGGGCGCGATGGACTCGAAGTTCCGCAACGCCGGGCAGACCTGCGTGTGCGCCAACCGCATCTTCGTCCAGGACGGCATCCACGACGCGTTCGTCGAGGCGCTCGGCCGCGAGATGGCGAAGCTGCGGGTCGGCGACGGCCGCGAGCCCGGCACGACCCAGGGGCCCCTCATCTCCTCCGCCGCCGTCGACAAGGTCCGCCGCCACATCGACGACGCCCGAGACAAGGGCGCCCGCGTGGTGCAGGGCGGCGACCTCACCGAGCAAGGACGCACGTTCTTCACCCCCACCCTCATCGTCGACGCGAGCCCCGACATGCTGCTCGCGCGCGAGGAGACCTTCGGCCCGCTCGCGCCCGTCATCCGCTTCTCCACCGAGGAGGAGGCCATCCGGATGGCCAACGACACCGAGTTCGGCCTCGCCGGCTACTTCTTCAGCCGCGACATCGGACGCATCACACGGGTGTCCGAAGCCCTCGAGGTCGGCGTGGTCGGAGTCAACACGGGCCTCATCTCCTATGAGGGAGCGCCCTTCGGCGGGGTGAAGCAGTCGGGCATCGGCCGCGAGGGCTCGCGGCACGGGATCGAGGAGTACACCGACCTGAAATACATCTGCATCGAGGGCGTCGCGTGACCCGGATGCCGCGGGGCGGCCGGTCCACGACGGAGGCGGATTGATATGGTGATCCCACTTTCCGCCGACGTCACAGAGGAACGTAGCGCGATGACCGACACCGAGACCGACCGCAAGTCGGGCGAGTTCATCCAGTCCCTGGATCGCGGGCTCGCCGTCATCCGCGCCTTCTCCAACGAACGCGACCTGCTGTCTCTGGCCGACGTCGCCAAGATCACCCACCTGAGTCGCGCCTCGGTGCGTCGGGCGCTGCTGACGCTCGAGACCCTGGGGTACGTCGGAAGCCGTCAGAACCGGTTCTACCTGCGCCCTCGGGTGCTCGACCTCGGCTATGCGTTCCTGTCGTCCTCGAGCCGGATCGACATCATCCAGGACCACCTGCGGCGGCTGTCCGCTCAGATCGGCGAGTCGGTGTCGGCGTGCGAGTACGACGACGGCGATGTGGTCTACGTCGCCCGCGCCGCGACCGAGACGATCATGCCCATCCGCCTGGGGATCGGCCGACGGCTGCCCGCCTTCTGCACCTCGACCGGACGGGTGCTGCTCTCGGAGTTCGATGACGCCGCGCTCGATGAGTACTTCCGCACCTATCCGCGCGAGAAGCTCTCCCCCGCGACGATCGTCGACGAGCAGGAGTTGCGCGAACGCATCGCCGAGGTCCGTCAGCAGGGCTGGGCGCTGAACAACCAGGAGGTCGACCTCGGTGCGCGTTCTGTCGCGGCCCCCGTCGTCGGCGCCGACGGTCGCTACGTCAGCGCGGTGAACCTCTCCGTGTCGACCTCGCGGGTCTCGGTCGAGCAGCTCGTCACCGACTACCTCCCGCAGCTGCTCGACGCCACCCGCGCCATGAGCGCGGACCTTGCGCTGCTGGACCGGCGCAAGACCTACGAGTGACTCTCCTCGTAGATCGCATCACTTTCTCGCTCTTCCTCGAAGGACCCCTGTGCCTCGTCTGTCTCCGCGCCTGTTCGACCCCATCACCGTCGGGGGCCTGACCGTTCCCCATCGTCTCTGGGTCGCTCCGATGTGCCAGTACTCCTCGGTCGACGGCATGCCCGGCGAATGGCATCTGGTCCACCTCGGCTCGTTCGCCATCGGGCGCGCCGGTCTCATCATGACCGAGGCCGCGGCGGTCTCGCCCATCGGACGCATCACGCCCGACGACGCCGGCATCTGGAACGACGACCACACCGCCGGATGGCGGCGCGTCGTCGATTTCGTCCACGGAATGGACGGCCTGATCGGCATTCAGCTCTCCCACGCCGGGCGCAAAGCCTCGACGTACCCCCCGACACGAGGCCGCGGATCGGTGCCGGCGTCCGAGGGCGGTTGGACCACGGTCGGACCGTCAGCGGTCGCGTGGGGACCGTTCACGCCGCCGGTCGAACTCGACCGCGAGGGGATCGCACGCATCGTCGCGGAGTTCGGCGACGCCGCCGCGCGATCGGTGGAGGCCGGCTTCGACCTCGTCGAGATCCACGCGGCGCACGGATACCTACTGGGCCAGTTCCTGTCCCCCACCTCCAACCTCCGCACCGATGAGTACGGCGGCGACGTCGCGGGGCGCTCGCGCATCGTGCGCGAGGTCGTCGAGGCCGTGCGTGCGCGCGTGCCGTCCGAGATGCCCGTGGTGCTGCGCGTGTCGGCGTCGGAGTGGGTGCCCGGCGGCGTCACCGTCGACGACACCATCGCCGCGCTCCACCTGATCGACGGTGTCGACCTCGTGAGCGTGTCGTCCGGTGGGAACAATCCCGACCAGGCCATCCCCTCCGGGCCCGGCTATCAGCAGCCGCTCTCACGCGCCGTGCGCGCCGCGATCGACGCCCCGGTGGGTGTGGCGGGCCTGATCACCACCCCCGAGCAGGCCGAGGCGGCGCTCGGGGCGGAAGACACCGACGTCGTCTACGTCGCGCGGCAGTTCCTGCGCGAGCCGACGTTCGCGCTGCGCGCGGCGGCCGCGCTCGGCGGTGAGCTGGCGTGGCCGTGGCAGTACAACCGCGCGAAGTACGTCGAGAGCATCCCCTGAGTCGCGAACCGACCCGCTTCGCGCCGACCGCGGAGGGTCAGTGGGCGGTGTCGGGGTCCGGCTCGCCGCCGCCCGCTCCCACCTGGTGCTCGACGGTCATCCCCTCGCGCACCCACGTCATGCAGGTGCGGGTCTGCGGCACCCCGTCGACCACCATGGTGCAGTCGAAGCACACCCCCATGCCGCAGAAGTAGCCGCGCGGGGCGCCGCCCTCGGTGACACGCAGGGCCAGCGCCTCGGCGGCCATGACGGCGGCGGCGACGCTCTCACCCTCGAAGGCGGTCACGGTCACGCCGTCGACGACGATGTCGACCGGGCGGCCCCGCTCCAGTCCGTGGCCGGGCAGCCGGCGGCCGCTCACGCGGTCACCCGATCCGGTGCGAGCAGGCCCTCCTCCTGGAGGATCGATCGCATCGTCCGAAGGTCGTCGGCGTCGGTGATGGGCAGCCGCGGTCGGCGCACGTGGCCTGCCGGCTGATCCAGCATGTGCATCAGGGCCTTCAGCTGCGCCTGGTACGAGCCGAACTGCCCCGCCCAGCCGCCGGGGAGCCACAGCTTCGGAAACAGCCGGTCGGATCGTTCGGCGTGTGCGCGCATCCGATCGACGTTTCCGGACCAGTGGTCCTCCCAGAACTGCGGATCCGGGCGACCGTAGAGCGAACCGCCGCCGACGGTGCCGTCTCCGCCCTCGCTGCGGAGCACGTCGACCCCTCGGGCCGACATGTAGGGACCGAAGACGCGTACCCGATCGCGCACACGCCGCGACGTCTCGAAGAACTGATCGGCGTCCGGCGTGGAGTCCTTGATCGCCACGACGGAATCGACGTCGGCCAGACGGTCGGCCAGCTCCGTGCCGATGTCGATGCCGGTCCCGTGCGGCCAGTTGTAGACCACGACGGGAGCCCGCAGCGCCGCGCCGATCTCCTCGTACCAGGCGACGACTTCGTTCGGGAAGAGCTTGATGTAGGGCGGGGGCGAGACCAGCACGCCGTCGACGCCGGCATCGATCGCGTGACGACCGAGGGCGAGGACGTTCGTGGCGGTGTTCGATGTGCATCCCACGAGGACGCTGAGCCGGCCTCCCGCAGCGGCGACGGCGGTCTCAGCGACCTGCCGGCGCTCGTCCTCACTCTGGGAGAACCACTCGCCGCAGGTGCCGTTCACGACCACGCCGTGCATGCCGCGGTCGGCGTACTGCTCGATCAGCGCGTGGAGCGTGGGCAGGTCGAGTTCGCCGGTCTCGGTGAAGGGGGTGACGACGGCGGGGTAATAGCCGGCCCAGTCGACATCGTCGCGATTCATCAGGAAGTGCTCCTCAGGGTTGTTGTCATCGCGTCGGTGCCGAGGCGATGGTGCGGTCCAGTGAGAACCGGGTCGGGAATCGGGAGGCGGTGCGCGCGGGATCGACGATGGATTCGGCGACCTGGCGGGCGTAGATCGGGGAGAAGGTGAAGCCGGTCGAGGCGACACAGGCGTGGTAGCCGGGCACCCGCTCGGACTCTCCCACGATCGGTGAGTAGTCGTCGGTGAAGGCGATGACGCCCGACCACGTGCGCACGACCCGCACGTCCTCGAGCTGCGGGACGACGTCGAGGGCCACCCGGAGGTTGCCCGCAGCGCTGCGCCAGGTGGTCGGATAGCGGCGCGGATAGCCCGTCGCCGGGCTCGGCCACCCGCCGCCGATGATGAACGACCCGTGATGGGTCTGCTTGAGGGTGAGCCGGCGGCCGATGTGCTGGATCATCGACGGCAGGAGGGGCCTGCGAGCCTCGGTGACGTTGACGTGCAGGCCCTCGCGCCTGATGGGGAAGTCCAGCCCCACCATCGCGCCGATCTCACCCGCCCATCCGCCTGCGCAGTTGACGATGTGGCGCGCACGGATGACGCCGGCACTCGTCGTCACCCGGAAACGGTAGGACGAGTCGGACTCGTCGACCTCGATGGCGAACACCTCGGTGTCCACGCGGAAGCGCGCACCGTGCTCTCGTGCCCTCCGGGCGTACAGTGGCGCGACGATAAGCGGATTGGCATGACCTTCGAGGTCGCAGTAGGTCGCCCCGAGCACACGGTCGGAGAAGTACGGCGCGCGGGCGCGCAGCGCTGCACCTTCGAGCACCTCGGTGTGGATGCCCGCTTCCTCCTCGAGAAGGTGCTTCTCGTGCAGGAGGGTCAGCTGCTCCGGCGTCTCGGCGACCATCCAGCCGCCGGTCTGATGGAGCCCGACATCGGCGCCGAGCTCCTCGGAGAGAGACGTCCACAGCGCGTACGCCTCGACGCTCGCCCGCGCGTCGCTGAGCAGCCGCGACCGATCGGCCTCGGTGCCCTTGCCGGAGAGCTGATGGATGGCGAGTTGGAAGTGGAAGCTGCCGGCATTGGTCCCGGATGCTTCACGGTTGAGCTGGCCGCGATCGAGCAGTTCCACCTCGACACCCTCGCGGGCGAGGTAGTAGGCGACCGCCGCCCCGGCGATGCCGCCGCCGATGACGAGGACGTCGGTGTCGGTCACAGGGTCGCGCGGCCGACGGGCGAGGTCGCCGGGAGCGAGGTCGGTGCGCTCGGGTTCGACGGGATCGTCCTCCCCCGCCTGGAACAGCCCCGGATCGGCCACGTCGGCATCGGCGATCGCACCGATCGGCACGGGCCGCGCGGGCATCCGCGGGGTGGCCGGCAGCACCGTCGCCGGCGCCACACCCTTCTGCTCGGCGATCAGCGCAGCGATGTGCCGCCCGCACATCCGCCCCTGGCACGGCCCCATGCCCGCACGGGTGAGCGCCTTGACTGCACTGACGTCGGGTGCTTCGGCGACCGCGGCGCGGATCTCGCCTTCGCGGACGCCCTCGCAGCGGCAGACGACGGTGTCGTCCTCGGCGAGCCCGAAGATCCCCTCGCCCACGTGGTACATCCGGGTGGTCGCGCGGGTGAGCGCCCGCCGCCGGCTGATCCGGCGACGCAGGCCCGCGATCGCCGAGCTGTCGACGGATGGGGTGCCGACGTCCTGCGTCACGGCGAGCGCCGCGAGGCGCCCCTCGTCGGCGGCTACGGCGGATCCTTCGACGCCCGCGCCGTCGCCGGCGACGTAGATGCCGGCGACATCGGTACGGCCGAGATCGTCGCGGTGCACGACGGGGCCGCCGAGATCCTCGTCGATGTCGAAACGGCAGCCGACGAGTCGCAGGAGCTCAGCACTCGGGGTGAACCCGTAGCCGATGCAGAGGATGTCGGCCTCGATGCTCTCCTCGGTACCGGGGAGCACGCGCCACCGCTCGTCCACGCGCGCGTGGACGACGCGTTCGACCCGTCCTTCGCCTTCGGCGCGCACGACGATGCGCCGATACTTCAGCGGGATCCCGCGACGCAGCAGGGTCGCCTGGTACCGCGCGGCGTCGCCGAGCAGGCCGACGTTGCCCGGGGCGGCGGCGGCGATCCGGGCGAGGTCGGTGGCGGATGGTGCGGGCCCGGCCTCGAGTGCGGTGACGATGTTGGCGCCGTAGCCGGCCAGCTGCGCGGGGAAGGCGAGGGCGACCGGACCGGAGCCTGCGAACACCACCCGGTCTCCCGGGACGAAGGACTGCGTCTTGGCCAGGGTCTGCAGACCGCCGGCGGTGATGACACCGGGAAGATCCCAGCCGGGGAAGACGACCGGACGGTCGTGCGCTCCCGTCGCGAGGATGACCGCTCGCGCCCGGAGCGGGACGACGGCGCCGTCTTCGGGGTGGACCATGGCCGTCCATCCCGTCTCGGACGGCTCGAGATCCACGACGCTGGAGCGAAGCCGCACCGTCGCCCCCGAGGCCTCGACCTCGTCAATGAGACTCCGACCCTGGCGGTACTGCTTCCCCATCTCGCGGGCGTTCACCACCCGCATCCCGGGACCCGGCTGCTTGTACACCTGCCCACCGAGGGTCGGACGCTCGTCGATCAGCACCGCATCCAGTCCGCGTGTCGCCGCGGTCGCGGCGGCGGCCATGCCGGCCGGACCGCCCCCGATGATCAGGACGTCGTGCACCTGCTCATCGACGGTCATCGATCAGCAGCCTCCGGGCATCTCGGGCATGGTCGGGGCCATCCACTTCGTGTACAGCTCCTCGAGGGTGCCGTCCTCCTGAGCCTGGCACAGGAATGCATCGAGCTGGTCGACCAGAGCGCCATTGTCCTTCTGCACGCCCCACGCGCCGTAGTAGAGGCTGAGGGGCTCGTCCAGGTCGAGCGCGGTGAGCTGGTCGGGGTTGGACCGATCGAACTCGGCGAGGATGTAGTCCTCCACGACCACCGCGTCCGCTCGTCCGGTGGCGACTTCGAGAAGCGCCGCGTTCTGGTCGGGGAAGCCGGCAACGGTCGCATTGGGGAAGGTGTCGCGCACGAGCTGCTCGCCGGTCGAGCCCTGGAGCGCGGTGATGACGACACCTTCCTGGTTGTAGTCCTCGAGCGTCGACCCGAGCTCCTCGCCGGGCTGAACGCCCAGGATGGTGGCGTAGGGGACATAGCCGCGGCTGAAGTCGATGACCTCTTTGCGCTCGTCGGTGGCGCCGAGGCCCACCGACACCATGTCGAACTGCCGGGACTGCAGACCCGGGATCAGACCGTTGAAGTCGAGGTTCTGGATGTCCAGTTCCACACCGAGCTCGTCGGCGAGCGCGTTGAGGAGATCGACGTCGTAGCCCGAGGGGGTATCGCCCTCGAGGAACATCTGCGGCTTGTACTGGAGGTTCATTCCGACCACCAGGGTTCCCGGGGTCATGAGGCCGATGTCATCCGCCGGAGCCTCACCGCCGGAATCCGCGTCGGCGCCCGCGTTACCTCCGCCGCAGGCGGAGAGCACCAGTGCTGCCGCCGCCAGGGCGGTGATGACGGGAAGGCGCAGCGCCTTCCGGCTGAATCGTGTGTTCACAACGGTTTCCAATCGTTCGGATGGGTGGGAGTGCTCGAAGGGTCGAGAGGGATCATTTGGGGGTGGCGATGACCCCGGTGCCGGGCGTGACGGCCTTCACCCGTGCCGCCAGCGCCTCGATACGTCGCCGCTGGCGGGCTCGCAGGGCACGGCCGAGGACCCCGAGGGGCGGGCGGACGTACGTGCTCTCGATGAGGCGGAACACCAGATCGATGGCGAAAGCGGCGAGGACGTAGATCACGGCAGCGGCGGTGTACAGCACGAACGGCTGGAAACTCGTCGCGACGAGGTTCTGGGTCACCCGCACGACCTCGAGCAACCCGATGACGGTGAAGGTCGAGGTGTCCTTGACCATGCCGATGAACATGCTGCCGATGTTCGGCAGGGCGATCTTCACCGCCTGCGGGAGCGTGACGGAGAAGAAGATCTGGATCGACCGCATTCCCAGCGCCCAACCGGCCTCGGTGTGGCCGCTCGGCACCGCCTGGAGAGCGGAACGGAAGATCTCGGCGAAGAAGGCGCTGTAGAGCAGCGAGAGGGCGATCACTCCGGCCTCGAAGACCGAGAATCGCACTCCGAGCAGCAGGGCCAGTCCGAAGTACACCCAGATCACGCTCACGAGCGCCGGTACGCCGCGGAAGATGTTGATGTAGGCCAGGGCGATCCAGGAGAACGGCTTCGGCGCGGAGCGGAGCACCGCGAGCAGGAGACCGAAGACGAGCGAGATGGCCAGGCCCACGATCGCCACGGCGAATGCGGTCCACAGGCCGGCGAGGAGCGCCTCGCGGTTCTCCCAGATGAGGCTCCAGTCGTAGTCGGTGATCGACATCACATCACCGCCCGAAGGAACTCGCGGGCGCGCTCGCTGCGGCAGTTGTCGTAGAACCCGCGCGGTCCGGTCTCCACGATCCGCCCATCCTCCATGAAGACGTTGAGATCCCCGATCTCGCGGGCGAATCCGAGCTCGTGGGTGACGACGACCATCGTCATCCCGGTCTCGGCGACTTCTCTCATCGTCTTCAGCACCTCACCCACCAGTTCCGGGTCGAGGGCCGACGTGGGTTCGTCGAACAGCATGACCTCCGGGTCCAGGGCGAGCGCGCGAGCGATGGCGACGCGCTGCTGCTGTCCGCCGCTGAGCTCAGCCGGGTAGTTCGCCGCGCGGTCGATCAGGCCCACTCGGCGCAGCGTCACGGCCGCCTTCTCGCGCGCCGCCGACCGACTCATCCCCCGCACCTTCCGCAGTGGCAGGGCCACGTTGTCGAGGGCGCACAGGTGAGGGAACAGATTGAACTGCTGGAAGACCATTCCCACCCGGCGGCGCAGCGCCAAGCGGCCGCCGCGCGGTGCCCGGTCGCCGGCGAGCCCAGGGCCGAACTCGACCCCGTCGACCTTGAGAGAACCCGAATCGGGGTCGGCGAGCAGGTTGATGCTGCGCAGGACCGTCGAC